>CANSQM010000030.1 GCA_947649205.1 uncultured Enterorhabdus sp.
GCGTCTACCGCGACAAGGACATCATCGACAGCTGGGGCAACCGCTGCGACAAGGGCGCCGTGAAGACCACGGCGTAGGGGCGGCTGCGGGAGGGCGGCGGGGCCGTTGTCCGAGCCCCCGCTCCGCTGTTCGCCTTCGGCTCAGGCGCTTCGCTCCTTCATGCTTTGACTGGGTGGTCTTCGACCACCCTTTCTTTTTGGCGTTCAGAGGCCTCGGCCAACGGCCCCGCCGCCCTCCCGCATCTTCTCTCGTTGATTTCCGCCGATTGCGAAGAGGCCGCTTGCCGAGCGGCCTCTTCTCTTTTTCAGGAGAGTCGATAGCATCAGAACATTCGCTTTTTTCACGGACGAGACGAGAGAGGTTGGGCGAGCATGGCTTTAGGCGTGGAGAGAAAAGAATTGGTTATGGTGGGCGTGCTTTTGGTGGGCGTGCTTCTGGCGGTGTTGAACCAGACGCTGCTGTCGCCGGCACTGCCGGCCATCATGAACGACTTGGCGGTGGATGCCACCACGGTGCAGTGGCTGACGAGCGGCTACTCGCTTGTGGAGGCGGTCGTCATTCCGCTGTCGGCCTACTTGATCGGGCGGTTCAGCACGCGCCAGCTGTTCATCTCGGCGTTCGCGCTGTTCACGGCTGGCAGCCTGGCGGCGGCTATTGCGCCCAACTTTTGGGTGCTGCTGCTGGGCCGCGTGTTGCAGGCGGCGTGCACGGGCATGTCGATGCCCATGGTGTTCACGGTGATCCTGCTCGTGTTCCCCCGCGAGAAGCGCGGCACGGCCATGGGCGTTATCGGACTCATCATCGGCTTCGCCCCGGCCGTGGGCCCGTCGCTGTCGGGCCTGCTCGTGGACAGCGTGGGCTGGCGGGCGCTCTTCGCCATCGTAACCGTCCTCGGCGTGGTGGTGGTCGGCCTGTCGGCGCGGCTGCTGCGCAACTACGGCGATTTCGCCCGCACCACCTTCGACAAGCTGTCCGTGGCCCTGTCCACGGTGGGCCTCGTGTGCCTGCTCTACGGGCTGTCCACCTTCGCCTCTACGGACAACATGGCCCTTACCCTGGGGCTCATCGCCCTGGGTATGGTGCTTGTGGCCCTGTATGTGCGCCGTCAGCTGAAGCTGCCGGAGCCCATGCTGAATGTGCGCATCCTGAAGACGCGCCCCTATGCCACGGCCGCTTGCGTCATCATCATCGTACAGGCGGCGCTTTTGGGCTGCGAGGTCATCACGCCTCTGTACATGCAGGGCACCCTGGGCTTCTCGGCCACTATGTCCGGCGTGGCCATGCTGCCCGGCGCGGTGATCGGCGCCTTCACGGGTCTCGTGTCGGGCCGCCTGTTCGACCGCTTCGGCGTGCGGAAAGTGGCGGTGCCCGGTGTGCTCGTGGCCGTGCTGGGGGCCTCGGGCCTGGCGCGCCTGGGCATGGATGCCGGCTTCATCGCCGTGGTGCTCACCTATACCACGCTCATTGTCGGCTTGCAGTTCACCATGACCCCGCTGAACACCTGGGGCGTGAACTCCCTGGACAACCGCGTGATCCAGCACGCTCAGGGCCTTTCCAACACCATGAACCAGGTGGCGGGCTCCTTCGGTACGGCGGTGCTCGTGTCGGTGTCGGCCCTGGCGCCGTGGGTGGCGCCGGAAGCCTCGGCCTTGGAGCAGGCCTATATCGGCGAGCACATGGCCTACACGACCACCTTCGCCCTCATGGTCGTGGCGGCTCTCGTCATCATCTGCTTCGTGCGCAATCGCCGCAACGATAAGGCAGCGGCTGCGGCCACGGCGGTCGAGCGCGGCGAGGAGCTGACCGACTACGCCGCTGGCATCTCCGGTGTGGCCGTGGATGCCGCCCGCGACGAGGCCATCGACGAGAATCGCATCTACGTGGCTTCCGACGTGATGAATCGCGAGCCGGTCTGCGTGGGCGACGGCGCTACCATGGAGGAGGTCATCCGCCTCATGGACGCCAACCAGACGAGCGGTCTGCCCGTGGTGAACGACGCCGGCGATCTGGTGGGCTTCGTCTCCGACGGCGACGTGGCCAGCTACCTCGGCAAGACCGAGATCGCCCTTGTGGACTCCACCCTGCGCAACGGCTACCGCTACATCGACGACGAGGCGGCCCTCACGCGCCTCAAGGAGCTCATGGCCCTGAACGTCATGGCCGTGGCCACCCACCGCGTGGTGTCGGTGGAGGCCTCCACGCCCATCGACGAGGTGTGCACCTTGTTCGCCACGAAGCGCATCAAGAAGGTGCCGGTGGTGGAGGGCGGCAAGCTCGTGGGCGCCCTGTCCCGCCGCAACATCATGCGCTCCCTCGTGGAGGCCATCGATATCCTGGAGCGGTAGCGTACTGGCACTTTTGCAAGGGAGGTCATCGAGCTGCCCGCGCCGAAAGGTTGCCCGCGATCTGCGGGGTCTGCTCTTCATTCGTAAAACTCTACGTCTTCAAACGGCCCGCTTCATGCGGGCCGTTTCACGATGCAGCAATGAGCCGTTGTCTACCCCGGCCGCATGGGGGGTAATTTCTCCCGTATGTGGGAGCCTTAAGCTGGAAAGGGGAGACGGCGGTGGTTCTGAGTGCGGGGTCGGGTTTCTCGTGCGAAATGGTTTTGGGAGAGACTGAGGTTCACTAACAACCCAAGTACTTCAAAAAGCATTTTATATTTTGATAGAGTAGGTCTATACTGTTCCTATCAAAATAAAAACCTAATTTTGATAGGAACAGCAATGGAGCTCATTGACTTCTCATCATACCCATTAAGCGACGTGCAGTACGGTGGCTCGGAGCGCAAGGAGGCCATTCTGGTGCCCGACGGAACGGGGAAGCCCTGTGAGTACATGCTGAAGTTCCGCAAGCGCACCCCCTTCGGCCTTCGCAACAACCATTTCTCCGAGTACCTGGGTTCGCGTATCTTCGACGCCTTGGGTTATCCAGCGCAGAAGGTGTTCCTCGGTCTGCGCCATGGCGAGGAGGTTGTCGCCTGTAAGAGCTTTGTAGCCGAAGGGGAGCAGTTCGTGCCCTTCAACGATGTGGGGGAGAGCACGCTCGATTCCGACAAGGAGTCCTACCAGTACGATTACGAGGACATCATGCGCATGCTGCGTGACAACTCGAAGCTCACCGATGTGGCCGAGACGATTTCGATGTTCTGGGAAATGTTCATCGTAGATGCTCTGCTTGGAAACTTCGACCGCCATGGAGCGAACTGGGGTTTCATCAAGTGCCAAGGGGCCTATCGGCTCGCTCCCGTGTTCGACAACGGATCCTGTCTCTTCCCCAACTTGACCGACGAGGACGAGATGGCGGCTATCGTGGCGTCACCCGAGGAGACGGCGCGGCGCGTATACACGTTCCCAACATCCCAAATCAAGCTCAACGGCAAGAAGAGCTCGTATTTCGAGGTAATCAACAGCCTTGCCTTCGACGAGTGCAATCGGGCGTTGTCGGAAGTGATGGGTCGTGTGGACATGGGATGCATCGTGACGCTGATCGACGATATTCCCCAGATCACGTCCGGACAGCGGGAGTTTTATCTCCATATGATTCGCGCTCGCTACGAGGGAATTCTCGTTGCTTCCCACGCTTCGCTGGGAAGGAGGTTCCTGTGAGGGAGAACGTGACCGAGGCTCAGCTCTGCCTCGACGGGCCTGGCGGCTTCACCTATGTCCTGGGGTTGGTGCGCTATACCCTGTGGGAAGATGAATCATTTCGCTACGAATTAGAGCCAGACTATGCGGTGATCGACTTGCTGGGGGCTGCCGATTTCCCCGGCATTCCCGGTTTCGATCTATCGGCTCGCAAGCCGCGCTATGAGCGCGCGAACCGGACGCCGACGCTGATTGCCGAGCGTGCTCCCATGGAGAACCGGGAAGACCTTTGGCAGCTCCTCGAGGGGTGCGGCATGGCCTATTGGGACCCGCTGGAATGGCTGATCCGGACGCCGACGCGCTACATAGGCGATGATCTGTACTTCCGGGCCGTGCCGCCGCTAACCGAGGCGTTAGAGGTGGAAGAGGCTATCGCGCGGGCCGCGAGCTCCCGGCAAGGCGCGGCGGCGGTGCTTCGCGCCCTCTGCGAGGGACGCGAGGTAATCGTGGGGTCGGCGCGGCTCTCCCCATCGGATCGGAAGGCGCTCTACGGCGTCCTCCTGCCTTTGCACGAGAAGATGGGTCGCGGCAAAGCGGCGGCGGGAGAGCGGGTGGGGACGTCTGTGCGATCCGGCCGCAAGCGCAAGCCCGTCGACGAGCTGATGCTGCGCGAGGCGGTAGAGCGCTATCGCTCAAGGCAATGGACGGCGGCCGCGGCGGCCGAGAGCCTGGGGGTAAGCGTGCCCACGTTCTACCGCCGCTTGGCGGAGTGGGAGGACAGAGACGCTACCGTTCCCGCGCCAGTGTGATGAGCTCCCGTTTGGAATGAATGCCGAGCTTTTGGTAGATGTGGTTGGTGTGGCTCTTCACCGTGGCGTCCGAGATAACGAACTGTTCCATGATGAAGGTGCGGCTGCGACCCACGGCCAGAAGTGCCAGCACCTCGGCTTCGCGCGGGGAGAGGTTGCGCTCGGCGGCGATGAGGGCGCAGGCTTCGGTTAGGTCGCTCACAGACGCCGCTTCTGTCGCCTCGTGGCCTGTCTGCCAAGCCTTCCACACCACGGCCATGAGCACGGCTACGGCTCCGTACAGGGCAGCGATGACGATAAAGCGTCCGAGTCCTGAGGCAGCTTGCAGGATGAGGCTGAACAGGATGGCGGCCGAGCTCATGACGAGCTCGGCCATGGCGGTGCTGCGCAGCGGCGGCCACTCCAGGGTGCGGGCTGCCATGACGCCGGCGAGCCAGAACAGGAAATGGGACAGCAGCTCCACGGAAAGGGACAGGCTATGGATGACGGCCTCGGGCACGGCGAAACTTTCCAGCGTCGGCTTGTCCGCGAGCAGTAAGGCACCCAATAAGATGAGCAGGGCCGCGGCCATGCGAGGGAACATGCCGCCGTCGTCGCAGTGGTGGAACACGGCGGCTACTACAGCGGCGAACAGGACGCAGGCGGGCAAGATGGAGGGAAGCGCATCGGCGCCGACGATGCCCACATCGCCCCAGAAGCCCAGCGGGCTTAGGGCGCGGCCCACGGCGTTCAGCACGGGGAACAGGATGACAAAGGCAATGAAGCCGGCGCGTTCCGTCACGGGCAGCTTCCAGGCGGTGGAGGTCGGTCGCGTCTCCATGTGGGCCAGGGCGCGGGTGGCGGCGATGAGGCAGGTCCCGCAGCCGATGACGGCCAGGGCGTCCAGGACTATCTGCCAGGCGCTTCCCAGGGCGCCGAGCCCGGCTACCACGATGACCTTCACCACGCGGCTCCCGGCCAGGGCGATCACTACGTGGGCGAGCTTCTCCAGGCGGGCGGCCTCGAAGAACAGCCGCGCCTCCAGCCAGCCGTAGCATACGCCGGTGAGCAGAATGCAGGCGACGGGGAGTGTTGCGCCGGGGGCGAGGGCGGGCGAGAGCGCGTAGAGCACGGTGCCTGCGGCGGCTGCGGCGGGCACCGCGTAGTCCCAAGGGCGGCGATGATCGGTGAACCAACGCGGCGCGAGCACGATGGCGCCGCAGAAGGCGACGAGCGATGCATTCCAGGGTATTTTGCAGGCTCTCGGCGCACCAGTCGGGCACGAGAGGCGGTAGCGGGGTCGTAGTCGCTGCAGCCCTCGGCCACGGTGGCGGCCAGGCCGGCGTAGCCGGAGCCCACAACGAGCACTTCGGTCTCCTCGTCCCAGTTGACGTCGGCCGCATTTGAAGCCGCAGTGCCCGTGGCGACCATCTCGCTCGTGGTCTTGGGCGCGCAGCCCGCAAGTCCGAAGGCAGCCAACGGCCCTGCGGCCGTGACTCCCTTCAGGAAGTTGCGGCGCGAGTATGCGGCGCCCGTCGTTGTTTTCGCTTCCCCTGCGATCTTCTCGATGGTCATGATCCTCTCCTTTTCCGTTTTCGTTGGGATCGACAACGGAGCGAATCATGCGCCTTCCATCAGGCCTTTCGCACCGCCCAGATGGGTTGAACCCCACCACCCAAAAGGGCTGATTGAGGGGAAGAGGGAGATGGATTGATTCTTGTTCCGACTACGGTGTCGTATAATGGCGCAAGTGATGATGCGGGAAAGGAGGCGTGGCGATGGTTGAGATGACGGGCGTGCCCGAAGACGGCGTATTCCGGAAAGGCGATGTGCGACTGTCCGACCGGGCGGGCAACAAGATACTGCCCATCGGCAACGACCGTTTTGCCAGCGTGGCGGAGACTTCGGTGTTCATCGACAAGACGATGCTCATCGCCGATGTGCTCGACAAAGGTCCTGCGGTTACGCTGTTCTGCCGGCCCCGCCGTTTCGGCAAGTCGCTCAATCTCTCTATGCTTCAGCGCTTCTTCGAGATTCCCGTCGGGGTTGATGCGGGAAAGAGCTACGCCGGCCTGTTCGAGGGCCTGGCCATATGGGATGCCCGCGACGAACGCTATCGGATCCATCAGGGCGCCTACCCGGTTGTAAGGTTCACGCTCAACAACTTGAAGAGCGCGAGCTATTCCGATTTCATTAGTTGGCTCTCCGATGCTGTAGCTGAGGAGTATGGCCGACACAGCTACCTTATGGAGAGCGACCGACTGAATGAGTTTGACAAGGATGCGTTCGGTCAGCTTGCCTCGGGTCGCGCGGACATAGGTCAGCTGGGTCGCTCGCTGCTGCGGTTGACGGTGCTTTTGCAGAGGCACCACGGACAGTCGGTGGTCGTGCTCATTGACGAGTATGATGCGCCGGTAATGGCGGCTCATCCGAATGGTTGCTACGATGAGGTGGTGTCGTTTCTCAAGCGCTGGCTTACGGGTGCCCTCAAGAGTAACGACGCACTGGCCTTCGCCGTGCTGACGGGTGTGCAGCGCATATCCAAGGAGTCAATTTTCTCCGACCTGAACAACTTGCAAGTCGATACGCCCCTGAACGTCGTTTCCGACGAGCGTTTCGGGTTCACGCAAGCGGAAGTGGAGGTGCTTGCCGAGTACGTGGGAAGCGCGAGCAGCGTGTCACAGGCGCGCGAGTGGTATGACGGCTATCGCTTTGGCGACGTTGACGTGTACAACCCATGGAGCGTTCTCAGCTACTTCGCTAATGGTTGCTTGCCCGATGTCTATTGGGGAAATACATCATCGAACTCGGTGCTGGGCGGCCTTGTTGCGGATGCCGACGATAAAATGCTGAAGCGCCTTTATGCGCTCGCCGAGCCCGACGGTACCGTGCGGGCGCCCCTGGATACCCGCATCGTGTTTTCCGATTTGGAGACGGCGCCACAGGCGGTGTGGTCGATGCTGTATCTTGCCGGCTATCTCACGACCGACGATACGGCGCTTCCGGGCGATGTCGATCGCCTGCGTCCCCTGCGCATACCCAATCGCGAGGTCGCCAAGCTTTACGCCTCCGAAATCACCGGTCGCTTCGCTCAGGTTGTCGGCGGCCGCGATATGCTCGACGACCTGCACAGAGCCCTCGTATCAGGTGATGCGGCTGCCTTCGCTGGGGAATTGGAAAGCGTGCTTTTGAATTGCGCGAGTTTCCATGATCTTGTTTCCGAGAGCAGCTACCACATGCTCATGATGGGCCTCCTGTTCAACGTGCCCGGCTATGGCGTTCCCATCTCGAATCGCGAGGCTGGGCGCGGCCGCTTCGATGTACAGCTGACTCCGACAGATCCTGTTCGCGATCCCCTGGTCACTCTTGAGCTGAAGCGCGCCGAGCAGGAGGCCGATTTAGAGCTGGTGGCACGCCAGGCGCTGGCGCAAATCGACGAGCGCTTCTATGACTCTTCTGCGGGGACGGCTGGCTCGATCCGTTATGGCATCGCCTTCGCCGGCAAGTCTGTGGCCGTGACTTGCGAAATCGCTTGAGAGATTCGGAAGATACTACGGCCCGTAACGATAAGCTTGCGTGCGACGGCAAGCTTGTGGGCGCCCTGTCCCGCCGCAACATCATGCGCTCCCTCGTGGAGGCCATCGACGTGCTGGAGAAGTAGGGCGCGCACGAGGCTATTCACCTCGATTAAAGTATTTGAACAGGCATTTTGAAGAGCCATCACCAACCATGGGTGATGGCTCTTTCAATGTCTCCCTCACCAATGAATTCCCGCTTTTTCATCAATAGCGGACGTTTCGGAGTTCCCTTGCTTCTCGGTAGAGTGCAGGCAACGCACGAGAGGCGAGGAGAGCCCCATGAACGAGAACACGACGATAGACGAAGCGCAGGCTCGGGCCGCCGAGGCCGTTGCCGCCGATGTGGCCCGACCGGCCGAGACTGCCGAGGGGGTTGTCCATACCTATGCCGAGGTGCGCGCGGCTGTGACGGCCAATCGCGCGAACACGCTCGCCTTGCTCGGATGCTTGCGCGAGGTGCTTGAGGCCCGTCCCTTCCGCGAGGCCGAGGCGGCTGTGGAGGGCTCGCGCGCCATGGCCCTCACCATGCAGAGCCCCCATGCGCTCTACGCCATCTTGCTGAAGTGCGGAGCTGTGGAATCCATCCCGGTGCCCGAGGACGATGCTGCGGCTGCCGAGGCGATCGTCGGGTCCGACGGTGCCGAGGCGGTCGAGGCCCATGCCGAAGCTGGCGACCTTCTCGACCAGCCCACCGACTACCTGCTGCGCACCACCGATCTGGGGCGTGCGGCCTTGGCCGAGTTTGAGCCGGCCAAGCGCTTCGAGGAGCTTCTGGCCGCAGAGCCGGAGGGCTACCGCAGCGCCTACGGCGCGGTGCTGGCCTGCTGCGAGGCGGGGGCTTCCAAGGCCGCTATCGAGGAAGCGCTGGCGGGACATCCCGCCCTCGCGTTCCCCAAGCCCATTTATCCCGGCTATTTCATCTCGAAGTTGGAGACCGTTGACGGTATCTCATGGGACGGCGTCTGGCGCACGACCGAGGCGGGCCAGCGCATGCGCGCGCTGCTGGCCTAGCCGCGCCGCCGTTTCTGGGACATAGAAAAGCACCGAGAGAGAAGACAGAAGGAGGAGGCTTATGAGCCAAGCTACGCTCACGCGCCGCGGGTTCTTGAAATCCACGGCGGCCATGGGCGCTGTCGCCGCTTTGGGAATCAGCGCGGCGGACAGCCTCACGGCGGTCGATCCGGCCCATGCCGACGAAGCATCCGATGTGAAGATCTACAAAACCTCGTGCCGCGCCTGCATCGCCAGCTGCGCTGTGCTGGCCCACGTGCGCGACGGTCGCGTGGTGAAGATCGAGGGCAATCCGGAAAGCCCCATGTCCCAAGGCGGCGTGTGCGCCAAGGGCCTGGCGGGCATTCAGGCGCTGTACCATCCCAACCGCAACAAGTACCCCATGCGCCGGGTGGGCGAGCGCGGCGGCAATCAGTGGGAGCGCATCTCCTGGGCCGACGCGCTGACCGAGGTGGCCACCAAGATCAATGAGATTTCCGACAAGTACGGCTCCGAGGCCATCTCGGTGTCCACAGGCGGTGGCGGCAATCCGCACTTCTCGAACGTGAAGCGCTTCGGCGAGGCCATCAACACCCCCAACGTATGGGAGCCCGGCTGCTCGCAGTGCTATCTGCCCCGCATGGGCGCGTCCCTTCTGGCCTATGGTGCCGGCAAGCCCAACAACCTGTCCTTCTCCGACTCCAACGGTTGGGACTACTACTACACCGACAGCCCCGTGACCTCTCTCGTGCTGTGGGGCACCGATCCCTCCAATTCCTCGGTGGCCACCGGCGGCCGCGCCCTGGCCGAGCTGCGCTGCCGCCCGCAGGGCCTGCGCACCGTGGTCATCGACCCGCGCTACACCCTGGACGCCGCCAAGGCCGAGGTGTGGCTGCCCATCCGGCCCGGCACCGATGCGGCCCTGCTGCTCACCTGGACGCGCTGGATTCTGGAGAACGAGAAGTACGACGAGGAATTCTGCCGCACTTGGACGAACATGCCCTACCTCATCAACCCCGAGACGCGTCTCACGCTGAAGGCCACCGAGGCCGGTCTTCCCGGCACCGACGAGGACTACGTCATCTGGGATCCGGCGAGCAACGCGCCGGTAGTGGTGACCTACCCGTTCAACGAGGGCGTAGCCGCGCCCCTGTTCGGCACCTACGAGGTGAACGGGATGCAGTGCCCCACGGGCGGCCAGCTCTTGAAGGAGTCCTGCGAGGAATGGACGCTGGAGAAGGGTGCCGAGATCTGCTGGCTCGATGCCGATCAGATCGAGCGGGCTCTGGAGATTTACACCGACCCCAACGGGCAGTCCGGCATCATGCAGGGCGTCTGCATCGATCAGTACGTGCAGTCCCAGCAGTGCGCCCTGGGTGCTTTGAACCTGGAGTTCCTCATGGGCAATGTGGAGAAGCCCGGCACTATGCTTCAGAAGTTCGCCCCGGCCCCCTGTAAGGACCAGCTGGGCAACACGCCGCGCCTGCTTTCCAAGGAAAAAGTGCTCAAGCGCTGCGGCACCATCGAGCACAAGGGCATCCTGTGCTGGGATATGGCCCACATCCCCTCGGTATTCAAGGCGATGAAGGACGGCGACCCCTACCAGATTCACATGTGGATCGAGCGCTCGGGCAACAAGCACGTGGTGCTCGGCAACTCCTCCTGCCTCGATGAGATCGTGCCGAAGCTGGACTACGTGGTGCAGTGCTTCATGTATCCCACGGCCTTCTCGGTGCTCTGCGCCGACCTGCTGCTGCCCACCACCGAGTGGCTGGAGACGAACCTCACCATCCCACAGCTGAATACCATCGTCATGCGCCAGGCGGTCACCCACCTGTTCGAGACCGTGGAGGAGGGCATCATCTGGACCCAGATCGTGCAGAAGTGCGCCGAGCTCGGCAACGAGCATTGCCCCAAGGCCTTCGACGAGGCGGCCTGTATGACCACGCCGTTCTACAAGAACGAGTACGAGAAGCAGAAGCAGCACCTGAACAAGCTGGAGATGAGTTGGGACGAGGCCTGCGAGCAGGGCGTTATCCAGTGGGCTACGCCCGAGGAGTACCGTACCTACCAGACCTACCTGGCCGATGACCCGGAGAACCCCGGCAAGCCCAAGGGCTTCGGGACCCCTTCCAAGAAACTGGAAGTGTACTGCGAGTCCAACATCATCTTGGGTCGCACCGGCGCCCCTTGGTCCCAGTGCGCCGAGGAGAAGCCCCTGGTGCTACCGCCGGCGAGCGCCGACTACGAGCCTCTGTGCTACTACGTGGAGCCGGCCGAGTCGCCCCTGACCGATACCGAGTACCCCCTGGTGCTCACTGAAGGCCGCCTGCCCATGTACCACCACGGCACCCTGCGCAACATTCCCTACCTGCGCGAGATCTATCCCGTGCCCGAGATGTGGATTCATCCCGCTGACGCCGAGAAGTACGGCATCGCCGATGGCCAGTGGGTGAATATCGAGAGCCGCCGCGGCAAGACCCACGGCATGGCCCACGTGACGACGGCCATC
The DNA here is from genome assembly GCA_947649205.1 of uncultured Enterorhabdus sp. GTDB lineage: Bacteria > Actinomycetota > Coriobacteriia > Coriobacteriales > Eggerthellaceae > Adlercreutzia. Next base: position 11,456 of record CANSQM010000030.1, read on the forward strand.
GCCAAGGGCGTGGTGTACCAGGAGCGCTTCTGGGCTCCCGAGCTGCTGGACTCCGACGATCCGGCCCAGGCGTACAAGGTGATGAACATCAACGTGCTCACCAAGAACGACCCGCCCTACAACCCGGAGTACGGCACCTACACCCTCCGCGGCTTCCAGGTGAAGGTGAGCCCGAGCGACGATGAGATCTTGGACAGCGTGTGGGTGAGGCCCGAGCAGTTCCAGCCCTGGATGCCCGCCCCCAGCGATGCGACGGAGGATGTGTTCGACTATGGCGCGTAATTGTATTGTTGTGAACCTCGACCGCTGCACCGGGTGCTTCGGGTGCGAAGTGGCTTGCAAGATGGAAAACGGCGTGGCCCTGGGCGAGCGCTGGTCGAAGGTGCTCACCGTGGGTCCTGTGGGGGAGTACCCCAATATGACCCGCTACGCCCTGCCCACCATGTGCCAGCAGTGCGAGAGCGCTCCGTGCGTGTCAGTATGCCCCACCGGTGCCAGCTATCGCGATGAGAAGACGGGCATCGTGTTGGTGGACAAGGAGAAGTGCATCGGCTGCAAGTACTGCATGATGGCCTGCCCCTACGGCGTGCGCTCGTGGAACACCGCCGAGCGCTGCGTTGAGAAGTGCACCCTGTGCGGCCATCTCACGTCCCAGGACAAGGTGCCCGCCTGCGTGAAGAGCTGCGCGGCCGGCGCCCGTTTCTACGGGGATCTGGACGATCCGAGCTCGGCTGCGGCCCAGGAGCTCGCGAAGTACGACGACGCCGACATCCACACGCTGCAGGATGCGGGCAATAATCCGGCGACCCGCTACATCATGACCTCCATGATCGGTCAGTGGCAGGAGCGCGTCGAACCCAAGGGCCATCCGCACACCGCGGCCTATCCCATGGCTGAGTAGTTAGGAGCACGCATGGAAATCCAATGGTCCCTCGTTCTGTTCACCGCCCTGTCCGGGGCGGGAGCGTGGCTCGTCGCCTGCGCCGGCATCGACGCCTTCAAAGGGCTGGCGCGAAAGACGGTGGTGCCCGCTATCGTCGTCGGCATCGCGCTCATCGTGATCGGCGGCCTCGCCTCGGCGACGCATCTGTCCCACGTCGATCGCATCATGGCCGTATTGGCCCATCCGGCCCCCGGTATCTTCCTGGAGGCGCTGCTGCTCGGCATCGATGTGGTGGTGGCCGTCGTCTTTCTGCTGCTGTACCGGCGCGGCGCCTCGGCCGGCGCCTGCAAGGCCCTCGGGGCCGTGGCTGTGGCCATGGCCGCCGTGTTCAGCTTCTCGTGCGGGTCCTCTTACATGATGGCCTCCCAGCTGGCGTGGAACACCCCGGCGCTGCCCCTTGGGTATCTGGGCGGCGCCATGGCCTCTGGTGCGGCGTGCTGGTACCTGCTGTGCGCGGTGCGCAAGGAAGACGACGCGGCCCTCATCTGGGCGGCCCAGCTGACCGTTGCCGGTGCCCTGGCAGCCGTGGTACTTCCGGCCGTGTGGGGATTCGCCTCTGGCGTCGCTGCCGGTGACGGCGCGGTGCTGTTCTGGGTGGGTGTGATGGCCTGCGGCGGCATCGCCCCCTTGGCCTGCGGCCTTGTCGGCATGAAGAAGACGGCGAGCGCCCTGCCCCTGGCCGTGGTGGCCGTCGTCGGCGCGTTCATCGGCTCGGTGGCCTACCGCGTGCTCATGTGGACGGCATCGGTGGCCCTCATGTCCCTGTTCGGTGTGGGCATCTAGCCCCGTTTGTCGCGCCGCCCGGCCCGGCCCCTCCCGGCCGGGCGGCCTGTCGGAGGAGAAGGATGATGGAACAGACCCCAAACCCGCTGTCCCTGAGCGCGGAAGAGCGCGCCGAGATGCGAGCGGCCAATGACAATCGCGCCGCCTTCTGCCGGTTTCTCGCGAGCCTGTACCTGTACGAGCTGACCGACGAGCAGATCGAGGCCTTCGCCCATCTGGGGTGCGCCGGCGACGGATCGCCGGTGGATGAGGCCCTGGCCACCATGAAGGAGTACCTGCGCCACCGCCACGGCGGCACGCGCCAGGAACTGGCCGTGGAATACGCCCGGGTGTTTCTGGGGGCCGGCAGCTACGACCGCATTCTGGCACCGCCCTACGAGTCGGTGTTCACGAGCGAGGAGCGCCTGCTCATGCAGGATGCCCGCGATGGCGCCGTGGCCTATTACCGTCGGGCCGGCCTCGACCTTCCCGCCGACAACACCACCCCCGAGGATCATCTCGGCTTCGAGCTGCAATTCGTCGCGACGCTGATCGATCGGGCCAGCGCGGCCCTTGCCGCGGGCGACGATGGGGCCCTGGCCGAGGCCGTGCAGCTGCAGCGCGGGTTTTTCGCCCAGCATCAGGAAGGGTGGCTGCCCGTGTTCTGCGATGCGGTGGAAGAGCACGCCCAGACGGCGTTCTACCAGGGGCTCGCAGCTCTGACCCGCGCCTATGTGAATGAGGAGGGCGCGTTTCTCCGTTCGGTGGCCGAGCGGCTCGGCCTGGGGGAGGCGCCCGTGCTTGAGCCCTGCTGGGCGGACGCCGAGGCGGACGAGTCGGCCTGGTCGGCCGACGCCGTCGGGACGGCGGACGGCGGCCGGGGATCCGTGGCTGCGGGGACGCTCTGATGGGAGCCATGACGCGCCGCAGCTTCGTCGGCTTGGCCGCGGCCTGTGCCGCCGGTGCGGCCATCGGCACAGCGGGCGTGGCCTTCGCCGGCGAGCGCGAGCTTCTGCGCCCGCCCGGCGGCCAGGACGAGGCGCGCCTGCTGGCGGCGTGCATCAAGTGCGACCGATGCCGAAGCGCCTGTCCCACCGGGGCGGTGGCCGTGGCCTCGGTGGCCGACGGCTTCGTGCAGGCGCGCACGCCCCTGCTCGATTTCCACAAGGGGTACTGCGACTTCTGCGATGCCTGTATTGCCGTCTGCCCCACCGGCGCCCTGCGGCCCTTCGATGAGGCGACCGAGAAGCTGGGCGTGGCCGTGGTGCAGAAGGACCGCTGCCTGTCCTACGGGCAGGGATGCACCGTCTGCGAGGAGTCCTGCGCCTTCGATGCCCTGACGTTCGCCGATGGTCACCCGGTGGTGGACGGCCAGCGCTGCAACGGGTGCGGCCAGTGCGAGTTCGAGTGCACGGCGCTGGTGTATGGTACCTTCGCCGGCGGCACGCGCCGCGGCATTGTGGTGGTGCCCCCCGAGATGGCGGCTTCTCTCGGCCGCACGGTCGTGGAGGACGAGAGCGATATGGAGGTGGCCTCGTGAAGTTGTCCACAAAGCGCACCCTGGCCGCAGTCGGGGTGCTGGGGCTCGTGGGAGTGGGCCTGGCCCTGCACACGGGCACGGGAACTCCGTCCGCGTGGGGCATTGCCGACATTGCCGCCATCTGCCCGCTGGGCGCCATCGAGGCGGCCGTGGCCTCGAAGACCTTTGTGCCGCCCCTGCTCATCGGCTTTGCCATCGTTGTCGCCCTGGTGGCCCTGGTCGGCCGGGCATTTTGCGCCTGGGGCTGCCCGGTGCCGCTTGTGCGCCGGGTCTTCGGCGTGAAAGAGAAGCCGGGCGACAGGCCCCGACCGGCCGAGCGCGATGGGGCGAACGATTCCCGCACCTGGGTGCTCGGGGCCACGGTGCTCACCACGGCCGCCTTCGGGTTCCCGGTATTCTGCCTCATCTGCCCGGTGGGGCTGACCGTGGCCACCTTCATCGCCCTGTGGCGCGTGTTCCAGTTCAGCGAGGTGACGCTCTCGCTTGTGGTGTTTCCGCTCATTCTCGTTCTCGAGGTGCTGGTGCTGCGGAAATGGTGTCACCGGTTCTGCCCGCTGGGCGCGCTGCTCTCGCTGCTGTCGCGGCTGAACCGCACGTTGCGGCCCACCGTGGCAGAGGATGCGTGCTTGCAGTGCGCCGGCGGGTCGTGCTCGCGCTGCGCCCAAGTGTGCCCCGAGGGGATCGATCTGCACCATCCGGCCGAATCGGTTTCCCTGGCGGAGTGCACGAAGTGCGGCGCATGCCGGGAGGCCTGTCCGGCCAGCGCCATTCGCTTTCCCTTGCTGCCCCGCGGACGAGCGAAGACTCCAAAGCGTGTGACAACGGGAGAATGTGAGGGGGACGAGGAAGTCGCGCCCGCGGCCTAGGGCCATCGGGTGCGTCCGGTTTTCGACAGAGGGGAGCGTAGCGATGGCCGAGGGTTTACAATGGGGAGTCTGGGACGCGGGGGACTCGTCCGCCATGGGCTGCGGCTCCGGTTCGCCCCGCACGAGGACCGATCGAACGCTGAGGGAGCGGATGTTCAAGCGAAGCACCGATAACCGGGAGGCTGTGGCCACGTCCGGCGCGCTGGCGTCGACGCGGCTCGGTATGGCCATCGAAGAGCAGTGGCCCGCCTTCAAGCTCGTGGGATTCGGGTTCTACTATGCGTGGATCTGGATTTCCTACAACAGCAACGTGCTCGTCTCGCCCTCGGCGGCCTATCATCTGCCGCCCGATACCATCTCCCAGACCTATCTTGTCTCTACTTTGGCCCTGGCTCTCTTGCTGGTGCTGCTTTCCCTGGGCCGCAGCGCGACCCGGCGCCTCATGGCCCGCAACGGCCTGGTGATGCTCGTTGCCCTGGTGGCCGGCGCGGCCACGGTGGGCACCTACGTCTCGTCGGCCCTGGGCGCCGGGGGCAACGTGCTGCTCATGGTCAGCGGCGCTCTGACGGGCATGGGGACATCGGTGGTGGTGCTGCGCTTCGGCGTCATCTACTCTAAGGTGCCGGCCCGGGACGCGGTTATGTACACGGCGGCATCCTTCGTGTTCGCCTGCATGATCTACTTTGTGGCCATCGGGCTGCCCGATCCGGTGGGCATGGTGTTCACCGCGCTGCTCCCCATCGTCGCCGTGGCTTCGACCCTGACCAATGCCGAGCTCGCATTGGAAGATGCTCCGCTCAGCCCCGATGCCGAAAGGCGCCCTCCGGTAAAGGCGTTCTTCGTGCGGCTGCTCGTGGCCGTGGCGGTGTTCTCGGTGGTGGTGGGCGTTTCCCGCGGGTTCGCGGTGTCCCATTCCTCGGTGGCCGCCATGAACGAGGAAGGGGCCATAGTCGTTTTCGGCACGGGGCTCATCGCCGCGGTGCTGTTTCTGGTCGTGGGCCTGCTGGGGCGCAACTTCGATGTGAGCCGGTTGTACTATCCCATCATCATGGTTGTGGCTGCCTGCATACTCGTGACCCCGCTGGTGGGCGGTACGGGCTTCGGCAGCCAGTTCATCACTATCGGCTACAACTGCTTCGTGCTGGTCATATGGTGTCTGCTGGCCTATGTGGCCTATTCGTCGCCCCTCTCGCCCATCGTGGTGTTCGGGCTGGGGCGCGGGGCGTCTGCCCTCGGCACGACTTTGGGCTGGATGGCCGGCCTTGCGCTTGTGAGGGCCGATGGGGCGCACACGCTCTCTTTGGAAGTGGTGTCGGTGGCCATGGTGTTCGCCCTATTGGTGGTGTCGATGCTCGTGTTGAACGATCGGCTCATCGGCGAGACGCTGCGCGTGGCCCCGGCCGAGGGGCCGGCGCTGCCTTCGACGGATGAAGGCGCGGGGACGGCCCCGTCGGGCGATGGCGGCAGCCAGGACGGCGACGACGGCGGTGTCGCTTGCGCGGAGGGCTCGCCTGCCGCTATGGCCGCAGGCGAGGCGACGGACGAGGGGAGGGGCGAGTCGGGCCGCCGCCCCGGGCGCTATCAGGTGCGCTGTCGCACCGTTGCCGAGCGTTGCGGCCTGACGGCCCGCGAGCGCGACGTCTTCGAGCTGCTCGTGCGCGGCCGTTCCATCGACTACATCGCCCAGAACCTCACTATCTCCTTCAATACGGCGAAGTCCCACATCCGCCATATCTATGTGAAGACCGACGTTCACTCCCGCCAAGAGCTCCTCGACCTCATCGACCGCGAGGGGTAGGAGGCCCAGGGCGGCTGGGAGAGCCTGCGGCGGCGAGGAGCCTCGGGGTAAGCGTGCCCACGGTCTACCGCCGTCTGGCGGAGTGGGAGAGCAAAGGCGCTGCCGTTTCCGCACCAGCGTGATGAGCTTTTGCCCGGAACGAATACCGAGCTTCTGGTAGATGTGGCCGGTGCGGCTTTTCGCCGTGGCGTCCGAGATAACGGGCTGCTCCATGATCAAGGAGGTTTCCCCGAAGATCTCTCCGTCCTATCTCCTTTTCGCAATGTATAGCAATCAATTCTCATGATATACTTCCTTGAAACGGTTTTTGAGGAGGGTGCCATGCCGACCAGTCAGATGAACGTGCGTATCGACGACGATATCCGCATCGCGGGCAACGAGGCCTTCGAGAGCATCGGGTGGACGCCGTCTCAGGCGGCTCGCGAGGTGTGGGCCTATGCGGCGCGGAACCGCCGCAACCCGCGCAAGCTGCGTGAGATGCGCCGGCTGCTGGAGGATGCTCCAGCGGCGCCGCGACTTTCGAAGGCGATGGAGGGGGCAAGCATGGTCGAGGAGTTCCGTGTCAAAATGGGCTTGGAGCCCCAGCAGCTGGAGGAACAGTTGTCCTACGCGGAGCTGAAAGAGTTGGCGATGAGCGAACGCCTGGAAGAGAGGGGCCTTCTGTGAGCGAGAGTGCCTGCAAGCTGCTGCTCGACACGAATGTTTGGCTTGATTACTACTTAGGCGATCGGCCCCAAAGCGATGCTGCCAAAAACCTCGTTCTCTATGCTGACGAGGGGGGTATGACGCTTGCCTATGCGGGAACGAGCATCAAGGACGTTTTCTATCTCATCCAGAGAGATTTCAAGGAGCAATTTCGCCGAAAGCAGGATAAAGTGACTGATGCGCAATCTCTCGCTTGCAAGTCGTTCGCTTGGGGCTGCGTGCGCAATATGGCGCAAATTGCCGTGGCGGTGCCGGTGGGGGAACCGCAGGTGTGGTTGGCGTCGCATTACGAGGACTTTCACGGCGACTTCGAGGACGATCTGGTGCTGGCCGCCCTGGAAACGTCCAAGGCCGATTTCTTCGTGACCGGCGACGAAGTGCTGCGCCGGAAGGCACCGCGGGGCGCCTTCGATGCCGCCGACATGCTCGCCTATCTGCGTATGCGGGATGAAGCGGCAGTGTGAGCGAAGCCCGGCGGTCGATTCTGCGGCTCCCTCAAGATGGAGGGCCTCGGTCGGGGGCATTGATCTGGGCCATGCTGACGGCCTCTTCTCTATGGACAAAACTTGATAGGGGTTGACTTAGGTTTCCTCCTGCATACAATGTGCTATTAGCACTCATCAAGGAGGACTGCTAACGCTTGTGTCGCCGTCGGTCAACGACTGCCTTTCAGCTTGTACCGAACGCGAGATGCCATCGGCGTGCGACCTACACTGAGGCGGTATGCGTCTTCCGACCGTATGAAAGAAGGACGAGAACCTATGAGAAAGTTCAAGACCGAGAGCAAGAAACTGCTCGACCTCATGATCAACTCCATCTACACCAATCGCGAGATCTTCCTGCGCGAGCTCATCTCCAACGCCTCGGACGCGGTGGACAAGCTGTACTTCCGCAGCCTGACCGATTCGTCTGTGGCCGTGGGCCGCGATGACCTGGCCATCACCGTGGGCTTTTCCGCCGACGAGCGCACGGTTACCGTGTCCGACAACGGCATCGGCATGACCAAAGACGAGCTCGACCGCAACCTCGGCACCATCGCCCATTCCGATTCCTTCGAGTTCAAGGCCGCCCAGGCCGAAGCCGCGGCGGAAAGCGAGCCCGGCACGGCCAAGGGGCTCGACGATCTCACCGATGTGGACATCATCGGCCAGTTCGGTGTGGGCTTCTACTCTGCCTTCATGGTGGGAAGCAAGGTGCGCGTCGTCTCCCGTGCCATCGGGTCGGACGAGGCCTGGGCCTGGGAATCCAACGGCGTGGACGGCTACGACATCAAGCCGGCCGAGCGCGCCGAGCACGGCACCGACGTCATCGTGTACCTGAAGGACGACACTGACGAGGAGTCCTTCGGCACCTTCGCCACCGAGCACGGCCTCACCCAGCTCATCAAGCGCTACAGCAACTACGTGCGCTATCCCATCAAGATGGAAGTGACGAAGAGCCGCAAGGTGGAGGCGCCTGAAGCCCCCGAGGGCGAGCAGCCGGCCGCGCCGACGTGGGAGAGCTATACCGAGGTGGAGACCATCAACTCCATGATTCCCATTTGGAAGCGGAAGAAGTCCGAGGTCAGCCAGGACGAGTACAACGAGTTCTACAAGACCGACTTCCACGATTTCGAGGATCCGGCCCGTACCATCTCGGTGCACGCCGAGGGGGCGCTCAACTACGATGCGCTGCTGTTCGTGCCGAGCCGTGCGCCGTGGGACATGTACTCGAAGGACTACCAGCGCGGTCTGGCCCTCTATTCGGCCAACGTGCTCATCATGGACAAGTGCGAGGAACTTTTGCCCGATTACTTCGGCTTCATGCGCGGCGTGGTGGACTCCTCCGACCTCACGCTGAACATCTCCCGCGAGACGCTGCAGCACAACGGCCAGTTGCGGGCCATCGCCCGCCGCCTCGAGAAGAAGATCAAGGGCGACCTGGCGGCCATGCGCGACGATGACCGCGAAGCCTACGAGCGCTTCTTCGAGCAGTTCGGCCGCACGCTGAAGTTCGGCATCTACCAGAGCTACGGCATGGCGAAGGACACCCTGGCCGACCTGCTGCTGTTCTATTCTGCCAAGCAGCAGAAGATGGTCACCCTGGACGAGTATCTGGCTGATGCTCCGGCCGACGCCGACGCCATCTTCTACGCCGCGGGCGATTCCCGCGAGCGCCTGGCGCAGATGCCGCTCGTGACCACGGTGCTCGCCAAGGGCTACGACGTGCTGCTGTGCGATGCCGACGTGGACGAGTTCTGCATGATGGCCATGGGCACCTACGGCGAGCACGCCGTGGACGGCGACGACGAGAACAAGCAGCCCTACTTCATCAAGAACGTGGGCGCTGAGGACTTGGGCCTGACCACCGAGGAAGAGAAGAAGGAGGCCGAGGAGGCCACCGAGAGCAATGCCGCCCTGCTCGCGGCCATGGGCGAGGCCCTGGGCGATAAGGTGGAGCGCGTCGTGGTGTCCACCCGGCTCACCGATGCTCCGGCCGTGGTCACCAGCGAGGGCGGCGTGTCGCTGGCCATGGTGCAGGTGCTCAAGAGCCAGCCCGGCGCCGACGACTTGCCCGATCTGCACCTGGTGCTGGAGATGAACGCCAAGCACCCGGTGTTCGCCACGCTGCAGGCGGCCCAGGAGGCCGGCGACACCGATAGGGTGGGCACCTATGCGGGCCTCTTGTTCGACCAGGCCCTGCTCGTGGAGGGCATCATGCCCGACAACCCCCTCGCCTTCGCCCAGGCCGTCGCCGACCTGATGAAGTAAGGTAGCAGATACCCCGCGGTACGCTGGCGCGGGCCGAAAGTCGCTCGTCCTTCGAGGGGCCGCCACCTGGAGTTTTCCAAGTGGCGGCCCTTTTTGCCTCCTTGCCCCTTGCCACTATGGGCTTCGAGCTTTTCGCTCTCTAGCGGGTTCTTGGCGCTCTCCCGGTTTCCCAAAGGAGCCTTTTTGTGCAGCAAACGCCGCGAAGTAGATGTCAAAATCGCTTGCAAGGGCAGTGCCATTGGGACGGCGAACATGAGACGAGCAAAACGCCTGGTCGGAACATTGGCGCTAAAAAAGCATGCTCTGCGTGCGTCATCTTCTTCCTAGGGCATGTCTATCTCGCGAAGTTTGCTGCACATTTTTCGCGAGAAGTGAAACGCGGCCCACGATGCACCCATCAGCGCGAGGCCCACGGCGTCGAAGGTGATGAACAGGTCGATGCTGCTGGCAAGCAGATCGTGACCGGCGGGCAGGGTGGCGCGGATGAGCGACTCGCCGATAAGTCCCACGACTTGCTGGGCCAGAACCACGCCTGCTAGCGCGGTGTGCCGTTGCGGCTTCCAAATGACGAGCGGGTAGGTGCAGTTCCACATGAGGAAGGCCACGCCGATGCCCTGGGTGGCCACGCGCCCTGGCACGCCGGCCAGCTCGTAGGCGCCCATGTAGGCCTCGGGCATCAGCGCGAACCCTAGGGCGCACTGTACGTTCACGACGAACACGAAGGCGAAGCACGCGCGCACCACCCAGGTGGCGACGGCCGTGGGGCGGGAGGACTTTCGGCTGCTCGGCTTGTTCGCGCTATCGCGGGCGGTCGCATCGTCTCGAGCGCTGGTCGCAAGGTCAGGGGTGGAGAGGCCCATTGTGCTACCTCCCCAGCTGGCTCAAAGAGCGGAAGGCGTAGAAGGCCACGGCGCTTGATGCTGCCACGTTCAGGGAATCCACGCCGTGGGCCATGGGGATGCGCACGGTATGGTCGCACCGGACGATGGTGGCGGGAGCCAATCCGTCGCCCTCGGTGCCGAACAAGAGCGCCAGCTTCGCGGGCGCACCGGTGACGGCCTCGCGCTCGGCTAGAAGAGCGGCAAGCTCGTCGGGGGTGACCGAGTCGTCGGAGAGCGCCATGGCGGCGCAGATAAAGCCCAGTTCGTGCAGCTGATCGATGCCCTCGGCGCTCCACGTGCCCTCACCGGGGCGGTTCGGCACCGCAGTGTCGCCGATGCGGGTCCACGGCACTTGGAACACGGTGCCCATGGATACGCGCACGGACCGGCGATAGAGCGGGTCGTAGCAGGCCGGGCTGACGAGCACGGCATCGACCCCCATGGCGGCGGCGCTGCGGAAGATGGCCCCTACGTTTGTGTGGTTCGTCACGTCTTCCAGCACGGCTACCAGGCGCCCGTCGCCGACGGCCTCGGCCACGGTGGGCAGGGCCGGGCGGCGGAAGGCCCCCAAAGCCCCGCGGGTCAGCTCGAAGCCGGTGAGGCGCGCGAGCTCCTCGCGGGGCGCCACGAACACTGGCACATCCGGCGCACCGGGCTGCTGCCGGGCGGCCTCTTCCATCCGCGCGATGAGCGGGGCCATAGCACCCAGCCACTTCTCTTCCATGAGCAGCGAGACCGGTTCCATGCCGCCTTCGAAGGCCCGCTCGATGACCTTCTCCGATTCTGCGATGAAGACGGCGCGCTCCGGCTCCAGCTTGCAGCGCAGCTGCGCCTCGGTCAGCCGCGCGAAGACATCGAGTCGCGGATCGTCGAGCGTGTCAACATATATAAGGGGCATGGCGATTCCTTCCAAAACAAAAGTGCCCGTCCATTATAGACGGGCACGGGAAGTTTTGCCTTTGCCGAAGCGTTAGGCGAGGGCGGCCTTCAGGGCGCTCATCTGGTTGGAGCCCAGACCCTGCAGACGACGCTCGGCCGGAATGCCCAGCTCCTCCATGAGCTTCTCGGTCTTCACCTTGCCGAAGCCGGGCAGGGCGTTCACGAAAGCCTTCACCTTCATGCGGCCGATGACCGGGTCGTCGATCTGGTCGAGAACCTCAGCGGGAGTAGTAAGACCCATCGAGAGCTTGTTGGTGATCTCGGAGCGCTTGGCGCGGACGATGCGGGCCTTCTCGAGGGCGGCGGCGCGCTGCTCAGGGGTCATGGTAGGTGCGGGCATATCACTTCTCTTTCTTCTCGTGTCCTAGTTTTTACCAGGCCATTCATTCGAGGAACGCTGACATTGCAGGGGGCAACGTCAGCGTTCCTCGCTTTTAGCAGAGACGATAATAATGGAAAAGGCCCGCTTGTGCACCCCTTTTCTCGGTAAAGCTGCCTTTTCTTCCCATTTTGCACGCTTTTACGGCCCCGAAATGGGGATTTGGTGACGAATTGGCTTCGTTTTACACCGTAAGGCCACAATTTTTCGAGACGGATGGCCCGTTGGACGGCTTGCACCGCCCCGCCGCGTCGTCGTAGCGCCGCGCTATAATGGCATGAAAAACCTCCCAGAAAGGATGTCCCATGACTGAGAAGCGCGTTGCCGAGGTGGAGGCCGTGCCGCACCCCGCTTTCGATGAGTTCGTCGCCACCATTGAGGCGCTGCGGGCTCCCGACGGCTGCCCGTGGGACCGGGAGCAGACCCATAGGAGCATCGCCGGCAACATGGTGGAGGAGGCCTACGAGGCCGTGGACGCCATCGAGGCCGACGACGGCCCCCATATGCTGGAGGAGCTCGGCGACGTGCTTTTGCAGGTGGTGCTGCAATCGCAGATCGCCGCCGATGCGGGAGAGTTCACCATCGACGATGTGTGCCGCACGGTGAACGAGAAGATCGTTCGGCGTCATCCCCACGTGTTCGGCGGGATGGAGGCCGGTGATGCCAACGAGGTGCTGGATGTGTGGGATCAGATCAAGATGGCCGAGAAGGAGGCCGCCGATGCCGCCGGAGCGGTGCCGGCGAGCCTGCTCGATGGCGTGCCGAAGAGCTTCCCGGCCCTGAAGCAGGCCCAGAAGATCTCGCGCAAGGCGGCCTCGGCCGGCTTCGAATGGGACACGGTGGACGACGTGTGGGTCAAAGTGGACGAGGAAATCGCCGAGCTCAAGGTCGCCTACGCCGCCGCCCCCAAGTCCGCCAACGGCAAGGTGGACGGCGGTGCCGACCCGCAGGCCCTGGCTGCCGTGGAGTTGGAAATGGGCGACGTACTGTTCAGCCTCGTGAACGTGGCCCGCAAGATGGGCGTCCAGGCCGAGGAGGCCCTGCGAGCCACCTGCGGCAAGTTCCGCACCCGCTGGGCCTTCATGGAAGGGGCTGCCGCCGGCCAGGGACGCCGTGTGGAAGACCTCTCCATGGAGGAAATGGAAGAACTCTGGCAGATGTCCAAGGCCCTGGAGGGCTAGGCTTCGTACACCTTCTTGCCGCCGACGTAGGTGGCCCGCACCTGGGACTTCTGGATGTCCTCGGGAGCCAGGGCGAAGGGGTTGGGGTCCAGCACCACCATATCGGCGAACATGCCAGGGGCCAGCAGGCCCACCTCGCCTTCGCGCTGGGCAGCTACGGCGCTGCCGGCCGTGTAGGCGCGCAGGGCCTCGGCCAGCGTGATGCGCTCGGCGGGCAGCCAGCCGGCTTCGGGTTCGTGGCTGTCGGCATCGCGGCGGGTAACGGCGGTGTACACCGCATCGATGGGGTCGATGTCGGTGACGGGGGAGTCGGTACCGAAGGCCAGCACGGCTCCGGCATCCAGCAGTGTGCGGAAGGGCCACATATAGGGTACGCGCTCGGGGCCCAGATCGCGCTCGGGACCGCCCGGATCCAGGGTGATGTGACGGGGCTGCACGCTGGCCACGATGTCGGCTGCAGCCAGCCGCTCGATGTCTGCGGGTTGGAAGTTCTCCAAATGCTCGATGCTGTGGCGGGGCCGCGCCCCGTCGGCTCCGTCGCTGGCCACGGGATGGGCCTCGAAGAAGTCGATGCAGCGGTGGATGGCCTCGTCGCCGATGGCATGGATGCGCACCGGCGCCCCCTCGGCCGCCGCCGGCGCCACGAGGGCCTCCATGACCGCAGCGTCCACCGTGGGGCGCCCGCAGTCGCCCTCGAAGCGGGCGTTGCTGTAGGGATCGTGCACCCAGGCGGTGTGCTGGCTCGACACGCCGTCGAAGAACTGCTTGAAGCCCCGGGCCGACAGCAAGGGACCGGTATGGGCCTCTCGCAGGGCTGCCAGGCGGCTGCGGTCTTCCAGCAAGGTGGGGAACATGGATACGCGCAGGGTGAGCTCGCCGGCCTCTTCCAAGGCGGCGAACAGGTCGTCGCGCACGAAGTCGAGCCCGGGCATGGCCATGAGCGACACATCGCACACCCCGGTAATGCCGTGCTCGTTGCAGTAGGCCTCGAAGGAGCGGTAGGCATCCAACAGCTCCTCTTGGGTGAACTCCGCCACGATACGGGGCATGAGCGCCATGGCCGCCGCTTCGCGCACGATCCCCGTGAGGCGCCCCGCGCCGTTGCGGTCGTAGGAACCGCCTGCCGGCGGCTCGCTCTTTTCGGTGATGCCCAGCCGTTCCAAGGCGCAGCTGTTCAGCCACAGGGTGTGGGCATCGCCCGAGTACATGGCCACGGGCCGGTCCGGATAGGCGGCATCCAGGGAGGCGCGACTCGGCATGGCGGGCGGGTTCCACAGGTAATCGCGCCAGCCCTGGGCGAGCAGCCACGAGCCGGCGGGGCGCCGGGCCGCCAGGGGCGCCAACCGGGTCACGGCGTCGGCCTCGTTGTCGCCCACGAAGCGCTCAGCCAGGGGGGAGAGGTACAGAGCGGAGTGGAAGACGTGCATGTGCGCGTCATGGAAGCCGGCCATGATCAGCGCATCGCCCCAGTCTTCCACGGACGTTTCCTCGCCGCGCAGTCTTGCCGGCAGCGCTTCGGGATCGCCCACCCAGCAGATGCGGTCGCCGCGCACGGCTACGGCTTTGCGAGCCGGGGCCTCTTCGCTGCCTGTGAACACGGCGCTACTCATATATATGCAGTCGGCCGGAGCCGCGGGGTTCTCGGTGGCGAAGTCGACGGGTTGGCACGGGACGTCCATGGTTCACGCTCCTGTTCTCGCGCTGGCTTACGGCACGAAGTATACGCTCTCGTACGAAATTGTTCACGTGCACTACGACTTTTTTCGCCGTGGGCTGGGAAAAGAAAAAGGCCGCGGCAGGGCGGCAAGGACGAGATAATGCATTCTCACAAAAGATCGATCTGTCAATAAACATGACCGTATCTCTATTATATCTACGGAAGAACAGTTTTGACCTGGAAAAATGTCAATCATCCTGCGCCGCTCACCTGGCATATCTTCCAAACGCCTCGTTGTCGGATGGAAATATGCTCCATTCGTAGAATTTGATTGAATAAGTAAGTGATTGGGATTTTTTTATTGCATGTGAACAAAAATGGTGTTACTTTGAACCCGTCGACAAATCCGACTGCGGCCGAGAATACTAGGGGAGCTGCGGAGGGTCGTCGATGCGCAAGGTTGTCATCCGATCTATCTGCTTCGGGTTGCTTCACTTGACCTGGGGCAGGGGAGTGTTCTAAGGGGCGTTTATTCGAGGTGTAGGGATTCATCGGGGGCTGTAAACACGACTTATACCCTCATCTAATCCCGCTTTACCTCTTCCCTTTGGCGACGTTTCTGAGACATTGGATGCGCCGTCGCGCCGACCGCGATGGGCTGAGGCTCAAGGCCGTCAGCTTCTCAACTATGATGGTGCGCAGCAACGCGCCGGATTGGAGAGTCACATGCAAGGAGTAAACGTCAAGAGCGAGATCGGCAACCTCAAGAAGGTTATCCTCCATCGCCCCGGAGACGAGCTTCTCAACCTCACCCCGAACACGCTGGAAGAGTTGCTGTTCGACGATATCCCGTTCTTGGAAGTTGCTCAGGCCGAGCACGACGCGTTTGCCGATATCCTGCGCGGCGAGGGCACCGAGGTCGTCTACCTCGAGGACCTCATGACCGAGGTTATCGATGCGAACCCCGAGCTGCGCGAGCAGTTCCTCGACCAGTGGATCTTCGAGGCCGGCATCCGCACCGACATCTACAAGAACATCATCAAGGACTACATCAACGCCGAGTACGCCGGCACCAAGGACATGGTCATGAAGACCATGGCGGGCATCAACCTCCAGGAGCTGCCCGGTTCTGACACCCACCTCTTGGTGGACATGGTGTCCGACCGCTGCAAGCTCGTGTGCGCCCCCATGCCGAACCTGTACTTCACCCGCGACCCGTTCGCGATGATCGGCAACGGCGTGTCCATCAACCGCATGTACGCCCACACCCGCAACCGCGAGACCATCTACGGCGACTACATCTTCCGCTATCATCCGGACTTCGCCGGCACGCCGACCTACTACGATCGCAACGACACCTTCCACATCGAGGGCGGCGACATCCTGAACATCAACGAGCACGTGCTGGCCATCGGCATCTCCCAGCGCACCGAGCCCGATGCCATCGACGCCATCGCTCACAACGTGTTCAACGATGAGACCTCCTCCATCGACACCATCCTGGCGTTCAACATCCCGAACAACCGCGCCATGATGCACCTCGACACGGTGTTCACCCAGATCGACTACGACAAGTTCACCATCCATCCCGGCATCATGGGCCCGCTGACCGTCTTCGAGATCACCCCGGACGGCAAGGGCGGCACCAAGATCCGCGAGCGCGACGAGGAGCTGGAGAAGGTGCTCTCCGAGTACGTCGGCCAGCCCGTGCAGCTGATCCCCTGCGGCGGCGGCGACCGCATCGCGGCCGAGCGCGAGCAGTGGAACGACGGCTCCAACACCCTGTGCGTCCGCCCCGGCACCGTGGTGGTGTACCAGCGCAACAACGTCACCAACGACGTGCTGTACAAGAACGGCATCAACTGCCTGGTCATGCCGTCGGCCGAGCTGTCCCGCGGCCGCGGCGGCCCGCGCTGCATGTCCATGCCGGCCTGGCGCGAGGCCCTGTAGGCCCCACGCGCAGCCGTGCACCTCGCGCCGACGTTCGCGTCCGGCGCACCCGCGCCCTCGGGCGCATCCTGTAACGGCTTTTCCGGCCCAGTCTAGCCAGCCAGCGCTGGGCCGAAAAAGACGCGTGGGCTCCCCTGGTTCCCAGGGGGCCCGCGCGATATAACTTTCACTCTTTTCTCGGGAAAGGAAACAACATGCCTATCAATCTCAGCGGTCGCCCGTTCCTGCGCCTCCTGGACTTCTCCACCGAGGAGATCGACTACCTGCTGAAGCTCTCCAAGAACTTCAAGGACCTCAAGCGCACCGGCACCCCGCACCGCTACCTGGAGGGCAAGAACATCGTGCTGCTCTTCCAGAAGACCTCGACCCGTACCCGCTGCGCCTTCGAGGTGGGCGCCATGGACCTCGGCATGGGCGTGACCTACCTGGATCCCGGCTCCTCCCAGATGGGCAAGAAGGAGTCCATCGAGGACACTGCCCGCGTGCTCGGCCGCTTCTACGACGGCATCGAGTTCCGCGGCTTCGCCCAGACCGACGTTGAGGATCTGGCCGCCAACGCCGGCGTGCCGGTGTGGAACGGCCTGACCACCGAGTGGCATCCCACCCAGATGCTCGCCGACATCCTCACCGTGCAGGAGAACTTCAACTACGACATCAAGGGCAAGACCCTCGTGTTCATGGGCGACGCCGCCAACAACGTGGCCCGCTCCCTCATGGTCGTGTGCTCCAAGCTCGGCATGAACTTCGTGGCCTGCGGCCCGAAGGAGAACATGCCCGACGCCGAGCTCGTCGAGACCTGCACCGCCATCGCCGCCGAGAACGGCTGCACCGTGAAGTGCACCGACGACGTGGCCGAGGCTTGCGCCGGCGCTCATGTCATCTACACCGACGTGTGGGTGTCCATGGGCGAGCCCGACGAGGTGTGGGCCCAGCGCATCGAGCAGCTCCAGCCCTACCGCGTGACCACCCAGATCATGGCCATGGCCAAGCCGACCGCCATCTTCCTGCACTGCCTGCCGGCCTTCCACGACACCAACACCACCACCGGCGAGGACATCGCCAAGCGCTTCGGCGTGACCGAGATGGAAGTGGAGGACGCGGTGTTCGAGTCGAAGCAGTCCAAGGTCTTCGACGAGGCCGAGAACCGCATGCACACCATCAAGGCTGTCATGTACGCCACCCTCTGCGGCTAAATCGCTTGAATGGGGAACGGGCCGGCGCGGTCCGTTCCCTTCCTTACTGTTTGCCAACGGACGCGATACGGGACGATGCCCGAAGCGGCGTCACCGTAGAATCGGATCCGTTGCATGTTCCATGTACCTTGAAACCGCTGTCTCGCCTCACTTACATGCAACCAATGGCTGGCACGCGGTTCACCGAAACGATTGAGGTGAAGTAAATGGCTTATGAAAAGGGAGACGGCAAGACCGTCGTCATCGCCCTGGGCGGCAACGCCCTCGGCAACACTCCGCAGGAGCAGCTGGAGCTGGTGCAGAACACCGCCAAGCACATCGTTGACATGATCGAGGAGGGCACCAACGTCGTCGTGTCCCACGGCAACGGCCCCCAGGTTGGCATGATCAACAATGCGTTCGCCTACGCTGCTGCCAACGATGACAAGACGCCGGATATGCCCTTCCCCGAGGCTGGTGCCATGAGCCAGGGCTACATCGGCTATCAGCTGTCCCAGGCTATCCTGAACGACGTGAAGTCCCGCGAGATTCCCCGTTCCACCGCCTGCATCGTGACCCAGACCGTCGTCGACGCCGACGATCCCGCGTTCCAGAACCCCACCAAGCCGGTCGGCGCGTTCATGGACGAGGAGACCGCCAAGGCCAAGGCCGAGGCCATGGGCATCACCGTGAAGGAGGACGCCGGCCGCGGTTGGCGCCAGGTGGTGGCTTCCCCCATCCCCAAGCGCATCGTTGAGTTCGACGCCGTGAAGGATCTCGTGGACGGCGGCTACATCGTCGTGTCCACCGGTGGCGGCGGAGTGCCGGTGTTCGAGACCGAGAGCGGCTACGTGGGCACCCCGGCCGTTATCGACAAGGATCGCTCCAGCGCTCTCATGGCTTCCGAGCTGGGCGCCGACATGCTGGTCATCCTGACCGCCGTCGAGAAGGTGTGCATCAACTTCAACACCCCCGAGCAGGAGCAGATCTCTGAGATGACCGTCTCCCAGGCTCGCGAGTACATCGAGCAGGGCCAGTTCGCTCCCGGCTCCATGCTGCCGAAGGTGGAGGCTTGCATCGAGTACGTCGAGAAGTTCCCGCAGGGCAAGGCCCTCATCACCTCGCTGGAGTGCGCGGCCGCCGGCCTGCGCGGCGAGACCGGCACCGTCATCGTTGCCGACTAAAGCTGTGCGGAGGCGGCGTTTCCCCGCGTCTCGCCGCCTCCTCCCATAGGGTTGCCCCACGGGTGCAATCCACCATATGAGCGAAAGAGAGCGCGTTTTCCGCGAGGGTGGAAAACGCGCTCTCTCGCTTTATTCGTATGCACAACGGGTCAACAAAAAAATATCTCCCAAACTGGGAAGTTTTTTGTTGCAGGTGAACAAAAATGGTGCTATATTAACGGCATCGGCAAAGACAGTCCGATCACTTTTCTGGCTTTGCCGATTCATCCTATTCCTCATCGTCGCGAGCATGGTTAAGGCATGCTCAAGAAAGGAATGAACCATGGCAAAGATCGTCAGCTCTTGGAACGACTGGGACCCGCTGAAGCGCGTCATCG
>CANSQM010000031.1 GCA_947649205.1 uncultured Enterorhabdus sp.
GGGCAGTCGCCAGGGGAATAGCGCCGCGTTATCTTTTAAGGGAACTACGGCAGGTGGTAGTGCTATCATGCAAGGATATCCCGTGTCGCAATCGCCGCAATTTCGACTGAGGCACGAAAGCCGAGGACGAGGGAGTTCGCATGGTTTCTTTCCACCATATCTTCCATCATGGGAAAGAACGTGACGACGCCGAGAGGCGCCTGGAGATCGCTGAGGCCCACCAGGCCGCAGAGGCCGCCGAGGCCAAGGCCGATGTGGCCGTGGCCGAAGCCCAGGTATCTCAGGAATTCCTCGATCGCTTTCCCGGCGGCATGTTCCGCTATCCCGCCGAGGGGAACGACACCCTCGACTGCGCCAATGCCGGTCTGCTGCACCTGTTCGGCTGCAAAGACGTTGCGGCCTTCGAGGCGCTGACGGGCAACACGTTCTCGGGACTCGTTTACGAGGAGGATCGCGATCGCGTGCAGCGCGAGATTGCGGAGCAGACCTCGGCGAGCAACGAAGACCACGTGCGCTACCGCATCCGTCGCGCCGATGGGGCCCTGCGTTGGGTGGAGGACTGGGGCCAGCTTGTGGAAGATGCTGAAGGGCGGCGCTGGTTCTACGTGACGGTGATGGACATTACCGACCAGGTAAACGATGAGGAGCAGCTGCGCCGGGCCAACGAGCGGCTCGAGATTATCACGGCCCTGTCCAACGATGTGCTCTTCGATATCGAGTGCGCCACGGGGGAGGCCCATGTCTACGGCGATTTCGAGGGTCGCTTCGGCCGCACTCCCGAACAGGGCGATTTCGTCGTGCATCGCCGGTGCCAGAAGCCCTGCCAGCTGGCCATCACGGCTCACGATCTCTCGCCGCTCATGGAACAGATCGGCGAGAACTCCCTGGTAGATTTCGAGACTTCGACACCCGGCCCCCATGGTGAGCCGGTGTGGTACCGCTATCAGTCCGTGGTGCTCTACAACGAGGACGGCAGCCCCCAGCGCCATGTGGGCCGGCTGCTCGACACCAACGAGGCTGCGCTGCGCGAGAGCCAGTTCCGCCGCAAGGCCGAGCGCGACGGGCTCACGGGGCTCTACAACCGCGCCGCGGCCCTCGATCGCATCGAGACGGCCCTGGCCAACGAGAACCGCCCCTGCACTCTCATCGTGGTGGATGTGGACGATTTCAAGGAAGTGAACGACACCTACGGCCATCTTGAGGGTGATGCCGTGCTGAAGGAGCTGGCCCAGTTCCTGAGCCAGGTGATGCGCAAAGAGGATATCGTGGCCCGCATCGGAGGCGACGAGTTCCTCATCTTCGCGCCCGGTTTGGCCTCGGGCCCGGCCACCGATCGGGTGCTGGAGCACTTGGCCCGCGGTCCCTTTGCGGCCCAGCGGGCCACCGACGAGCCGGTGCGGGCCGCCCGGGCCTCCCAGTGCCACGCGGCGCCCAGCATCAGTATCGGAGCCGCCTGCTGCCTCACGCCGCCCATGCCCTTTGAGGCGCTCTTTGCCGTGGCTGACAGCACGCTCTATCAGGCCAAGGAAGCGGGGAAGGCCCGCTATCGCCTCACGGTCGTCGGTTAGCTTCCCCTAACCCGCCTTCTGCAGCAGCAGGGGGCCGTCGCATCGCTCGAGGGGGCGCTCGTCAGCAGTGGCCAGAAGATGCGCCAACGCCTCCACCGATCGGGGGAAATGGCAGCGATCAAGGTCGCACTGGTCGAAAAAGCGGTGCTCGACCATCGACTGCAAAAATGCGTGGAGCGGGTCGTAGAACCCGTCAACGTTCAGCAGGAAGCACTCGTGGGGCCCCATATCCAAGCGCACGCGGGTGAAGATCTCCGTGATTTCCTCCAAGGTGCCCACGCCGCCGGGCAGGGCCACGAATGCGTCGCCCAGCTCGATCATCTTCGCCTTGCGCTCGCCCATGGTGTCGCACACGATGAGCTCGGTCAGGTCGTGCTGGGCCACGCCGGCCTCGATGAAGAACGCCGGCTCCACGCCGATAACGGGCGCCCCGCCCTCGATGGCGGCCCGGGACACGGCACCCATGAGGCCCACGGAGCTGCCCCCGTAGACGAGGGTGTGCCCAGCGCGGGCGATGAGGGCGCCCAGCTCATGGGCGGCTTCTTCAAAATGCGGGTTGTCGCCGAAGTTGGAACCGCAGTACACGGTAATGTTCATGAAACTCTCCTCCTCGGTGTGTTTGGGCTGGTCGGAGAATCCAGAAGCATAGCACCGATGGCCGCTCGGGGCAAACGGGGCGCCGCGCCGTCGCCGTGCTTGGGGCCGCTCGGGGTGGGCGAGGCGCCGCGCCGTTGCGGTCTCTTACGGCTTCCGATCACTTCCCTTACTTTGCCGTCACCTTTGCTGCGCAATGGTGCCGCCCGCGTTATGCTGGCATCCTCGCCCAGGGAGAGACGCGACGAGAAAGGGAGGGCCATGGGTGCCATCAAGCATTTTCTGGGAAACTACAGTGAGAACTTCGCCGCCGCTCTCTTGCTGTGGCCTCTGGCATCGCTCATGCTCACCCTGCCCATTCTGGCCTACCTATACCATCGGGATGGACGCCTGCGCTTCGGCACCTTCGTGGGGGCCTACCTCACGGTGCTCTACGTCGTCGGCATCGGCTGCTTCACACTGTACCCGCTACCCTCGGGCGATACGGGCCTGGGCATAACGCGCGGCGTAGCCCCTAACTTCAACCCGCTGAACTTTGTGAACGACATCGCCAAGGACGGCCTGCGGGCCGTATTCCAACTCGTCTTCAACGTCGTGTTCTTCATGCCCCTGGGATTCATCGGCGGCCGCCTGCTGCGGTTGCGCTTCGCCGCGACGGTGCTGCTCGGCCTGGCTACGTCGGTGCTTGTGGAAACGGCGCAGCTGACGGGGCTCTTCGGGCTCTACCCCTACGCCTACCGCTGCTGCGATGTGGACGACGTCCTCACGAACACCCTCGGTGCGGCCCTGGGCTGGCTCTGTGCGGCGTTGCTGGGGCGCGTCGTTCCCCCGGGGAAGCTCGCCGACGCTGAGCCCACCGATCGCCCCGGTTTCGTGCGCCGCTGCGTGGCCCTGTGGATCGACCTGGCCATCGTGTGGCTCGTGGCCGTGGTGCCCTACAGCGCGGTGGCTCTGGGTATGGAATTCGCCGGGTGGGGCCAGCCAGCGTTGCCGGGGCTTACGGCCGGCCAGACGGCCGCCCTCGTCATCGACGGCAGCGCCGTGGCGGCTCTCGTCATGGTCGAGCTGGTCATTCCCTGGCGCCACGGGGGCTCTACCCCGGGCGGTTCCTTCGTGCGCATGACCTTCGAGACGCACCCGCGCACCCCGGGCCACCGCGCACTGTTCTACGCCGCCCGCGCCGCCACCTTGGTCGCCGTGCTCTGGGAATGGCCGTGGCTCATTCCCTTCCTGCTGCTGTTCTACCTGGTGAAACGGGAGATGCCCTACGATCTCATCCCCTAGGCTCGCGTGGGGGCCGACGATCCTTGGGGCCTTTGTGGCGATACCCGCTGTTGAAGGGATTTGAACCGGAGATTGCCCGGACGTTCTGCTCAAGGGCTGAGGCGGCCCCTTTTTGTGCAGGTGCATCGCAGCTTGCGGGGCGCCTACGCCGTGCGCGGATGCGAAACTCGTCGGCAACGGGGGCCGTGCCATAATGGGCGGCGGCCTGGGGAAGGCGGTCACGGCACCGGTCGTGGCGCTTCCCGGCCAGCCCTCTGCCCGACGCGACGATTCGAGGTTTCCGTGAGCGATACCAAGACCGTGCCCACCATGGGCGCCCCCGATGCCGAAGACGCTGTCTACGACGGACGCACCCTCGGCCTGCCGAAGATGACCATCTTCGGCCTCCAGCACATGTTCGCCATGTTCGGCGCCACCATTCTGGTGCCGACGCTCACGGGGCTGTCGGTGTCGGCGACCCTGCTGTTCGCCGGCTTGGGCACGCTGCTGTTCCACTTCCTGGCCAAGGGGAAGGTGCCGGCGTTCCTCGGCTCCTCCTTCGCGTTCATCGCCGGCTACGCGGCCATCGCGCCGAACGGCGAGGCGGCGCTTTTGCCCTACGCCTGCCTCGGTGTGGCCTGCGCGGGCTTGCTGTACCTGGTGATTTCCGCCCTGTTCAAGGTGTTCGGGCCCCAGCGCATCATGGGCTTCTTCCCGCCCGTGGTCACCGGTCCCATCGTCATCTGCATCGGTCTCATTCTGGCCCCCTCGGCCATCGCGAACTGCGAGACGAACTGGCCCGTGGCCCTCGTGGCCATCGCCATCATCGTCATCAGCAACATTTGGGGTCGCGGCATGATCCGCATCATCCCCATCCTGCTTGGCGTGATCGGCTCCTATGTGGCCGCCGCCTTCGCCGGCGTCGTGGATTTCCAGCCCGTAGCCGACGCCGCCTGGATCGGCCTGCCGGTGCTGTGGGACAACACGGTGTTCTCCCTGTTCGGCCCTGGGTTCGATACGGGCCTGGCCATCACGGCCATCATCACCATCATGCCCTTGGCCTTCGCCACCATCATCGAGCATATCGGCGACATGTCGGCCATCAGCTCCACCTGCAACCGCAACTTCATCGCCGAGCCCGGCCTGCACCGCACGCTGCTCGGCGACGGCCTGGCCACCATTGTGGCATCGCTGTTCGGCGCGCCGGCCAACACCACCTACGGCGAGAACACCGGCGTGCTGGCCCTCACCCGCGTGTTCGATCCGCGCGTGGTGCGCATCGCCGCCTGCTTCGCCATCCTGTTCTCCTTCTGCCCGAAGTTCGCGGCCATCATCTCCTGCATGCCGGCCTGCGTCATCGGCGGCGTGTCGCTGGTGCTCTACGGTATGATTTCGGCCGTGGGCATCCGCAATCTGGTGGAAAACCACGTGGACTTCATGATGAGCCGCAACGTGCTCATCACGGCGCTCATCCTGGTGCTGTCCCTCGGCATCGCCTCCAGCACCGCCGGAGCCATCGTCTTCGAGGTGGGCGGTGTGACCGTGGCCCTGTCGGGTCTGGCCGTGGGCTCGGTTGTGGGCATTCTGCTGAACATCATCCTGCCGGGGAAGGAAGAGGGCTGGGACGGGGGCCTGGCTGCCGAGGCCGAGGCCGACGACGTGCCCCTACCTCTGGAAGCCGAGGTCACGAACTTGCCTATCGCGGAGAAGTAGGCTGCCCGGCGCGCACGCATGGGGCGCCCGGCGCGTTCCTATGCGTGCGCCGGTAGCCATTTCTGGAGCACTACGGCTTCGTTCTCCTGCTCGTTGCGAGCCGCATAGAGCAGGGTGACGCGCGGGTAGGAGGCCATTTCCGGGCCCGCCAGCTTCTTCGCGAAGGCCAATGCCTCGGGGTTGGCGTTCAACTCCTCCACGTACTGCTGTTGAAAGGCGTTCCAATGGGCCGGGTCGTGACCGAAGGCCTTGCGCAGCTCCGTTGAAGGAGCGAGGAACTTCGCCCACTCGTCGTAGTGCACGCGGGCCTTGGTCAGGCCGCGGGGCCAGAGCCGATCGACGAGCACCCGGTAGCCGTCGCTTTCCTCGTAGGGCTCGTACACGCGTTTGATCTGGATTTCCATGGGTGCGCCTCCTTGAGATGCTGGTGGTTCAGCTCCGATTATCGCGCGCGCCCAGTCGTGCGGCATCGCCCTGTGGAGCCTGTAAGCAAACCGCCCTCCTCTTGTTATGGAAGGGGCAGGCGAGCACTTCCGTATCTTCTGGACAAAAAGGCTTCGAGCGAGCTCTTCGATGGAGCTTGGGCGTTGCTTGTCTTCAGAATGAGCTCGAACTTAACGAATTTCGTTTACTGAGGTCTGCGATATTGCCCCTAAGGGCCTCAGCACAGCTCACTCGAAGCCTTTTTGTCCAGAAAATCGAAAAGTGCCCTCGACAAGGAGGGCTTTAAATCGAGAGGCGCGGCGGAATCGGCTCGAAAACCGATCCACCGCGCCTCGCTCGGCGACGTTGTGCGACGGCGCCCTACAGCGCCAGGCGGTAGATGTTCGCGGCGTCCTCCAGGGTCAGTTTCTTGAAACTGCCGAAGGGCACGCCCTTGTTCTGGGCCAGAGTAGGCAGCATCTTCTCGATGTCGCCCTCTTCCACACCCAACTCGGCCAGGGTGGTGGGCATGCCCAGGCTCGCGAAGAAGCTGCGGGTCTCGTCGATGGCCGACAGGGCGTCGGCCTCTACGTCGCCGGTGGGGGTGAGGCCGAAGACCGCCTGGCCGTAGAAGGCGAAGCGGGCCGGGTTCTCGCCGTGTACGTACTCCATCCAGGCGGGGAACATGACCGCTAGGCCCGCGCCGTGGGTGATGGCCGGGTCCAGGGCCGACAGTTCGTGTTCAAGCCCGTGGGTGGCCCAGTCCTCGTGACGGCCCACGCCGGCGATGCCCTGGTGGCAGAGCATGCCCGCCCACATGATGTTGGCCCGGGCATCGTAGTTCTCGGGGTCGGCCAGCACGCGGGGTGCCTCGGCGCGGATGGTGTTCATGAGCGACAGATTCAGGTTGTCGGTCACGGGCACGGCGCCGTAGTCGTCGAAGAAGCGTTCCAACAGGTGGCAGTACATGTCGGTGAGCCCCGCGGCCGTTTGGAAGGGGGGCAGGGTGAAGGTGAGCTCGGGGTTCATGAAGGCGAATTTCGGGCGCTGGGCGTTGTTGGCGTAGCCGGTCTTTCGGCCGAGCTCGTCGTTGGAGATCACCGTGTTCTTGGAGGCCTCGCTGCCAGCGGCCGGAATGGTGAGCACGACGGCGATGGGGAGCACGGCGTGATCGAGGGCCTTGGTTTCGAAGAGCTCCCACACGTCGCAATCGACACAGGCACCGTTGGCGATGGCCTTGGCGGAATCGATGACCGAACCGCCGCCCACGGCCAGAATCCAGTCGACGCCGGCCTCCTTGCAGAGAGCCACGCCCTCGCGCACCAGGGTGATCTCGGGGTTCGGGCGCACGCCGCCCAGTTCCAAATGCTCGATGCCCGCCGCGTCCAGCGATGCACTCACGCGGTCGATCAGGCCGCTGCGCCGGGCGCTCTCGCCGCCGAAGTGCACGAGGACGCGCTTGGCGCCGGCTGCTGCCAGCTTCGTGCCCACCTCGTTCTCAACGCCGCGGCCGAAGACGAAATGGGTCGGGGAGACGAACTCGAAGTTCTCCATGGGAATCCTTTCCATCGCAAAGCACCCGCACCGGCCGCCAACGCGCGGCCCCACGCACGAGGCGCCCAGGGCCAGTATAGTGCTCGGAGCGCCGCCGGGCACCCGGGGCTCGGAAGAATTCGCCCACGACGGCGCGGCCCACCGAACGAGCGGGCCGCGCTAAAAGGGGAGGAAGGGCCGCGGTGCGGAGGTGGGAGGGATGCCCCGCACCGTCGCCGACCCTGGGAGGCTTAGGCTTCAGCACCCTGGGCGTAGGCGCAGGCTACTTCGCCGGAGAGGCGGCCGAGCACCGAGTAACCGCTCATGACGCACCAGTAGTCGCCGTTCATGATGCCGCCGGCGGCGCCGGGCACCGCGTACAGGCCGGCGATGGGCTGGGCGTTCGTGCCCATGACCTGGGTGTCGGTGTTGATCTTCAGGCCGCCGAAGGTAGCCATGATGCCGCCGACCACGGGAATGGCGTAGAAGGGGGCCGTGGTGAGCGCCATGGCCGGCACCGTGCCGAGGTGGGGCACTTCCAGCTGATCGGCCGTGCCCGCAGCGGCGGCCTCGTTGTAGGCGTTTACGGTCTCCACCATGTTCCGGGCGTTGAAGCTCACGCCGTCGGCGGTCTCGGCCACGATCTTCGCGCCCAGCTCTTCCAGGCTGTCCGCCTGCACGACGGTCATGCCGCGCTCGATCATGGCGTCGATGCGGTCCCCGCCGATGACGGCGGCGTTGCAGAAGGGAGTCTCGCGGATGAGGTTGCGCACGGCCTCGTCCAGGATGAGGTAGGCCCGGGCCATGGGCTGCTGCATGACCTCCTGGTTCACGAGGGACGAGCCGAGCCCCTCGTTGACGAAGCGCTTGCCGCCCACGTTCACGTACACGCCCATGCCCTGGATGGAGTGCTCGGTGGTGCCGTAGTAGAGCACGTGGGCGTCGTCGATGTTGGTGAGGGCCTCGTAGCCCTCGGGGGTGTCGATGCCGTTCAGGTAGGTGGTCGGCCAAGGCTGGGGGTGGCCGTAGAAGGAGCCGAAGCTGCGGGAGAGCTGGGCGCCCGCCTTCACGGCCATCTTGATGCCCGCGCCGTCCAGGTAGGGGACGCACTGGGCCTGGCCCAAATCGGCGTGGCGGCCGATGTAGTGGGTGCACATCTCCTTGTCGCACTGCCAGCCGCCCGTGGCCAGGATCACGGCCTTGGCCGCAATGGTGAAGGGGCCCTCGGCGTCCTCGGCCACCAGGCCCGTGACCGTGCCGGTCTCATCCACGACCAGGTCCACGGCGCGGGTGCCGAGCAGGGTCGTGCCGCCCTTGGCCGTGAAGATCTCGCCGAACTGCTGGAGGTACTCGTCGGTGTAGCTCTTCGAGCCCTCCTCGGCCGGGCGCTTGCCGCCCATCCACACGTAGGGGCTGCCCGGGGCCAGCTCCTCGGTGGCCAGGCCCAGGCCGCCGATCCACTCCAGGTACGGGGCCCAGTTGTCGCAGACGAGCTTGCCCAGCTCGGGGTCGGACATAGGGGCCTTGGCGTAGGCCTCTTCCCAGGCGGCGCCGAAGCGCGGCCCGAAGGCGCCCGCCGCGAAGCGGCTCGTGCCGCCCACGGCCTGGGAGGCCTCCACGAGGATGACGCTCGCTCCCTGCTCGGCCGCGCTGACGGCGGCGGCCAAGCCGCCGATGCCGGCACCGGCGATGACCACATCGCAGGTGTGCTTCGCCTCGGCCGTCCCCGTGTCGGCCAATTCCTGGGTGCTGCAGCCCGACAGGCTGGTCATGCCGGCCAGGGCGGCGGCCCCGGCGGCGACGATGCTGGCGCCCTTGATGAAATCGCGGCGTGTCTGTTCCATGATGGTTCCCTTCCTTCTGATGGTGTATGGCAGCGCATCGGCGGATGCGTCAGGCCCTGGATTGGTGCGCCCCGGCGAGGGGCTTGGCGCGGGCGGTGCCTAGTGGCAGGTGTTGCACTCGTAGACGCCGGCGTGGTGGCAGCCCACGCAGGTGTCGGCCGCGGCGGTTTCCCGGTGCATGCCGTGGCAGTCGCTGCAGGCGATGTCGCCGTGGCCGGGGGTAAGGCCCATGACCTCGTGGGGGTTCACCGTAGTACCCTTGGAATCGGTGAGGTCGGTGACGTCGGCCGTCAGGGCGAGCATCTCCTCGGTGCTCAGGTCGTGGCAGCCGGCCGCCTGGCAGGTCTGGGCCTCCACGCTGGTCTTGCGCAGCTTCTGGGGCATGGCGCCCGTGGCGTCGGCGCCCTGGTGCACCGTGGCGAGGGCCGCCTCGTCGCTGTGGCAGGTGGCGCAGTCGGTTCCGGCCGCCGTGGCGTGGGCTCCCGCCCCCAGGGAGGCCTCGGTCGTCGTCGCGGCCTCGGTGCTGTGGCAGGTGGTGCAGTCGGTGGCCAGGGACCAATCGGACGCCGGGTCTGCCGCGGCGGTTTGCTCGGCGGGGTCTGGCCCCTCGGCGGTTTTCGGTTCTTCCCCTTGCGGCGAGCATCCTGCCGCTATAATGATGGCCGCCACAACGGCAAGGGCTGCAAGGGGCTTGCGCAGACGCTTGATGGGCTTCATCCTTCCTCCTTCTTCGATGTTCCGTTCGTTTCGCTTCCTCCGTAAACGATGGGCCGATGGT
Source organism: uncultured Enterorhabdus sp. (assembly GCA_947649205.1). Taxonomy (GTDB): domain Bacteria; phylum Actinomycetota; class Coriobacteriia; order Coriobacteriales; family Eggerthellaceae; genus Adlercreutzia. The sequence continues at coordinate 9,717 of CANSQM010000031.1, forward strand.
AGGAAAAGGGCTCCGCCGCTGTCATCGGGGCAAAGGCGTGAAATTGAGGGAAGTCATCGAGAACCACCGCTGTTCTGGGGCTTCTACGAGGGGTTTTCGAAGGGTCGGAACCGTTCTCACTAGTTTCTAGTGAGGCGGAAGAGCAGGGAAGGGGAGCGGGTCGGGATGGAGAAGAGGGGCGCATCGCTGCAATCGCGGTTCATGGCGGAGCTGAGCCGGGCCAATTTTCCCATGATGGTGGGATTCGCGCTGTGCCAGGTATGGCTGAGCCTGTGCTTCTTCGCGCCGCAGCTGTTCCCTGAGAACTCGTCGGTGAGCGTCTACGAGATATCGCTCGTGGCCTGCGTGGTGTCGCTTGGGCCCGCGCTGGCGTTCCCTAAGGCGAGCGAGGCCTGGCTCGAGCGGCCGTGGAGCGTGCGGGCCGTGGCCCTCTGCGCGAGCGTGGGCACCCTGGCCATTCCGTTCTCGGCAGGCAGCACGGGGCTCGACGGGGCGCTCCAGGTGTTCGCCGGTCTTTTGACCGGCATTGCCTCGGGGTGGCTGTTCGTCGGCTGGTACCAGGCCATCTGCAAGCTGGGGGATCTCATCGGCTTCGTACTCGGCGTGGTGGCGAACAACCTTTTCATGTACGTGCTGACGGCGGTGGCCTATCTGCCGGAGGTGAGTCCGTGGATCATGGTGGCCGTCGCCTGCGCCCTGCCGCTCCTCTCGGCCCTCCTTCTCAACCGCCGGCCGGAGACGGCCGATTTCGTGGGAGAGCCCACCCTGCCGCCGCGCCGGAGCAAGCCGCGGCGCGTCCTGGCGCTGCTGTGCGCCAGCATCTTCTTTGTCAGCTTCGTGGACGAGTTCATGCGCAACTACTATTTGGAAGGCACCGACCTGGCCTTTTACTCGGGAAGCCTCAATCTCGTGCTGCTGGTGGCCAAGGTGGCCTGCTCCACGGTGCTCGTGGTCATCATCGCCGACCGGAGCCGCAAGATGTCTTTGGTCTACCGCATCTCCTTCCTGCTGACCATGGCGGCGGTGCTGCTCATGCCCTACGGGGGCCACTGCCCCGATGTCATGTACGGCATCGCCAGTTTCGGGGCCTTCCTCTTCAAGATCATGATCATGATCCTGGCCTTCAACTTCTGCCAGCGCTATCGCACGTCGCCCTTGCTGGTGTACGCGCTGACGCGCATCACCTTCTCCCTCGACCTGCTGCTCGGCTTCGGGGGCTTCAACGCCTACTCGGTGCTGGCGCCCGCGGTGCCCGACCTGCTGGGGCTCATCTCCGTGGCTCTTGGGCTGCTCGTGGTGGCCATCTACTCGTTCGTGTTCACCGACCGTTCCTACGCCCCGGCCTTCGTGGCCGCCGACGGGCCCGCGCCGAGCGGGGAGACGGTGGAGGAGCGCTGCGACCGCCTCGTGCGCGTGGGCAACCTGTCGCGGCGGGAGTCCGATGTGCTGCGGCTCGTGGCGAAGGGGCGCTCGGCCCCGCGCATCTGCGAGGAGCTGCACCTGTCCATGAACACAGTGAACACCCACACGAGCCACATCTACCAGAAGCTGAAGATTCACTCGCGCCAGGAGCTTCTCGATTTGCTGGAGAATATGGCCCCCGATAAGGAGCGCCCTTCGGCCGGCGGCCGGCCGTGAGCAAACTCGGTGGTTGCGGGTCGTGCTGACCCGTGGGCCGCTAGCCTTCCAGTTCGCGGGCTAGGTAGCGGCCGGTGATGCTTTCCGGGTTGGCGGCCACCTGGGCCGGGGTGCCCGTGGCGACGATGCGGCCGCCAGCCTCGCCGCCGCCGGGGCCCATGTCGATGAGGTAGTCGGCGTTGGCGATCATGTCCAGGTCGTGCTCGATGACCACCACGGTGGCGCCCTGCTCCACGAGGCTCTGCAGCACGGCGATAAGGGTGGCCACGTCAAGCGGGTGCAGCCCGATGGTGGGCTCGTCGAAGATGAAGAGCGTGTCGCTCTGGTCGCGGCGCACCTCGCTGGCCAGCTTCAGGCGCTGGGCCTCGCCGCCCGACAGGGCCGGGGTGGCTTCGCCCAAGGTGAGATAGCCCAAGCCCAGGTCGCGCAGGGTTTCCAACTTGGCGCGCACCTTCTTCTGGGACGCGAGCGCCGTGGCGGCCTGGTCCACGGTGAGCGACAGCAGCTCGGGCAGCGACAGGGTGGCCACGGCGCCTTCCCCCTCTACTTCCATCTGGATGGCGTCGGCGGCCGTGCCCGCGGGGGATGTTTCGCCGGAGGAACTGCCGGGGTCTGCGTTGGCACCGGCCGCCGCGCCGCTGTTCGGGTAGTCATCAACGGCCATCTGGATGGCGTCGGCGGCTCGGCCGTAGCGGCTGCCGCGGCAGTCGGGGCAGGGGATGTCCACGTCGGGAAGGAACTGCACGTCCAAGGAGATCTGTCCCGTGCCGTCGCAGGTGGGACAGCGCAAAGACCCGGTGTTGTAGGAGAAATCGCCGGCCTTGAGGCCCGCGGCCTGGGCCTCGGGCAGCTTTGCGAAGGCGCGGCGCAGGTCGTCCAGCACCCCGGAGTAGGTGCCCACGGTGGAGCGCACGTTCACGCCGATGGGGGTGGCATCCACCAGATCGACCCGGGCGATGCCGGGCGCTTCCACGTCCAGCACGTGACCGGGCAGGGGCTGTCCGGCCAGGGCCGCCTTCAGGGCCACGACGAGGCTCTCCAGCACGAGCGTGGTCTTCCCCGAGCCGGATACGCCGGTGATGCAGGTGAGACGCCCTTGGGGAATGGCTACTTCCAGGGGCTTCACCGTGTGGAGCCCGTCCATGGTCAGACGGATGGAGCCTTCGTCGAACAGGTGCGGCGCGGCAACGGGGGTGCGCACCCGCACCTTTGCGGTGCCGGCCAGGAAAGGCCCGATGCGGCTGGCCGGGTTCGCCTCCACCGTGGCCACCGGCCCCTGGGCGATGATGCGGCCGCCGTCGGCTCCCGAGCCGGGCCCAATCTCGATGAGGTGGTTCGCGTGGCGCAGCACGGCCACGTCGTGATCCACCATCACGACGGAGTTCCCGTCGGCCAGCAGGTCATCCATGACACCGAGGAGCCCCTCCACGTTGGCGGGGTGCAGCCCGATGGAGGGCTCGTCCAGCACGTAGAGCACGCCGGTGGTGCGGCTGCGCACGGCGCGGGTGAGGGCCACGCGCTGGCGCTCGCCGTTGGAGAGGGTCTCGCTGGCGCGATCGAGGGTGAGGTATCCCAGGCCGAGCTGCTCCAGGCGCTGAATGGGCTCGGCCATTTCACTGGTGATGGCGTCGGCCATGGGGCGCATGTCGGCTGGCAGCCAGGGGGCCACCGTGGGCAGCCAGTCCCGCAGCTCGTCCAGGGTGAAAGCGGTGATCTGGGCGAGGTTCAGACCGTCGATCTGGCTTTCCCGGGCCGGCGCCGACAGGCGCGTGCCGTGGCAATCGGGGCAGCGGGCCTCCACGAGGAACTTCGCCACCCGCGCCATGCCCTTCTCGTCCTTCGCCTTGGCCAGGGCGTTCTTCACGGTGTTCACGGCGCTGTAGAAGGTGAAGTCCAGCTCGGTGGCGTGGTCCTTGTTCTTGGGCACATACAGGATGTGGCGCTTCTCCATGGGGCCGTGCAGCACGATGTCCTTCTCGGCGTCGGTGAGGTCCTGGAAGGGCACGTCGGTGCGCACGCCCATTTCGCGGGCTACCTGGGGCATGAGCGACCACATGAGCTGCCGCCATGGGGCTACGGCGCCCTCCTCCAGGCTGAGGGTGGGGTCGGGTACCAGGGTGCTCTCGTCAATGTCGCGCACGACGCCGGCGCCTCCGCAGGTGGGACAGGCGCCCCCGCTGTTGAAGGCCAAATCCTCGGCCGAGGGGCCGTAGAATTCCACGCCGCAGGCAGAGCAGGTGATGGGTTGCTCGGCCGCCACGTTCAGGGTCGGCCCGTTGCGGTGGCCGTTGGGGCAGCAGTGCGCGCCGAGGCGCGAGACCATGAGCCGCAGGTAGTTCAACAGCTCGGTGGAGGTGCCGAAGGTGGAATGGACGCCGGGCGTGTCCGGTCGCTGTCGTAGGGCCAGGGCGGCCGGCACGTGCAGCACCTCGTCCACCTCGGCGCGGCCCGCCTGGGCGATGCGCCGCCGCGTGTAGGTGGACAGTGCTTCCAGGTAGCGGCGCGATCCTTCCGCGTACAGCACGCCGAGGGCCAGCGAGCTCTTTCCCGAGCCCGACACGCCTGCGATGCCCACGAGCTGTCGCAGCGGCACGTTCAGGCTGAGGTTCCGCAAGTTGTGCACCCGCGCCCCACGCACCTCAATGGCCGTCGGCTCGGTGAAGGTGAGGGGCACGGTGGTGGGGGCTTCGACGTGTTCCATGGGACTCGATTCTCGCGCGAGATATGCAAAGCGCCCTGCGAGATGCAGGGCGCTTTCAAGTTCTGGAGCCAACGAGCGGATTCGAACCGCTGACCTACGCATTACGAGTGCGTTGCTCTACCAGCTGAGCCACGTTGGCGAAGTGCTTCTTGCGAAGCGGCTATCCAGTATAGCGAACAGGGCGCGTCTTCGCAAGCGCGGGAACGGTGAATTCTTCGTGCGGGCATTCGCGTGGCTGCGGCGCCGGGCTGCGGAGCCAAAACGCGCGGCTATCGGGAAGAGCGAGGTTCCTCAGGTGCGGGGTTGCCGTGGGGTTGTTGGGAGGGGAACTGGGTGCGGCGTTGCGCGGCTGGGTCGCCGGGGGCTGGACGCGGCGCCCACTCGCTTGGCGGAGACCGACGGCGCCGGGACGGAGCGCCCGCGTGCTCGGCAGGGCCATCGGGGTCGAGGTGCGGCGATATGGGGGATGCGGGGAGGTGGTAGGCGCTGCCCGTGCCCTTCGCTATACTGGTCGCCATTGGAAAAACGGGGAGCATGGGCTGAAGGCGGGCGGTCCGATTCGCCCGGGTGCGGCATTGCGCAGCGCCGTCTCCCCCAAAGGCAACGAGGTGCATCTATGAGCTTGAGGTTTACGCTCGCGAAGGCGACCGGCGCGGTATCTACCTGGGGATTGCGTCACGTAGCCCATCGGCCCGCGGCCAATCTGCCGGGGAAGATCGCGCTCAAGATGGATCCATCGCTGCTCGACGAGCTGCGCGGGAAGTGCGCCGAGGGCTCGGTCATCACCGTGGGCACCAACGGGAAGACTTCCACGAACAACCTGCTGGCCGATGCCTTCGAGGCGGCCGGGCGCACCATCATCTGCAACCGCACGGGGGCGAACTTGGCGGCGGGCATCGCCTCGGCGCTGCTCCAGCAGCCGGCGGCCCAGTGGGGCGTCTTCGAGTGCGACGAGCTGTGGCTCGCCCACGTGCTGCCGCGCCTGCGCTCGAACTACGTGCTGCTGCTGAACCTGTTCCGCGATCAGCTGGACCGCTGCGGCGAGATCGACCGCATTCAAACCTCCATCGCCGGTGCCCTCGCTGCCTCGCCCGATACCGTGCTCGTGTACAACGCCGACGACCCGCTGTGCGCGCGCATCGCGGCCACCGTGGGCAACCGCACCGTGGCCTTCGGCCTGGACGAGTCCATGAACCTGGCCCAGAACACCGTGGCCGACGCCCAGATGTGCCAGCAGTGCGATGGCATGGTGCGGTATCGCTACCGCCAGTACGGCCAGCTCGGCGACTATTTCTGCACCTCCTGCGACTTCGCCCGCCCGGCGCTGACTTACGCCGGTCGTTCCATCGCGTTGGCGCCGACGGGGGTGTCCATGGAAATCTGCGGCCCGGCGGCTTGCGAGGCGGTGCACACGCCGCAAGCCACGCCCTATGCCGCCTACAACCTGGTGGCGGCCTACGCGCTCTGCCGCGAGGTGGGCATCCCGACTCCCGCTTTCCAGCAAGCTGTGGACGCCTTCAACCCGCGCAACGGGCGGCTCCAGCGCTATCGCTTGGACGGCCGCGACGTGCTGCTGAACCTGGCGAAGAACCCCACGGGCTTCAACCAGAACCTGAAGATCGTGGAAGCCGATGGCGGCCCCAAGATGGTGGCCTTCTTCATCAACGATCAAGTGGCCGACGGCCGCGACATCTCCTGGATCTGGGACATCGACTTCGAAGAGTTGGCCGGTCAGCCCGACACCGTGGTGTTCGCCGGCGGCTCACGCGCCCACGACCTGGCCGTGCGCCTGAAGTACGCGGGCATCGCCGCGCCGGTGATCGAGTCCATGGACGACGCCTTCGCCCGCTTGGGGGCCCTGACGGCGGCGGGTCAGCTGCCCGCCGATGCAGCGGTGTACGCCATCGCGAATTACACGGCCCTGCCGCCGGTGCACGAGGCCCTGAACGCCCGGGAAGCGGCGGAAGGGGCGCGGGGCGCGAGTGCCCGGGAAGTGGATAGCCGGGATGGAAGCAGCTCGCAGACGGACGACCTGGCGGCCCCGGGTGCAAACGGGTTCGAGCAGCGGCAAGGGCGCGGCCCTTGCCCTACGGAGGCGGTCGCGAATGGTGTGCCGGCCGAGGGGGAAGCCGCAGGCGACGTGTCGGCTGCGAGGGAAGCCGCGGGTGATGTGCCGCCCGCGAGGGAGGTCGCGACCGCGGAGGCGCCCGCATCTTTCGAGGCGCCGGTCGTCATCGCGCATTTGATGCCCGACCTGTTGAACCTCTACGGCGACGGGGGCAACGTGCGCATCTTGGAGCAGCGTCTGCGCTGGCGCGACGTTCCCGTGGAAGTGCGCCGGGTCGGTCATGACGAATCGGTCGATCTTTCCCAGGTCGATCTCGTATTTTTGGGCGGCGGTCCCGACCGTGAGCAGAAACTGGCGAGCGAGCAGCTGCTGGCCATGCGCGACGACCTGTCTGCTTACGTGGAGGCCGACGGCCCCCTGCTGGCCATCTGCGGCGGCTACCAGATCTTGGGCCGCCAGTGGCTGTGGGGCGACGAGCTGGTGGAAGGCCTCGGTCTCATCGATATGGAGACGCGGCGTCCCGGCACCTCGGCCGACCGCCTCATCGACAACATGGTGTTGGAATCTCCCCTGGCCGGCCACCCCGTCGTGGGCTACGAGAACCATGCCGGTCGCACCTACCTGGGCGAGGGCGTCGAGGGCTTCGGCCGCGTGGTCTCGTCCTGCGGCCGCGGCAACAACGATGACGACCGGGTCGAAGGCGCTCGCTACAAGAATGTGGTGGGCACCTATTCCCACGGCCCCCTCCTCTCGAAGAATCCCGAGGTGGCCGATTGGCTGCTGGCCCGTGCTCTCGAGCGCCGCGCCGCCCGCACGGGGGAGGCCGCCCCGGCGCTCGCGCCCCTCGACGACCGCGTGGAGCTCGCCGCCAACGAGGTCATGGCGAAGCGGCTTTCCTAGGGGGCCGCGCCGGCCCATTTCGTACCTTCCTGCTTGGCGTTGGCGCAGTCAAAATGTGAATATACTGGCCGCTTCCTGTGGCTTTTCACTGCTAATGAAAGGCTCGCAGTTGCGCGTAGGGCCGCTTTTTACCAAAATGTTACCTCGATAACCAAGATGTCGAGGTCTATGGCGTTATGCCATGGCACCGGAAATACGAAAGCGAGACCGCCCCGGATGACCGAAACGTCAGGAAGCAATAATCTCCGTGCCCAGCACGCCTCCCAGCCAGTGGGTCAGACGAACAATCCCCGCCATTCCCAGCCGGTCGGGCAGACGAACAACCCGCGGCACTCTCAGCCGCTGAACCAATCACATAATCCCCGCTTTTCCCAGCCCGTGGCTCCCCAGCACCAGCAGCAGGCTCTCGGTGGCGCCACTCTGGGTGCGACCCCCAGTCTGCCCACGGGCGACAATCCCTATTCCCGCGGTGCGGCCGGCGACGACTACGCGCGGGACCGCCGTCGCAAGAAGCGCAACCGCATCCTCGTGGCCGTGCTGGCCATTGTGCTGGTGGGCGTCCTCGGGGCCGGCGGCGTGGCCTTCGCCACCTACGGCTACATGAACAAGATCGATACCAACATGAATGAGGACGTCACGCCCGAGGTGAAGGAGGCGCTCCAGCCGGTGCCCTCCTATGAGGGTGGCACCTTCTATATGCTGCTGCTCGGTACCGACAAGTCCGAGGCGCGGGCGGAATCCACCCAGTACGCGGGCGACACCTTCCGCTCCGACTCCATGATCCTCGCCCGGGTCGATCCTCAGAACAAGAAGGTCACCATGGTGTCGCTCCATCGCGATACCGAGGTGGAGATCGAGGGCAATGGCGTGCAGAAGCTGAACGCTGCCTACGCTATCGGCGGCCCGGCCCTGGCTATCAAGACCGTGTCCCAGATGGCCGGCGTGCCCATCTCCCACTATGCCGAGATCAACTTCGACGGCTTCGAGGAAGTGGTGGATGCCCTCGGCGGCGTGACCGTGGATGTTCCCATGGAGATCGACGACGACGAGGCGGGAGGCTATGTGGCGGCCGGCGAGCAGACCCTTACGGGCGAGCAGGCGCTCATCCTGTGCCGCAGCCGCCATTCCTACGACGAGTACGGCGACGGCGACCGCTACCGTGCGGCGAACCAGCGCCTGGTGCTCGGGGCCATTGCCAAGAAGGTGCTCTCCTCCGATATCGGCACTATCACCAAGTCGGTGGAAACCCTGTCCCAGTATGTGACCACCGACTTCACGGTGTCCGACATCATCGCTTTGGCCGGTTCTATGCAGGGCATCGATCCGAGCACCGATATCTATTCCGCCATGGAGCCGACGGAGAGCGAGTACCGCAACGATACGTGGTACGAGAAGCTGGACACGGCCGCTTGGCAGAAAATGATGAACCGCGTGCGCGAGGGCTTGCCCCCCACGGAGGAGGACGAGATCGACGAGCTGAACGGCACCGTGCTCGCCAGCGTGGGCGACGGCACCCCCGCTTCCAGCGACAGCGAGGGCGTCCAGGGCGTCGACGGCACCCGCAAGACCTTCGGCGAGAGCCGCACGGGCATCGTCACCATCAAGAACGGCAACGGCATCAACGGCGTGGGCGCCGAGGCCCTGGAGCGCATCAAGCCCCTGGGCTACACGGCCGATGCCAGCAACGCCAATTCCTTCAGCTACGAGGAGACTGTCGTGGTCTTCGACACGCCGGACCAGCGCGTTTACGCCGAGGAGCTCATCGACGCCCTGGGCTGCGGCCGCGCCGTGCAGAACACCAACGGCGAGTATATGTACGAGGGCGACTTCCTCATCCTCATCGGCAGCGACTGGAAGTAGAAACCTCGCGAGCAAGCAAGCAGGGGCCTCGGGATTTCCGAGGCCCTTTTGCCTAGTAAAGGAGACCCATGCGATTCGTTTCGTGGAATGTGAACGGCATCCGTGCCGTGCTGAAGAAGAACTTCCTGGAGGTATTCGACGCCTTCGACGCCGATATCTTCGCCCTGCAGGAGACCAAGTGCCAGGTGGGCCAGGTGGAACTGGACCTGCCCGGCTACCACCAGTATTGGAGCGCCGCCGAGAAGAAGGGTTATTCGGGCACCGTGGTGTTCACCCGCGAGGAGCCCCTGCGCGTGCTGCACGGCCTGGGCAACGACTACCTGGATGCCGAGGGGCGCATTGTGGCTTGCGAGTTCCCCGGCTTCTGGTTCGTGGACGTGTACACGCCGAACTCCCAGAACGAGCTGGCCCGCATCGACCACCGCATGGAATGGGACGACGCTTTCCGTGACTTCTGCAAGGGGCTCGAGACCGGCATCCTGCCGAGCGGCGAGACGAGCGACCCGAAGCCGGTGGTGATGTGCGGCGACTTCAACGTGGCCCATCAGGAGATCGACCTGAAGAACCCCGGTCCCAATCGCGGGGCCTCGGGCTTTTCCGACGAGGAGCGGGGAAAGTTCACCGAGCTTTTGGATGCGGGCTTCACCGACACGTTCCGGCTGCTGCATCCCGATGAGACGGGGCGCTATACCTGGTGGAGCTACCGGTTCCGCGCCCGTTCCACCAACGCGGGATGGCGTATCGACTACTTCCTCGTGAGCGATGCCCTGCGCGATGCGGTGGTGGCGGCCAGCATCTACGACGACGTGGAGGGCTCCGACCACTGCCCCGTCGGCCTCGACCTGGATATCGGGTAGCCCATGCTGCGCATTACCGTCATTGCCGTGGGAAAGCTGAAGGAGAAGTTCTGGACGGCGGCCTGCGACGAGTACCTGAAACGGCTGCGACCCTACGCCAAGGTGACTGTGGCCGAGATCGCCGATGTGGATCCGGCCCGGGCCGGCGGCGTGGAGACGGCCCGCGACCGCGAGGGCGAGGGCATCCTGGCCGCGGTCCCGGAAGGGGCGCGGGTCATTCTCATGGCCATCGAGGGGAAGCAGCGCTCCAGCGTGGGCTTCTCCCAACACCTGGACGAGCTGGCCCTGCGAGGGGACAGCGACCTGGCCTTCGTCATCGGCGGCTCCGACGGCGTGAGCGGTGCCGTGCGCGCCCGGGCCGACGAAACCTTCTCCTTCGGCCCCATCACGCTGCCCCACAACCTGGCTCGCGTGGTGCTCCTCGAGCAGATCTACCGCGCCTTCAAAATCTCCCGCGGCGAGCCCTACCACAAATAAGAGCCGCAAAGGGTCGTCCCGTGCGCGTTTTGCGACGAAAACGACGGAACTCGTAGCTCCATCCGGGCTCCCGTGCCGCCTCTGGGGGAGTTTCCCCAGGTCGCATTCTTTGCTGCGATGCAAAAACGACGGCCCAACTACGAGAACCGTCGTTTTCGTCGCATATGGAGCCTAGCCCGGCCTACTTCGCCACGACCTCCACGGTCACCGCGGCCGGAGCTGGCAGCTCGGCGGTGCAGTGGTTGCAACGGGTGGCGCCCACGTTCACCTCTTCCAGACAGAAGGGGCAGGTGGGGGCGTGCTCGATGACTTCCTCGCCCTTGGCGTTCTTAAGGAAGGGCAGCTTCGCCGTGCCGTCCTTCATCTTGTTGAAGGCCTTCACGATCATGAACACCACCCAGGCCACAATGAGGAAGTTGATGATGGCGCTGATGAAGGCCCCGAAGTCGATGCCGTTGGCGGTGCCCGGCACGGGGATGGTGAGGCCGGCCACGTCGGTGCCGTTGCCCCCGGTGATGAGCTTGATGAGCGGGTTGATGATGTCCTCGGTCAGCGACGTGACGATGGCGGTGAACGCCGCGCCGATGATGATGCCGACGGCCATGTCGATCACGTTGCCGCGGTTGATGAATTCCTTGAATTCGGCGAGGAGGCCTTTCATGGGCAGTCCCTTCTCGTGTGATGCCTTCCGTCTTGGTATTATCCCGCTCTTTCGCCGCGCGTCTAGGGCGTCGTGATAACATGGCCCTAACCGTTTACAAGGAGTTACGACAACCGTGGATACATCGAAAATCGAAGCAGGCGTGCGCCTGATTTTGGAAGGTATCGGGGAAGACCCCAACCGCGAGGGCCTGCTGGAAACGCCCGCGCGCGTGGCCCGTATGTACGAGGAAGTGCTCGGGGGCCTGGAGGAAGACCCGTCGCGCCATTTCGACGTGACCTTCGACGAGGGCCACAGCGAGATCGTGCTGGTGGGCGACATCCCCTTCTACAGCATGTGCGAGCACCACTTGGCGCCGTTCTTCGGGAAGGCGCACGTGGCCTACATCCCCGGCGAGGACGGCCGCATCTGCGGCATCTCGAAGCTGGCCCGGCTCGTGGACGGCTTCGCCAAGCGTCCCCAGGTGCAGGAGCGCCTGACCGGCCAGATCGCCGACACCCTGGTGGAGGCGCTCAACCCCGCCGGCGTCATTGTGGTTATCGAGGCGGAGCATTTGTGCATGTCCATGCGCGGCGTGAAGAAGCCCGGCGCGAAGACGACGACCCGGGCCGTGCGCGGCTGCTTTGCGACCGATGCCGACGCCCGCTCCGAGGCCCTGGCGCTCATCTTCCGCTAGGGACGCAGGGCGCGGGCCCACAGGGCGCAGAGTGCCTTAAGGGAGCGCTCGTCGCTCCCGTTCCCGAGGCGTCTTGCGGGTGTTCCGGGCGCCCCGTAGGGCAAGGGCCACGCCCTTGCCGCCCACGAAGGTAATCGCGCGGCCCCCGGGCCGCCTGAATGAGAGGAATTCCCTATGAAGTGCGTTATCTCCGTTCTGGGCAAGGACCGCTCCGGCGTCGTTGCCGCCATCGCCACCGTGCTCGCCGAGTGCGGCGCCAACATCGACGACATCTCCCAGACCATTCTGGGCGAGGGCCGCATGTTCTCCATGACCATGATGGTGTCGCTGGACCCGGCCACCGCCGACTTCAACACCGTGCAGGAGCGCCTGACCGCCACCGGCGAGAGCCTCGGCATGCAAGTCCTCATCCAGCGCGAGGACGTCTTCCAGGCCATGTACCAGATCTAGCCGATCCTGTCTGTTCCGACGAGCCTTCGGGCGCGTCGATCCCGCGGCCCGGCAGGTGCCTGTCGGGCCTTGCTGACTTTCCGGGCGAACCGATGAGGAGCTGAGCCGAAGTGACGCGAATCTATACGAGCAACAGGCCCATCGAGGCTGATCTGGTGGATGCGTTCTGCGCGTTGCAGAAGGGGTTCACCGACCAGTTCGTGTACTACGACAAGGAGCGTGCCTGCCGCTACATGGGGCTCGGCCGCTGCATCGCTTTGGCGAGCCTGCAGGATGTGGAATACGAGAGCGGCGAGGGCGGTCCGCTACGCGAGGTTGCGGCTGCGGGAAGGGGTCGGAGTGGGGATTGCGCCGCGCCGGCTCGCGGGGCCAATGCCGCCGATTGCTCTGCCTCGGCTGCGGCAAGCGCGGCCCAGCCGCCGGTGTTCTTCTCGTTCAACCGCTTCGACGGCACCAACCCCGCGCCGGCCGACGAGTTGATGGCCTCCTTCCCGCGGCTGCGGTTCATGCTGCCGGAGATCGTGCTCATCGAGAACGATCGCGGGCGCTTTCTGCAGGTGAACTCGCTGGGGCCGGTGTATCCGGGCCGCGTGTCCCGCTTCACGCGCATGGTGGCCGCCGCGCCCCCGCGCGAGGCCGCATCCATCCCCTTCCAACTTGAGCCCGATTCCCGCGAGGCGTGGGATGCCATGATGGGCGCCGCGCTGGGTGCCATCGACGGCGGCCGTGTGGGCAAGGTGGTGCTCTCGCGGCGCCTGCACCTTGCGGCAGCGCACCCCTTCTCGTCGAAGGACCTGCTCGTGAACCTCATCGACGGCGACGCCCGGGGCACGGTGCTCCTGTACCGCTACGCCGACGTGTTCTTCTGCGGCTGCACCCCCGAGCTGCTCGTGCGCAAGCGCGGCGATGCCGTGGAATCCATGTGTCTGGCGGGCACGTGCCCGGCCGGGGCCACGCCGGCGGAGTCGGAGGCACTGGCCGCCGAGCTTCTGGCCGACGGGAAGAACCGCGCCGAGCACGACTACGTGGTGCGGCTCATCCGCGGCGTGCTCGACCGGGTGTGCTACGACGTGGACGTGCCGGAGGAGCCCGGCATCATGGCTCTGGCCCACGTGCAGCACCTGTTCACGCCCGCCCGCGCCCGGGTGCTTCCCGGCGTCACGCTGACCGATCTCATGGAGGATCTGCACCCCACGCCCGCCGTGGCCGGCACGCCGGTGGGCGAGGCGAAGATGCTCCTGCGGGCCATCGAGCCCTACAACCGCGGGTTCTTCGCCGGGGCCTGCGGCTTTGTGGACGGCGCCGGCGACGGCGAGTTCTCCGTGGCCCTGCGCACCGGTGTCTTCGACGGCGAGGGAGGCTGGGTGTACGCAGGCTGCGGCATCGTGGCGGGCAGCGACGCGACGGCCGAGTACGACGAGATAAACCTGAAGCTGCGCACCATCCTGTCGGCCTTCGGCGCGTAGGGGGCGAAGGGCCCTGCCTTCCAGCCTCCGGCGTGATGCGGGGAAAATGCGGGGGCGGCCACGCGGCGGGCGAAGAGCGGTATCATGGGGCCAGTCAATTTTGCGGAAGGATTCCCGATGACCCCGACCCACCAGACCGATACCGCCCTGTTCGTGGCGGCCTTCTTCGATGAGATGACCCGCTGGGGCGTGCGCGACGTGGTGGTGAGCCCCGGCTCCCGCTCCACGGCCCTGGCCATGACGGCCTACGAGCTGTCCTGCCGCCGCCCCCACGACCTGCGTCTTTTCGTGGATATCGACGAGCGCGGCGCCTCCTTCCTCGCTTTGGGTATGGCGAAGGCGAGCGGGCGGCCCGTGGCTCTCGTGTGCACGTCGGGCACGGCCCTGGCGAACTACTATCCGGCCGTGATCGAGGCCTCCACCTCCCGCGTGCCCCTCATCGTGCTGTCGGCCGATCGACCGCCCCAGCTGCAAGGGCTCGGCGCTCCCCAGACCACCGACCAGCTGAAGGCCTACGGCGACCATGTGCGCGCTTTCCGCGCCATGCCTCTGCCGGCTGGCCGCGACCGCGATATCGCCTTCGCCCGCCAGGCGGCCCGCGAGGCGGTGCTGGCGGCCCTCGGCCCCTCGGCCACGGTGGCCGATGACCTGGCAGTGGGGGGCCTGCGCCCGGGTTTCGACAACTTCGGCGAGCTGGCGAATTACGATCCGAACCTCCAGGTGGCCTCGCGGGCCTCGGTGCACTATGCCGGCCCCGTGCACCTGAACTTCCCCCTGGCTGCGCCCTTGAAGCCCGATTTCCCCGGTGCCGACATGCAGGCGGCGCTGCGCGGGGCCCGCGACTGCTTCTCGCTGGGGGCTCGGGCGGTCATGCCCGCGCGCCGCAAGGGCGACGACGCAACGGCGCTGACCGTGGGGCCGCTGCTCGGTTCCACGGGCCAGCTGTCGGCGGCGGGGGTGGCCGCCATCGAAGAGGCCCTGCGCAAGCGCCCCACCCTTGTGCTCGTGGGCGAGGGGGCCTGCGAGACCCTGGCCGAGGCCGAGGAGATCGTGGCCTGGGCGCGCCGCTGGTCGTTCCCGCTTTTGGCCGATCCTCTCTCGGGCCTGCGCTCCCTCGACGAGCCCCTCGTCATCGACAACTACGACAACCTCTGCCGCCACGGTAACTGCCCGCGCCCCGAGGTGGTCATTCGCTTCGGCCGCTATCCCGTGTCGAAGGCGACCACGGCTTTCCTCGAGAAGGTGCGCCCGCTCTCCATCGTGGTGGATGTGGCCGAGACGCGCGACTTCAACCTGGCCACCGATGTGTTCGTGGGCACCACGCCCCTCGGTTTCGTGCGGAGCCCCTGGCACGGCGAGGGCCGCAAGGCGCAGCGGAATTTCGCCGACGCTTGGGTGGCCGCCAACGACGAGGCGCGCCTGCGGGTGCTCGCGGTGGAGAAGGCCGGCGAGGTGGAGGGCGCCTACGTGCGCGCCCTGCTGGAGCTGATTCCCGAGGGGTCGTGCCTGTTCTCGGCCAACTCCATGCCCATTCGCGCCCTGGATACGTTCTATCTGAAGGACGGCAAGCCCATCGCGGTGATGGCGAATCGGGGCCAGAACGGCATCGACGGCGTGGTATCCACGGCCCTCGGTGCGGCCCAGCACTTCGCCCAGACCACGTTCCTCACCGGCGACTTCACCCTGCTGCACGACTTGAACGCCCTGGCCTTGCAGCGGGAGATCAAGCATGTTCACGGGTGCCGCGGGGAAGGGGAGGTCGCTGAGCCGACAGCCCCTGCCGAGGCCGGGACGGCCGGGGCCGGCGAGGCGAGCGAGGGGGCGACGGCTGCTCCCCCCTCGCGCCGGGGAGCCCATGCCGCCCCACGGGATCCCGATGCCACGGTGGCCTTCGACCCCATCACCGATGGCGCGCTGGTCGGCGACGGCGCCGGGGATGCCCCGGCCGCTGCCGATGGGGATGCGGCTGCTCTGGATGGCGAGTCTGGGCCGGCCGCACCCTCCATCGTGATCGTGCTGCTGAACAACAACGGCGGGGCCATCTTCGACATGCTGCCCCAGGCCTCCGACGACCCCTACTTCGAGCGCCTGTTCCTGGCGCCCCAGGACGTGGACTTCCAGGCGGCGGCCGATGCCTTCATGGTGCCCTCGGCCCGCGTGGCCTCGGTGGAGGAGTTCCGCGAGGCCTACGCCGGCTTTTTGGGGCACCCGGGCATCAGCCTCATCGAAGTGCAGCTGCCCCTGCGCGGCATCCGCGACCGCTACGCCCCCTACCAGGCCTAGGCGCTCATCATGGCGGGGAAGGGAAACGCGTTCGCGGACGGGAAAGGGGCGAAGGCCCCGGTCATCCTGTTGCACGGGTTCGCCCAAACCCCTGCATCATGGGATGGGATCGTGCGGGCCCTCCAAGAGCAGGGGAGGCGCACCTACGCGCTGAACCTCTTTGAGCCGGAGAGCGACCTTGCCCTTCGTGCGTGCGACTGCCGGGAAGAGTTGACGGCGCCCGGCGATGTGGTTCGCGACCGTGCCGACAGGCCGACCGGCGATCCGGCTAGCCACCCGACTAGCCACCCGATCGCCGACCCCCTCGCTTCTATGGGGGCGGTGTGCGACCGCGTGGCCGCCATTGTGCGCCTGGTGGCCGCGGTCGAGGGCGCACCGATGCTCGTCGGCTACTCCATGGGCGGCCGCATCGCCGCCGAGACGATGGTGCGCCATCCCGGCCTTCCCCTGGCAGGTCTCCTGCTGGAAAGTGCCGGCCTGGGACCAGCCGATGAGGCCGCCCGCGTCGCATTGGCCGAGCGCAACGGGGAATGGGCCGCACGGCTGCGTACCGAAGGAGTCGCGGCCTTCATGGACTGGTGGGAAGTGCTGCCGCTGTTCGCCACCCAGCGCGACTTGCCCCCGGCTGTCCGTGCCGCCATCCGCGCCGATCGCGAGGCCCACGACGCCGAAACCCTCGCTCGCTCGCTGGAGGCCTGGGGTGCGCACCACCAGGCGGCGGAGAGGGAAACTGTGGCTGCTCTCGTTCAGATGCGAGTTGCCGGTCGTCTAGTTCTCTATCTAGCGGGGTCTCGCGACGAGAGGTACGCTGCCCACGCCGCCCGCGTTCGCGCTGCCGGTTTTCCTGCCGTGCTTGTGGAGGGTGCCGGCCACAACGTTCATTTGGAAAAGCCCGAGGTATTCGCAAGGGTCATTGCGCAGCTTAGGGGGACGCTCCCTTCGGGCTCTTTGCCTTTGCAGCGCGCGACCCTGGCTGGACTGGAGCTGTTTTCTGGCTTGGAATAGACGACCTTGGTCCCAAGATGGAGCAAAGGGATGCGCGTTGTAAGACACGTACAGGGAAAATGCTGCTGCTGTAATACAACGGGGCTGCTTTTGGCTGTTTTTCGGCTGCCGGTGGGACCAAGGTCGTCTATTCCAGGCCAGAAAGCGCGCTGACAGCCTTTCGGTGAAATAATGACTCATAAAGTCTCTTTATTGTGCTAAAGTAGCGGCCATGAATTTCGTGCAGGGACATAAAAGCGGCATGGACGACGCGGCGCTGGCCGTGGCGAGCCAGCATATCGCCCAGCAGTCGTGCGGCGCGGTGGCCTGCGCTCTCATGAGCGCGCACAAGGCCGCCCAGTGTTGCACCGGTGCCGTCGAGCGTGCGCTGACCAGCGCGCACAAGGCTGCCCAGTGTATCGCCGAGGCCGCTCGCGCCGTGGCCAGCCAGCATTTGGCCCAGCAGTCTCTGCGCGAGGTCTCCCCACAATTTGAGTTTCGATACCACTAGCACACGGGTTTTCGCCCGTGGCTATTTTTTTTGGAGCCATGGGCGAAAAGTCGTGTGCGGAAACGGTGCGGGCCGTTCGGTTCGCAAGGGGCCCATCGCCGCGAGGCGCGGTGCCCCACCAGAAGGAGCGCGGCCCGAGGGCAATGGGCTCCAGCAGGGAAAGCACGACGAGAAAGAAGAAAGACATGATCGCGAAAATCCTCTTAGTAGTGGCCTTCGTGGCCGTGGCGGTGGCGGTGGGCATCTACTGCCGCAAGCAGGCGAGCACCGTGGACGGGTTCATTCTGGGCGGCCGCAACGTCGGTCCGTGGATGAGCGCCTTCGCCTACGGCACCAGCTACTTCTCCGCCGTGGTGTTCGTGGGCTATGCGGGCCAGTTCGGCTTCAAGTACGGCATTTCGGCCACCTGGGCCGGCATCGGCAACGCGCTGCTGGGCAGCTTGCTCGCTTGGTGGATCTTAGGTCCCCGCACCCGCGAGATCACGCACCGGCTGGGCGCCTCCACCATGCCGGAGTTCTTCGGCAAGCGCTATAACTCCCGGGCGCTGCGCATTGCGGCGGCGGCCATCATCTTCGTGTTCCTCATCCCGTACACCGCGAGCGTCTACAACGGCCTGTCCCGCCTGTTCGGCATGGCCTTCGCGCTGCCCTACGATGCCTGTGTCATCGGCATGGCGGTGGTCACCTGCATTTACGTGGTGCTCGGCGGCTACATGGCCACGGTCATGAACGACTTCATCCAGGGCATCGTCATGCTGCTCGGCATTATCGCCGTCATTGTGGCGGTCATTCTGAACAACGGCGGCTTCTCCGAGGCCATCGTGTCCCTCTCCCAGATTCCCGCCGAGGGAAGCGCCATGCAGGGGCCCTTCGTCAGCTTCTTCGGGCCCGACCTGTTCAACCTGCTCGGCGTGGTCATCCTCACCTCGCTCGGCACCTGGGGGCTGCCCCAGATGGTGCAGAAGTTCTACGCCATCAAGACCGGCCCAGCCATCAAGCAGGGCGCCATCATCTCCACGCTGTTCGCCTTCGTGGTGGCCGGCGGCTCCTACTTCCTCGGCGGCTTCGGGCGCCTTTACGAGGGCCAGATCGAGTACGCCGCCAACGGCACGCCGGTGTACGATTCCATCATTCCCACTATGCTGTCCACGTTGCCCGATGTGCTCATCGGCCTGGTGATCGTGCTCGTGCTGTCGGCGTCCATGTCCACGCTGTCGTCGCTTGTGCTCACCTCGTCGTCCACCCTGACCATCGACTTCATCAAGGGCAACCTCATCAAGGACATGTCCGAGAAGCGCCAGCTGACCTGGATGCGCGGCCTGCTCGTGGTGTTCATCGCCATCTCGGCGGTCATCGCCCTGTTCCAGTACCATTCCAGCGTGGTGTTCATCGCCCAGCTCATGGGCTACTCCTGGGGCGCTCTGGCCGGCTCGTTCCTCGGCCCCTTCCTGTGGGGCCTGTACTCGGGTCGCATCTCCAAGGCCAGCGTGTGGTGCTCCTTCGCCGTGGGCGTGGGGCTGACGGCCGTGAACATGGGTCTGGCTCTGGGCGGCGGCGTGCCCCTCATCGCGAGCCCCATCAACTGCGGCGCCCTGTGCATGCTCATCTCCCTGGCCATCGTGCCGCTGGTGAGTTTGGTTACCCCGGCCGTGCCCTTCCAGATCAAGCCGCCCACACCGGAAAGCGCCATCGACCGCGAGTACGATCGCGAGCTGGAGCAGGAAATGCTTGAGAGTGCAGGCGTTGGGGCCGCTGCTGACGTGTAGGGATTCAACGACGCGGCCACGGCGCGCTGCCTTCAAAACGACGGATTTCGCAGTTTCGGGATCCTACGTGCTATGGTCGAAAAAACTTGAACTGGGGAAATGGCCGTCGTTTTCGGCGCAGCGACATTAGGCAACTGCGAAACCCGTCGGTTTGAAGGCGGAAACGCCAGAAGTTCCTGGCCGCGAAGCAGGTGCCCTCGCACCCATTACAGTTAGAGCCGCCCCGCAAGGGCGGCTCTCTTTCTTCTTCCTGCTCC
>CANSQM010000032.1 GCA_947649205.1 uncultured Enterorhabdus sp.
TGGTACTTGCACAGCCACTTCGTGTGCGACAGGCTGTTTGCTTGTTGCGCCATGACTTCGCCTTTCTCTCGAAACAATGGTGACCTGAGCAATCACCATTGTAGGGAGAAGGGCGATTTCGCATAGCGCCTGTTGTCCCCCACCCGCATAGCGGGTGGTTCTCTGCCTCTCGCGCTTCGCGCAGAGGGCTGGGTTGAAGACCCATGAAAAGAAGGGCTCCGGAAATTCCGGAGCCCTTCGGCGTTGATGGAGTATCTAAAGCTTAGAGACGTTCCACGTTGCTCGCCTGCAGCTTGCCGTTCTGGCCCTCGGTCACCTCGAAGGTAACAGCGTCGCCCTCGTTGAGGGTCTTGAAGCCCGACATCTTGATCTCAGAGAAGTGAACGAACAGATCCTCGCCGTCGTTCTGAGAAATGAAGCCGTAGCCCTTCTCGGGGTTGAACCACTTGACAGTGCCTTCCGCCATGATGCTTTCCTCTTTCCTCCCTCCCGTCTTACGAGAGGGGATAGTAACACGGGCCCGAGAGCCCCAGCTCCCCATTTAGGAGCGCTTCATCACTATACGCTAAGTTGCGCAGTTTTTCGCGAGGAATTCCCGCTATTCTGCCGCCTCCTCAAGAAAAGCCTCAAGTTCTTGATCGGTCACCGCTTCCGCGAGCAGCTCATGCCCAAAAGCGGCGGCCAGGGCCTGGGCCTGATTCGAGCGCAGGGCGGCCATCTCGCCGTTGCCCGCCTCGCCGTAGTAGCGCGCCGACAGCAGGAGGCTGCGGGCGATATGCTCCGTCAGGTGCGGATCGACGCCGGATACCTGCAGAATGGCGGCCATGGACTCGGGGGCCAGGGACAGCAGCGCCTCTCCATCCAGATCGGTGGCCTCCCCCACGGCCATGTCCAGCATACGCGCGGCCCCGTCGGGGTCCTCTTCCCCCGCCGCCCGCTCCATGGATCGCCGAATGGCCCCCATGAGCTGGGCGATAATGCGCATCAGATAATCTTGCTCGAACATGGCGTCTCCTAAAGCTCGGGAGGGGTGAGGCCCAGATGCTCCCAGGCACCGGGCGTAGCCTGGCGCCCCTTGGGGGTGCGCATCATGAGGCCCTGCTGCATGAGGTAGGGCTCGTACACGTCCTCCACCGTATCGGGATCCTCAGCCAGGGCGCTCGCCAAAGTGGTGAGCCCCACGGGACGGCCGGTGAACTGCACGCAAAGCACCTCCAGAAGCCGGTTGTCCACGGCGTCCAGCCCCAGGTGGTCCACCTCGAAGAAGGTGAGCGCCTCGGCGGCCACGTCCTCGGTGATGGCGCCGTCGCCGCGCACCTGGGCCCAGTCGCGCACGCGCTTCAGCAGACGATTGGCCAGACGCGGCGTGCCCCGCGACCGCCGCGCGATCTCAAGCGCCCCTTCTCCGTCGATATCCACATTCAGGATGGAGGCCGAGCGGGTCACGATGAGGGCCAGCTCCTCAGCCGTGTAGTATTGCAAGCGGAAGGCCACACCGAAGCGGTCGCGCAGAGGGCCCGTCAGCAGACCCGTGCGCGTCGTGGCCCCAATCAGCGTGAACCGCGGCAGATCAAGGCGAATGGAGCGGGCCGCCGGCCCCTTGCCCACCACGATATCCAGCTCGAAGTCCTCGAGAGCCGGGTACAGCACCTCTTCCACCATGCGGTTCAGACGGTGGATCTCGTCGATGAACAGCACATCGCCCTCTTCGAGGTTCGTGAGGATGGCAGCCAAGTCGCCCGTGCGAGCGATGGCCGGCCCCGAGGTGGTGCGGATGGAGGCCCCCAGCTCGTTGGCCACCACCGTGGCCAGGGTGGTCTTGCCCAGGCCGGGAGGGCCCGAGAGCAGGATGTGGTCGGCCGCCTCACCGCGGGCCTGGGCCGCCTCGATCATAATGCCGAGGGATTCCTTCACCTTGGTCTGGCCCAGGTAGTCGTCCAGCCGCTTCGGGCGCAGCGAGAAATCGAGCTCCAAGTCGTCTTCGGTAAAGGTGGGCGCCACGGCCCGCTCGCGCCCCTCGGCCGTCGCGCGCCCGGCGGACGCCCCGCTCTCGGCTATGTATCCGATGCCCTCTATGTCCAGATCAAATGCCATGATTGCCTATCGCTATCGACTTCCCAAACGTTTCAACGCATATTGTAGCAGCGCGCCCTCGGTGGCACCCTCGGGAGCACCCTTCAAAGCCACCTCGGCCTCGGCCGAGGTAAATCCCATGGAAAGCAGCGCCTCGGTAGCACCCGTAAGCGCCGCATTGGCCATCGAGGTGGCCCCGGTCTCTGCGCTGTCGAACAACGTCTCCAGTCCGCGCTCCAAGGTTCCCTTCAGCTCCAAGATGATGCGCTCGGCCGTCTTCTTGCCAACACCGGGAATATGCGACACCCGGGCGATGTCCTGGGCGGCGATGGCATCGGCCAGCTCACCGGGCGTGAAGGCCGAAAGTGCCGACAGGGCCATCTTCGGCCCCACCTTCGACACGCCGATGAGCTTCTCGAACAGCATCTTCTCCTCCTCGGAGAGAAAGCCGTACAACCCGATGCCATTGTCGGTCACCGACAGGTAGGTGAGCACACGCACTTGTTTGCCCACTTCCAACTTGCCCAGATCGCCCCCGGGCATGGCCACAGCATAGCCCACGCCATGCACGTCGATGTAGGCCGTGCTCGGCGGCAGTACCGCCGCCACCTCCCCGCTTAGAAACGCTATCATGCGAACCTCCCCGTCTCGTGGGTCGTATAGCAAATGGCCGCGGCCAAGGCGTCGGCCGCATGGTCGGGCTCCGGGTCGCGATCAAGCTTCAGCAGGTGGCGCACCATGTACTGCACCTGCTCCTTCTCGGCAGTGCCCTCGCCCACCACAGCCAGCTTTATCTGGCTCGGCGAGTACTCGCCCACGGCCAGCCCCATCTCGGCACAGGCCACAAGCGCCGCTCCCCGGGCCTGCCCCGTGGCGAAGGCCGCCGTCACGTTGTTGCCGAACCACACCGTCTCGATGCCCACGCAGCAAGGCCGGAACCGCTCGATCACGGCCCCCACCTGATGGTGTATCTTCAGCAGCCGCTCGGCCAGGGGCGCATCGGAAGCAGTGGCCACGCACCCGTAGGCCACGCAACCCAGCCGTGGCCCGCACTGTTCGATGACTCCCCAGCCCGTATGGGCCAAACCCGGGTCGATTCCCAATATGATGCGCGCCTCGCCAGCCAAAGGATAAGCCCCACTTTCTGTATGCAAGTGGGGCTTATCATAGAACATATGTTTGCTGATTGCAAGAACCTTTGACCCGCAGGCGGAAACTTTTCCGACCGGCCGGGCCCGCAGGCTCAGGATCGCGTCTTACGGGCGCAGGCCCATGCCGCCTTCCAGGGTGAGGGTCTCGCCGCTCATGAACTTGAAGTCGGGGTTCGCCAGCTGCACCACCACGCGCCCGATCTCGGTCTCCACATTGCCGTAGTGGCCCATGGGAGGCATGTGCACGTTGGCCTCGAAGGCCTCCGGGTAGGCCTCCTGGAAGTTCTCCAGGGCAGCGGTCCAGGCAAGCGGGCACACCACGTTCACGTTGATGCCGTCAGGACCCCACTCGGTGGCGGCCACGCGCGTCAGGCCGCGAATGCCCTCCTTGGCGGCGGCGTAGGCGCACTGACCGTAGTTGCCGAACAGGCCCGCGCCGGAAGCGAAGTTGATGACCGAGCCCTTGGTTTCCTTGAGGTGCGGATAGCACGCCTGCATATAGTAGAAGGTGGCGTACAGACCCGAGTAGATGGCCAGGTCGAACTGGTCGGTCGTGTGATCGGCCAGGGTCACGCCGGAAGCGGAGGCCTGGGCGTTGTTCACGAGCACGTCGATGCGGCCGAACGCGGCGATGGCCTGGTCCACCACGTTCTGCACCACGGCGGCGTTGTCGGCCCCGGCATTCACGTCGGCGGCCACGCAGAGCACCTTGATGCCGAACTCGGCTTCCAGCTTCTCCTTGGCCGTCTCCAGCTTCTTGGCGTTGCGGCCGGTGATGACGAGGTTCGCGCCCTCCTTGGCATAGGCGGTGGCGATGCCGTAGCCGATGGAGCCGGCGCTCCCGTCCTTCAGCGCCGCGAAGCCGGCGCCGGTGATGATGGCGGTCTTACCTTCGAGAAAACCCATGGAGCCTCCTTTTCCGTGCGCCAGATCCTCAGAACGATCCGTGGAACCGACGCGGTTGCCTGCCCTCCACCCTAGCAGATTTCCCCGGCCCTGTGTTTCCATCCTGTTGCGAGGCGCAGACGGCACCCCGAACGGAAACGGGACGCCGAGCCCTCCGGCCCGGCGCCCCGCACACAGCGCAATGGGAAAATGAGAACGTCAGCGACTACTCGTCGAGCGCCTCGGCGATCTCGTCGGTGATGTCCATGGTGTGGTACACCGCCTGCAGGTCCTCCAGCTCCTCCAGCTTGTCGATGAGGCGCATGACCTTCTTGGCATCGGCCACGGACACCTCGGTGGGAGTGGTGGGAACCATGATGAGCTCGGCGCCCTTCACCTGGATGCCCTGGGCCTCCAGCTCCTTCACCACGGCCATGAGGTCGGACGGGGCCGTTGACACGACCCACTCCTCGTCGGCGTCCTCGTAGTCGTCGCCGCCGGCCTCGGCCACGGCGAGCATGAACTCCTCTTCATCGGCCGCAGCGCCGTTGGGGCCCACGGGATTCTTCTTGTCGCCGGTCTCCACTTCCTTGGACACCACGATCTGGCCCTTGCGCTCGAACTGGAACGCCACGGAACCGGAGGTGCCCAGGTTGCCGCCGGAATGGGAGAAGGCGGCGCGCACATCGGCGGCGGTGCGGTTGCGGTTGTCAGTCAGCGCCTCGCAGAGCACCGCCACACCGGCCGGGCCGTAGCCCTCGTAGATCACGGTCTCGTAGTTGGCGGCGTCCTTGCCGCTCCCGAAGGCCTTGTCGATAGCAGTCTTGATCTTGTCCTTGGGCATGGAGTAGCCCTTGGCCTTCTCGATGGCGGCGGCCAGCGACGCGTTGTTGTCGGGGTTCGGGTCGCCACCCTCCTTGGCGGCCACGGTGATGTTGCGAGCCAGCTTGGAGAACAGAGCCGAGCGCTTAGCGTCCTGCGCGGCCTTGCGATGTTTGGTGGTTGCCCACTTAGAATGCCCTGACATGAATTAAGTCCCTTCGAAACACGAATACAACAGCGGTTCATGGTACCACAAGGAGCGCGCACGGGAAAACCCGGCTGCCGCGCTGCACGGTTTTTCTACGGAAGGGGCGCACGCAGAGGCCGAGCACATCGCCAGATTTGTCGGATGTTCGGTTGCGGCGCGCCCCTGGAAAGAAGCCCCCGCGTCCCGAGCAATCGCTGACGGTATCCACAGATTTCCCAATTCGTGGGTTGCGCGGGCTTCTGTAAAGTACTATGATCGGTCAACAATTGAACATGATCTTCAGGGCGGGGTGAAAGTCCCCACCGGTGGTACAGCCCACGACCCGCAAGCCTTGCGCTTGCGGCTGATTCGGTGAAACTCCGAAGCCGACAGTTACAGTCTGGATGGAAGAAGATAGGCAGTGCTCCCCAGCGGAGCGCGTCGGACTGCTAGAAGCCCTGGAACCTTTTGGTTTCAGGGCTTTTTTCGCAATCGTCCGCTCATCTTTTCGGAAGTGGCGCCCGAAGGTCGCAGCGATGCGTTGGAGGTGATCGATGTCCCAGAAGTTAGAGCAGCACGCACGCGACGAGGCTTTCATGGCCCGTGCGCTGGCGCTTGCCGAGAGAGGGACTGGCTGGACCAGTCCAAACCCACTCGTAGGTGCCGTTATCGCGAAAGACGGCCGCATCATCGGCGAGGGCTGGCACACCGCATGCGGCCAGCCCCATGCGGAGCGGGAGGCACTGGCCGTATGCGACGAAGACCCCGCCGGAAGCACCCTGTACGTCACGCTGGAGCCGTGCTGCCATTGGGGCAAAACGCCGCCCTGCACCGACGCCATCCTGGAAGCGGGCATTGCCCGCGTCGTCGTGGGCGCCCTCGACCCGAACCCGTTGGTGGCGGGCCAAGGGTGCGCGCAGCTGCGCGAGGCGGCCACGGTAGTGGAGACGGGGGTTCTGGAAGAGAGGTGCCGGCGCCTCAACGAGGTATTCTTCCACTTCATTACCACCGGGCGCCCCTTGGTAGTGTTGAAATACGCCATGACCTTGGACGGGAAAGCGGCCACGCGCACAGGGGCATCTCGATGGATCACCGGGCCCGAAGCACGCGAGCGGGTGCATCGCGACCGGCATCGGTTCGCGGCCATCATGGTGGGCATCGGCACCGCCCTGGCCGATGACCCCGCGCTTACCTGCCGCCTGGAAGGCGGTCCCTGGCGGCAGCCGCTGCGCATCGTGGTCGATTCCCAGGGGCGCTTGCCCCTGGATGCGTCGCTCGTGCGGACAGCCGAAGAGATACCGACGCTGGTGGCGGTGGGGCCGCAGGCGAGCGCCGAGCGCACAGGCGCCCTGCGTGAGGCCGGATGTTCCGTCTGGGTATCGCCGCCGGCGGAGGAGGGCAACGGCGCGGTGAACCTGCCGGCCCTTCTCGATCACGTGGGCGGCTTGGGCATCGACTCGATCCTCGTCGAAGGCGGCCCTGCGCTGCACGGCGCCTTCATCGACGGCGGGTTGGCGAACCGCGTGCAAGCCTATATCGCCCCGAAGCTTTTCGGGGGAGCAGGCGCTTTAGGGCCGGTGGCAGGCCGGGGCGTGGCGCTGCCCGCCGACGCGCTTTGCCTTTCCTCCCCCACGATCACCGCACTTGGGCCCGACCTGCTCTTAGAATGCGCCGTTTCCCCTTCGGTCGAAAGCGAGGCGATCCCATGTTCACCGGCATTGTAGAGGAAATCGGCACCGTAAGGGCGCTGCGCCGGGGCGCCCATTCGGCCGTTCTGTCCATTGACGCGCGCACCGTGCTCGAACGAACTCGGCTGGGCGACTCCATCGCAGTGAACGGCGTCTGCCTCACCGTCACCTCGCTGGGAGCGACCCAGTTCAGCGCAGATGTCATGCACGAGACTTTGCGACGCAGCAACCTCGGCGCATTGCATGCCGGCAGCCCCGTGAACTTGGAGAGGGCCATGGCAGCCGACGGTCGATTCGGCGGGCACTTGGTGTCGGGGCACATCGACGCGGTGGGCACGATTCGCCGTATCCAGCGTGACGACAACGCCGTGTGGTACACCATCGGCGCCGATGCGGCCACCCTGCGCCACGTCATCATGAAAGGATCCATCGCCATCGACGGCATCAGCCTCACGGTGGCGCGCCTGACCGACGCCGATTTCGCCGTGTCCATCATCCCCCACACCCGGGCCGAGACGACCCTTTCCCTCAAGCACGTTGGCGATGAAGTGAACCTCGAAACTGATATGGTCGGGAAGTACGTCGAACGGTTCCTCGGCACCCCCCTGCCCCCTCCATCCGCGACTGCCGAGGGCGACGGTATCACCCAAGCATTTCTGACAGCGCATGGATTCTAACGAAGGAGCACCCATGGAAGAGAACAAGCCATTCCAGTTCAGCACGATCGAAGAGGCGCTGGATGATTTGCGCGCGGGCAAGATCATCCTGTGCACCGACGACCCCGACCGCGAGAACGAAGGCGATTTCATCTGCGCAGCGCAGTTCGCCACCACCGAGAACGTGAACTTCATGGCCGTGCACGGCAAGGGGCTCATTTGCATGCCCATGTCCGTCGAACTGTGCCAGAAGCTGGCGTTTCCCCAAATGGTCACGGAGAACACCGACAACCACGAAACCGCCTTCACCGTGTCCATCGACCACGTTGACACCACAACGGGCATCTCGGCGGCAGAGCGAGGGCTGACCGCGCGCGCTGTGGTGAAACCCGACGCCCGCCCGTCCGACTTCCGCCGACCGGGCCATATGTTCCCGCTGATGGCAAAGGCCAACGGCGTGTTGGAGCGCAACGGCCACACCGAGGCCACGGTGGACCTGATGCGGCTGGCCGGCCTTGAGGAGTGCGGCCTGTGCTGCGAGATCATGCGCGAAGACGGCACCATGATGCGCACGCCCGAGCTGATAGAGCTCGCCCGGCAATTCAATTTGAAGTTCATCTCCATCAAGGCGCTCCAGGACTACCGCAAGAAGCACGAATGCCACGTGGTGGAAGTGGCCGATACGGCAATGCCCACGCGCTACGGGGCGTTTCGCGCCCACGCCTTCGTGAACAAGTTGAACGGCGAGCACCACGTGGCCCTGGTGAAGGGCGACATCGGAGACGGCGTCGATGTGCTGGTGCGCGTGCATTCCGAGTGCCTCACCGGCGATGCCTTCGGCAGCCTGCGCTGCGATTGCGGCCAACAGCTGGCCGCGGCGATGGCCCAGGTGGAAGCCGAAGGGCGCGGGGTGGTGCTGTACATGCGCCAGGAAGGACGCGGCATCGGGCTTGTGAACAAGCTGCGCGCCTACGAGCTGCAAGATGCCGGCATGGACACCCTGGAGGCCAACCTGGCCCTGGGCTTTGCGGGCGACCTGCGAGAATACTACATCGGCGCCCAAATTCTGCGCGAGCTGGGCGTAAAGACCATGCGACTGCTTACGAACAACCCCGACAAAGTGTACCAATTGGGTGATTTCGGGCTGCAGATAACCGAACGCGTGCCCATCCAAATGCCTCTGACCAGCCACGATGAGTTCTACCTGCGTACCAAGCAGGAGAAGATGGGGCATTTGCTGTACTTCGATGAGGAACGCCAGGCGTCTTAGCGCCTGCGCATCTCGACTAAGGAAACCTACGCGTGAGAAAGGATCATCATGACGGTATTCGAAGGGAAGCTGGTATCGGAGAACATCAAGGTCGGCATCGTGGCCTCCCGCTTCAACGAGTTCATCACATCTAAGCTGATCGGGGGCGCCATGGACGGTCTTTTGCGTCACAACGTGCACGAGCAGGACGTCGACATCGTCTGGGTACCCGGCGCTTTCGAGGCACCGCTTGCCGCGCAGAAGATGGCGCAATCGGGCCGCTATGACGCCGTCATCTGCCTAGGCGCCGTCATCCGCGGCGCCACGAGCCACTATGACCTGGTCTGCAACGAGGCCGCCAAGGGCATCGCCCACGTATCGCTGGAAAGCGGGGTGCCCGTTATGTTCGGTATCGTGACCACCGACACAATCGAACAGGCAATCGAGCGGGCGGGCACCAAGGCGGGCAACAAAGGATTCGACTGCGCCACGTCGGCCATCGAGATGGTCAACCTTCTGCGGGAAATCGAAGGCTAGGCGCTCATGGGCGGCACGGTATTTTTCGACTACGATGGCACACTCCACGATTCCATGCATCTGTACGGACCGGCGTTTCGCCGCGCCTATGCCGCCTTGGTAACCGACGGGTGGGCCGCCCCGCGTACGTTCTCCGATGAGGAGATCGCCTCGTGGCTCGGATATTCCCCTGCCGCCATGTGGGCTTCCTTCATGCCCGATCTCCCCGAAGCGATATGGCGGCGCGCATCAGCCGCCGTCGGAGAGGAGATGCGCCGCTTGCTCGCAGCGGGCGCAGGGCGCCTGTACCCCGGTGCGAAAGCCATGTTGGAATCCCTGCGCGAGAGGGGGTGCACGCTCGTGTTCCTCTCAAATTGCAGCGGCTCCTACCGCGACGAGCATCTTGCCGCATTCGGCCTCGGTGACCTGTTCGCCGGCGCCTGGTGCGCCGAAGACTTCGAAGGGTTGGAGAAGTGGCAGATCTACCGGCAGATTTGCGTACGATACCCGAAGCCCCACCTCATGGTCGGCGACCGGCGCCACGATCAGGAGGTGGCCGTGCGCGGAAACATTCCCTTTGTTGGCTGCACCTACGGGTTCGGAACGCCAGACGAGCTCAGCCGGGCGGACGTCCTGGTGAATACGGCCCCCGAAATCGCAGGGGCAGTGCGAGCACTTGCCGGGAAGTCGCGCGTGCGCCCCTAGCCCTCGTCCACCTTCGCGAGCAGCTCTTCGCGGCCGCCCACGCCGAGCTTCTTGTAGATGCTCTTCACGTGGGTGCGCACGGTGGACTCGGAGATGACAAGCGTGTCGGCCACAAAAGCGATGCCGTGGCCGCGGCCCAGATAGCCTAGGATCTCGCGTTCCCGCGGCGTGAGGCCGACCTCGTCGGCCAGGGCCTCGCAGCGCGCCTGCACGCCTTGGGCCTGCGCGTCGGCCCCCGCGCCGGCCGCCCGCACACCGAGCCCCTCGTCGGATGCACGCTCGCCTGCGCCCGCGCGCCAAAAGCCCCAGAGCGCCGCCGCGATGACGCCCGCGAAGTAGAACGTGCTCACCACCAAGAGCACCGGGCCGCCGCCCTCTTCCTGGAAGGGGGCGGTGGGCGCGCACCCCAGGCCCAGAAGCGAGAACAGCGCGAAGGCCGCCACCGCCGTGCCGAACACCGCGCCGGCCGAGAACTCCCCGGCATGGGCCACGGCCGCCAGGCTCGCCAGGGCGAGGATGGCCACGGCCCCGTAGAACACGTAGGTGAGCCACGCCGCGAAGAACATCGGCATCGTGGCGCCGGGGAAGCTGTTCAGCACGATGAGCACCAAGGCGAACGCGGGCACGAGCATGCGGTAGATGAGCGTGGTGAGCGGCCGGGTCGTGCGCAGAAGGCAGATGGGCAGCGCCACCACGGCCCCCAGCGCGCAGCCGAGCAGCTCCATGTTCACAACGTCGAACAGGAGGAACTTCCGCGCCCCCATCATGAAGGCGAACACCATGAGGCCCGCCAGCGGCATGCCGGCCACCGAGGCCAAAGACGCCAGCCGCGCCCGGCGCGTGGGAGCCGAAGATTCCGCCGCCTCCCGCACGGACGATGCCGCACCAGCCGCCTTGGCCCCGCCGCCCAGATCTCCCGGGCGCGCGCCGTCCCGCGGACGCTTCCACGCCGCCAGGCAGGGCACGGGGAAGCTCGTCAACACCAGCACCACGAACACGATGAGCCCCACGCCGAAGGTGGTGGAGGACAGCAGAAGCCCCACGAGCGCCGCGCAGCCCACGGAAAGCGCGCACCATAAAAGCGCCTGGCGCAGGTCGTAGGCGGCCATGTAGCTGCCCCACAGCACCGCCAGCTCCACGGTGCCCGCCGCCAGCAGAAAGCCCGAGAGCGCGCCTGCGGCCCCCGTGCCCACGCCCGGCAGCGCCGCCGCGGCTATGAGCAGGACGTAGCCTGCCAGATAGGCGGCCACGCCGGCCACCACCCAGCCGCGGCCCAAGAGCCTTTCGGGGCGGCGGCGCCCCGAGGCCAGCGCGGCGGCAGCACCCAGCACGAGCGTCGCGCAAAGCATCGTGTTCGCGAAGGGCGCCATGAACGTGGGCACGTCGAAGACGCCGGTCTCGAAGAGCAGCTGGTTCGGCGAGTAGATGGGAATGGTGGCCAGAAACGCGATGAGCGTGAGCGCCTCGAGCCTGAAGTATTTGGAAAGCGGCAACCTGTACCCTCCCTGGCTTGTCGCGGCTTCGTCGCGAACCAGTATAGCGAAACTTTTCGAAGTTGCCACGGCGTTACCGAGCCGTCATTCTTGCTATATGGCACTGACCTGCGGTTTATTTCCATCTCCCCCATTTCCGCGAGGGCGCTTTCCGAGAAATCCCCCAAGCTGACGATTCCTCGCGGGGCGGTCGCGGTGCCACCATGGGCCCCGAAGCGGCGCACCGAGGCGCCGTGACCGCATCCGACCCAAGGGAGGAATCAGGGATTATGAGCAAAGCAACCACCCAGGGCATGTCCCGCCGCTCGTTCATCGGTATGGGCGCCGTGGCCGCCATGGCCGCCGGTGCCGCCGGCCTCGCCGGCTGCAGCCCCGCCGCCAGCGAAAGCGCCCCGAAGGGCGCCGAGGACGCAGGCGAGGCGAACGGCCAGCCCGCCGCCAGCGATGTACACATCCACAACGTCACCGACACCAGCTGGATGACGCCCCCGGCCGAGGTGACCGAGTTCGCCACCGAGATCGACTGCGACGTCGTCGTGGCCGGCCACGGCTTCGCCGGCATCACCGCCTGCCGCGAGCTGGCCGAACAGGGCAAGAAGGTCGTGCTCATCGAGAAGCAGCCCGAGGACACCTACGCCGCCGTGGGTAACGAGTTCGCCGCCCTGAACGCCAAGATCCTCCAGGAGCGCGGCGTGCCCCACATCGATCCGGTGGAGTTCTACCAGAACTTCATGAAGATCACCGCGAACATGCCGAACCCCTCGCTCGTCATGAAGTTCGCCCAGAACTCCGAGGAGAACTCCAACTGGTACCTCGACCGTCTGACCGAAGAGGACTTCGCCACCATGACGACGGCCTTCTTCCCGCCCACCGAACATCAGCTCTCGGAGCTGTCGGGCATCAAGTTCTGGCCGAGTGTGTGCTCCTTCTACGGCGAGTGCAACCAGACCAAGATCCAGATGTACAACCAGGCCGCGGCCGAGGAGAAGGGCGCCCAGTTCTACTTCGCCACCACCGCCGAGTACCTCATCATGGAGAACGGCGCCGTAGCCGGCATGGTGGCCTCCACCGAAGACGGCTACATGAAGATCAACTGCCGCGCGGCGGTCATCGCCTGCGGCGGCATGGGCGGCAACCCCGAGATGATGGCCTACTTCATGCCCGATATGGCCCAGGCCCTCACGGGCAACGACGCGCTCACCTCCATGTCCGCCAACGACGGCCGCGGCGTGCAGATGGCCTACTGGGCCGGCGCGCACCTGGAGACCACGCCCATCCCCGGTATGAACATGAAGGGGCTGTCGGTACCCGGCAAGATGAACTGCCTGCCCCAGGCCGTGTGGATCGACGAGAACGGCCGCCGCTTCTGCAACGAGTACTACCCCACGAGCGAGCAGCGCGGCTACCAGACGGTGTTCATGAGCCGCAAGACGAAGTACGCCGTGTGCGACAACAACTTCACCGAGTACCGCCAGTACACCCTGCCCCAGCACGCCGGCTTCACCGCCAATGAGGAGAACATCGCCTCTCTGCGCGAGGCACTGGACACCGCCTACGCCAAGTTCCAGGGCACCTACGAGGAGCCGGAGCAGCAGGAAGAGGGCCCGGGCGGCCACGGCCCCATGGTCCAGGTGGAGTACATCGCCGACGACACCCTGGAGGGCCTGGCCGGCCAGCTCGGCCTGGAAGGCGAGGCCGCCACGGAGTTCGTCGCTCAGATCGAGCGCTACAACGGCTACTGCGAGAGCGGCGTCGACGAGGAGTTCGGCCGTGCCGCCGAGGTGCTCTTCCCGGTGAAGGACGGTCCCTTCTACGCCTGCAAGTTCGATCCGGTGCTCGGCGAGACCATGGTCACCATGGGCGGCATCATCACCGACGGCGAGCAGAACGCTCTCGATGCCAACTACGAGCCGATTCCCGGCCTCTACATGGCCGGCAACGACTGCGGCCGCCGCTTCGGCACCGAGTACATCACCCCCATCCCGGGCGTGTCCCTGGCCTTCGCGCTGGTGCTCGGCCGCGAGTGCGGCAAGTCCGTGGCGAAGTTCCTCGGCTAGCCGTCCTACGCCATTCCCGCTGCGGAGCCCCTCCCTCCCGGCTTCCGCAGATAACTAACAAAGCCCCCGGCCGCTCCCTCCCCGGCCGGGGGCTTTTCGCTTGCACGCAAGAACGCCCGGCCGTGGCCGGGCGTCGCAACCTTCACGATGTTCGAGGGCCCGCTGCCCCGCCCCTCCCGCGGCTATGCCTGCGCTTCCCGCAGCCAGAGGCCCGTCTTGCCGCCGTCCTTCTTCAGAAGGCGCACCTCGCCGATCTCCATACCGCGGTCCACCGCCTTGCACATGTCGTAGATGGTCAGGCACGCCACCGACGCGGCCGTCAGCGCCTCCATCTCGATGCCGGTCTTGCCGGTCACGCCGCAGGTGCAGGTCACGTGGATGCCCACGCGGCCGTCCTCGCGCTCGCCGGCGGCCACCGGCTCGCAGGCCACCTTCGCCTTGGTGATGTTGAGCGGGTGGCACATGGGAATGAGATCGCTCGTCTTCTTCGCCGCCATGACGCCGGCCACCCGCGCGCAGGCCAGCACGTCGCCCTTGGCCGCCTTGCCCTCCACAATGAGCGCCAGCGTCTCCGGCCTCATGGAGATGAAGCCCTCGGCCACGGCCACACGCTCGGTGTCGGCCTTTTGCGACACGTCCACCATGCGCACGTCGCCGCTCTCATCGATATGGGTTAGAACTTCGCTCATGCTCGTCTCCTCGCTTTGTCCGGCGCGGGGCCGACGGGAGCACCCGTGCTCGGTCAGTCCTCGCTTCGTGAAATGAGGGGTGACGATGATACCCCTCATTTCACGAGACTGCGGAATCTGCGCGCGGGCACCCCCGTCGGCCCCGCGCCTCCCTTTTCGCCTAGCCGCCGATCTGCGACATCTTGCGGTCGGTGCCCACCTTGTCGTGGTGCTCGTCGGGCTTGGCCCCCAGGGCACGCAGCAGCACCTCGCGCACCGCCCCGTCGTCGCCGGCCCGCAGGGCGGCCCGCACATCGTACTCCGTATCGGAGAACAGGCAGGGGCGCACCTTGCCGTCGGCAGTCACCCGCAGGCGGTTGCACTCGCTGCAGAAATGGCGCGACAGCGGACTGATGAACCCCACGGTGCCCTGGGCCCCGGGGAACTCGAAGTAGCGGGCCGGCCCCCAGCCGAGGGGCTTGGCGGCACCAGCGGCCCGCAGCGAGGGCAGCCCCGCCGCTGCGGCCCGGCGGTTGATGGTCTGGAACAGCTCCTCGGAGGGAATGACGTCGCCCTCCCCCCAACCGGTTCCGGCATCCTCGCTCGTATCCCCCACGGGCATGTACTCGATGAAGCGCACGTGGAGCGGCCGGTCGATGGAAAGCTTCGCGAATTCCAGGAAGTCCTGGTCCAAGCTGCGCACGGCCACGGCGTTCACCTTCACGGGGTTGAGCCCGGCCGCAAGCGCCGCATCGATGCCGGCGAGCGTGTCCTCCAGGCGCCCCACCCGGGTGATGGCGTGGAACTGGTCGGGGTCCAGCGTGTCCAGGGAGATGTTCACCCGCGACAGGCCCGCGGCCTGCAAATCGTCGATCATGGCCGGCAGCAGCACGCCGTTGGTGGTCATGGACACGTTCTCGATGCCGTCGATGTCGGTGATGGCGTCCACGAGATCCACCACGCCCTTGCGCACGAGCGGTTCGCCGCCAGTGAGGCGCACGCTCTTGATGCCGAGGCCGGCGGCCACCCGCACCAAGCGCTCGATCTCCTCGATGCGCAAGATCTCGTCGTGGCCCATGGAGCACACGCCCTCGGCGGGCATGCAGTACACACAGCGGAAATTGCACCGATCGGTTAGCGAGATGCGCAGATAGTCGATCACGCGCCCATGCGAATCTTTCAAGGCTCCCCCTTGCTTCGTCTCTCGGAAGCCATTATACACAAGCGCGAATAAACCGCCAAGCGCCGGCGGGCCGCGGGCCTCACTCCCCGGCCGTCGCCTCGTCCACGAGGCGGATCAGCTCCTGGTGGGAGTGCACCCCCAGCTTCCCGTAGATGTTGCGGGTGTGGGTGCGCACCGTGTTCCAGGAGATGGACAGCTTGCTGGCAGTGGTGGAAGAGTTGTAGCCCATGGCCAGGCAGCGCAGCACGTCGGTCTCCCGCGGGGAGAGCTGGTGGGCCTCGGCCAATTCCCCGATGGCCGCCGCGAAGCGCCCCTTGCGCACCGGGCCTTCCGCCCCGCCCTCGGCACTCTCCGTCGCCAGTTCGCGCATGAGCAGCTCGTCCAGGGTGGGAGCCCCCTCCTCTTCAGGGGCGAACAGGCGGTCGAACTCCCGCTCCGAGAAGATGATGAAGGCGCAGGCCAGCACGATGATGGCCATGACCATGTAGGCGAAGGGGCCGCCGATGGCCACGAACAGCGAATCGAGGGCCCGCACACCGAAGAGCCACCCCACGCCGCTGCCGAGCAGATAGGCCCCGTAGCCGTAGCCGAACACGATGACGGGCGAGATGCGCCGCTGGTACACGATGAAGGCCAGGGTGCACCAGAGGAACAGCTCGAAGACCACGCTGGCCAAGGAGACGATCTGGGCCAGCACCGTCTGGAGCACTGTGACGAGGGGCAGGCAGGCCACGAGCGCCACCGAGGCCACCATCACCACCGAGTAGGTCTTCCCGAAATTCAGCTTGTCTCCCACGGTGCCCACGGCCACGGCGGCCAGCCCGAGAGCCAGCAGCATGCGCAGCAGCATGACGAGCCGCGAGCCGTCGAGGGTCGTGCCGATGGGAGAGACCGCCACGGCCGAGCCGTACACCGTGGAGACAATGCAGGAGAACACGAATACTACGGCCAGCAGCTTCCAGAACGACTTGGGCAGCGCCCCGCGCGAGGTCTCGTAGTCCTCAGGAACCGGCCGCGCCTCCGAGAGACGCGCTAGCGACGCCAGGCCGCCGGCCACCATCGGCAGCCCCACGAAGGCGGCGATGCCCGCCAGGGACGGGCCGCCCGGCACCGGGGCCCAGGAGGGCGCGCCGACCACGATGAAGAACGAGGCGGCCACGACCAGCTGGGAGAAGGCCGCATAGACGATGACCTGGCGCGGAGGCAGCGTCCCGTAGAGCTGGCCGCAGCGCAGGGCGATGGCCCCCAGGCCGCCGCCGAACAGCACGCCGCCGGCCAAAAACAGCAGGCGCACGAGATCGTAGGGCAGAAAGGGCGTCAGGTAGTAGGGGCCGATGAGGATGACGAGCAGGGCGCCCATCGTCGAGAGGAGGCCCGCGGCGAGCATCGCGGTCGGCCGCTCGAGTCGGACGCGCACCGTCGGCACGGCGAAAGTGGCCGCCAGCATGACCGCGCCGGCCACCAGGTTCGCGGCAATGAAGAGCGAGGAGAGGTTCTCCCCGTTCATCTCCGTATCCGACAGCCAGGCCGTGCCCGAGCTGGCGATATAGACGGCGGCCAGCCACGCGCCCCAGGCCATCGAGGGCAGCGCGGGCCACGCCCGCACGAGCCGCGCTATGAAATTCCCCGTCTCCGCCATCGTCCTCTCCCCTCACGCCGGGGCGCCCGACCTGCGACACCGCCCCGTGCTCCCACGACCAGCGACGCTCAGGCCACGACCTCGCACTCCTCGCCGACGACCGGCGTCCCGGCCACGGCAGCCGCTTCCGCAGCCCGCCGATCCGCCAGGGCCCGGCCGATGCGGCAGAAAGCATAACTGATAAACACCACCGAGTATACCGCCACCGCCGCCGAAGAGGCGATGCCGCCGTGCAGGGCCGACGGGAGGAGCATCAGCAGCAGGTGCACGTACACCAGGGCGAAGAACGGGTAGGCCAGCTTCTGCACGCGCTTCCACGTATCGGTGCGCATACGGCGCTTCACGAAGGCGAACGATGTCACGCCCAGCACGATGAGCAGCACCAGCAGCAGCACGGCCAGAATGAAGGCGCCCACCACGTTGCCGGACACCGCGCCGCCGCCCGCCAGGCGCGGCAGGTAGCTCTCCAGATACACCGCCATGTGCCCGAGAGAGAGGAACCACGCCACGATGGACAGCTCGCTTCTCACCGGCTTCAGCCACCGGTAGGCGCGCCCGGCGCGGTTGAGGCAGCCGATGAACATAACCACCACGAACAGGGCCAGCGCGAGCTCGCACTTCTGGACGAGCACGAACAGCGGGCTCCACATCGCGCGCGGCAGCCCGAAGAAGACGCCGTACACGTACACGACGTCCACGGCGATGGCCGCGGCGTAGAAGGCCACCGGGCACGCCTTCAGCGGCGCTTTCAAGGCGAAGCAGGCGGCTACGGTAGCGGCGAGGATAACGGCGAAGTCCATGGCCCTACTCCCCTTCCAGCCGCTGCTGGAGTTCCACGGCCATGGAATCCAGAAGCTCGGCGTCCTCCAGGAAGAACCCCTTGGAGATCTTCAGCACGCCGCGGTAGAAGCGCGTCTCCAGAAGGAGCAGCGCCACGTCCTGGAAGGTGTCGAACCACGACAGGATGTGGTCGGCCAGAAAGGCCCGGGACACCTCCACCTGCCGCAGGGCCTCGGCGTCGTCGCCGGACGCAAGGGCCTCCTCGATGCGCCCCGAGAGCACCACCAGAAACTCGCACATGAACGACAGGTGGTCATGGGGGAAATCGTAGCCCTCGGCCTTAGCCACATGGTTGGCTTTGTAGAGCTGGAACACCTCGTGGTAGGCGTCCTGGAAGAGGAGCCCCTCCTCGCTCGTGTGCACAGACTCGTAGGGCACCGCGTAGCGGCCCTTCCACGAACTCGTGCCCGCGAACGCGCTCGTGAAGTCCACGGCCAGGGCCTGGCGGGTGCCCGAATGGCGCTTGCGCAGGTAGCGGGTCATGTCGTTCACGCCGTCGGCGAACAACTCGTTCAAATCGGCGTACTCCGACCAGTCCATCGCGGCGATGTTCTCGATCTGCTCGGCGGAAAGCGGCCGGAAGTAGATGGCGGCCAGCATGTCGTAGAAGGCGGCCCGCCCCCGCAGCGCCGCGATCATATCGGCGGTCACGGCGTCGCGCGCCGCCACCGCGCCGTTCTCGGTGATCTCCTCCATGGGTGCTTCCCTTCCTCTCGTCTCGGGATCAGTATTCCCATCCCTTCCGAACTTCCTCCATCGGGCAAGGGCTTGTGCCCCCGCCACTCCTCTGTAGGGCAAGGGCCATGCCCTTGCCGCCCGGCCGGAACCCGGCGCGGGCCCAGGGCGCGCCCCTTGCCCTACACGCCCCGCCCGCGGCGCCCAAGGCGCCGGGGCTGGGGCGGCAGGGGCTTCCGGCCGCCGGGTTGGGAGGGGAAAGGGCGGCCGGAAGTCCGTCGAAGGCGAGGGGCGCCCCTGCGGCTGGCGCCGAAGCGCCCCTCGTGCGGTAGGTCGATTACTGCTTCTCGTAGCGGGTGACCTCGACGGGCTCCTCCTGCCATGCGGCGGTCTTCTCCGAGAGGATGTAGACCGTCGTGGGCTTCAGGTCGGCGGGGTCGTACAGGTAGTGCGTGTTCTCGCCGGCGGCGGCCACGGCCTTGGAGGCCGCGCTCTCCGGGTCGTCCAAGTCGCCGAAGATGCGGGCGCCGCAGCAGCAGTTGTGCACGCAAGCCGGCTCCCAGTTCTCGTCATTCTTGCGCTGGAAGCACAGGGTGCACTTCTCGATGACGTTGGTCTTCGGGTTCATCTGGCGCACGCCGTAGGGGCAGCCGGTCAGGCAGCTCTCGCAGCCGATGCAGTCCTCGGCGTTCACGAGCACAATGCCGGTCTCCTCGTCGCGGTAGCTCGCGCCGGTGGGGCACACCTCGATGCAGCCGGGGTTCTCGCACTGCTGGCACTGCATGGGCAGCCAGTACATCTCGATGTCCGGGAAGGTGCCCACGGGCCCCACAGCCGACACGTGGTTGCGCACCACACCCAGGTTCATCTGGTTCTCGTGCTTGCAGGCGGCCACGCAGGAGTCGCAGCCCGAGCAGCGGTCCAAGTCGATGACAAGCGTATTTTTCATTAGAACACATCCTTCGTCTGGGCTTCAGCGAGCATTTCGGTCGTGGGCATGAAGGGCTCGAACTCCTCGGCCTCCACCCAGATGTTCTCCGGGCGGGTGGACTTCTCGATCTTCACCGTGAAGCCGCGGTTGGTGTAGGAGCCGTAGACCTCGTTGAAGGGGGCGTCGTTCTTGGTGAGCACGTTCACGTTGCACTCGCGCCAGCCGCCGGTGGGGTTTTCCTGGGAGGCGTCGAAGCACTCGGGGTTCCAGAAGCGCTCCATCCACACGGTCTTGGGGCCGATGCCCTCGGTCAGGTAGGCGCGGGCGTGCACCTCGCCGCGGCGGCTCGTCACCTTCACCCAGTCCATGTGCTCGATGCCCAGATCGGCCGCGGCGGCCGGGTTGATGCGGATCTCGGCGCAGGGGAACAGCTCGCGGCTGAAGGGGGCGTGGCGCATGGTGCCGTGGTGGAAGTAGGGCACGCGGCCCGAGGTGAGCACGAAGGGGTACTCGGCATCGTAGCCGGGCATACCCTCGTAGGGAGACTCCGCCGGCTCGATGGGCACGCAGATGGGGCTGTAGTCGGCACAGGACTCCTGGGGCTCCGGGTAGCAGAACGGATAGCCGTTACGGGCGAGCTTCAGGAGGATCTGGCAGTAGGTCTCCACTTTGCGCGACTCGGTGCCAAAGCCGACGGGCAGCCCGTCATCCGCAATCTCCTCGTGCTGGTTGTACTTCCAGTAGTCCGGTGTCACATGGGGCACGTACTCGTCGATGTTGGCCTGGAGCGTCTCCCAGTCCGGAGCACCGAGGGTCTCAGCCGTGGACTGCTTCACCTCGGCCTCGGTGGCCGACCCCAAATACCCGGGCATGAGACCGCCGGGAATCTCGCCGCCCCACAGCTCGCGGCACTTGTTCACCACCTGGGCCGCGGGAATGGAATGGGACACGGTCTCGCCGATGTGCACGCACTCGTTCTGCAGCCACTGGGTGTCCAGCTGGCTCATGTTCACCATGGGCTCTTCCAGCCACTCGCGCAGGGGAAACACCAGGTCGGCGGCTTCAATCTGGAAGGAGGTGAGGTGCGGGTACTGGCAGATGATGTAGTCCACCTCGGGGAACACGTCGTACCAGGACTTGGCGTTGCCGAGCATGGCCAGCTTGTTGCCGGACATGTCGAACCACACGCGGGGCTTGAAGGGCTCGCCGGTGGCGATGGCGTTGCGCACCGTAGGGATGTGGGAATGGCACCAGGCATAGAGGCCCTTGTGGTCCTTCATGCCCAGGCGGTCCTGGAGCAGCTTGTTCAGGATGCGCTGGGAATCGGGCATCTTCTCGCCGAGCTCCTTGATGCGGGCCTCGTTCTCGGCATCGGACAGGCCGATGACCGCGCCCACGCCGTACATGTCGGAGAACATACCGTCGAAGCCGTTGTTGTAGGTCAGCGGGCGAGTGGGCGCGGCCACCTCGCCGGTGGGACCGAACACACCGGAGGCCTTCTTGGTCATGGTGCAGCCGGGCTTGAAGATGCGGCCCATGATGGAATCCAGGCCCATGCACCCAAGGGGTACCTGGGAGGCGGACTCGGTCATATCGGAGGCCACACCGTTCACGATGCCGCCGTTGTTCTCGGCGTACAGCTTGATGGCCGCCTCGATGCGATCGGCGGGCACCCAGCACTCCTCGGCCGTCCGCTCCAGCGTCCAGGGATCGGCCTCCTCCTTGTAGATCTGGCCCGCGGTCTTGTACTGCTTGCCGTTGAACTCGCCGGCCCAGAAGATCTCCGGGTCCACGGCGGAATCAGCCGGGGCAGAGTACTCGAAGGGGGCCACGGCGCCCGTCTTCAGGTCGAAGCACACGTAGGCCGGAGTGTTCTCGGGCGTGGTCTGGGCGAAATCGGGGAACAGCTCCTGGGCCTTCACGGGGAGCTTCGTGTCCGGGTCGATGAGGAAGGGCAGGTTCGTCCAGTACTTCGTGAACTCCTCGTCGTAGAGTTTGTTCTCGAAGATGTAGCGGAACCAGGACAGCAAGAGCTTCGTGTCGGTGCCGGGGCGCACGGGCAGCCACACGTCGGCCTTCACGGCGTCGGGCGAGAAGTTCGGGTCCACAACCACGGTCTTCACGCCGGCGGCGCGCAGCTCGGCCATGCCGCGGCCCGACTCGGCGGTCTCGGAAACGGAGGGCTGGGCGCCCCAGATGACGACGACCTCGGTCTTGTTGTCGGTCACCTTGAAGATCTCCTGCACGGCGTTGTCGGCCACGGACTGGTCGTCTCCGCCGTAGAAGAGCTTCGACATGGACCAACGGGGCAGGTAGCACTGGGCGCAGCCCGGCTCGAACACCGTCGGAGACCCGAAGGCCATGGGCAGGGTCATGGCCTCCATGAACGAGTAGGAGCCGCCGCCGCCCACCGAGCTGAAGAAGGCGTAGTTGCCGTACTTGTCGATGGCGTCCTTGATGTGGGTCGCGGCCTCGGTGATGGCCTCGTCCCAGGAGATGACCTCCCACTTGTTCTCACCGCGCTCGCCGGCCCGGCGCAGCGGGTGCAGCACGCGGCGGGGGCTGTACATGGTGTGCAGCTGGTTCAGGCCCTTGATGCACAGGCTGCCGCGGGACACCGGAGCCTCCGGGTCGCCCTCGAGCTTCACCACCACGCCGTCCTTCATGTAGGCGATGGCCGGGCACATCTGGATGCAGCCGTGGCACGAGGTGCGCACCTTCGTGAGGCCCTCGGTGCTCGAGAGCGCCTGCTCCTCGCCGCCCTCGGCCGGTCCGCTCTCCTGCATACAGCCGGCCATGGAGGCGCCCACGGTCGCCGCCGCGCCCGCCAGTGCGGACACCTTGACGAAGCTGCGCCGTGTCAAACTGGTTTTCGACATATCGTCTTCCTCTCCTCTAACAGTACGTGCGTTTACGCTTGGTCGTGTTCCAACAGATCTTCCAGAAACTCCCTTCCCTCCTCGGTCAAGGTCCAACCATCCTTCCAAACGAGAGCGCCGGCGCGCTCCAGCTTGTCCACGAATACCGAGGGCTGCATGGTCTCCACGCGCCCGTCGATGACGGTCTCGAGCGCCGGGCGCCCCGCCAGCAGATGCTCGATCTGCCCGTAGGGACGCGCCGCGCCGTCCACGAATCTCAGAAGCTCGATATAGGTATCGGTGCGCTCGGGCACCAGATGCAGCAGGTCCACGAGACGGGCCGCCGGCCGGTTGTACTCCGCGAAATAGGCGCCCACCTCGGTGGTCTTGAAGGAGATCGCCGCCACCAAGTCGTCGATCTCGTCCTCGGTCAGCCCCTCCTTCTGGTCGGGGGAAACCTCGTTACCGGCCTCGTCGCGCTCGATCAGCACCAGGCCGTGGGCCCGCACCAAGGACGTGAGCAGGTAGTACTGGTTCTGGGTGCAGGCGGCGAACTGGGGCAGGGCCGCGATGAAGTCCTCGGCCTCGCGCAGCGGGCGCTCCGTCTCGCAGAACACGAGGGCCTTGTAGAGGATCTCGCGGTTCAGCGGGTGGCGCATCACCGTGCGGTTGAGCACGGCCAGCCGCTCCTCGAAGGTCAGCGCGTCGGCGGCGGGAAGATCCTCGGCCGCCAGGGAGCCGTCGCACCCGAGGGCGCCCCCTTCCGCCTCCATACCGTCGAAATCGGGATCCTGCACCGTCGAACGGGCGTCGAGGTAATCAGTCATGGCATGCTTCGCATCGTTGTAGATGCGACCCTCCCCTCAGGTAATCAGATGCTCCTCCGCGCCGCTCGGGCGCCCCCGCGGGGGCCGTCCCGCCTCCTCTCGGCCGCGACGCTCACTGAGGCCCAATATAGCGATGCGGGCGGCCGCTCGGCCACCCGCATACTGTCTGAAATTAAGGATAATTGAAGGGAAATTCCTCACGCAGTCTGGGTGAGTGAGGAAATCTACCTGGGAAAACGCCAGCGGCCTAGCGCGTGACGAGATACACCTTCTCCGGCGGGATGCGCACCCACAGCTCGTCCCCCACCTCTGGCAGCGGGGCCGGGCCGTCGCCCTTCCCCATGCGCCAGAACAGGTGCTGGTGCAGATAGCTCATCTCGTTGTCGTCGAA
Source organism: uncultured Enterorhabdus sp. (assembly GCA_947649205.1). Classification (GTDB taxonomy): domain Bacteria; phylum Actinomycetota; class Coriobacteriia; order Coriobacteriales; family Eggerthellaceae; genus Adlercreutzia. The sequence goes on from CANSQM010000032.1 coordinate 23,495, forward strand.
GGCCACGGCCCGCTCGGCCGCCCCCGCCTCTCGATCGAGAAAACCCAGCAGCACCGTGCGCTCGAAGCGGGAATCGCTCGTGCGGTCCACCCGCACCCGGTAGCAGTTCTCGCCGGGTCCCTGTGCCCGCTCCACGGCGAAGGCCCGCACACCCATGTAGATGACCCCCGCCGGCACCGGGGCCGCAGTTCCCACCGTAACGCCCCAGCGCGGCAGGAACACCGCGTGCTCGCCCGCGGGCTCGGCCGGCGTGGCGTTCTTGCAGCCGGACAGCTTCAACCCCGCCACCGACTGGGGACGGTTTACCAGATCATCGGCCGGCCCCATCTCCATGATGCGCCCCGCCTCCACCACGGCGATGCGGTCGCAGAAGCGCAGCGCCTCGTCGATGTCATGACTCACGTACAGGATGGTGCCCTCATAGGCGTCGAAGAGGCTCACGAGGCTCTGCTCGAGCACGCCTTTCAAATGAGCGTCCAGGGCGCTGAAAGGCTCGTCCAACATGAGGATGCCGGGCCGGGCCGCGAGCATACGGGCCAGGGCCACGCGCTGCTGCTGGCCGCCGGAGAGCTGGGAGGGATAGCGCTGGCCGAAGCCCCGCAGGCCGAAGCGCGCGAGCTCCTCGGAGATGATGCGGGCCCGCTCGTCGCGCCCCACCTCGCGCCCGATGCCCGCGCCGATGTTCTCGGCCACGGTCAAGTTCGGGAACAGCATGTAGTTCTGGAACAGAAGCGCCGTCTTGCGCTGCTGCGGCGTCAGATTGATGCGGGCCTCCGAGTCGAAGAATACCCGGTCGTTCACGACGATGCGTCCCTCGTCCGGCGTCTCGATGCCCGCAATGCAGCGCATGGTCAGGCTCTTGCCGCAGCCCGACGCCCCCAGAAAGCCCAGGGTCTCGTCTCCGGCCTCGAAGGCCACATCCAGCGCGAACGATCCATAGCTCTTCCGGATATCCACCGACAGGCTCATCGCGCACCCCCTTCCGCACTGCGCCGGCCGCCCCCGCGCTGCCCCTGCCGCCGCGGCTTGGGCGAGCGCCCATCGGAACGCGGCTGCTGGCGGTAGCGGGTCGTGTGCCGGCTCCACAGATTGATGAACAGGATGACCGCGAAGCTGAACACCAGAAGCACGATGGTCCAGAACCACGTGGCCTCGGTGTTGCCGTTCATCCACTCGAAGTAGATGGCGATGGGAATGGTGCGCGTCGTGCCCAACTGGTTGCCGGCCAAAAACAGCGTGCAGCCGAACTCGCCCAGAGCCCGGGCGAAGGCGAGCACCGTGCCCGAGGCGATGGAGGACCAGGCCAGGGGCAGCATCAGCTTCATGAAGATGCGCCCGTTGGACCACCCCAGCGTGCGGGCCGCGTCCAGCATGTTCGGATCCAGGCTCTCGAAGGCGCCGCGAGCACTCCGGTACATGAGCGGGAAGGCCACCACCACGGCCGCGATGACCGTCGCCTGCCAGCTGAACACGAGCGGGAAGCCCACGTCCTGGAAGAACTGGCCGAGGGCCGTGTTACGCCCCAGGGCCATGAGCAGCAGAAAGCCGCACACCGTCGGCGGCAGCACCATGGGAATGGTGAAGATGGTATCGAAGATGCTCTGGGCCCGCTGGGAGATGCGCAGGGTGAAGTAAGCGGCCGCCAGCCCCAGGAAGAACACGAGCACGATGGCCACGCCGCAGGTCTTGAGCGTCACCCACAGAGGCGAGTAGTCCATCGTGGCCAGAAATGCTCCCAGCGACTCCAAGGGCCCGGCCGCCGCAGCCACGGTCGCCTCCTCGGCCGCCACGAGCCGGCAGCTGGCCATCTGAGCGGGCTGCACGGCGTCCTTCACGTCGAAGGCCTCATCGGGACCCTCCACCGTCACATAGAAATGGCCTTCCGTCAATTCGCGCCCGAAGGTGTAGGTGACATCCCCGACGCTCAGCGACGCGTCGCGCCCGTCCCCCGGCGTTCCCGCAAAGACGTACCAGGTGTCCTGCTCGGCGAGAGGAGCCACCCCCGCGGAGAAATTGGAATCCAGCGCAGCGAGCAACGCCTTGAGATCCTCGACCCCTCCCCCGTCACAGGCAAGGGAGAAGGCCTCGGCCGTCTCGCGCGGGACGAATAGCACCGCATACTCCCTGGTGTTTACCACGGCTACGCGGTCGGGACCACTGAGGCGATAGGTGTAGCCGAAGTTCTCTCCCCCTATATCCCGAGCCGATCCCGTGCGGGAGCACTCGAAGCCCTCCACAGCGAAGGAGCACCCTTCCATGCGGGCCGCGTCCCCGTCGGCCGCCACGTCCACTTCCGCGAATGCCGGCACGCCCTCGCTCGAGACCGCTGCCCCATTAGGCTCCCCTTCGCCTGTCGCGGCAATCGCTGCATCGGCTGCCGAGCCAATCGTTCCGGCGGCCGCCTCGCCACGCGCCTCATCAGCCGCCGAGGCAGGCGCCGCGTCCGCGCCTTGAGCCGCATCGCCCTCGGCCGCCCATGCCCCTCCCGTCGGTGCCAGGAGAAGAAGTGCGAGCAGCATCGCCGCGAACCGTTGCACCATAGAACCTCTCTCAGAAAAGATGGGCGGAAAGCCTCCGCCCATCGGTGTGCCATTTTTCCGTTGACATCCAGTGTAGCGTTTTTTCGCGCTCGCGCCCAGGGACGCCCCTTAGTTCTCGGCCAGCTCGAAGCCCCATTGCCCCCAAATCTGAGCGCAGTCCTCGTCGGTCATGCACCAGGTGAGGAAGGCCTGGGCCGCCTCGGCGTTCTCGCTGCCAGCGCAGACAGCTCCGGGGTACGTGATGGGCTTGTGGGTGTCGCCCGGCACCACCGAGCAGATATCCACCCCTCCCATGCGGTACACATCAGAGGTGTACACCATGGCGATATCTACCTCGCCGGACTCGGCGTACTTGCACACATCGCCCACCTTGCCGCCGAGGGTCACCTTGTCCTTGAGGGCATCGGAGAAGGTACCGCCCTTGCCCGTGGCCTCGGCGCCGATCGCACCGTCGGGCTCCACATAGGCGCCCACAGTTGTAAGGGCCTGACAGGCATAATTGCCAGCCGGCACGTTCTCGTCTCCCACAGCCAGCGTATAGGTGCCCGCCGCGATGTCGGCCAGCGCGATATCCTTGCCCGCAAGCTCGCCGCCCTTCTTGGTCACGATGACGAGATCGTTGTTGAACATCGTCTGGCGCGTGTCCTCCCTCACATAGCCCTCCTCAACGGCGGTGTCCATGGTGCCCTTCGAGGCGGTAATGAGCACATCGGCGTACTGGCCGGCCCCAAGCATCTCATTCAAGGTGCCCGAGGCCTCATACTGGGTATCGCCGAAGGCAACATGGGGATTCTGCTGCGTGTAGAGCTCCTGGGCCTCGGCCATGGCCTTGGTGAGCGAGTTGGCGGCGAAGATTTGGAGCTTCACCGGCTCGGCAGAGCCCTGCTCTCCTTCGCCCGTGGTCGTGGCATTCGGCTGCTCCTGAGCCGGATCGACATCCTTCGCTGGCTCCGACGCCGTCTCGCCAGCACAACCAGCGAGCCCGAGGGCCGCCACCATCATCGTCGCCGTGAAAACAGCGAACAGTCGGCGGGTCATGTTTCTCATGGGACCTCCTTTGGTCATATTATCCTCATGCACGAATAATACATGGCGCTATGATACCCCTTCCCATTGCTGACCGCAAGCATCATTATTCGCCAATGAGGATAATTTTACGCCACAGAACCCGCGCCCCCAAGCGAGCGCGGGCCCTATCGGAAAACCTCACGGGGTTACAGCGCGAAGCCCAGAGCGTCAAGCACGTACTTCGGCACCATAAAGCGCACGGTCTTCTCAGGATCCACCATCTGACACACCTGCACATCGGCCACAAGAGAAAGCAGCATGACCATCTCGTCGGCCGGCTTGCCCGTGCGGCCGCAGATAAGATCCACCATCTCGTGCACGGCCCGATCGGCCGCCGCGTCCAGGCTCTCAGCCGAGGCGATGATGCCGAGATGCGTGGCGTTCTCGATCAACGGGTCGGGCAGGGAGAGTTCCGGCATGGCCGTAAGTGTCACCGTGGCGAATCCCGCCGCCTCGGCGCCGGACACGCTGATCTCACCGTCGCCCATGGCCGCATGCATGTCACCGCAGCCGAAAAGCGCACCGTCCACGGCCACGGGAAAGTAGAGGGTCGCTCCCGTCGTGATAGCCGTGTTGTCCATGTTGCCGCCATGGCTTCCCGGTGTGCCGCAATTCACCGCCTCCCCTGCCGGCGCCACGCCGATGACCCCAATCATGGGATTCAGGGGAATGCGCAGCGTGTCATCCCACACCAGCTCGTCACCGTCGATGGCGCACAGATGCGTGCTCCAAGCATTGAAGCGGTCGCCACAGACTCCTTCGCCCTCGCCCGTGCAGGAAGCGGTCTGCCCGTCAAACTCGATAGCATCGATGCTCACCTTGAGCGCGCCGCCCGCAACCGCACCCTCCACGTAAATGGGACCCGTGGCAGGGTTGATGTGATCCCAGTCGATCTCGTCGAGCTCGTCAGTGGGCTTCTGCACCTGGTTGCCGAAGCAGTCCTTTGTGCGAATGCGCACCGTCTCGCCCGACAGCACCGTCAGGGCCGGCTCCAACGCCTTGTCGAAGGCGTAGAGCACCCTCTCATCGCTCAGTTCAACCATGTTCTTCTCCTCAAAACAAAAAAGACACCTTATACGGTGTCTCTCATTCTAATACATTTTAGGGAACGCCCTCAGCGGAACCGCGCCGCGCCCCGCGGGCGCCCGGGGCGTGAGAAAGCGCCCCCTGCGAGCGGAACGACCTGTCCTCCCGCGGCCTGGCGCCGCAGTA
>CANSQM010000033.1 GCA_947649205.1 uncultured Enterorhabdus sp.
GCTCGGCGATGTGGGCCACGGTATGGCCGCGGGCGATGAGCTCGGCCACCTCGGCCTCGCGGGCCGACAGGCCGTAGAACTCCCGCACCGCCGCCATGGTCACCAGGGCCAGGGCCGGCCGCCAAATGGTGGACAGCACGTGGCGGTAGGTGCGCGGGTGCTCGCCAGGAAGGTGGCCGCGAAGGTGAGCGATTCGGCTCCGAAGAACCACAGCATCACATCGGGGGTTTGGAAGGCCGGGGGCAGGAAGGGGAACACGCCGCCCCAGACGCTCGCGGCGTTGATGGCGAGGAACAGCCCGTAACCGAGCGAGGCCACGTTGGGCCGCAGCGCCGCACCAACGGCGAGACCGCGGCCCGCGCCATCGCCCTTCTGCCCCAGCTCGTGGGTCAGGTGGGCCTGCCCTCCACGAACTCCGGCCTGCGCGAGGGCAACGGCGGCTTCAGTCTGAACTCGCTGCCCACGGGCGACAACCCCATCACGGCTAAGTTCCCGAACTACCTGTGGCCCGAGGCCATCAAGGACGGCACGAAGCTCACGGCCCTGAATGCCGGCATCCAGGGCGCCGATGCGCTGCCCGCCCCCATCAAGATGATGATCAACTACGGCAACAACATGCCGGCCAACCAGAATGGCGACATCAACTTCACCACCGACATCCTGCGCGACGACAGCCTCTGCGAGTTCATCGTCTGCTACGACGTGGTCATGACCGATTCCGCCAAGTACGCCGCCACCTGGGAGCTGCCCGAGGGCGACGTCATCTACCCGATCCCGGTCTACGTGCCCGGCTTCGACGGCCCCGATGCCAACACCGACGAGTACCCGATGCAGTTCACCGGCTACCACACCAAGGCCCACACCCATTCCAGCTATGCCAACAACCAGATCATCCAGGACGCCCATCGCCACAACATCTGGATCAACCCGCTCGATGCTGCCGCGCGCAACATCGAGACCGGCGACTTGGTCCGCGTGTTCAACGACCACGGCGAGATCCTCATCGAGGCGAAGGTGACCGACCGCATCATGCCCGGCGTGGGGGCCATCCCCCAGGGCATGTGGCACGACGCCGACATGGACGGCGACCGGGTGGACAAGGGCGGCTGCATCAACACACTCACGAGCCGTCACTGCACGCTGGAGATTATGTAGGTACTTGGGTTCCGTTCGTCCTGGCGGGACGAACGAACCGGCCGACGCTGAGGCTCCGACAGGCACCTGCCTCTGCGCTTCACCGCTTGCCCTCACGTACCCAGTACGCTCGGCCGCGGTTCAGCACAGATCCAGGCACCTGTCGGAGCCTCGCTGACTTCCTTGGGCGCACCTGGGTGGGGTAGAATGGAAGGGGTGGTTTCAGGGAGGAGAATGGAAGGAGGGCGCGGTGCAGTACGGGTTCCACTTCAACGGCCGGCGGTGCACCGGGTGCAAGACCTGCGTGCTCGCCTGCAAGGACTTCCACGACCTGCCGTCCTCCATCGCCTTCCGCCAGGTGTACGAGTACGGCGGCGGAACGTGGCAGCGCGCCGACGACGGTCACCGCGCCGCATCTGGCCATCACCCTGCCCGCCTGCGCCGAGACCGACTTCGACCGCATCCGCGCCGAGGGCCGCGTGCAGAACGGCCACGAGATCGTGTAGGGAAAGGGGCGTCGTGCTCTGCCCGGGGAAGGGGCGCGGTGCCGCCGAGACAAGGGGCCCGAGCCCGGCCGGAGTGGCCGGGGCCGCGGGCAAGCACAAGAGAGAGGGAAGCCATGACCGAACCCACAGAACCCATGGACGCCATCGTTTTCGCGGGGGCGAGCCTGGCGCCGTTCTTCCTGAACGACCCCCGCACCGGCGATGCCGCCGATGCCTTCGCCGCCCTGGCCGAGCTGGACGTGGCCGCCGCTGCTGCGGAGTGGCCCTTCGTTGGCGACGAGGTTGCCGAGGCTGAGGAGGCCCTGGCCGCCATGAAGGAGGGCCTGGCCGCCGGCGCCGACCACGATGACGTGGTGTGGGAATACCGCCGCCTGTTCGTGGGGCCGGGGCATCTGCCCGCGCCGCCCTGGGGCTCGGTGTACACCGATCGCGAGTGTGTCGTCTTCGGCGAGAGCACCCTGGCCCTGCGGGCGTGGATGCGCGCCGTGGGCGTGGAGCGCCTGACCGACGAGCGCACCCCCGAGGATCACATCGGCCTCATGCTGGCCCTTTTGTCCTTCCTCGCCGCCGAGCGGCCCGAGCTGGTGGACGACTACCTGCGCGACCACCTGCTTACCTGGGCGCCCCACTATCTGGAAGCTCTGGAAGAGGCCGCTGAGCAGCCCTTCTACGCCGGCCTTGCCCGCCTGGCGCGCCTCACCCTGGCCGGCATTCAGCGGGAGCGCGGCCTGACGGTCGAGCTGCCGCGCTTCTACCGCTAGGGGGACCGGCGTTCCATGGACGGCTTCGCCATTGCCCTAAGCGAGATCACCCTGGTGCTCTTCACCACTCTGGCCCCGTCGGGGGCGGTGGCCTACCTGCTCACGAGCCTGCCCGTGCTGACGGGCCGCGCCACGGGGGAGGAGGCCCGCCGCCTCAACCAGCTGACGTTTCTGCCCCTGGTCATCGCCATGGTGGGGCTCATCGCCTCGGCCACCCATCTGGGGAACCCGTCCAACGCCCTCTATGTGTTCACCGGCGTGGGCCGCTCGCCGCTGTCCACGAGGTGTTCTGCGCCGTCATCTTCCTGGCCCTGGCGGGGGTGTTCTGGCTGTACTCCTTCGCCGAGCATCCGCGCACGGGCCTGCAGCGGGTGCTGCTGGCCGTCATCGACGGCGCCATCGTCGCCTTCGTGACGGCCGTGGCCTTCGCCTACGACGTGGATACCATCATCACCTGGAGCCTGCCCCTCGTGCCCGTGGCCCTCATGCTGAACGCCCTGGTGGGCGGCCCGCTTATTGCCCTGGTGGGCTTCGCGGCTGCCGGGCGCCTGCCGTTGCCGGGTGCGCTCTTGTGCACGGTGGCAGCGGGGCCCTGGTGGCCAACGGGGTCGTCTACGGGGTGCTGGCCGGCCAGTTGGAGCTCCTGGCCAACGAGTTGGCCTCGGTGGCCCAGCTCGTGCCGTCGCTTCCGGCGTGCGTTGCCGCCTTCGCCGTACTGGGTCTCGCCGGCGAGGTCGCGGCCTTCTGCGGGGTGCGTGCCCGCAACTCCCGCCGACGTCTGGCATTGCTGATAGCCGGGGCGACGCTCGCCCTCGCGGGCATCTTCGTCATGCGCTTCGTCTTCTACATGACGCACCTCGCCGCTGGTCTCGGGGTATAGCGCCGCTACACCTCCAGCAGCACTTTGCCGTCGAGGTTCTCGACCCACGCGTGCAACACGCGACCGTCTTCCACGTCCATCTTCGCGATGGTGCGGCCAAAGTCGCTGCGGGGGCGGAACACCGCGCCGGGACACATATATATAGCCGCCGGCCGCGCCTCGGGTCCCACGATCAGCTCCGGCACATGGGTGTGGCCGTGCACGATAACGTCGGGAATGGGGTCGCCGGGGCCGAGGCCCCGCGAGGCACCCCCGCAGTTCACGCGCACGTCGCCGGGCTTGTGGCCCACGAGGAACTTCACGCCCCCGATCACGGGCCGGGCGAAATGGTCCACGGCGCTGCCGTATTCCGCGAAGTCGTTGTTGCCGAGCACGGCGGTCACGGGCGCCAGGGTTTCCAGCTCTCGCAGAATGGCCGGGCCGCCGATGTCGCCGGCGTGGATGATGTGGTCGCAGTCCGCCAGGGCCGCGTAGGCCGCCGGGCTCAAGGAGCCGTGGGTGTCCGAGATGATGCCGATGCGCATGGGGCCTCCTGTTTTTTGGGAGCGTTCGTTCTCGCAACGATAATAGCCGTTTTTGTGCAACAAACTCCAGTAAGTAGACATGTCCCTGTGCAAAAGAGGTCGCGAACCCGTCTTTTTATCGTAATTCGCCTCAATTTCCGCCCGTTTTTCTTGAAAACGGGGAAGGGGTGTCTATTTACTGGAGTTTGCTGCACAAAAGGAGGAGATAGCCGAACCAGCCGGCCCCCGAACCAACCGACCCCCTCCGATCCGCCCTTGCCCGCGGCCTCTGCAAATTCGAAGCAAAACGCTTATAGATTATCGGCCGCGCGCCCTCGTTGACGCAGCGTCCCTGCTATGATGGTCTCACCAGGCGGGGAGTACCGTCGATGGGCGGCGCCCCCGCGCGAATCCGCTCGAGAGAGGACGTCCCATGGGTAAGAAAATCGACGAGGCGCTCGACATCGCATATGAGGATATGCCCACCTACCTGCACGCCAACCACTCCGTGTACATGGAGACGCCCACCGGGCTGTACTATCTCACCGACGTGAACGACCGCTACTGGCGCGTTCAGGACACCGAGCGTTTCAACGAGAAGGGCCATTACCTGGATTGCAGCCCGCTGGTGCCCACTATCGGCGAGTTTCTGGAGCTGCCCTACAACGACGAGGGCCACACCATCAAGGCCGTCTTCGCCGAGGCCACCTTCTACCCGTCGGGCGATGGGAAGGAAATCGTGGAAGTGGAAAACGCCGCCGATGCCGAGGCCGCCGAGGAGTAGAATCAGCGGCATCCATCCGCGCGAGAACAGGAGCACCCATGGGAAAGAAAGACGTTGAGGCCCTAGACATCACCTTCGACGAGCTGCCCACCTACCTGCACACGAACCACTCCCTGTACATGGAAGTGGCCGACGGCCTGTACTACCTCACCGACGTGAACGACCAGTACTGGCGCGCGCAGGACACCAACCAGTTCAACGAGAAGGGCCACTACGTCGATTGCAGCCCGCTCGTGCCCACCATCGCCGAGTTCTTGGCGTTGCCCTTCCACGAGGGGAAATCCGTGCGCGACCTGGCCGGCGAGGCCACCTTCTACGCCTCCGGCGACGGCAAGGACATGCCGGAGGACTTCTAGGGATTGCCCTGGGCGAACCCCGGGGCAGTCTTACCGGGTAACCCTGTCCCCGTGCAAAGGTGGGGCGGCTTAACAGGACAACGTTACCCGGTAAGACTGCCCCGGTAGCGCCGCTCCGTTGGTCCCTTCGCGAACCCCGAGGATGCCCTGCGCACCCTCGGGGTTTGTGCTATGATGCCCCACGAGCTATCTTGGTTGCGAATAATGCAACCGCCTGAGAAGAGAGAAAGAAGGAATCATGGCAGAAGAATGCTCCCACGAGTGCTCCAGCTGCGGCGTGTCCGGCTGCGGAGACCGCACGGCCGCGTCCGGCCCCTCTACCCTGGAGGCCAACAAGCGCTCCAACATCAAGCACGTGGTGGGCGTGGTGTCCGGCAAGGGCGGCGTGGGGAAGTCCCTCGTCACGAGCCTGCTGGCCTCTGAGATGAACAAGCGCGGCTACAAGGTGGCCATCCTGGACGCCGACATCACCGGCCCCTCCATCCCGAAGTCCTTCGGCGTGGATGCCCGCCTGACTGGGGACGCCGACGGCATCAACCCCGCCGCCTCCGCCAGCGGCATCAAGCTCATGTCCGTGAACCTCATGCTGCCCGAGGGCGACATGCCCGTGGCCTGGCGCGGCCCGGTGGTCTCCGGCGCCATCAAGCAGTTCTGGCAGGAAGTGAACTGGGGCGATGTGGACTACATGTTCGTGGACATGCCTCCGGGAACCTCGGACGTGTTCCTCACCGTGTTCCAGTCGCTGCCCGTGGACGGCATCGTCACCGTGTCGGCTCCCCAGGAGCTGGTGGCCATGATCGTGGGCAAGGCCGTGAACTTGGCCCGCTCCCTGGAGGTGCCCGTGGTGGGTCTCGTGGAGAACATGGCCTACTTCAAGTGCGACGACTGCGGCAAGGAGCACCACATCTTCGGCGAGCCCCAGGGCGCGGCCGTGGCCGAGAAGTACGCCATCCCCGCCGTGGCCACTCTGCCCATGGACCCGAACTTCGCCCGTCTGGTGGACGAGGGTCGCGTGGAGGCCTACGACGTGGAAGGCGCGCTGGACGGCATCATCGAGCAGGTGGAGAAGGCCGCTGCCGAGGCTGCCGAGAAGGCCGAGGCTGCGGAATAGCCGCCAGCGGGGTGCGGCGGGGCAGGCGCATTTCGGGCCAATTTTCGGGGGCGCGAAATTTTTTCAAAAAAATACTTGCGCCCCCGACCCGTTGTGCTATTATATTCCTCGCACTTTTACGGGGCCTTAGCTCAGCTGGGAGAGCGCATGGCTGGCAGCCATGAGGTCAGGGGTTCGATCCCCCTAGGCTCCACCAAGACTTGTCGAGCGTCTACTTCGGTAGGCGCTCGTTTTCGTATATCGCGCAGGGGATCGAACTCCGCGAGGGGCGAACAGCCCGCAGGGCTATGAGCAACCACGTGTTTTGGCTGGTGAAGTTCACTTTTAAGGAAACCTTTCAGGTTGCTTTCAGGTGTGTGTGGGTTTCGTTTCCGGGGTGTGCGGTATTCGTGATTCGCTTTCGCCCCGTCAGCAGGATTGAAATAATAACGCCCTGACCACAGTGGGGAATACTATCTCAACTGCCTTTTCCGGCGGAACACAGGGCCCGGTTGGGAGGGCCGTGCGCTGTGGGATGAGAAAGAGCGCGTCGGCGTGAGCCGCGCGGCAGAGATGCCCGGCATACGGGCTGGGCAGCGAATGAAAGGTTGAGGGATTCATGAAATTCACCTCGTTTATGAAGAGCTCTGCTCTGAAGGGTGCCGGCGCCATGGTGCTGACCGTGGCCCTGGGCGCAGGTCTGGTCGGCTGCGGTGGCGGCGGCATCGGTGGTGCCGTGGCTGCTACGGTGAACGGCCAGGAGATTATGGAGCAGACCGTGACCGACTACGTCGCGCAGTTCCGCACCGATAGCGGCCTGGAGTCCGATGAGGAGTGGGGCAAGTGGATGGTGGCCAACGGCTATACTCCCGAGACCGTGCGCCAGGAAGTCATCGACTACTACATCAACCAGGATCTCTACGATCAGGCTGCCACTGAGTACAATGTGACCGTGGAGCAGGCCGATATCGACGAGGCCCTGAGCCAGACCAAGAGCATGTTCGAGAGCGACGAGGCCTTCAATGAGGCTCTTGAGGCGAGCCAGATGACCGAGGAGGATTACATCAACGAGGTGATCCGCCCGAATCTGCTCCAGACCAAGCTGGCCGATGCCGTGGCTGCCGCTGAGGGCGAGGGTGACGGCGAGGGCGACGATGCCCTGCTCGCCCAGGCCCAGTCCATGGCCGATCAGCTGAACGGTGCGAAGCGCTCCAGCCACATCCTGCTCACCGCCGAGGGCGATGAGACCGACGAGGCCCTGCTGGCCCGCGCTCAGGAGCTGCTGGATCAGATCAACAACGGCGACATCTCCTTCGAGGACGCCGCCGCCCAGTATTCCCAGGATTCCGGTAGCGCTGCCCAGGGCGGCGACGTGAATTGGGACAAGCTCGGCACCGGTTTCGTGACCGAGTACCAGGAGGCCCTGGACGGTCTTGAGAAGGACCAGATCGTGGCTGCTCCCGTGAAGAGCGAGTACGGCTATCACATCATCAAGTGCACCGATGTCTTCACCGTGCCCGAGGGCGGCATCACCTCCACCGATCAGCTGCCGGCCGAGTTCCTCGACACGCTGAGCTACATGCAGGAGGCCAACACGAGCCAGAACTTCGCTACCTGGTTCGAGGAGTACCGCAACAACGCCCAGATCGAGATCAACCCGATGCCCGAGGGCCTGCCCTACGCCATCGACCTGACCCCCTACGAGGAGCAGGCCGCTGCCGACCAGGCGACCCCCGAGGGCGATACCTCCGATCCCACCGCTCAGGACCAGGCCGACGAGCAGGCTCCGGCCGCCGACGGCGAGGGCACTGAGGGCGCCGATGCCGCGGCTGCCGACGATCAGGCTGCCGCCGAGGGCGATCAGGGTGCTGCCGAGGGCGACGCGACGAGCGACGGTGCCGCTGAGGGTTCCGCCGAGGGCGCCGACGCTCCTGCCACTGGCGATCAGACCGATGCGGCCGGCGAGCAGGACGCTGCCGCTGGCGACCAGGGTGCTGATGCCGGTGCCGCCGACGGGGCCGGCCAGGCTCAGTAAGCGTTCCATAGTCGCGGAACCGTTCCCTATTCACGGTCCCATTCGGGGAGCCCGCTTCGGCGGGCTCCCTTTTTGTGTGCAAAGATGAAAACTGACTCAACGTTTAGTTTTACACTCATCAAAAGGCCAGATGAAGCCGTTAAAGTAACAAATTGGCAACATGACCGTTAGCAAGCCGTTACCCCTTTGACAACAACGGGCGAAGTTCTACAATTCTTTACTAAGTGTTACTGTACCCAAACTCTATTCTCGCAGCGATCTACGTTGTTTGAGGACGGGGGGGGGGGCACTTCAAAAGAGCCTTTTGATCTGGTGATTTGAAGGTCGAGAGACGCAGAAGGTAGAGCGAGAGCAGATAACAGGGTTACTGAGGGTATGGCAATGAGCGAATATAAGCAAAATCATCATAATTCTGAGAACGTTGACTGCGGCGTGCAGGTGGAGCCGCTGCCGAATTCTCCGCGCTGTGCAGGCCGTCCCGCTGAGGTCGATAGCGGTGCCCATTGGCGCACGCGCGTGCCTGCCAACGCGACGGCGGCGGTGCGCCTGGCCGAGGGGCATCCGCCTGTGAACCTTTTCACCACCAAGACCTGGGTGCGTGTGCTCTCGGTGCTGCTCTCGCTGCTGCTGGCCTTCACCATGTTCGATGCAACGGCGCTCGTTTCCTATGCCGATGAGCTGCCCGGCGACGAAGTGTCCGCGACTGATGGCGGCGGGGCGGGTGACGCGGAAGAGGAAGCCCACCAGGCGGCTTTGGCTTGGGCCTCAAGTGTTCAGTCCCAAGATCTCGACCCCGATGCCCTGGAAGCCCTGCTTCCCGAAGGGCTGGTGGAGCCGACTGAGGTGCTTCCCCAGGTGACCGTGGCCACCGAGTGGGGCGACTCCGAGGAGGTCCAGCAGGCTGCCGAGGAGGCGGCCATCGCGGCGCGGCTGCGTCCGAACCTCGTGGCCTCCGGGGCACCCTTCAGTGCCGAGGCGGGCTTCTACGCGAAGGGCCGCCGCGTGCAGGCCGCCTTCGAGCTGGGTGATCTGGGCAAGAGCTTGGAAGGGGGCTACCTGGCCGGCTCCAAGCCCGGCGACCGTTTTGTGTTCACCCTGGAAGCTCCCTACCTGTACACCGATGATGCGGGGGATGTGGCCACGACCTATGCCGAGGAGGAATGGCGCTTGCGCCACGCCCTGGCCGATCAGGCCGATCGCGTGACGGCTGGGGCCGAGAGCGCCCCTGCCACGCTGGACGAGGCGCGGGCCGCAGCGGCGGAGGCTGCCCTCGATGCCGAGGCCACTGCGGGCGCTATGCGGGCGGCCGTGTTTGCCGAGGCCCTGCCCGAGGGATGGTCGCTGTGGCAGGAGCACTACGGGATGTACCGCGCCGTGACCGATGGGGAATTGGCTGCGGGCGTGTCAGGCAAGCTCGTGCTGCGCTACGACGGCAACGACGGCAAGCTGGATGCCGCGACGGAACTGCCCTCTCTTGAGTTCGGCTTCGTCGGCGGAGTGCCTGAAGGCACTCCCGTATCCATATATTATGGATACGAACTCCATTCCTTCACCGCCGCACCCGACGATGCCGAAGACGCCGAAGGCGTCCAGCCCGAGCCTCAGTACGATGATGTGAAGCGCGGGGCGGTGGGAACCTACACCCTCACCAATGAGCGCAGCAGCATCGCGGCGAACCTGAGCGCAGAAGTGGTGCGGGCCGAGATGCCCCGCACCAGCGATGTCTCCGGTGCCGGTTATCTGGCCCATCTCGTGCGTTACGAGGTGCCCGAGGATGCGCCCGCGGCGCGGGCCATCGCCCTGGGGGCATTCTACCCCTCTGACAGCGCCGGCCGCGGCGGTTTGGGTCTCGAGACCCTTATGGCCTACCGGGCCGACGATGAGGGCAATGCCGTGGCGAACCGAATAAACGGCGTCGTGAACACGGCCGATGAGGTGCGCGAGGCGGAGCGTTTCGTGGGCGTGCCCGGCGAAGACGGCCTTCTCGTGCTGGATGTGACCGGCCTGTCCGAAGAAGAGCTGGCGAGCCTCAATCCCATGAAGGCCTCGTCCCTGGAGGCCCTGGGCCTGGCACCGGTGTCCTATGCCGTTACCGAGGACGGTCGCGTACAGCTGTCTCGCACCGGCGAGGACGGCGCGATCGCTCCCGGAGAGGGCCGCACCCTGTACGTGGCGGCTCCCTTCCATGAGGCGGCGGTGACCTTTGCCGAGGGGGCGCGGGAGTCCTTCCCGGTCGCGGCGGTGTTCGACGTGCAGGTGGCGGCAGTCGGCGACGGGGTCGACGGGGTGTATTCCCAGTGCCTCACCACCGAGACGCCCTTTGCCGCTACGGCCATGGGCGACAGCTTCCTCACCGATGAGCAGTCTGAGGCGGCCAACCAGACCAGCGGCGCCATTGTGCCCACGGCTCCCGAGCTGGTGGTGCCCGAGCCCGACGAGGATGCCGAGGCCGATGACCCCTCACCCGCCCCGGCCCCCGAGCCTGAAGCCCCGGTGATCGCGAAGGATCCCGACGACGGCGATGTCCCCGAGAACTATCGGGAGTGTCCGGAGCTGGCCCCGCGCCAGCTGCTCTCGGCCTTCACCGGTTCCACCTACTTGACGCGCACCATGCTCGAATCGCCGGGCATCCGCCCCTTCGCCAGCGAGACCGTGGAGCGCCTGCCCACCACCTACCTGGATCCGAACCTGCACATCGGCAACGGCACCGCCGTGCCCGGTCAGACCAACACCGTCATGATCAAGACCGGCGATACCATCTATATGACCTTGCAGCCGAACCCCACGTATAAGGACGGCTACCTCGGCCGTTCCGACGGCTACGATATGATCGATCGTCGCGCGGCCGCAGTCATATTCACCCTGGACATCCCCTATCTGTACTTCGATGCCAAAGGTCCCAAGGAGACCGTGGACCGCGCCGAGTGGGAGAAGGGCCAGCAGATCGCGAACCCGAAGTACCCGAACCAGTTCCAGCGCCTGTCCTACAGGCCCGACTCCGATGCGGTGAACCGCTACGACTTCTCCCAGGACGGCGTGAACTGGTACACGTCCCAGGAAATGACCGATCCCGAGAACGGCCTGATCAAGCAGGGCCTGTCGGGTCGGTGGTACCTGCGCTACAAGTCCACCAGCAACGACAAGCAGTACCAGCTGCACAGCGGCGCCCAAACGCTAACCGGCGAGATCAAGTTCGAGGGCTCGGTGCCTGACAACACCGGCGCCACGGCGAAGCTCGGCTATTCCTACAACAACTACACCAACGCCGACGGCACCGAGAAGAGCGCCTCGTGGCCCACTGAGGTAGCGCCGGGCACGGGTCGCGCCCCCGGTGCCGCCAACGTGCTCGTGGCTACCTTCATCCAGACCAACCTGCGCTGGAGCCTGCACAACGAGAGCCTGAACACGCCAGTGCTGTGGAACAAGTACAACTACGCCGTCTACAAGGTGCAGGTGGAGAACACCTCCGATACCCGCGAGTCCGAGATCGACTTCTTGAACTACGTGCTGTTCTTCAAGGCGGGCTCGGCGGCCACCTCGGGCATCCGCCTCCAGGACCTGCTCACCTGGAAGCGCGATGGCAGCGGTGCCTATGTGCCCAACGAGAGCTTCAACGCCACCGAGAAGGGCGCGAGCTACATCGGCGTGCCCGGCCAGGGCGGTGCCCTCGTCTACGATGTGTCCACCCTGACCGACGAGGAAATCGCCTCCATCGACCTGATGGAATTCTCCAATGTGGACGATCTGGGTCTCGAAGAGCTCGCCTACGGTACCGGCGGCAAGGAGGGCCAAATCACCGTTGACATCCACGAGGACGACATGCCCTACGGCAAGCACCTCATCTCCCATACGCCCGAGGCCGACAAGAACCTCGAGGGGGCGCCGCGGCCCGAGGATGAGTCGGATGTGCACACGCTGCTGGTGGCCATGCCCTATACCACGAACTACGGCAGCATATCCGGCGGGGTGGAGAAGGCCTATCTGGATGCCTATGCGACGGTGAACTTCGGCAACCGTGGCTACGATAAGGACGGCAACTCCAACGACTACCAATGGATGAAGAACCTGCGCGTGGATTCTTCGTTCGCTACGCCGACGCGGGGTCCGTCGCTGACTAAGCTGGCCCAGAACCCCGAGAATGCCGATAACTGGGAAAGCGCCCAGAGTGCCCCCCTCGGCGAGATGGTCACCTATCGCATCGGCAATATGCAGAACAAGGGCAATACGCCGCTGTTCGGCCAAAATCCCGATACGTCCTATGGTGTGGAGCTGTCCGATCAGCTCCCGAGCGGTTTTCAGCTATCGGGCATTACCATTCGCGTGGACGAGAGCGATGAATCCGAGGTCGTGCGCACCGAGACCCCCGGCGAACCCGGGGAAGACGGCGAGCCCGGCGAGCCCATTGTGACCGAGACGCGCAACCCCCAGCTGTCGGACTGGTACGATACGACCGATGGCACCCAGGCCAATGTGACCGAGGGCGGCAGCGCCCAGCAGAAGACCAACGTGGTGCAGTTCCAAACCACGGATATGAACGGCAAGAACCCCCAGTGGGTCTCGCTGACGCTGCCTCAGAAAGTGGAAGAGGGAACCGGTCCTGACGGAAAGTACGCACTCTACCGCCTCGGCGACGACGAGCGCGCCAGCCAGGGCATTGCCGAAATGCTCGAGGCTCAGGGTATCGCGGCGGTGCCAGGCCGACGCTACGAAGCCGGTGCTGCGCCGACCCGTAAGTTCACCGGTCTGTTCCGTGTGCTGTTCAAGCACACCTTGCCCCAGCCGGCGGTGGGCGAGTCCACTATGCGCATTGCCAGTTCGGTGGATGTGCACGGCGTCATGATGGAGGCCACGTCCGACGGCGCGAACGGCTACTATGACAACAAGGCCGACCTCACCTACGGCGAGCGCTTGTGGACCCCGAGCGGCGTGGGTCCCGATTACGGCTCCTTCTCCCAGCCGAAGAAGACGACCGAGGCGGCCAAGGCCACGTTCCGCCAGGTGCAGACCGATCCGCGGATCACGGCGAAGGTCTTCTCCATGTACGACGGGTCTGGCACGACCGACTCGGCCATGGTGAAGGAGGCCGAAAAGCGCAACGCATTGGTGAACGAGTCCAATGCCGGATGGCGCTTCCGCTTCGGCAACACCTCCGCTTCGCGCATGGCCCCGGCCCTCATCAACATCGGCCCTATTCCCGATGGCTTCAAGTACATCAAGGATCCCGCCACGGGCAATATGGTGCTTGATCCCACATCGTCGAAGAAGTCGCAGTTCGTGGCCAGCGCGGTGAAGCTGGGCCCTGCTTATATGGGCACCTACGACCCCGATACGAACACCTATGCCGACGATGCCGGGGCCAAGGTGGAGAAGGTCACCCTCACCTATTACGCCACCAAGGACGCGAGCGACGTGACCAAGCGCACGCTGGAGATTCCGGGGAGCAAGCTGCTGGACTACTTCAAGCCCGAGACGAAGAAGAACCCGGCGACTGGCGCCATGGAGCGCACGGGCAACTACGTGCTCACCTGCGCGAGCTTCAACATCGGGTACCTCCTGAACGTCGATATCGAGCTGGAACAGTTCACGAAGAACAAGACCGTGGATGCCGCCCGGGCCATGGTGGAGATCATCGGCACTCCCGAGAGCGTCGGCGAGCTGACGGTAGCCGCCCGCTTCGGCACCGACTATGAGAATACGGCCGGCAACAAGTCGGTGAGCGGCCAGGCTACGCTGAATTCCATGTTCGTGCCCATCAAGCCCGCTGTGGCCGCCTCCTACGGCTATGTGGACAACACGGGGGCGCGCAAGAGCAACGCCGCCGTGCCCTATCGCTGGGGCGACAAGGCCGATGAGATCGCGTACTTCCGCTATGACCTGTCGAACAATTCCCCCTACGATATCAGTAGCTTCGACGTGGATATGGTGATCAACGGCACGAAGCAAGAGGCCCTTTCCGATGAGGCTGGCGCGCCGTCGGTGTGGCGGGGCTTCCTGGCTCGCTCCCTCGTGGTGCCCGGCTTCGCCTACGGGGCGGTGCCCGTACTGGATGCCGACGGCAATCCCACCTACGATGAGACGAGCGGAGATCCCATCACAAAAACCTGCTGGTACTACCGCTACGGCGAGATCTCCTCGGTGGATGTGCTGGACGTGCTGAACCCCACGGCCACTATCCTCCATACCGAGGAGGGGCTGCGTCCGAACGCCTCTTACGACATAGCCGCGGCTCTGGACACTCTGGGTGCCGCTGGCGGCACGGTGGCTCTCGGCGACGGCGCGACCCTGACCATGGACAGTGCCACGGGCATGCTCACGCTGAATGTGGCCGCCAACGGGTCGGGGGGCGACATCGTCACCGATGGCCTGGTGAGTGGGGCGGTCTCCGACGGAGCCACGGAGAAGGCGCCCGTGAAGATGCTGCGCGTGCGCTTCGCGAAGATCAACAAAGGGGCCGTCACCTCGGATTCCGGGGCCATTGCGCCCCCGGCGGCCAACACGGCCCCGGTGATGTACGTCTTCGGTCGGGCCGACAGCCACGACAACGCCGCCGTGACCACCGAGGTGCGCGCCTTCGCCACCAAGTCGGCCTACGGGCCCGACATGATGCTTCCCGACGCGGTGCGCCTCGAGGGCAACGTGAACAAGCTGCGGGCCACGGCCAAGATGCAGTTCGGCACCTTTGCCGCTACCCTGGATTGGTCAGCCGTGAAGCCTGCCGGCGTGCGCCCGAATCCGGGCGCGGCCGCCGAGGGCAAGAACGTGGAGGTGGCGAACTTCGCCGATGGCACCGGCTACAACTTCACGGTGCGCAACAACAACCTGAATCGCGCCGACGATGCCGTGGTGACCATTCGCACCGATCAGGACTTGAGCGGCTTTCTGAAAGATCCCGTGAACGACGTGCGCGGCTTCAAGACCAAGGAGGTCACCTTCGGCGAGGAGCTCTTCAACTTCGGTTCCACGGTGCGCAAGGACAACACCGTGGGCGCCACCGACAACAGCTCGCTGGAGAACGTCACGTTCTACTTCCGCCGCGTCGTGGAGACCGGCTCGGGCGCTTCCGCGTCCTACGAGACGGTTTCGGACGGCACCTTTGCCGACCAGGGCTATTCGGTGCGCTACGACCGCGACGAGCTGTTGGCGATGTTGGAGGCAGCCAAGGCCGCCGATAGCGCGGCCACGGGCTTCACTGTGGATGTGACCTCGGACAATCCAGATTTCGCCGCCCTGCATTTCCTCTTCGACCGGCCTCTGGCCGCCGGGGGGACTGCAACGGAGAAGCGCGATTTCTACCTAGAGCGCATCGAGATCCGCTACAGTGAGATCGACCCCTATGTGAGCGCCGACAAGCAGTTCGCCGTGAAACTGCGGGGCCAGACGAATTCCTGGTACAACAATGTGAACAGCGACAGCTCCGGCCAGTTCGCCAAGGTGAACGCCCAGGCCAAGGTGAACGTCACGGCCAAGCTGGACAACCCTGGCGAGAAGGGGAAGGCCGATGCCTTCCTGAAGGTGTACTTCCCGGCCATGGCCGTGCACACCTTCGGCCAGTACGGCGCCACGTTCAACAAGTACATGAACCATCATACCTTTGCCGATGCGGCCAACTGCTCCGATGGCTCCTTCACGCGTACCGGCGTGCCCTACGACCGCGATTTCAAGATGTGGGCGAACCTGGCCAACGAGCACGCCACCTCAACCCTCGATGATGTGGACGTGACTGTCGATCTGCAGATGAACTATGAGAAAGTCTTGCAGCTGGACGCGAACGACAAGCACAAGGATGGCGGCACGGTGTCCGACTACACCGGCTTCCACACCACGAAGGTGACGGTCAACCACGAGCTGTTCGACACCTTCCGTCACGGTACGGTGGGTACTATCACGTTCACGGGCCGCAAAGAGGGGGCCGGGGCCGATGCGGCCGCGGCTGTGTCGTGGACCATTCGGCCCGACGGGGTCTACCGGGCTTTGGATCGCGTGGCCATTCCCGCCGCTGATGCCCTGCCCGACCATTTCGAGGATGCGACGGATGCGACCCAAACCTACGAGTTCACGGCCGAGGGCGACCTGATCATCACCGAGGAGATGCTGCGAAATCACGGTATCGAGAACCTGACCCAGGTGAAGCTGACCTCGTGGCAGGATATGGCCGAGGATGCCGCACCTGGCGCCAATAACACCACGGCGCCGGCGACAGTGAGCTGGGATGACGGCCAGAACATCGTGTTCGACGGCTTCGCCGACCATAACTTCGATACGGAGCGCCTGTTCAGCGCCAAGACGGAAAACTACCTCTTGAAGCTGCGCGGCGACGCCATGATTCCCGGCATGAAGAACACGCCGGTCACGCGCACCGACCGTTCCTGGATCTATATGTCGAAGATGTACTTCGACACGCTGAACCGCGCCGGTCTCTACGACTCCAACGCCGGCGGCGTCGCGAGCGCCCCCACCAACGGCAACCGCTTCTCCCAGTACAGCTGGGGCTCGTGGGACAGCTGCCATATCGCCCACAACAGCTCCTACGCCTCCGATGCCGAGCGCAACTTCGCCCTGGACGTGGGCTATAAGTCCCAGGTGTCGCTGCTGGCCGACTTCCGCCAGGTGAACACCCAGTATAACGAGTACGGCCCCGAGCGCACCTGCCATACGGAGCAGGGGCCCTGGACCTCCTACAACTTCAGCGGCCGCAACCTCTATTGGGTGGGGGCGGAAACCTACAACTCTGGCATGGTCCTGCACATGGTGCAGGATCTGAAGGATCCCTCCCAGTACTTCGATGCCTATTACTTGAAGATTCGCCGTCAGGCCGCTGAGTACGTGGACAACCTGAAGGTCACCTACTCTGACGGCAAGACCTTGACGCTGACGGGCGACGAGATCAAGCAGCAGCTGGCGGGCACGGCCGCCGACGCGGTGCAGAGCGACTACGATGGCGCGAAGTACTTCCGCCTGAATCTGCTGGCCCGCGATGGGGCCGGCGAGCCCGAGGCCAGCTTCGGCACGGGGGCCGATCGCAGCGATTCCTACCGCGATCCGGTCGACGACTACTATCTCCAGAACCTCACCCGCCCCGGGGCCCCGCGCTTCACGGTGACGCGCATCGAGTACGACATCCGCATCAACCAGAACCAGTACGCCTCGGGCGATAACCGCTACATCACCGGCGACTGGACCGAGAGCGACAGTGACATCACCACCCTGAACCAGCCCGATTACGGCCAGTGGTTCGGCAAGGTGAACAACAGCTACGCCGACATCGTGAACCAGATGTCCTTCGAGGTGAACGGCCGTATGTACGCCGAGACTCCGACGAGCGGCATGAATATGTACACCGATGTGACCCTGGAAGTGGGCGGCACGAATTCCGGCAACAACCGCCCGGGCCACCAGGCTATCGTGCGTTCCGACACCAAGGACTCCCGGGCCAACACGAACGACGGCAAGAACGGCAACCAGCAGGCCGATAAGAACCGCTTCTGCAGCGCGTGGTCCTATCAGGACTACCACCGCACCGGTGATTACTGGCACCATTACGACGGCGTGGCCTACATGCGCCACCTGCGCAGCCGCACCAACGTGGTGGCCCGCAACGACGGCAACTACACCATGCAGGGCATCAACTGGAACGGCAAGGACGCCACGCGGTTGGGCGATACGGCCGATGCATGGAATTCCAACCCCTACAACATGACCGAGCACGGGCTGTTCGGCGGCGACACGAACTTCGCCATCGCTTTCTATCGCCAAACGATTTACCGGGGCATTTACGCGGGCGACGCCAGCTATTCCAGCACGTGGGGCAGCGATCAGTACTACCCCAACGACTGGGGCTGGAACTACACGTCCTTTACGGACAAGGTGAAGTTGACCGATCGTTTGCCCTGGTGCCAGCCTGACGACGACCTTTCCTTCTACGGGTTCTTGTCCACGGGCCTCCACTTCCAAAACGGCGTGCTCGATCATCTGCGCGACTACGAGGACGCCACCATCACCTTCACCACGCGCCAGTGGAAGGCCTCCGACGAGTTGAACGACGAGGGCTTTACCATCTATGAAGAGGACACTGCCGGCGCCCATACCTACCAGGTGCGCCGCGATGGCGTCTACGACATCACCGGCGGCAAGGACGATCGCGTGGGAGATCTCGGCATCGATCATTTGACCCGCGGCAAGGCCGACGTGGCCTATCTGGAGTTCGCCCGTCCCGGCGAGGATTCCCATAGCGCTATCGTGGATCTGAAGAAGACCGGCGATGTGGTGGCGCTGCCCTTGGCCACCAACGAGTTCGTGGTCAGCTACGAGATCGACTTGGGTCCCTACTCCGGCAACGGTGACATCACCGCCGAGGGCGCGGGCCATAATGTGGATCGGGATGCCAATGAGAGCACGGTGGACATCCAGCTGCTCGGCCGTCCCTACATATATAAGGGGCAGAAGCACCCGGCATTCAAGGGGGCGGCCCATGACAGCTGCGGCGACAAGAAGGACGCTCTCAACTACGCCTACGCCTGGGGCTACAGCTTCGCCAAGCTGGGCACCTCCAAGGGCGACAACGCGCCCTTCAACCAGAGCCTGTCCCTGAACAGCGACGGTGCCCATCCCGGGGCGAGCAACTGGAAGAGCAGCTCGAGCGCCGGGGTGACCCATCGCAACGAGGATACGGCCTACTTCCTCGGCTACCTCATTCCCTTCGGTTACAATTCCCGCCTCTCCCTGGAGGCCAACGGCACGGCCCATCCCTCCATGGCCGATTACGGCGATGACAACCTGACGCCGAATGTGGCCACCTTCGAGACCCGCTTCTGGAATAACATCGATAAGGACGAGACCAAAGACGACGAGAATCGTGTGGCCCATATCAGCGCGGTCACGTTGA
The DNA here is from genome assembly GCA_947649205.1 of uncultured Enterorhabdus sp. GTDB lineage: Bacteria > Actinomycetota > Coriobacteriia > Coriobacteriales > Eggerthellaceae > Adlercreutzia. The sequence goes on from CANSQM010000033.1 coordinate 18,932, forward strand.
ACAGCCACTGGTCGCCCTGGTTCACCGGGAACAACAATGGGGATCCGAATCCCGACGGCATCCGTTTGCAGAAGGTGTACGTGCCGGCCCAGTTCGTGCCCGCCACTGTGGCCGGTAACGACGGCTTCGCCGCCCGCGACGACGACTGGTTCCAGGCCGACGGCTTCCAGTTCACCGTTTACAACACCACGACCCAGACCACCTCGGCCCCCGTGACCCTCAGCTGGGCCGACTTGGTGAACCTGGGGCTTTTGTCGGGCACCGTGGCCGGCGCGGGCACCGCCCAGACGTTCACGGGCAATCCGCGCATCGGCGAGGCTCGCTACGGCGGCTGCTACGTCATCGACGTGGAGAGGTACCTGCGCATGACCGAGGCGAAGCGCGCGCTGAAGGCGGACAACCCCGCCATCACCACCGCAGAGCTGTTCGCGGCCCTGGCGGCCGACTACGGCGTGAACCTGGCCGGCTACGACTTCGCCACGGCGGGCCTGACCGAGGCCGCTGCTCAGCAGCAGGTGGTGGATGCCGTGCGTGACGGCATCGTGGGCTACTACACTGCCGTGCAGAAGACCAATACGCTGCCCGGTTCCGGTTGGGCGGCCGACCAGACGGTGAACCGCACCTACGCCGCGCCCTACGTGACCAGCGTCCAGTTCACCTTCTCCTCGCCCAATGCCACGCGCGAGCGCCCCGAGACCATGCTCGATTCCGGTCAGGTGCTCGGTGCCAACCGCAATGCGAGCAAGGCCAACTACCGCGAGCACAGCGACGGCGCGATCTACTACAACGACAACGACGCGGACAACGCCACCGTGCCGGGGGCGGCCAACAGCGACAACTTCGCCTTCGCCTATGACGGCGTGTACGCCGACCGTCCCGTGGAGGACTTCCGCACCGCCCGGGCCACGGGCACCGATCTGGCCGCTGGCAATTGGAACTATTGGAGCACGCCCACCTTCGACAAGCAGGGCAACGCCTTCGGCGGCATGCACATGAACGAGCACCTGACGGTGTCGAACGTGGTGACTCGCGACCCGAACAAGAAGAGCCTCACCAAGCGCGAGGCCAACGATCGGGGCTACGACCTGTTCCATCGTCTGGGCTCGCTGGTCACCGACATGCAGCGCGGCAAGAAGGTGGAGATGAACGGGACGACCCAGTCCATATTCGCCTACGACTTCGACGACCGCTCGGTGTCCTCGCCCGTGAGCTACGACCCCGCCGCAACCCAGGGCGGCAACGGCAATGGCATCCCCAACGGCGACCTGTACGCCGGCGATTACGTGGAGTACCGCCTCTACGTGGGGGCCGGCTCGGGGAACATCGGCACCGATCGGGGCACGCTGCAGGGAAGCCACAGCGGTGCCTTCAGCCAGAAGGCCCTGCCCCTTGAGCATGTGGACGCCCGCTTCGAGGTGCCCCGCGGTCAGCGCATCGTCGGCTGGGAAGTGGAGAAGACCAAGACCGGTGCTCGGTGGGCCGACAACAACACCACGGGCCATGGAGTGACGGCCGAATTGTCGGCTGCCGACGGCACGGACGCGGTGGCCGTCGATGAGCAAACGGATCTCTCGAAGGCCACGGTGGACGGCGCCTCGCGCACCTTCGGTGACGGGCCGAATGCCACCGAGCAGTACGACGGCAATCGCGTGCTGCGCCTTTCGGTGGGCCAGGCCTACGAAGCCGATGAGGACAACGGCAACGCCACGAGCCAGATCCAGCCGGGCCAGGGCGTCTGGGTGCGCGTCATCACCCAGGTGACCGATGAGCTGGAAGAGGATCCGGCCTACAACGACGAGGCCAACGGCTCCGATGGCTCCGATCATCCGAGCTATCGCGGCCAGCATCTCCAGGCCAACTTCTACGCCACGGCCGCGCCGCTGCATGGCTATGCCCAGTATCGGGTGACGAACAAAAGCGGCACCGGCTCCAGCAACAGCGCCGGCCAACCCTACGGCTCTGATGCCGCCGAGCTCGGTCACATCGCCGGCGCCCACACGGTGGCCGCCGGCGGGCAGACGACGGACAACTGCGGATCGGCGGACATGGCCGGCGCCCGCGATGCCTCGCTGCTGCGCTATTCCTGGTCCCACGGCGCGCCAGCGGCAGGGGCCGAAGACGGTTCCACGACGGACTTGGCCTTCGGCGACAAGGAGCAGCTGACGGCTCGCAACTACTCGAGCGTGGCCTTCCATCGCCATCGTACCGACCGTATCGACATCACGCCGGAGTACTGGAACCCCGACACCCAGACTCTCGACCCGGTATCCTCTTCCGGGGAGGCTGCCAACGCCGACGGCAACCGCATGCGCCTGCGCATTTCCAATATCCGCAACACCACCTGGCACGAGTCTACGATGACCGTGACCGTGTCCTTCATGCGGTCCGTGAACGGCACCGGCATCGTCCAGGGCGCCGACGGCGACGGCACGGCGGGCTTCGACGCCAACGGCAATCCTGCCGGCAAGCGCTACTTCGAGCTGACGCGCAAGCCCACCTATGTGGCCGACGAGACCATCGATGAGTTGGGCTATCCCACTGCCGACGGCGCCCTCGGCCAGGACGTGACCGCCCAGGCTGCTTGGAGCCAGACCACGCCGGCCCAGGTGCTCGGCTTGAGCCACACCTCCTCGGCTGCCGATCGGGCTCAGGCGCTGCTGCCCGACAGCCAGGCGGGTCCCGATCTGGATGACCCGGGCCGTCCCGCCGTGGCCATCGAGTACTACGTGCCCGACTGGAACACCCCGGCTACCTCACTGGCCGCGGCCTACGACGAGCGCGCCTCCATCACCCCGCTCGCCACGAATGCGGCCAGCGGCGAGGGAGCCTGGGTCACCTACGAGGAGCTGGCGGCCCGCTACGACGTGGGCGGCGACCGCTACGGCTCTGACGCCACCGACGAGGGGCACACTGCCAACGGCAACCTGTTCCGCGATGTCACCGGCGTGCGCTGGACCTATTACGACGTGCCCGCCGTGGCCCGTGCCAACAACTCCGGCGCCGACGTGGTGGCCTTCCCCCTCGACGACGTGTCGCTGCTCGGCGTGGCCCGCTACCAGGACACGCGCCAAGACAGCACGGCGGTGAGCCATGCCGGCGGCGAGCAGGAGAACCTGTGGAAGCCCTACGGCTCGGTGGATGTGGGCTTTACCCACAGCGACAACCAGGCCACGGTTCTCGACTTCGTGGATGTGGCTGCCAGCAACGGCTCGGGCACGACGGTGCTTGCGGCCAATGACCCCGTGACCCACGGCACCCTGCTCACCAAGCAGGATGAGGCTAAGAAGAAGGTGACCACTGTGTGGCGCCGCACGCCGGTCATGCGCTTCCAGTCCCAGGTGTTCCAGACCGAGGCCCAGGCCGCTGCCTCCTACGACCCCGAGGCCACCCAGAAGACCGGGTACGTTGCAGGCGAGCGGTTCTGGTACAAAAACACCCTCAAGAACGTGCCGAAGCGCACGAACGCCGGCATCACCAAGCTCGAGGGCGAGCTGTACAACCCCGTCTTCTACGAGCTCATTCCGACGAAGTACCTGAAGAACGAGGCCAATGGCGTCCTCGATGCCCAGTACCTGGCCGATCATCTCCAGGTGAAGTGGCTTGAGAACCGCACCGATATGACCGACCCGAACAATCCGGTCACGGTGAAGGATAAGGACGTCTACAACGCCCGCACCCACGGTATGAAGCTCATCGTTGTTCCCGTGGACAGCTATGAGATGCCTGATTATGGCGGGGCCATGATCTACGACAACGGCTTCTCCAACGTCTTCGGTGGCCATGGCGACTACTTCGCCGATATGGACCCGCGGGCTGCCGGCGTGAGCCGCGACACGGAGTTCACCCTGTTCAAGATCGCCTGGATCGCCGACGATGAGGCGCTGCCCGCAGGGGCGGCAGAAGTGACGCGCTCCATGTCGAGCGTGCCGGCGCCGGGCGCGGGGGCGCAGACAGGCTCCATCATCGATGATGGCCTGGCCTACGACCGTCCCGTCGACCTCGTGCAGGCCGGCTCCACTCGCATGGAGGTGGGTGATGTCATCGAGCTGTACTTCGACGTATACGCCTCGGTGGACAACCTGCCCCAGGTGTACCAGCGCAACAACATCACGGGCGCTCAGGATTTGACTGGCGGTGGCACGGCGGGTCTCGAGCCGGCCTACTTCCCGCGGGTGGGCGAGTACTACTACGCCGACTGGCATCCGAACTACGGCAGCAATTGGCCGGGCCATGTGAGCCCGCTCGGGGGCACCGGCTCGGGGGCGTGGAACATCGGCGCCAGCTATTACCGCAACTACAATCTGAACACGCCCGGGGCGAGTTACCACATGCAGCACGTGGGCGAGAGCCAGGCGGCTTGGCAGGTGGTCACCAACGACGTGCTCATGGACATGGACTACCTGATGCTGGACTCGGCCTTCTCTGGCGACAAGCCCGAGAATACCGATACGTGGGAGATGTTCGACGGCTCCTATACCTACATTCCCGGCGAGGGCCTGTCCTACGGCCACTACAACGGTCTGGATGTGAACGGTTGGGGTACCAACGGCATGACCCCCTACGAGGACGGCTACCTGCGCACGGCCAACGGCAACGCCGACAGCTACAAGGCGGGCTACCTGCTGGATACCGATATGAAGGTGTCCAACAACCGCCAGGTGGTACGCTATACGCCGCGTCCGCGCCAGTCCACCAAGGACGAGGCCGCCTCCGAGCTGCCCAACGACGTGCACTACCTGTGGTGGTACTACGGCCATAATGACTTCAACACGGGGTACCAGGCCCAGATTGCCGAGAACAACCTGGAGAACGGCGCCGGCGCCCTGCGCAACGCCGACCGCTACGTGCGCGACTGGTACCACTATGTGACCAAGGCCCGCACCCTCGGCTCCGCATCGCTGGACACCGTTCCCGGCACCGACGGGGAGACGGGCGAGCCCATCGAGGTTCCCACGGGCACGCGCTGGCATTCCTCCACGCCGCTCGTGTGGTCGGAGACGCGCCTGCACATGCAGAAGGCCTGGCTCGCCACTTCGAGCCGCTTCATCTCCGGCTCCCTGGCTACCGAGGGCTCCGGCGTGTCCAACTACGAGACCCAGCGCTTCTACCAGACCGAGGACACCTATGCGGGCTGGAGGACGGCCAACTACGACTACGCCGACGAGTACCGTCAGGCCCATCGCGGCGTGCTGCGGGGCCAGTACACGACGGCCCTCCAGTACAACCAGGACTTCATCAGCGAGTTGACGGCCTACAACTACGGCGACCGCAACTTGGACGGCGTGGAGTTCACCTACGTCATGCCTCGTGGCGTGGAACCGATGCTCGACGGCTCCATCACCGTGGTGCCCGGTCCGGGCGAGGATCTGGATGCCGACGAGGTGTCCTATTCCGGCCAGGTGTCCCTCACGGTGAACGCCGAGGGCTTGGAGGACCCCATCATCGTGGATGTGGTGAGTGCCACGGGGGCGGTAGTGGTGGAGAACTTCAAGCTGACCCCCAACAAGAAGATGACCCTCGGCGGCGACGACATGGAGCTGCCCCAGGGCGATTACTGGATCGTCGTGAAGTCGGTGGGCACCACTCCGGAGGGGCTGCCCTTCGAGGAGGGCTCCTACACCTACCGGGTGCTCGTCGACGGCAAGGTGGAGGAGCGCACGACCGCCTTCAAGCCGCTGAGCTTCCATATCGTGGCCCACGACGCCATGGCCGAGAAGAACCCCTCCTTCACGACCGGCGAGAACAATGAGCAGATTCCCACGGGCATCACCGTGGATGTGAGCGGTGCCCTGAAGGCCGAGAAGCGCAAGGTGTACGCCGAGGACGGCCAGCCGGTGCGCCTCACGAAGCTGGAGGGCGTGCCGGGCGAGAACGACGAAGTGGTCACCATCGGCACCAAGACCTACGTGAAGGATCCCAACGGCAAGTACGTGACCTGCGCCGAGGACGGGCGCTTCGTCGAGATCGACGACTATGATGCCGCTGTGCCCTCCCAGGTGAGCGGCGAGCTGACCCTGAATCGCATCGAGAAGGAGAGCGCGGTCTCCGTGACCGTGAACGCCGAGGGCGCCAGCCCCGACTTCCCGGCCAAGGCCCAGATCGTGGCCATGGAGGAGAAGCGCGAGACCCGTCCGGTGGTGGGCGAGGACGGCAAACCGGTGGTGGGCGAGGACGGCGAGGCCCTGACCGAGGAAGTGGTGACCTACGAGGAGACCGGCGAGGTGGTGGCCGAGGTGGAGATCGTGGCCAACGCGCCGGCGGTCATCGCCACGCTGCCCCGCGGCCACTACGGCCTGAAGTTCACCGCCTCGCCTCAGATGCCCCCCGAGGCGGGCCAGGGCGGCCTGGGCTACACCCTGCCTGCCGAGGTGCAGCACTTCTACGTGGTGGGCCTCGGGGATGCGGTGGAGCTTTCCCCCTACACTCTGGAGCACGTATGGGATGCCAGCCCCGTCCAGGTGGCCGTGGATGCCCCCTACGCCGATGACGATGCCCCCACCTTCGTGATCATTCGCAACGAGAACGGGGATGTCATCGATGGCGCCACCGGTCTGCCGGTGCTGCCCGCCGAGGGCGAGGATGCGGTGGACGAGGAGTCCTACCGCATCGCCGTGGCGCCCCATGGCACCACCCAGCTGCCCACGCCGCTGCCCCGCGGCTCCTACACCGTGGCGCTCGTACAGGCGCCGGTGGTGTCCTATACCTATACCGTGGTGGAGCAGGACGGCTCCGGCGCGAACGTGACCGTGGAGAAGACGGGCACGTGGGAGTACCGGGCGCCCAAGGACGCCGTGCCGATTACCGCCGACGGCCATGGGGCCGTCATCGAAGTGCCGCTTCCCTGCGAGCTGGGCGACGCGCCCTCCGTGGTAGCGGGCACCTCCGTGGTGCGCGCCCTCATCGGCGCAGAGGGTGCCGGTACCGATGCCGAGGCGAAGTACCGCCTGGTGAGCGTTGCCGTCACCGGCGAGGGGGACGACGCGGTGGAAAGCGAGACCACGGTGGCCGAGAACCAGGTGGTGAGCTTGAACCATCCGGTGCTCCTGCGCAACCTGGAACCGGGCACCTACCGGCTGTACTTCACCGAGTCGCCGCTGCTGCCCGACGGGGGCACCTTCGCTCTGCCTGCTGCGCCGGTGGAGTTCACCGTGCCCGAGGGCGGCACCCACGTCGATGTGGCCACGACCCTGGAGCCGGGCGCCAACCCGAGCCCGGTGACGGTGACGGTGGGGGCCGCGCCCTCGGGCGCCGCCTTCCCGGCCGGCGCCACCTTCACCTTCCATGTGGAAGATGCCGAGGGCAATCGCGTTCCCATCAACGACGCCTCCGGCACCCCCGCCGACGAGCGCACGGCCGGCGTGAGCGAGGAAATGGTCCTCGGCTCTCTGGCTGCGGGCGCTTACACCCTGGTCATCGACGAGCAGTCCTGGTCCGGCGCCCCCTACCTGTGGAGCACGGCCCTCACGGTGAACGGCACGGCGGCTCCGGTGCGCCAGGCCATCGATGTGCGCGCGGCCGCCGAGCCGGCCGCGGCCGGCTTCGGCCTCGGCGTTCTGGCGGCCCTGGCCGACGAGGCCGCTCGCGAGGTGGCCCGGGCCGTGGCGCCCTTGGCCGCCCTCGCGGCCGACGATGCCCCCGGCACCGCCGCGGC
>CANSQM010000034.1 GCA_947649205.1 uncultured Enterorhabdus sp.
GATATCCTGGACGGCCGCGCCGTGCGCCTGGCCCGGGGCGATTATGCCGCCGTCACCGTGTACCACGACGATCCCGCCACCCAGGCCCAGCTTTTCGAGGAAGACGGCGCGACCTGGCTCCATGTGGTGGACCTGGACGGCGCGAAGTCCGGCAACCCCGACAACATCGAGGTGGTGCGCCGCATTCTGGCCCGCACGAAGCTGAAGGTGGAAGTGGGCGGCGGCGTGCGCTCACTGGAGGTGGCCGACCGCCTGTTGGACGCCGGGGCCACTCGGGTCATCCTGGGCACCGCCCTTGTGCGCGATCCCGATTTCGCCCAGGCCGCTATGGAGAAGTTCGGCCCCGACGCGCTCGTGGCCGGCATCGACGCCAAGGCCGGCGAGGCCGCTGTGGCCGGCTGGACCGAAGGGTCCGGCGTGGCCGCCACCGACCTGGCCGCCCGTATGGCCTCCCAGGGCTTCGAGCACATCGTGTACACCGACATCGCCCGCGACGGCATGCAGACCGGCGTGGAGAACGGCGCCTACGAACGCATGGCCGCGGCCTTCGGCAACCCGGTCATCGTGTCGGGCGGCATCGCCACGGCCGCTGATATTGCGGCCCTGGCCCCCATCGCCGATGCCGTGGAGGGCGTCATCGCCGGCCGCGCCATCTACGAGGGCACCCTCTCCGTGGCCGACGGCGTGGCCGCCTGTGCCGGCACCTACGAGCTGAGCGGCCAGTTGGAAGAAGAGGCGCGCCCCTTGACGTTGGAAGAGCTGGAAGGCGAGTAAGGAAACGTAGTCGGCGAGACAGACGGTGTTGCGACCGAGCGAGTTCCGCAGTGACCGAAACAGCCCGGTGGGCTGTTTCGCAAAGCGAGGACTGTCTGAGCGAATCGCAATACCGGCTGGCTCGCCGACGGACAGGTTGGAAAGACCATGCTGACGAAACGAGTAATTCCCTGCCTGGACGTGAAGGACGGGCGCGTGGTGAAGGGCATCAACTTCGTGGGGCTGCGCGATGCGGGCGACCCCATCGAGCTGGCCCGGGCCTACGACGAGCAGAAGGCCGACGAGGTGATCTTCCTCGACATCACGGCCACGAGCGACGACCGTGCCACCACGGTGGAGCTGGCCAGCCACGCCTCGGCCGAGCTGCACCTGCCCTACTGCGTGGGCGGCGGCTTCCGCAGCGTGGCCGACATTCGGACGATGATCGCCGCCGGGGCCGACAAGGTGTCGGTGAACTCGGCGGCTGTGGCGAACCCCGACCTCATCACCCAAGCGGCCCGCGCCTTCGGCACCCAGGCCATCCTCGTGGCCATCGACGCGAAGGCGGTGCCCGGCAACCCCAACAAGTGGGAGGTGTACGTGGCCGGCGGCCGCAAGAACACCGGGATCGACGCCGTGGAGTGGGCGCGCGAGGCGGCCCGGCGCGGGGCGGGGGAGATCCTGCTCACCAGTATGGACCGCGACGGCAGCCGCGACGGCTTCGACTGCCACCTCACGCGCACCGTAGCCCGGGCCGTGGATATTCCCGTTATCGCGAGCGGCGGCGTGGGCAAGCTGGAGCACTTCGCCGAGGGCATCATCGACGGCGAGGCCGATGCGGTGCTCGCTGCCAGCGTCTTCCACTTCGGCGAGCTGACCGTGCGCCAGGTGAAGGAATCCATGCGCGCCGCCGGCATCCCCGTGCGCCTGTAGGAGGTCGTGGTGAATCTTCCCGAGTTGAAGTACAACGAGGCGGGGCTCGTTCCCTGCATCGTGCAGGACGCCGATACGGGCGAGGTGCTCATGATGGCGTGGATGAGCGCGGAATCGCTGGCGCTCACTCTGGAGCGGGGCGAGACGGTGTTCTGGAGCCGCAGCCGCCAGGAGCTGTGGCATAAGGGCGCCACGAGCGGGAACACCCAGAAGCTCGTGGATCTGCGCTACGACTGCGACGGCGACACGCTGCTGGCCCTCGTGCACCCGGCCGGCCCCGCCTGCCACACGGGCGCGCGCACCTGCTTCTACCGCTCGATGCTGGAGGGGTGACGGAGGGGCTCCGGCGGAGGGCTCGGGAGGGGGCGAGCGATCAGCGGGCTGCGCTCGCCCCCTCCCGAGCCCTCTGTGTGCTTCTTCTTGTGCGTGGCGGGCTGTTGCGCTACTATGGTTGCAGCTTTGAATCTTGGGCGCGATTGCGCCCCGCTTCCTTCCCCTGGTTCCGTATCACTCACTTCCAATGTTCTCACGGTTCGGGTTCGCAGTGCGCTTTACCGCGGTCGATTCGAGTGCCATCCATTCCCCATGCCTGTACACCTCAAGAAGGAGGATAACGTGAAGTTCTTTCTGGACACGGCCGACCTCGCTGAGATCGAGGAGGCTGCCAGCTGGGGCGCCCTGGCCGGCGTGACCACCAACCCCACGCTGTACGCCCGCATCGGCGGCAAGCTGGACGACTTCCACAACCACATCAAGCGCATCTGCGACATCGTGGGCCCCGACTGCCCCGTGTCCGCCGAGTCCGTGGCCATGACCCGCGACGAGATCGTGCGCGACGGCCGGGAGCTGGCCAAGATCGCCCCCAACGTCGTGGTGAAGATCCCCACCATGGTGGAGGGCCTGGCCGCTACCCGCGTGCTGGCCGACGAGGGCATCCCGGTGAACATGACCCTGTGCTTCACGGTGCCCCAGGCCATTCTGGCTGCCCGCGCCGGCGCCCGCTACATCTCGCCCTTCGTGGGCCGCTTCGACGACATCTCCGAGGACGGCCTGGCCCAGTTGGACGACGTGGTGCGCGCCATCGGCAACTACGACTTCTCCGCTGATACGGTGGGCGGCGAGCAGATCGAGATCATCGCCGCCTCCATCCGCAGCGCCAACCACGTGACCCAGGCGGCCCTCATGGGCGCCGACATCGCCACCGTGCCCTTCGGCATCCTGAAGAAGTGCGTGCAGCACCCGCTGACCGACCGCGGCCTCGAGTCGTTCCTTAAGGACTGGGAGAAGGTTCAGAACGCATGAGTGAGGCCGACGAGAACCAGATGACCATCGCCGACGCCCTGGAGGAGGCTCCGGAGAAGCCCAAGCGCGGCCGTCCGCGCAAGAAGGCCGCCGAGGCCCCGGCGGCCGAGGGGGCTGCGGAGGCGGCTGGCGAGACTCCGGCCAAGAAGCCGGTGCGCCGCCGCGCGACCAAGGCCGCTGTGGGCGAGGCCGCCCCGGAGCCGGCTCCCGAGGCCGCTCCGGCCAAGCCCCGCCGCTCGCGCACGGCCAAGACCGCCGACGCCGCCGGGGCCGACGGCGCCCCGACGGAGACGGCTGAGTCCGCTCCCGCGCCGGAGGCGGCCCCCAAGGTGCGCCGGGCCCGCAAGAAGGCCGAGCCCGCCGAGGCCGAGGCATCCGGCGCCCCCGAGGCGCCCGCTGCGGGCGAGGGGGAGGCCGACGGCGCCAAGAAGGCCGACCGCAAGGCCACGGTGGTGCGCAAGCACGGCCGCGGCGAGCGCCCCGACGACCGGGGGGAGCGCCGTCAGAACGGCGGCCAGAGCCCAAACGGCAAGAAGGGCCACGACCGCAACGACCGCAACAACCGCCGCCAGCGCCACGAGAACCGCAATCGCGAGCCCCAGCCCTCGGTGACCCGGGAGGAGCTGGCCGAGCTCAAGGTGGCCGAGTTGCGCGCCAAGGCCGCCGAGCTGGGCGTGGAGGGGGCGGCCCTCAAGAAGGCCGAGCTCGTGGAGGCCATCTACGAGGCCACCTGCAAGGCCGAGGGCTTCACCGAGGTCACGGGCGTCCTGGACATCATGGGCGACGGCTACGGCTTTCTGCGCACCTCCGGCTACCTGCCCGGCGAGAACGACATCTACGTGGGGCTCGCTGCCATCCGCAAGAACAACCTGCGCAAGGGCGACATGGTCACCGGCACCACGCGCCCGGCCCGCCCCAACGACAAGTTCGCCGCCCTGCAGAAGGTGAACCTGGTGAACGGCATGGCCCCCGAGGTCATGGCCCTGCGCCCGAAGTTCTCCGAGCTCACGCCCATCTTCCCCGATGAGCGCCTGTGGATGGAGCACGGCAAGACCACTACGACGGCCCGGGTCATCGACCTTACGGCTCCCATCGGCAAGGGCCAGCGCGGCCTCATCGTCTCGCCGCCCAAGGCCGGCAAGACCACGGTGCTCAAGGACATCGCGGCGGCCATCTCGGCGAACAACCCCGAGGTGCACCTCATGTACCTCGGCATCGACGAGCGCCCCGAGGAGGCCACGGACATGGAGCGCTCCATCCGCGGCGAAGTGGTGTCCTCTACCTTCGACATGCCCGCCGACAACCACATCCAAGTGGCCGAGCTGGTCATCGAGCGCGCCAAGCGCCTCGTGGAGCAGGGCAAGGACGTGGTCATCCTGCTGGATTCCATCACCCGCCTGGCCCGTGCCTACAACCTGGCCCAGCCGGCCAGTGGCCGCATCCTCTCGGGCGGTGTGGACTCCACGGCCCTCTACCCGCCCAAGCGCTTCCTCGGCGCCGCCCGCAACATCGAGCACGGCGGTAGCCTCACCATCTTGGCCTCGGCCCTCATCGACACGGGGTCGAAGATGGACGAGGTGATCTTCGAGGAGTTCAAGGGTACCGGCAACATGGAGTTGAAGCTGGACCGCAACCTGGCGGACCGCCGCATCTTCCCGGCCATCGACCCCATCTCCTCGGGCACCCGCAAGGAAGAGCTGCTGCTGGAGCCCCAGGAGGCGCCGCTCATCTGGGCCGTGCGCCGCATCTTGTCGAACACCAATTCCACGGAGCGGGCCATGGACATGCTCATCAAGTCGCTCAAGCAGACGGGCTCCAACCAGGAGTTCCTCATCCGCACGGCGAAGAAGGCCCAGACCCAGCAAGGGCGCTCCGACGACAACTTCGAGCTGTAGAAGGCACGGGATCTCGCTATGACCGATCAGAACCATTGGCCCAATGCCGCCTGGGGCACCCCGGGGGGCACCCCCGCTCCGGGCCAGCCGGCTTCGCAGCCGGCGCCAGCTGCGCCGACCGCCCCGGCTCCCGGGGCCCCGTCGGGCGCCTACGGCACCGGTGCCGCCGCCCCCGGCCCGGGATGGGGCGCTCCCGCCTACGGGGCCCCGCCCGCGCCGGCCGCCGCTCCCAAGCGTCGCGGCTGGATCGTGGGCCTGGCCGCCGTGCTCGCCTTCTTCATTCTGGGGCTTTTCTCCATCGGGTCGTGCACCGCGGTGATGACCGCCCCCATGGGGGCCCTCTCCTATGATGCGCCCTCGTGGGCCGATACGGTCACGGGCGACACCGTGGGCATCATCAATATCGACGGCACCATCCAGTACGACGGCTCCACGTCGAGCCCCGAGGGTCTGAAGGCCCAGCTGGACGCTGCCGAGGAGAATCCGCACATCAAGGCCGTGGTGCTGCGGGTGAATTCCGGGGGAGGGGTGGCCACGGCCGGCGAGGAGATGGCTCGCTACGTGCGCGATTTCTCCAAGCCGGTGGTGGTGTCCTGCGCCTCGCTCGATGCCAGCGCCGCCTACATGATCTCCTCCCAGGCCGATTACATTTACACGGCCGAGACGTCCGCCGTGGGATCCATCGGCGTCATCATGTCGGTGACCGATCTGTCGGGCCTCTACGAGAAGCTGGGCATCTCGGTGGATAACATCACCTCGGCCGACGCCAAGGACGCCGGGGGCGGAAACCGGCCCCTCACCGAGGAGGAGCGCGCCTGGTACCAGGCTCAGGTTGACCAGATCAACGACGTGTTCATCGCCACGGTGGCCGAGGGTCGCTCCATGACCGAGGACGAGGTGCGCGAGCTGGCTACGGGACTCACCTTCACGGGCATCGATGCCGTGGGCAACGGCCTGGCCGACGAGATCGGTACCTTGGAGATGGCCGTGGAGAAGGCAGCGTCCCTTGCCGGCGTTACCCACGCAGATACCGCGTACCTGCAGGATTCCTCGAGTGACCTGGGACGGCTGCTCGATATCATGGGCACCGAAGACGAGGGCGCCGTGACCGATATGCTGAAGGAGTTGGAAGACCGTGTCGGACTTGAGTAGCAGAACCCGCGTGGAGTGGCCGGCCCGGGCCGTGGTGACGGCGGGCATGCCCTACGGAAACAAGCCCCTGCACTTCGGGCACATCGGCGGCGTGTTCGTGCCGGCCGACGCCTTCGCCCGCTTTTTGCGCGATCGCATCGGCGCCGAGAACGTGCGCTTCGTGTCGGGCACCGACTGCTTCGGCAGCCCCATCAACGAGGGCTACCGCAAGCTGGTGGAGGCCGGCGAGTTCACGGGCGCCATCGCCGACTACGTGCTGGCCAACCACGAGCGCCAGAAGGCCACGCTGGAGGCCTTCCAGGTGAGCTTGGACATCTACGAGGGCAGCGGCATCGGGCACGCCGGCGATGTGCACCAGATGATCACGAACCAGTTCATCGAGCGGTTGCACGAGTGCGGCCACTTGAAGCTCGATTCCACCTTGCAGTTCTACGACACCGAGGCGGGCACGTTTCTCAACGGCCGCCAGGTGCAGGGCCGCTGCCCGGTGCAGGGCTGTAAGTCGGAGCACGCCTACGCCGACGAGTGTGACCTGGGCCACCAGTACGCTCCGGTCGATCTCATCAAGCCGGTGTCCACCCTCACGGGCACGGTGCCCGAGATGCGCCCGGTGGAGAACTGGTACTTCGACCTGCCCGATTTCGACGGTTTTCTGAAGGAGCGGGTGGAGGCCCTGCGCGCCGACGGCGAGGTGCGCCCCGTGGTGCCTCAGACCATCGCCGAGTTTCTGGCACCCCCGGTCATCTTCGTGAAGAACGAGCACGTAGACGATTACCGCGCCCTGGCCGACAGCCTGCCGCCCCACCAGTTCCGCGAGGCCGAGAAGGGCAAGCAGTCCTTCGAGATCGAGTTCGCCGACATCGCGGCCCGCGACGCGGCCCGTGCGGTGCTGGCTGGAGCCGGCATTCGCTTCCGCACCTCCAAGACGCTGGTGCCCTTCCGCATTACGGGCAATATCGAGTGGGGCGTGGCGGCGCCAGTCATCGACGACGTGGAGGGGCTCACCGTGTGGTGCTGGCCCGAATCGCTGTGGGCGCCCATCTCGTTCACTATCACGGTGAACGACGAGCGCGGCCTGCCCCGCACGAGCTGGCGCGATTTCTGGTGCGACGACGACGCGCGGGTGTACCAGTTCATCGGCCAGGACAACCTGTACTTCTACGGCGTGGCCCAGCCGGCCCTGTGGGAGGCGCTGCGCCCCGACGGCCTGTTCGCCGAAGGGCCTGACTCTCAGATGCGCCAGACCACGCTCGTGGCCAACCATCACATGTTGTTCGGGAAGAAGAAGGCCTCCTCGTCGGGCGCGGTGAAGCCGCCCACGGGCGAGCAGCTTCTGGAGCACTACACTCCCGAGCAGCTGCGGGCCCACTTCCTGGCTCTGGGCCTCGATCAGAAGTCCGTGGGATTCTCGCCCAAGCCCTTCGACCCCGACGAGGCCAAACGGGACGATCCGCGCTACGCCGATCCGGTTCTGAAGGAGGGGGCGCTGCTCACCAATGTGTTCAACCGCCTGGCGCGCAGCTGCTTCTACGAGGCGGGGAAGAACTTCAACGGCTGCATGCCCTTGGGCCGCGTGAGCGACGAGGTGCGCCGCCGGGCATTCGAGGCGCTGCTGGCCTACGAGGAGTGCATGCACCGGGTAGAGCTGCATCGGGCGATGTCGCTGTGCGACGAGTTCATCCGCTGGTCCAACAAGTGGTGGGCCGATGGCATCAAGGCCGCCGAGGAGAGCGGGGACGAGCAGGCGCGCCGCCAGGTGCTCGTGGACTCGTTCTACCTGCTGCGGGTGGCCACCCTGCTCATGCACCCCATCGTGCCGGCCGGCTGCGAGAAGATCTGCGACTACCTGAGCTTCGGCTTCGACGAGTTCTTCAGCTGGAACTACGACTTCGATTCCAACGAGGAGCTGTGCCCGGCCATCGAGATCGATGCCGGCGAGCACCGCATCCACGAGCTGCCCCCGCGCTTCGATTTCTTCCGCAAGCACGAGAGCCAGTACAAGTAAGCGGGCAGCGACGCCCATTCGATCACGTTGCCCCGGCGGCTGGAAGATCGCGCTTTCGGTTGCCGGGTGCAGCTGTGGTCGCACCGCTCTTTGCGGTAGCCGTCTGTGCCGTGGCGTCTGTTCTGGGCGCGGCACAGACGGCGACCTCCCTTGCGATGGCCGCTACAGTGCTTCCGGGCTCTCCCCTTTGGTAGCCTCCCCGGCTTTTGTTTGTGGTGGGGGCCCTGCTGAATATGGAAAATCTGCCATTTCGCGCATTCTTTCACTCAATTTGCGAAAAGGCCGAAAGAAAAGCAGATTTTCCACGTTGCAGTGTTCCGCAGTGGAGAGCGATCGGAAACGAGTGGCGAGAATTACCAGGTCAAAGGCATGGTCGCTCATGGGGGCGAAGGGCAGGCGCATCTACCGTTGCGAACTGCGCGCCAAAAAGCAGGATTTCCATCTTTCAAACGTGGAAATCCTGCTTTTTATTTTGCAACTTCGAGAACTTGAGCGAATTCTGCATAAAATATCAGATATTCCATATTCAAGGTCCCTGTCGGAAACTAAAAGTTGGGCCTGACGCTCAAGCGTGGGGCCAAAGCGCGCTCGGCCGGAGCAGCGACGATGTTCTGCGGAATGAGAAGGAAGGCATATGACCACCTATGTTAAGGGCGTGTCCGCGGCGGAGTGTTGGACGTGCCGGCATTTCTACAAATCGCTGCTTCCCGATGGAGCCGTGGATCTCGAGACGGGGGCGCCATCGCCGCGACGTTCGGTGCCGCTGGGGAATCCGGAACTGGAAGAACGTGCGCGGGAGCTGGCCTTCGAGCGCCTGTTCGTCACCTACGACGAAGCGGTTGACTACGAGGTCGCGGTTGGAAACGGCGTCGCGAAAAAGCCCTCTCGCGGGGCGATTCGCGCGTTGGCGGATCGCGGATGCGGTATGGTGTCGATGCCCGTCAGCGTTATGGTTCCCAACAAGGCATCGCGTCTGAACTCGCCACTTGTCGCCTGTTCGGTTATCGCTTCGACGCCAGGTGCCGGAGCGTTCGTGCGCAGTGCAGAGTGCGGGCTGCTCATTGCCTCGCCGGAATGGTGCGTGCTCCAGTTGGCTCTGGATCTGTCCATGCCCCAGCTGGCCGAACTGATCAGCGAGCTGTGCTCTACGTACTATTACGAGTTGACTGAACGTGCCGAGTTGGTGCGCGGCGAAGACGGAACGGCGCGGGCTGAGGTGCAGGTGCAAGAAGCGGCGCTCAGCCATCGCCCCGTGCCGGTGTCGTGCCTGGCGGCGATGGAGGAGGTCGCGCGCGGTCATGGAAGCTCCCAAGCGGGTCGCCAGATGGCGCGGGCGGTACGTTACGCGGTGGAGGGCGCCGCGTCTCCTATGGAAACGGCGCTGGCCCTTATGCTGTCCCTTCCGCGGAATGCTGGAGGCTACGGCCTGCCGAAGCCGTGCATGAACTGGGTGATTGACGTCGAGGGGGGTCGCTTCCGAGTAGTGGATGCATGCTGGCCAGATGCTGGTGTGGGCCTGGAGTACGACAGCGATGCGCATCATACAGAAAAGGACAAGATTCGTGCGGACTCGCTGCGGCGAAATGAGGTACAGGCTGGGGACATGCGGTTGTTTACGGCCACTGCGCTCCACCTTTCGTCTATCGAAGCGCTTGACGATCTGGCCGCTCAGCTGTCGCGCGCCCTGGGGCGCCCGTGGCGCACGACTGGCTTGAAATCGTCCGCGCAACGAAAGGCGTTGCTGCGCACACTCAAGCGCCGCAGCATCGAAGAGCTCGCGTGATTTCCCGATTTCTTCGCGCAATCCCTTGCATTAGCGGGGGATTGTGCTATTTTAGACAGGCTGTGTCCGCCCCCAAGACGGAGCACGGCGGCAACTATCACACATGCTCGGGCGACCTGCCTCCGCGAGTGGCCACCTTAAAAAGGCTGCGGCAGGCGGGGAAGACCTCGGGCAGAGGACTAACGAATGGAGCGATCATGACGAAAGTCAGCATCACCACGCTGCTCGATGCCGGTGCGCATTTCGGGCATCAGACCCGCCGCTGGAACCCGAAGATGAAGCCCTACATCTTCGGCAATCGCGGTGACATCTACATCATCGACCTCAAGCAGACCCTCTACGGCCTGGATTCCGCCTACACCTTCGTGAGCAACCTCACCCGTAAGGGCGGCACCGTGCTGTTCGTGGGCACCAAGAAGCAGGCCCAGGAGGCCGTGTCCGAGGCTGCCAACCGCTGCGGCATGCCCTACGTGAACGCTCGCTGGCTCGGCGGCATGCTCACCAACTTCGCCACCATCCGCACCCGCGTGAAGCGCATGGAGGAGCTGGAGGCCATGGACGCCGACGGCCGCATGGCCCTGCTGCCGAAGAAGGAGCAGATCCTGCTGCACAAGGAGCTGGCCAAGCTCCAGACCAACCTCAACGGCATCCGCAACATGAAGAAGGTGCCCGACGCCATCTTCGTGATCGACACCAACCGCGAGGGCATCGCCATCCATGAGGCCCATCGCCTGCAGATCCCCGTGGTGGGCACCCTGGACACCAACTGCGATCCCGACGACGTGGATTACGGCATCCCGGCCAACGACGACGCCATCCGCTCCGTGCGCCTGCTGGCCGATTTCCTGGCCGACGCCGTGATCGCCGGCACCGGCGCTGACGTGACCGCCGCCGAGATGGCCGGCGAGGCCGCTGCCGCCGAGGTCGCTACTGAGGCTGCCGCCGACGTGGCCGAGGGCGCTGGCGCCGAGGTCGTCGCCGACGTCGTGGCCGACGCCGTCGCCGAGTAAAGTAGCTCCGTTCGCCCTGACGGGACGAACGGCCCTGTCGATGCTGCGGTTCCGACAGGCACCTGGCCTTGGCCCAAAGGCAGGCCAAGGCCAGGCACCTGTCGGAACCTCGCTGACCTTAGTGGACCTATGAGTCATTCGATTAATTAAGAAAGAGGGATTCCATGGCTAACATCACCGCCGCTATGGTGAAGGAGCTCCGCGAGATGACCGGCGCGGGCATGATGGAGTGCAAGAAGGCCTTGGCCGAGGCCGAGGGCGAGATGGAGAAGGCCGTCGACGTGCTGCGCACCCGCGGCCTGGCCGCCGTGGCCAAGAAGGCCGGCCGTGCCACCAACGAGGGCACCGTCATGGCGCTGGTCTCCGATGACTGCACCACCGGTGCCGTGGTCGAGCTGAACTGCGAGACCGACTTCGTGGGCATGAACGAGAAGTTCAAGGCCTACGCCGAGAAGATCGCCCAGGCCGCCCTGGCCGCCAAGCCGGCCGATGTGGACGCTCTGAATGCCGCCACCATCGACGGTGAGACCGTCGAGGAGGTCGTGACTGACTGCATCCACGTGATGGGCGAGAACACCCAGCTGGCCCGCGTGGCTGTGGTGGAGGCCCCGGCTGTGGCCGCCTACATCCACGGCGGCGGCAAGATCGGCGTGCTCGTGACCTTCGAGGTGGAGGGCATCGACCCGGCCGCCGAGGAGTTCCAGAAGTGCGGTCGCGACATCGCCATGCAGGTGGCCGCCCTGAACCCGGTGGCCGCCACCCGCGAGGATGTGCCCGCCGATGTGGCCGCCCACGAGTTCGAGATCTACAAGGCCCAGGCCGCCGAGTCCGGCAAGCCCGAGAACATCCAGGAGAAGATGGCCGAGGGTCGCATGGACAAGTTCTACAAGGAGAACTGCCTCGCCGAGCAGGCCTTCGTGAAGAATCCGGACCTGACCGTGGCCGCCTACGCCGATGAGTGCGCCAAGGCCATGGGCGGTTCCATCAAGATCACCGGCTTCGTCCGCTTCGCCCTGGGCGAGTAACTGTCGCTGGAGTTTTTATTCCAATAAGAGAAAGGCCGCCTTACGGGGCGGCCTTTTTTCTATAATGATGGGACGTATGAACCTATGATGGACTACCGGGCGCTTCGGCGCCCGCACAAAGGACTAGAAATGAACCAGGAAGTCATCATCGTTCGGGGCAACCATGCCCTTTCCGGCGACGTGACCGTCTCCGGCGCCAAGAACTCCGCGCTCAAGCTCATGGCCGCCACGCTGCTCGGCCGGGGAACCACCGTTCTGCACAACATCCCGGTCATCTCGGACATCGAGATCATGGGCGAGGTGCTCGAGCGCCTGGGAGCCACGGTGACCCGCGAGGGTCACAGCCTCTCCATCGATACGGCATCGGTGGACTCGTGCGAGACTCCCTACGAACTCGTATCGAAGATGCGCGCCTCCATTTCCGTGCTCGGCCCCCTTATCGGGCGCTTCGGCGAGGCGCGGGTGGCCATGCCCGGCGGCTGCCAGATCGGCGCCCGCAAGATCGACATGCACCTAGTGGGCCTGGAGGCCCTCGGTGTGGCCTTCGACGTGGATCATGGTGTGCTCGAGGCCACCACGCCCAGCGGCATGAAGGGCGCCCACGTGTATCTGGAATTTCCCTCGGTGGGCGCCACCGAGAACATGCTCATGGCCGCCGTGACCGCCAAGGGCCACACGGCCATTGAGAACGCCGCCTGCGAACCGGAGATCGAGGACCTGGCGAACATGCTGAACGCCATGGGGGCCAAAGTGTCCGGTGCCGGCACGTCGCTCATCGAGGTCGAGGGCGTGCCCTTGGACGCGCTGCACCCTTGCGAGCACACCTGCGTGGGCGACCGCATCGAGGCGGGCACCTTCCTCGTGGGCGGGGCGCTTACGGGCGGCCCGGTTACCGTGCACGGCATCGATCCGGCCTTTCTGCGCATGGCTATCATGAAACTGCGGGCCATGGGCTGCGCGGTGGAGTGCGGCCCCGATTGGGTGCGTGTTACGCGCAGCGAGCCTTTGCGCTCCGTGGACATCCAGACTCTGCCGCACCCCGGTTTCCCCACCGACCTGCAGGCCCAGTTCATGCTGTTGGCAGCTTTGGCCGACGATGTGTCGGTCATCACCGAGAACGTCTTCGAGAACCGCTTCATGTTCGCCGCCGAGCTCATGCGCATGGGCGCCGACATCACCTTGGACGACCATCATGCCATCGTACGCGGGGTGGCCGAGCTGGAGGGCGCCCCGGTGTCCTCCACTGACCTGCGGGCCGGGGCGGCCCTCGTGCTCGCGGGCATCGTGGCCGACGGCGAGACGAGCGTGCACCATTTGGAGCATATCGATCGGGGCTATGAGGATTACGCGGGCAAGCTCGCCTCCCTCGGCGCCGATATCTGCCGCGTGCCCGTCTCCAGCCGGGGATAGGCGGTCGATTCCATGGCGCTGCACAGCAAGAAGGGGCTCTCGGCCTCCCAGACCCGCCGCACGTCCCGTCGGGTGAACGATTCCGTGATCGGCTCCCACGTGGCCCGTCCCGCCGGCCGCCGCGGACGCCGCGAGGACGATAGCCCCGTGGGCACCACCCGGGTTGACTTCTCCGACAGTCGCCGCTCCCGCCGCGCGACCCGCGGTATGGTGGAGCAGGTGGACGTTCAGGCCACAAGTGGGGAAAGCGATGCCGACTACGCTCGCCGCCGGGGTCGGCGCGGCTATGTGGAGGAGATTCAGATCCGCTCCCGTCGGCGTCGCATCGCGGTTCTGGCCGTGGCGGCCCTCGCGGTCGTGGCTGTGGCCGTGTTCGCCGGCGTGTCGGCCTTCTTCGCCTTGTCCGATTCCCAGCTGTCGCTGGGTGATTCCAACGCCACCGAGGCGCTCGTTGCCCCGGCCGAGGGGGAGCCCTACTTTGTCCTGTGCACCGCCCATCTGGGCTCGGCCACCCCGGCTGGAGCGGCCGAGGGCGATGCCTATCTGGCCGTGCGCGTCGACGAGGCCACTCACACCCTCACCTTCATATCGGTGCCGGCCACGGTGTCCGTGGAATTGTCCGACGGGGCGCGCCACCCCCTGTCCAAGGCCTCTTCCGTCGGGGGCGATGCCGAGCTCATCCGAGCGGTGGCGTCTCTGCTGGGCGTGGACATCGCGCACTTCGCTGCCACCGATGCCGCGGGCATCGAGCGACTCGTGGATATCGTGGGCGGTGTGGCCGTGGAGCTGGATCAGGAGGTGGACGACCCCCGGGCCGGCATTCAGGTGCTGCAAGCAGGCTCCGTGACCCTGGACGGCCCCTCGGCCGTTACGCTTCTGCGGGCATCGAACTATGCCGACCCCTACGGCACCCAGGCGAAGATGCGAGCCCTGTTCACGGTGAACCTGGCCGAGCGGGCGAGTTCCGGCGAGGGTCTGAGCTTCCCGACCGTGGTGGCCGACGGTGCCCCGGCCGTGAGCACCGACTGGTCGAGCGGCCAGATCATCGCCCTGGGCGACGTGCTGCGGCCCCTGTCGGAGGTGACGGTGTACGCCGCCGTGGTGCCCGGCCGTGCCGTGGAGGGCGAGGACGGTGCGCGCACCTACGAGGTGTCCGACGACGAGCTGGCCACCATGATGGAGGCCGTGCGTGCCGGCAATGCCCCGGAGAGCGCCGCGGGCAACGTGGCCAATATGGATCGCAGCCTGCTCACCGTGGAGGTGCGCAACGGCTCCGGCATCCAGGGGGCGGCTGCCCGTTGCGGCGAGCTTTTGGAGTCCGATGGCTATCAGGTGAAGGCGGTGGGCAACGTGGACGACGGCACGGCCTACCCCGAGACCATGGTGATCTACAAGGATGCCGCCTTCGAGATAGCGGCCAAGGCCGTAGTGAGCGATCTGTCCGCCGGTCGCGTGGTGAACGGTGGCGACTTCTACCAGTTCGATACCGACCTGCTCGTCATCATCGGTCAGGACTGGATCGGCTAGGGGGAGCGCCCTGGCTGGCGCCGTTGTGGTGTTCGCGGCCCTGCGCGTCCGCCGCCGCGGCGCTGTGCTATGATGGCTTGCGAACGGAAGAACCTCTTTGAAAGGGAGTGCCTTATGGTTGAGAAGTCCGATGTAGCTGCCGTGCTTGAGCTGATCCGTCCGAGCCTCCAGGCCGACGGCGGCGACGTGTCGTTGGTGGACGTGTCCGAAGACGGCGTGGTCACGGTGGAGCTCCAGGGTGCCTGCAAGGGCTGTCCCATGTCCCAGATGACCTTGGCCAACGGAGTGGAGCGCATCCTGAAGGAGCGTGTCCCCGGTGTGACCAGCGTGGTGCCGGCCGCCTAAGGGCCTGGAACAATCCATGAGCCGAGCGGGCCCTTCGGGGCCCGCTTTCACGAGAAAGGGAAGGGAATGGAGGGCTGCTGGAGCCGTCGCGGTTGCGACGATGAGATGCAAGGGCGCTGCCCGCACAACGTGCCGGGCGAGCCGTGCCCGGCCGACTGCCACTATGCGGCGTGCCATCGGCCGACCCATGTGGTGTGCGACGACTTCGACGTGCTGCTGAATCCCAAGCGCGACTACGAGGCCGCCATCAAGCAGGTCTGCCGTTTCTGCGAGCACTTCCTCGTCCATGGCCCGGAGGTGGATCCCGAAGCGCCGAGCGGCCGCGACAAGTTCAGCGGCCGCAACCGCTTCATCCTCTAGGCGCCCTCTCCGATGCCTCGAATCCGGAGAGGAGTCGGATAGCCGCTCTCGTTGGCGGCCCGTCGGTGGCGGCCTCTGCTACAATGGGGATCTGAAGCGAACTCCAAAAACGGAAAGGCGGTGGCGCTCCATGGGAGCTGCGGTGACGTGCCCGGCGTGCGGGGCGGACGATCTGGATGTGCGCGCCTACGATTCCATGATGGTGCTGCGCCCGAACCTGGCGCTGTTCTCCCTGGCGTGCCCCCATTGCGCGGCGACCGTCTCGGCCATCCAGCCCATTCCTCCCTCCCTGCGCGAGGAGGTTCAGTTCGCCGCTATCGAGCTGGGTGCCGGCATGGGCGCCCATGAGGGGAACCTATGATGCTGAACGACATTTACCAGAACCTCGATCCCATCGCCCTGAGCCTGGGGCCTTTGGTGGTGCGCTGGTACGGCCTGGCCTATGTGGCCGGTTTCGCCCTGGCGGCCTTCATCATCTACCGCATCGCCCGTCGCTGGCGGCTTGGTCTGACTATGGACGATCTGCTCACGCTCATGATCTGCGCCATCATCGGCGTGGTGGTGGGCGGCCGGCTCGGCTACGTGCTCTTCTACGGCGACGGCTACTACCTCGCCCACCCGCTCGAGATCCTCGCCTTCAACCAGGGGGGCATGAGTTTTCACGGGGGGCTCGTGGGCCTGCTCGTCGGGGGCGCCGTGGCGGCACGCATGACCCGCGTGCCCTATCTGACCCTGGCCGATTTGGGGGCCATTGCCGCCCCGGTGGGGCTCTTCTTCGGCCGCTGCGCCAACTTCGTGAACGGCGAATTGTGGGGCGCGCCCACCGACGGGCCTTGGGGCGTGGTGTTCGGCGGGGCCGCCGGCATGATGCCGCGCCACCCGAGCCAGCTCTACGAGGCGGTGCTCGAGGGCCTGGTTATCTTCTGCGTGCTGTTCGTCCTCTCGCGCCGGCTGCCCCTGCGGCCCCGCGGTACCTTCGTCGGCGTGTTCCTCGTGCTCTACGGCGTGTTCCGCTTCCTCATCGAATTCGTGCGCGAGCCCGATGTGCAGCTGGGATACTTGTGGGGCGGTTGGCTGACCATGGGCCAGGTGCTCTCGGCCCCCCTCGTGGTGGCCGGCATCGCCCTGCTGGTGTACGCGGCCACCCGCAAGCTGCCCCAGGAAGGGCCGCGGCGGCTCCCGGCTCCCGAGATGGGGGAGGGCCCCACAACGGCCTCCTAGGCCGGGCGCCCTATCGGCGGCGGCAGGGGAGGGCGGTTCGGCTCGCTAGGCCGGATGCACGTTGTCGGGCCGCGGCCGAGCGCGCGGCGGCTGCCTGTCGTCTGGCTTCGATAACGACGCGGTGTCGATTGTGCGCTCTTTTGGGAGCGCCGTTCTGCTTCCCCTACAATAGGGGGCGGCCGAAACCCCGCTCTCGCGCGGGCGGCCGCATCAAGGAAATCGTCTCAAGAGATATGAGGTGCAACATGGATGTGAAGTTCTTCAAGTGCATGCACTGCGGCAACATCGCCGTGAAGGTGTTCGACGCCGGCGTGCCGCTGGTGTGCTGCGGCGAGAAGATGGTGGAGCTCGTGGCCGATTCCCAGGACGCCGCCCTGGAGAAGCACGTGCCGGCCGTCGAGGTTGAGGGCGACAAGGTGATCGTGAACGTGGGCTCGGTGGATCATCCCATGACCGAGGAGCACTGGATCCAGTTCATCTGCCTGGTGACCGACAAGGGCTATCAGATCAAGCCCCTGACCCCGGCCGATGCCCCCCACGCCGAGTTCACGGTGCCCGCCGGCGAGACCCCGGTGAAGGTGTACGAGCACTGCAACCTCCACGGCCTGTGGGTGACCGAGCTGTAGAACGCTCGGCCGTTCCCCGGCAATTCTTGAAAGACCCGTGTAGCGCGGGTCTTTTTTCTTGCATTAGGGCGAATCGGTGCTAATATAAACAGGCTTGTCTCGGGCTTGGTCGGAAACCAAGCCTTATTCGGAACTCTTGGTCGGAAACCAAGGGAAGATAGGAGAACCCATGAAGCAAGGAATTCATCCGGAGTACGTGGACTGCGTCGTGAAGTGCAGCTGCGGCAACACCTTCACCACCCGCTCGACCAAGCCGGAGCTGAAGATCGACATCTGCAACGCCTGCCATCCGTTCTACACCGGCACCCAGAAGCTGATCGACACCGGTGGACGCGTGCAGCGCTTCGCCGACCGCTTCGGCGCCGCTAAGGACGTCGTTGCCGAGCGCGAGGCCGCCAAGAAGGCCGAGCGCGCCGCTCAGATCGCCGAGCGCGAGGCCGCCAAGAAGGCCGAGCGCGAGGCCAAGGCCGCCGCTAAGGCCGAGCGTGCCGCCGCTTTCGCCGCCAAGGCTGCTGAGGCTGCTGCTCGCGCCGAGGCCGAGGAAGAGGTCCAGAATATGGAGGACACCGCTGCCGAGGCCACCGCTGAGGAGGCCCCCGGCGTGGAGCTGACCGAGACCGAGGTTGAGGCCGCCGAGTAGTTCCGCTGCTTCTCGCACCTTTGAGACCCGTCGCGCACCGCGGCGGGTTTTTTCTTTTGCAGTCCGGTAAATTCCCCCGAGGGCTCTTCTGACTGCGAACTATAATGGGACGGATCAAGAACGCGACGGTCGAACGGAGCAGAGACGTGGTGGTAACCCCCGAGCAAGATTTCGTGCTGAAGACTATCGAGAGCCGTGACGTGCATTTCGTGCGCTTCTGGTTTACCGACGTGCTGGGGAATATGAAGTCCTTCGCTGTAGTGCCCGGTGAGTTGGAAAGC
Source organism: uncultured Enterorhabdus sp. (assembly GCA_947649205.1). Lineage (GTDB taxonomy): Bacteria > Actinomycetota > Coriobacteriia > Coriobacteriales > Eggerthellaceae > Adlercreutzia. The sequence goes on from CANSQM010000034.1 coordinate 18,269, forward strand.
GCCTTCGACGACGGCATGGGATTCGATGCCAGCTGCATCGAAGGTTTCTCGGAGAGGCGGGAATCCGATATGCTGGCCTTCCCCGATCCCTCCACCTTCCAGGTACTGCCCTGGCGCCCCTCTTCCAATGCTGTGGCTCGCATGATCTGCAACATTCGCACCCCCGAGGGCGAGCCCTACGAGGGCGATTCGCGCCAGGTGCTCAAGCGCATGGTGCGCAAGGCCTCCGAGGCCGGCTACTCGTTCATCGTGGGGCCGGAGCTGGAGTACTTCTACTTCAAGGACGCTGAGGGCACCGAGGTGCTCGACCACGGCAGCTATTTCGACCTTACTTCCCTTGATTCCGCCTCCGACCTGCGGCGCGACACGGTGCTCACTCTGGAGAAGATGGGTATTCCCGTGGAGTACTCCCATCATGAGAAGGGTCCTTCGCAGCACGAGATAGACCTGCGCTACGCCGACGCCCTGTCCATGGCCGACGCGGTGATGACCTACAAGCAGGTGGTGAAGGAAATCGCCATGAAGCACGGGGTGTACGCCTCGTTCATGCCCAAGCCCCTGGCCGGGGCGCCGGGCAGCGGTATGCACGTGCACCAGAGTCTGATGGATCGGGCCGGCAACAACGTCTTCTTCGACGAGAGCGACCCGTCCGGCTACAACTTGTCGGCCACGGCGAAGGCCTACATTGCCGGCCTCCTGAAGTACGCGCCGGAATTCACCCTGGTCACGAACCAGTATGTGAACTCCTACAAGCGCCTGCAACCGGGTGGGGAAGCTCCCACTTGCATCAGCTGGGGCGCCCGCAACCGCTCTACTCTCGTGCGTATCCCAGGGTACCGGCCGCGCAGCGAATCGGCCTGCCGCGTGGAGCTGCGCAGCCCCGATCCGGCGGCGAATCCCTACCTGGCCTTCGCGGTCATGCTGGCTGCCGGCCTGGCGGGCATCGAGGAGGGCCTGGAGCTCATGGCCCCTGCTGATGAGGCCGCGCCCCTCGGGTGCAGTCGTCGGGAGCATCGCGAGAGGGGTGTGGCGCCGTTGCCCGAGAGCCTGGGGGAGGCCGTGGAGCTGTTCGCCCAGAGCACGCTCATGCGCGAGACGCTGGGGGAGCACATTCACGATTACCTCGTGCGGGCCAAGCGAGCGGAATGGGATGCCTACCAGGCCGTGGTGACGCCTTGGGAGCTCGAGCGCAATCTGGCGGTGCTGTAGCATGCAGCGCAAGACCGTCATCTTCATTGCCGATAGCCTCGACAACGCCCATAAGTTCCAGCAGGTGCTCTCGAAGCTGGATGTGGACGTGGCGGCCGGTTCCTCGGCCCAGTTCAAGAAGCTGCTGGCTGCCCACCCTTCCCACGATCTGGTGATCTACGAGGCCCGCGGCGAGCGCCTTGCATCCCTGGCCTCGGCCGAGGCGACCCTGGCCGAGGAGGGTTCGGGGGCCATGCTCGTCATCGTGAACGAGGCCGATCTGGCCCAGTTCCGCTTGCCGGTGTCCTGTAAGGCCGACTTCGTAGTCCACGGAGCCGGTGCCGCCGAGTGCGCCACCCGCATCCGCCAGCTGCTGTGGCCTGGCAACGAGACCTCCTCGGCCGACTACATCGTCGTGGACAACATGACTGTGAATTTGGCCACCTACCAGGTGAAGGTGGGCGGCGAGCCGGTGGACCTCACCTACCTGGAGTACGCGCTGCTGGCCTTTCTCGTGACCCACCCGGGGCGCACCTATTCCCGCGACGCCCTGCTGCGCCGCGTGTGGGGCTTCGACTACTACGGCGGCAGCCGCACCGTGGACGTGCACGTGCGCCGCGTGCGCGCGAAGCTCGGCCCCGAGCTGGCCCAGCGCCTGGAAACAGTGCGTGGCGTCGGTTATTTGTGGAATGCGTAAGACGACGGACGTTGAGTAGAAAGGGGATGGCTGGGAGGTGAGCGCAGACCTCTGCGCGCCCTGCGGAGAACGCGATTCGTAAGAAACAGCTTCCACTTCAGCAGCAGCGAGTGGGGGATGGTACCGACCGATGTGCGCTTGTCTTCGCTGTTTCTGTTATCGCGTTCGCAGCAGGAAAAAGCGCGCAGCGGGCTGCGATCGCCTTCCAGCCAGCCCCGCCCCGAGGAGTTTCGAGCAAGTTCCCTCCATGAAGAAGGAGTTTCCATGTCGAAGAAGATCGCCGTCATTGATGGCAACTCGCTGATGCACCGCGCCTACCATGCCGTGCAGACGCCCATGACCGCCAAGGACGGCACTCCCACCAACGCCGTGTTCGGCTTCCTCTCCATGCTGTGCAAGTTCATCGAGATCGCCGAGCCCGATGCCGTAGTCTGTGCCTTCGACGCCGGCAAGCCGGTGCACCGCATTAAGGCCCTCGAACAGTACAAGGCCCAGCGGCCCCCCATGGATGACGACCTGCGCGTGCAATTCCCCGTCATGGAGGAACTGCTGGCGGCCATGGCCATTCCCGTGGTGAAGGTGCCCGGCTGGGAGGGCGACGATATTCTGGGCACCATCGCGGCCCGGGACGAGGCCCTCGGCTTCGAGACGCTGCTCGTGACCGGCGACAAGGACGCCTACCAGCTGGCCGGCGAACTCACCCGCATCGTCACCACGAAAAAGGGCATCACCGACATCACCGTGAACGGGCCGGCCGAGGTGGAGGAGCGCTACGGCGTGACTCCGGCCCAGTTCATCGATTACCTGGGGCTGATGGGGGATTCGTCCGACAATATCCCCGGCGTGCCCGGCATCGGCCCGAAGACGGCCACGAAGCTCTTGCAGGCCTACGGCTCCATGGAGGGCATCTACGAGCATATCGACGAGTTGAAGGGCAAGCAGAAGGAGAACCTGGAGAACAACCGCGACATGGCCTTCCTGTCTCGCGAGATCGCCACCATCGTGCGCGACCTGGACTTCCCCCTGGATCTGGAGAGCGCCGCCTTCCCGGCCTTCGACGCGGCTGATGTGGAGGAGGCCTTCGGGAAGTACCAGCTGGCGAGCCCCCTGGCCCGGGTGCTGTCCATGATCGACGCCGAGCCGCCCTCCCGCGAGATCGAGTTCACTCTGGCCCCTGTCTTAGAAGGGGCCGACGGCGCGGCCGAGATCGAGCGGGCCTGTGCGGCCGGCGAGGTCATCGGCGTGGCCTTCGTGGATCCCGAGCAGGTGTCGCTGTTCAACGACGGCGCCACGGCAGCCTTCGTCACGGGCTCGGCCCGGGTGATGGCCGAGGGGGAGCGGGCTCTCGACCTGTTCGCGTCCATCGTGCGCGAAGGAACCTTCTGCGCTCTGGACGTGAAGGCCGACGTGCACCGCGTGTATCCGGCCGATACCGCCGAAGCGGCCCGCGTGACCGACGAGGAAGTGCTCGCCATGGCCGGCTTCGACTTGGGGCTGGCCGGCTACGTGCTGAACTCCTCTACGAGTGCCTACACCTACGATTCCCTGATGGAGTCGGTGGCCGGGGCCACGTTGCCGGCGACTGAGACCGATGGAGAGCGCGCGGCCGTGCAGGCCACGGCGGCCCGCATGCTCCAGGGGCTTCTGGAGGAGGCCCTGAAGAAGGACGGCACCTGGGAGGCCTATGCCGACATCGACCTGCCGCTCGTGGGGGTGCTCACCTGCATGGAGCGGGTGGGAGCCGCCATCGACGTGCCGCGGCTGGAGGCCTTGGGCGCCGAGGCCCAGGTAGAGGTGGATGATCTCACGGCCCAGATCTACGAGCTGGCCGGCGAGACCTTCAACCTGAGCTCGCCCAAGCAGCTGGCCCGCATCCTCTTCGAGGTACTGGAGCTGCCGGCCAAGAAGAAGAACCAACGCGGCTATTCCACCGATGCCAAGGTGCTCACGGAGCTCTCGGCCATTCACCCGCTGCCCGATCTTGTGCTGCGCTATCGGGAGTTCTCGAAGATCAAGACCACCTACATCGACGCGCTGCCCCGCATGCGCGGCGGCGACGGGCGCGTGCACACGCAGTTCAACGAGACGGTGACCACCACGGGGCGCCTGTCCTCGTCGGATCCGAACCTTCAGAACATTCCCGTGCGCACCGACTTCGGCCGCCAGATTCGCAGCTGTTTTGTGCCCCTGCGGGAGGGGGAGCTGTTCCTATCGGCGGACTACTCCCAGATCGAGCTGCGTTTGCTCGCGCACTTGTCGGCCGACGAGCACCTGGTGGCCGCCTTCAACTCCGGGGCCGACCTGCATACCTCCACGGCGGCTCGCGTGTTCGGCGTGGCTCCCGAGGATGTGACGCCTGCTCTGCGCAGCCGTGCCAAGGCGGTGAATTTCGGCATCGTGTACGGGCAGCAGGCCTACGGTCTGGCTCAGTCGCTGGAGATTCCCATGGCTGAGGCGAAGGACATGATCGATCGCTACTTCGAGGTGTACCCCGGTGTGCGCACCTACCTGGACGAGACCGTGCGCGAGGCCAAGGAGAGCGGCTTTGCTACCACGATGTTCGGGCGCAAGCGCCATATTCCCGAGCTGCGTAGCTCCAACGGCCAGCAGCGCGGCTTCGGCGAGCGCACGGCCATGAACCACCCGATGCAGGGCACGGCTGCCGATATCATCAAGATGGCCATGAACGAAGTGCAGCGCCGTCTGCTTGCCGAGGGCTTCGCGGCCCAGCTCATGATCCAGGTTCACGACGAACTGGACTTCTCGGTGCCAATCGATGAGGTGGAGCGCCTCACGGCCATGGTGCGCGAGGTGATGGAGTCTGTGGCCGAGCTGCGCGTGCCTCTCCTCGTGGATGTCAGCTGGGGACCCACCTGGGCCGAGGCGCACTAGTAGGTTCCGCTTGCCCTGGTCATCCCGGTCGGGATCGCGGGGTATTCTGATTCGCTCAGACAGTCCTCGCTTTGTGCGACAGTCCACCGGACTGTCGCAGTCGCTGCGGAACTCGTTCGGTCAGAACACCCCGCGCTCCCTTTGTCGTCAACTGTGGTCGGGCGGGGCACCTCGCTGGCTTCCTTGGGCGAACTGGCGAGAAAAGTCTTCGCTGTGACCTCTGAGGGGTTATGGCGGGCTCTTACACCGTCTTCCAGAAGTCCTGGATGAGCTCTTGGCGGTTGGCGTGGCCGGTCTTCTGGAGGATGTTGTGCACGTGCACCTTCACCGTGGAGGGAGCCAGCGACATGGCCGAGGCGATGTTCTGGTTGTCCTGATCCCTCAGGATGTAGTCGAGCACCTCGCGTTCTCGGGCCGTTAGCGAGTGGCGCCGGGCGTAGACGAGCAAATCTTCGGCGGTCTGATGATAACGCTCGGTGTCGTCGATGACCGGGGCAGTGTGGGAGCGGATATCCAGCTGGCGCAACGCGAAGTGGCACGTCATGAGGGCGCAGACGAGCATGAGCAGGTTCTCGGCATAGTTGCGCTCGGCCGTAAGCGTGAACGGTCCCACGGTGATGGTCTCGGTGGACAGCACCAGGAAGAACATGACGTCCTCGAAGATCATGAGCACCCCGAGGAGGGCCAGGGCCACGCAGTGGGGGAGATAGCGGGCCAGACGCTGGCGCTCCACCTCATCGCGGGTGCGCAGGTAGTAGATGCCGCCATAAAGGAGGATCCAGAACATGAAGCAGGCGCGGCAATTGTAGAAGCAGAAGCGCAGCACCTTGTTCTCACCCGAGATGGCCAGAAGCAGGAAGGCTATGATGCAGAATACGATGATGGGCAGCGCGCGCACGCGGCGGTTGCGCTCGCCGATGTACTCGCAGACCATGAGCCAGAAAGAGCCGAGGAATCCCGCACCGGTGACAAGCGTGTAGATGGAGCGGAAGAACATGTACTCCGGAGAAAGCTCCGGCCCGAGGATTTGGGCCGCGTAATCGTCCTGCAAGATGGAGGCAACGTCCAGGAAGTAGAACAAAAAGGCCGCGCAGGCGTACAGCATGGTCTTGCGATGGGTCACTAAATATGATGAGAGACAGACGGCGGCCGTGAGAACGGAGACGAGAATCACGAGAAGCGTCTCGTAGAAGATGGCAAGTTCCATGGATCCCCTTCATCCTGGCCAGCCCGTCGGGCGATGAATTCTGCTGCCATTATATACCAATTCGCCAATGACCCCTGCTATGCCTGAAGCCTTCAGAAATTTTTGATCGAGTTAGGTAACGGGACGGTAACAGCGCACAATTAGATGAGTGAAGAGCATAGGTTAGGATTGATAAAACCCAATTATGACCTGCGGTTTATGGAGGTTGTAGGGAGATGTGTCTCCACATAGTCTCAACATACATACACACCTACACCTGGTTTAGACCTTTCGCAAAATGTGACTATCCCGCACATTGGAGCCATCAAACATCGCGGATATGCGATGGGCCGTGGAGGGAAACCACGGCAGCCGGCACATCGACAGGCGCCACGGGCGCCAGATCGGAGAGTCACATGCAAGGAGTAAACGTCAAGAGCGAGATCGGTAACCTCAAGAAGGTTATCCTCCATCGCCCGGGCAATGAGCTTCTGAACCTCACCCCGAACACCTTGGAGGAGCTGTTGTTCGACGACATCCCGTTCTTGGAGGTCGCCCAGGCCGAGCACGACGCGTTCGCTGACATCCTGCGCAACGAGGGCGTCGAGGTCGTGTACCTCGAGGATCTCATGGCCGAGGCCCTGGATACCGATCCGTCCCTGCGCGAGAAGTTCCTCGATCAGTGGATCTACGAGGCGGGCATCCGCACCGAGATGTACACCAACATCATCAAGGACTACATCAACTCCGAGTACGCGGGCACCAAGGACATGGTCATGAAGACCATGGCGGGCATCAACCTCCAGGAGCTGCCGCAGCAGCACACCAACCTGCTCGTGGACATGGTGTCCGACCGCACCAAGCTCGTGTGCGCCCCCATGCCCAACCTGTACTTCACCCGCGACCCGTTCAACATGATCGGCAACGGCGTGGGCATCAACCGCATGTACAGCACCACCCGTAACCGCGAGACCATCTACGGCTCCTACATCTTCAACTACCATCCGGACTTCAAGGACGTGCCGCAGTACTACAGCCGCGAGAACACCTTCCACATCGAGGGCGGCGACGTGCTGAACATCAACGAGCACGTGCTGGCCATCGGCATCTCCCAGCGCACCGAGCCCGATGCCATCGACCAGCTGGCCCACAACGTGTTCAGCGACGAGACGTCCACCATCGACACCATCCTCGCCTTTAACATCCCCGTGTCCCGCGCCTTCATGCACCTGGACACGGTGTTCACCCAGATCGATTACGACAAGTTCACCATCCACCCCGGCATCATGGGCCCGCTGACCGTGTTCGAGATCACCCCCGACGGCAACGGCGGCACGGTTATTCGCGAGCGCGATGAGGACCTGGAGAGCATCCTGACCGACTACGTTGGCCAGCCGGTGCAGCTGATCCCCTGCG
>CANSQM010000035.1 GCA_947649205.1 uncultured Enterorhabdus sp.
GCCAAGAAGCGCGCCGTGGAAGAGGCCCTGCGCCGCGGTCACAAGAAGCCCGCGAAGGCCGCTCCGGTCGCCGAGGCTCCCAAGGCTGCTCCTGCCCCTGCCCCTGCGGCCCGCAAAGCCAACTTCGACTCGCTGTTGTCGCAGATCGAGGCCGAGAAGCAGCGCATGGAGGCCCAGAAGAGCGCCGAGGCCGAGGCCCGTCGCTCCGGCCGCGCCGGGGGCAAGAAGGGCAAGAAGGGCTCGGGGCATCAGATAGTGCCCGAGCTGGAGGCCCAGCAGGCCGCCACGCCCGAGGACCGCTACGCCCAGATGGCCGTCCAGGCCGAGAAGCTCCAGCGCGACAAGGTGCTCGCCGAGGCCCGCGCCGCCGTGGCCGCCGCCACCACCCACGAGGGGGAGGGGCGCCGCAAGAAGCGCAAGGAGAAGCGCGAGGCCGAGGCCCGCGAGCGCGCCGAGGCCGAGGCCATCGAGCGCGGCTTGGATCCCTCGCTCGTGCTGGACGACTCCGTGGTGGAGATTCCCCAGGGCGCGACCGTGGCCAAGTTCGCCGAGCTGCTCGGCGTGCAGCCTAACGACGTCATCAAGCGCCTGTTCATGCTGGGCCAGGTGCTCACGCTCACCCAGTCCATGAACGACGAGACCATGGAGCTCATCGCCGACGACATGGGCCGCAAGGTGCGCGTCGTGTCGCCGGAGGAGGAGTACGCCGTGGTGTACAACGATTCCGAGGCCGATCTGAAGCCGCGCCCGCCGGTGGTCACCGTCATGGGCCATGTCGACCACGGCAAGACTTCGCTGCTGGACGCCATCCGCGATACTGGTGTGGTGGCCTCCGAGGCCGGCGGCATCACCCAGCACATCGGCGCCTCCGTGGTGAACATCGGCAACCGCCAGATCACCTTCATCGACACCCCGGGCCACGAGGCCTTCACCGCCATGCGCGCCCGCGGCGCCCAGGTCACCGACGTCATCGTGCTCGTGGTGGCCGCCGACGACGGCGTGATGCCCCAGACCATCGAGGCCATCAACCACGCCAAGGCCGCCGAAGTGCCCATCGTGGTGGCCGTGAACAAGATCGACAAGCCCGGCGCCAACCCCGACCGCGTGCGCCAGGAGCTCACCGAGTACGGCGTCATCCCCGAGGAGTGGGGCGGCTCCAACATGTTCGTGGAGGTGTCGGCCAAGAAGAAGCTGCACATCGACGATTTGCTGGAGACCATCATCCTCCAGGCCGACGTGCTTGAGCTGAAGGCCAACCCCGATGCCGAGGCCTCCGGCTTCGTCATCGAGGCGAACCTGGACAAGGGCCGCGGTCCTGTGGCCACGGTGCTCATCCAGCGCGGCACCTTGCACACCGGCGATGTGGTGGTGGCCGGCACGAGCTACGGCCGCGTGCGCGCCCTGGTGAACCCCCGTGGCGAGCACGTGAGCGAGGCCAAGCCCGCCGACCCGGTGGAGATTCTGGGCCTGAACTCGGTGCCCACCGCCGGCGACGAGTTCCGCGTGTTCGAGGACGAGCGCGATGCCCGCAAGCTGGCCGAGGAGCGCGCCCTGCGCGCCCGCCTGGCCGCCCAGGAGACCAAGAGCCACATGAGCCTGGACGACCTGTTCAGCCGCATCGAGGAGGGCAAGCAGACTGATCTGAACCTCATCGTGAAGGCCGACGTCCAGGGCTCCATCGAGGCTTTGCGCGACGCCTTTGACAAGATGGACCAGTCCGAGGTGCGCATCAACATCGTGCACTCGGCCGTGGGCGGCATCACCGAGACCGACGTCACCTTGGCCGCCGCCTCCGATGCCATCATCATCGGCTTCAACGTGCGCCCCACGGGCAAGTCCCGCGTCCAGGCCGAGAAGGAGAAGGTGGACATCCGCCTGTACCGCGTCATCTACCAGGCCATCGAGGACATCAACGCGGCCCGCGTGGGCCTGCTCTCGCCCGACATCGTGGAGGTGGACACCGGTATCGCCGAGGTCCGCGACACCTTCAAGGTGCCGAAGGTGGGCACCATCGCCGGCTGCTACATCATCGAGGGCGAGATCAACCGCGACGACAAGGTGCGCATCGTGCGCGACGGCACGGTCATCTTCGAGGGCCACATGGCCAGCTTGCGCCGCTTCAAGGACGACGTGAAGAGCGTGAAGCAGGGCTACGAGTGCGGTATCGGCATCGAGAAGTTCCAGGACCTCAAGGTGGGAGATACCATCGAGGGCTACCAGGTGAAGGAAGTCGAGCGCACCGAGTAACTCGGCTGTCCGGCAACGGACAGAGGGCATACCTCCATGCTCAGACAGTCCTCGCTCGGCGGAACAGTCCACAGGACTGTTCCGTTCGCTGCGGAACTGCGCGTGGAGGCACACCCTCTGTCCGTTGCCTACTCTTACGGTTTCGCATACGTTGAGCTGTCGGAGGGTGCGAAGACGGGGCTTTCCCTATACTTGAACTATCTGTCCGCCACTACTTAAGGAGATGGCGTTATGAAGCAGAGTGCTTCCAATCGCAAGGTGAACGAGCAGGCCCGCGAGGTCATCGCGAGCATCCTGCTGTTCGACGTGTCCGACCCGCGGCTGCATCTGGTGACCATCACCGGGTGCGAGGTCAGCTACGATCGCTCGGCCTGCAACGTGTACTACACCACCGATCCCGACCGCTACGCCGATGCCCAGGCCGCCTTCGAGCAGGCCGCCGGCCATATCCGCTCGCTCATGGCCAAGAAGCTCTCCTGGCGCGTGGCGCCCGAGCTGCGCTTCCACCGCGACAAGTCCGTGGACGCTGCCGAGGCCATCGGGGCCGCCCTGGCCACCGAGCGCGAGCACCAGCAGCAGCGTATCGTGGAGGAGACCATCGGCGAGGATCGGGAGTTCTAGGCCCATGGCGGTGACCCCTCAGACCAATACGACCCTGGCCGCCATCGCCGAGGCGCTGCGCGGCCGGGACCATTTCGTGATCTGCGGCCACGTGAGTCCTGACGGCGACTGCCTCGGTTCCCAGCTGGGCCTGGCCTGGGCCTTGCGCCAGATGGGGAAGTACGTCGCCTGCGTGCTGGCCCGCGACGAGGAGCCGCCGCGCGATCTTACATTCATGCCCGGGGCCGAGCGCCTCGTGCCCGCAGCCCGCTTCACGGGCCCCTGCGAGGTGTTCATCGCCGTGGACGTGCCCACCCCCGAGCGTCTGGGCGACGGCGCGGCGCTCATGGCCGCGGCCGACCTCACGGTGACCATCGACCACCACGCCGTGCCCCAGGCCATGAGCGATCTCAGCTACACTGATCCCGACGCTCCCTCCACGTCGCTGCTCATCTGGGAGTTGGCGGCACTGCTGGGCGCCGATCGGGAGCGCCTTATCGCCACCTGCTGCTACACGGGCCTCGTGACCGATACGGGCCGCTTCCAGCACCAGAACGCGACGGAGGCCGCCTTCGCCGGCGCCGCCGAGATGGTGGCCGCCGGAACCGAGCCGCCCTTGGTGGCCCGGTTCCTCTTCCAGAGCCGGTCATTGGCCTCGGTGCAATTGGAAGGCCGCAACGTCGACCACATGGCCTTGTCGGCCGACGGGTCGGCGGCTCTCTCCTGGCTGTCCTGGGCCGACTTCGAGGCGTGCGGCGCCTGCAAGGCCGACGCCGAGCCCATGGTGGACGTGCTGCGGGCCATCGACGGGGTGGAAGTGGCCTGCATGCTGCGGGAGCAGGCCGGCGGCGAGATTCGCGGCAGCCTGCGGGCCAAGGGCGACGCCGATGTGGCCGCCATCGCCCGCGCCTTCGGCGGGGGAGGGCACACCGCAGCGGCCGGCTTCACGTTCGCCGGAACGCTCGCCCAGGCCGTCGATGCCCTGGCGGAGCGGCTCGGCATCGAAGATCCCGTGCGTCCCGGCGAAGGGGTGCGCTAGATGGCCAAGCGCGGAACGACCGATCTGTCGCTCATGGTGGCCGTGGACAAGCCCTCGGGGCTTACGTCCCACGACGTGATCAACCGGGTGCGCCGCATCTTCGGCGAGCGCCGGGTGGGGCACACCGGCACCCTGGATCCGCTCGCCTCGGGCGTGCTGCCCGTGTGCATCGGGCCGGCCACGCGCCTCGACCACTACCTCGTGGGTCACGAGAAGTCCTACGTGGTGTCCATCGTCTTCGGCGCCGCCACCGATACCGACGACGCCGAGGGCGAGGTCATCCGCACGGGAGAGGTGCCCGAGGAGGTGTTCGACCCCTTCTTCGCCACCACCTTCGTGGCCAGCTTGGTGGGGAAGTCCAAGCAGCTGCCCCCGGTGTACTCTGCCATCAAGGTGGGCGGCAAGAAGGCCTGCGACGAGGCGCGCCGTGGCCGCGTCATCGATCTGACGCCTCGCGACATCGAGGTGTTCTCCGCCGAGCTGCTCGGCATCTGGGGGGCCGACGGCACCGAGGCGCCCCGCTGGGACGTGGCCTTCACCGTGTCGGCGGGCACCTATATCCGCTCCCTGGCCCGCGATGCGGGCAACGCCCTTGGCTGCCCGGCCCACGTGGGGGCCCTGCGTCGCACGGCCGTGGGAGCCATCGCCCTGGACGAGTGCGTGAGCCTGGAAACCCTTGAGGACATCGGTCTGCGGGCGGCCCTCGATCCGCTGCGGGCCCTCGGCTGCCGCTTCGCCTATGTGGACGACGAGCTGGCCGCCAAGGTGCGCAACGGCAACCCTGTGGCCGTTGGCGGCCTCACGATCTGCGAGCGCCGCTGCGCCGATGCCGCCTCGGAGCTGTGCGCCTGCACGGCTGGGGTGCGCGAGAGCTGCGAGCCCCTGGCCAGCGACGAGACCATCGCCTTGGTGTACGATAACCGGGTCATCGCCCTGTACGCATACGACGCTGCCCGCCATCGCCTGGCGCCGCGCTGCGTCTTTCCGATAGGAGTTATCCGTGGCCATAGTGATCTTTAGGAACGATCCCGCCTACGACGAGGCATTGCTCGCCGGAGCCTCCGTGGCCTTCGGCGTGTTCGATGGCGTGCACGAGGGGCACCGCTTCATCATCGGCGAGGCTGCGGCCTCGGCCCGGGAGGAGAGCGCCCGAAGCGCCGTCATCACCTTCGACATCGACCCGGACGAGATGTTCGCCCCGGATCGGCTGAAGAAGCTCATGACCAACGAGGCCCGTATTGCCAAGCTCGCCGAGCTGGATGTGGACGCGGTGGTGCTGCTGCCGTTCTCCCGCGAGTTCGCGGCCCAGGCGCCGGCCGATTTTCTGGAAGCGTGCTTCGGCAAAGGGGTGCCGAGCCACATCCACATCGGCCACGACTTCCGCTTCGGCAACCGCGCCTCGGGCAACGTGGCCGATCTGCGGGCGTGGGGCGCCGAGCGCGGCATGGAGGTGCACGGCCACGATCTGGTGGCCGAGGGCGGCGAGCCGGTGACGGCCACCCGTATCCGCGGGGAGCTGGCGCAGGGCCGCGTGGCCGCGGCCGCCGAGCTTTTGGGGCGCCCCTACAGCGTGGTCGGCACCGTGCGCCCGGGCCGCGGCGACGGCCGCGACTTCGGCTTCGCCACGGCGAACCTGGAGATCCCGCCGATGCTCGACGTCATCGGGGAGGGGGTCTACGCCTGCTATGCCGTGGTGGATGGCGCCCGCTACAAGGCCGCGGTGTCCACGGGCATCGCCCCCATGTTCGCCGATCGCACCACTGCCAATATCGAGGTGCATATCCTCGATTTCGACCGGGATATCTACGGTCAGCCCATCGAGGTGGAGTTCATCGAATGGCTGCGCCCCATGATCGATTTTCCCACGGTGGACGAGCTCATCGAAACCACCATGGGCAACATCGCCTGGGTGCGCGAGAATCTGTAGCCTACCTGCATCAACAGCCTGCCTGCCGACCGTCCCAGTTCCGGGTCGCGCCGTGCAACCCGCAGGGCAACGGCGCGGCCCGTGATACGTCTCTCGGCTTACTCTCCGAATAACTGGGCGTGCTGGATGATGCGGTAGCTCTTGAGGGCATCTTCGGCCCGCTGCTGGACGTCGCTCTCGACGGCCTCGCCGAACCAGTGCCAGGTTCCGTTGCCGTCCCGGTAGCCGTTCAAATTGATGGCCGGCAGGGCCCTGCGCAGGGCCCGCTGGTAGCGGTCCTGCGGGGTCTCGGGCAGGCCGGCCGCCTCGGTGAGCAGACTGCGCAGGTAGTTCAGGCTCGTGACGTCGGCATCCGCTATCTTCGCGAGCCGGTTGCCGTACTGCGTCCGCGCAGCCTCGTTCGCCCAGATGAAGTAGGGGGTGCGGTAGCGCTGCTGCACCTCTTCCAGGGGCGATCCGTCCACGCTGTGCCCGTAGGTCTGCCGGAACAGCCAGTCGGCGAAGCCGGGCTGGTGGTCGCCGAAGAACACGACGACGGTGGGCTCGTCCCGGGCGTTCAGCTCGTCCACGAGCCAGCGCAGGTCCTCGTCGGACTGGCGGATGGCGGCCAAAAATTCGTCCACTTCGGCGCTCTGCACCTGCTCGGACTCCAGGTGCACCGCGTCGGCCGGGGGCACGAGGCCGGTGTCGTAGCCGCCATGGTTCTGGATGGTCACGTCGAAGACGAACTGGGGCGCCTCGCCCTCATCGATCTTTTGGAGCGCCCGCTCGTAGGTGACCCGATCGGTCACGAGATCGCGGAAGGTGTCGGCCCCCTCCATAGTGGTGATGTCGTCGAAATCGTCGAAGCCGAGCTGCTCGTAGATGCGGTCGCGCCGCCAGTTCGACGCCTCGGCCGGGTGGATGGCGTGGGTGCCGTAGCCGAGGGCCCGGAAGGCGGCGGCCAGGTTGTCCACCCCTTCCAGATCGTAGAGCACGTAGGGGTACACGCCGCCGCCCATGTTGCCCATGGAGGCGCCGGTGAGGAACTCGAACTCGCTGTTGCAGGTGCCCCCGCCCATGGCCGACACGTACACGTCGCCGCTGACCAGGGCATCGGCGGCCACCTCGCGGAAGAAGGGAGGGGCGGCGTTGGCGTCTTCCAGGCCGGGGTAGCTGGACAGATCCGAGAAGGTCTCGTTCATGATGGCGATGACGTTGGGGCCGTCGTAGGGGAGCGTGCCCTCGACCGCCGCGGTCTCCCCGTCGTCGGCCGCTCCGGGGAGCGCAGAGGCGCCCCTGTTCGGGGCCGCCGTGTCGGAGGGGGCTCCCACGGGCCCGTCGGCGAAGGGGGCGAGGATGGCGTCCACGGCCTCGGCCGAGTAGCCCTCCGGCGGCTTGGGAGTGAGCTCTTGGGCCCGGGACAGGAAGCACAGCGCGGTGCCCTGGGTGCCATAGGAACCCCGCACGTCCCACACGTCCACCTTCACGGCGCATTCCTCGCGGATGTCCACGGCGTTGAACTGGAGCGCCCCCGCCGCGACGAGCAGCACGGCGCCGAGGCAGTTCACCGCCGCGTCCCACCGCGTCACCTTGCGCCGGGGGCAGCCCAGGGCGAGCGCGACGGAGAAGGCGGCGAAGGCCCCCAGGCAGGCGGCCAGGCTCGGGGTGAGGAACAGGCTGTAGCCGCCGGCCACCGAGGCGGCCGTGGACAGGGCGAACAGGTCGGCCGGCACGATGGGCTGGCCCTTGAACTCGATGAGGAAGAAGTTGGCCGCGCCGGCGAACAGGCACAGCCCGACGAACACCGCCAGGGCGGCGCGGGTGCGCTGGCCGACGAGGAAGACGATGGCGCAACCGAGGGCCAGGACGGCCAGATTGGGTATCACATAGGCGACATCCATGGCGAGCAGGCTGCCGTTCCAGGGGGCCTCCAGCAGGCAGAAGCCCAGCAGCACCGCCGCCATGAAGAATGCGAGGCGCAGGAGGGACGCTCCCGCGCCGGCAAGGCGCGGCCCGGCCAAGCGCCGGCGCAGCCGAGGGGCGATGCCGCGGTCTGCGCGCGCATCGGCGCCGGGCGCGTTCTCGGCCGCTGCCGACGGGGCGGCCTCGGCCCGGACGGCGCCGTCGCCGGCCGCACCGCAGGGCGCCTTGCGGTCGGCGGCAGTAGGCGGCTTTGTGGCCGCGATGGGTTGCAAGTCAGTCAATGATTCCCTCCCGATGGGTTGTGCAGTTGCACAACGTACCATCAAAGGGCCCCGCGTGCGGCCCCTTCGCGGCAATTCCCCGCATAACTCGCCATTTCTCCAAGAAGATGAAGGCGTCTGCATCGCGGACCTTCGGCGCTCGAGTCGCGGTCGCGAACGCGCAGCTCGATCATCCCGGCCTGAAAGGCGCCCGCGCCCGTGTAGATTGGGGGACGGCCCCGGCCCCGCGTCGCGTCGGCGGGGCAGGCTCGCTATACTGTTCCCATGGAAAAAGAGACCCAACAGGAGAAAATCGAGCGCATCAAGCGGGAGCTGGCGGCCGTGCCCGCCGAGCCGGGCGTGTACCTGTGGAAGGACGCGGCCGGCGAGGTCATCTACGTGGGCAAGGCCAAGCAGCTGCGGGCCCGCATGCGCCAGTACGTGAACTTCCAGGACGACCGCGCGAAGATCCCCCTGCTCGTGGAGGCCATCCACAGCTTCGACTATATCGTGGTGGACAACGAGCACGAGGCGCTCGTGCTGGAGAAGAACCTCATCAACCAGTACAGCCCCTTCTTCAACGCCGACTTCAAGGACGGCAAGTCCTACCCCTTCATCGCGCTCACCAAGGGTGACGTGTTCCCGGCCATCAAGTACACCCGGGAGAAGCACCGCTCCGACACCAAGTACTTCGGCCCCTTCACCGACGCCCGGGCCGCCCGGGAGATGATCGACATCGCCCGGCGGGTGGTGCCCCTGTGCGCCGCCTCCTGCGCCGACTGGCGCCAGCTGACCCGCGCCCTGGAGAAGGACCCCCTCGCCTTCATGAAGCGCGACGTCCGCCCCTGCTTCGACGCCCACGTGGGCCTGGGGCCGGGGGCCTGCTGCGGGGCCATCACGCCGGAGGAGTACGCCGTCAACGTGCGCCGCATCAGCCGCTTCCTCTCGGGCAACCACCGGGAGTTCATCGACGAGCTCACCGAGGAGATGACCGCCGCGGCCGCCGAGCTCGACTTCGAGCGGGCCGGGCGCATCAAGGGGCGCATCGACACCATCAACTCGCTCACCGACAAGCAGCACGCCGTGTGCTGCCGCGACCTGAACGCCGACGTGGTGGGCTTCTTCCGCGAGGAGACCGTGGCCGGGGTGCACGTGCTCGTCATCCGCGAGGGGCGCATCGTGAACTCCAACGAGTTCGTGCTGAACCGCGGAACCGACGTGCCCGACCAGGACCTGCTGCGCAACTTCCTCATGCGCTACTACGACGCCACCACCACCATTCCCCGCGAGGTCATCGTGCGCACCCTGCCGGAGGACGCCGAGGCCATGGGGGAGTGGCTCACGGCCAAGCTGGATTCCGCCCACGGGGCCAAGGTCCGTTTCACGGCGCCCCAGAAGGGGGAGAAGGCCGACCTGGTGGCCATGGCCGAGACCAACGCCCGCCACGCCCTCATGCGCTACAAGGTGCGCACCAACTACGACGACAAGCGCATCAACAACGCCCTTCTGCAGCTGGAGAGCGCCCTGGCCCTCGACGCGCCGCCCATGCGCATCGAGTGCTTCGACATCTCCACCATCCACGGATCCTACACCGTGGCCTCCATGGTGGTGTTCACCGGCGGCAAGCCGGACAAGAACCAGTACCGCCGCTTCAAGATCAAGACGCCGCTCGACGAGGCCAACGACTTCCTCTCCATGCAGGAGGTGATGCAGCGGCGCTACGCCCCCGAGCGCATGGCCGACGAGCGCTTCGGAAGCAAGCCCGACCTCATCATCTTGGACGGCGGCAAGCCCCAGCTCACGGCGGCTCTGGCCATGTTCGAGGAGATGGGCATCGACGACATCGCCATCTGCGGCCTCGCGAAACGCGACGAGGAGCTGTTCGTGCCCTGGCAGGACACGGGCCCGGTGGTGCTGCCTTCCGGCTCGGCCTCGCTGTACCTGGTGAAGCAGGTGCGCGACGAGGCCCACCGCTTCGCCATCACCTTCCACCGCGAGCTGCGCGGCAAGGGCATGACGGCGAGCATCTTGGACGAGGTGGCTGGCCTGGGGCCCGTGCGCAAGAAGGCCCTCCTGAAGCACTTCAAGTCCTTCCGGAACCTGAAGGAGGCCACCCTGGATGAGATCAAGGCGGCCCGGGTGGTTCCCGACGAGGTGGCCGAGGAGCTCGTGGCCGTGCTGGCGCAGTATAATGGGCAGAAGGAAGCCAAGGAGGCGCGGCTCGCCCGGGCCGCCCGAACCGACGAGAACGCGGAGGCGCCCGGCGCCGATGCCGCGGAAGGGAGCGAAGATGGCCGAGGAATCAACTGAGATCGACCAGATGCCCGACTTCGTCATCGTCACCGGCATGTCCGGGGCGGGGCGCACCGAGGCCATGCATGTCTTCGAGGACTTGGGCTACTTCTGCGTGGACAACCTGCCCTCGAGCCTGCTGGGCGAGCTCGTGCGCGTGAACGACGAGACCGACGCTGCGGGCGGCCGGCGCCGTCTGGCCGTAGTGTGCGACTCGCGCAACGGCGACTTCTTCGGCGACTTGGACACCGAGCTGTCCGCCATGGCGGCCCGGGGCATCTCCTACAAGACGCTCTTCCTGGATGCGGCCGACGACAAGCTCATCGCCCGCTACAAGTCGAGCCGGCGCCGGCATCCCCTGTGCACCGACGGCACCACCATTTGGCAGGGCATCCAACGGGAGCGCCACCTGCTCATGGGCCTGCGCGATAGGGCCGATTTCGTCATCGACACCACGGATATGCTGCCCCAGAAGCTGCGCAGCACCATCCGCGGCCTGTTCTCCACGGGCAGCGAGCGGAAGGGCCTGGCCGTCACCGTGTACTCCTTCGGCTTCAAGCACGGGGCGCCCTACGACGCCGATCTGGTAATGGACGTGCGCTTTCTGCCGAACCCCTATTACGACCCGGAGCTGCGGCCCCTGACGGGGCTCGACGCCCCGGTGCGCGATTTCGTGCGCCTGCGCGAGGAGACCATCGAGTTCGAGCGGCGCTGGCACGACCTGCTGGACGTGGTGATGCCGGGGTATGTGGCCGAGGGCAAGCAGCAGCTGGCCATCGGCGTGGGCTGCACCGGCGGCCAGCACCGCAGCGTCGCCCTGGCCGAGGCCACGGGCGACTACCTGAAGTCCAAGGGCTACCGCGTGAGTGTGGCCCATCGCGATCTGCGCCTGGCCGAGCGCGGCGACGGCGCTCCGGCTGCCGCAGGGAAGGAAGCGTAGGTCGCGATGGGCATTCGCAAGACCGACGCCTTCCGCGTGGACCCGGCGGCCACGGCGGCCTTCTCGGCCCTGAAGAGCGCCCTGCCGAACCTGCGGGGCCTCGACGAGGACGACCGGGCCCTGCGCGCCGTGGTCATCGGCGGCGGTACCGGGGCCCCGGTGTCCATCCGCACCCTGCTATCGCTCGGGGTGCAGACGAGCGCCGTGGTGGCCATGGCCGACGACGGCGGAAGCACTGGCGTGCTGCGGGAGGAGGCCGATGCCACGCCTCCCGGCGACATCCGCAAGTGCCTCGTGGCCTTCGCCAAGGATCCGGCCGATCCCCTCGTGCGGGCGCTGAAGTACCGCTTCGCCGTGGCCCGCGACCATGCCCTGGGAAACCTGCTGCTCACGGCTTTGGAAGATGCCTGCGGGTCGTTCCCCGAGGCCATCGCCATCTGCGAGCGGCTCGTGAACGCCCAGGGGCACGTGTACCCCTCCACCCTGGACCACGTGGTGCTGTCGGCCCGCACCCGGGACGGGCGCGTGCTCGACGGCCAGGCCGTGGCCTGCCATTCCAAGACGGCCCTGGAATCGGTGTGGCTCGCCGCCGAGGACGGCCGGCCCCCGGCCCCCTACGAGCCGGCCTGCAAGGCCATCCGCGAGGCCGACCTCATCGTGCTGGGGCCGGGGTCGCTGTTCACCTCCATCATCCCGAACCTGCTCATTCCCGGCATCGTGGACGCCATCCGCGCCAGCCGGGGCCGGGTGCTGTTCGTGTGCGCCCTGGCCGACGTGCAGGGGGAGACCTGGGGGCTCACGGCTCGGGAGCACTTCGAGGCCCTGGCCGCCCACGGTATGGAGGGGCTCGTCGACTACATGCTCGTGCACTCGAAGGTGCCCCTGCGGGCCGAGAGCCCCGCCACGGGCAGCTTCGCGGCCCTGTCGGGGGCCGAGCTGGAGCACGCCTCCACATCGGACTTGAACGACAGCCAGCTCACCTGCGGCGTGCGGCCCATCTCCATCAACTACGGCGACATGCTGGCCATCCAGTCCCGCGGCCCCATCGTCATCAGCCGCAACCTGGTGGACGGCGAGCGCCCCACGTGGCATTCGCCCTTCGCCCTGCGCGATGCCTTCCAAAGCGTCATCAAGCTCTCGCGGGCCCGGCGGGGGTAGGGGAGCGCCATGTCGTTCACGGCCGAGGTGAAAGACGAGCTTGCCCGGGTGGTGCCGGCATGCCCGGTCTGCGAGAAGGCCACGCTGGCGGCCCTCGTGCGCATCGAGGGCACGCTGTTCGTGAGTGGCCCGGACCGCTACCGGGTGGAGATCGCCACCGACGCGCCGGCCGCTGCCCGGCTCGTGGTGCGCCTGCTGCACAGCATCTACCGCCTCAAGACGAACCTCACCATGCGCCGCAGCGTGCTGCACAAGACCCCGAACTACCTCATTGAGGTGCCGGCCCAGGCCCATCTGGCCGATGCCCTGCGGGATATGGGGGTGCTCTCGGCCGAGGGCGGCCTGGAAATGGGCATCAAGCCGGCCCTCGTGGCCCGGCCCTGCTGCGCGGCGGCCTACCTGCGGGGGGCGTTCCTCGGTAGCGGCTTCATCTCGAACCCCAAGAGCGACTTCCACTTCGAGATCACCGTGGAGTCGGAGTCTCTGGCCGAGGGCATCGTGGAGCTTCTGGCCCGCAAGGATATCGGCGCCCGCATCATGCAGCGGCGCAACTCCTACATGGTCTACCTCAAGAGCGGCGCGGCCATCCTGGAGTTCCTCGCCTGGACCGGGGCGCACCAGGCGGCCCTGTCCATGGAGGAGGAGCGGGTGGTGAAGTCCGTGCGCAACGACGTGAACCGCATGATAAACGCCGAGATGGCCAACCAGGCCAAGGCCGCCGGGGCCGCCGTGGGCCAGATCCACACCATCCGCACTGTGGTGGAGCACTACGGCATGGAGGAGCTGCCCCCGGCCCTGCAGGACTTCATCCGCCTGCGCGTCACCTACCCGGAGGCCTCCCTGAAGGAGCTGGGAGAGCGGGCGAACCCGCCGCTCTCGAAGAGCGCCGTCTACCACCGCGTGCGCCGCATCGAGCAGCTCGCCGCCGAGATCGAGGCGGGGAAGTCCTAAGGCTATTTTTTCTCCAGTACGTTGTGTATAATGCAAACTACTGGAGGAAATATGATAAAGACAACGAAAATGCTTTGTGAAGAGCTCGATGGCTATCGGGATCGACCGAACAAGATCGCGCGCATGGTGCGCAGCGGCGCGCTGGTGCCCGTGGTGCGCGGATTGTACGAGACCGATGCAGGCGCCTCCCCGTGGCCCCTGGCAGGGTGTATATACGGGCCGTCCTATATTTCCTTCGACAGTGCCTTATCCTACTACGATCTCATTCCGGAGGCCGGAAGGAGCATCACGAGCGCGACCTTTCGGAAGGGACGGGCGAAAAGCTACGAAACCCCCTTCGGGGTGTTCCTCTATCGAGATGTTCCCGCCTCGGCATTTCCCTTTGGCATAGCGACGCGAAGGGAGGGAGACGCCTCTTTCCGCATTGCAACGCCGGAGAAGGCGCTGTGCGATAAGCTCTACACTGAAGCGCCCATTGCCAACCGAGGCGAGTTGGAGGCGCTTTTGTACGACCATTTGCGGCTCGACATGGAAGATTTGGCCGCCTTGAACATCGACGACATTGACTTTCTCTCGGAGCGATATCGGTCCCGCAATGTGCGCAGGCTCGCGAGGTACCTGAGGAAGGGGTGGGAGGATGCATAGCGCCATCGAGTCCATGATTGCCTCCTATCAACCGGCTTCGACGATAGATAGGAAGAACGCCGCGAAGGAGGTCATTCAGGAGGTCGTGCTCTGCGGGCTTTCCCGGGGCGGCTTTTTTGGCAGGGCGGCCTTCTACGGCGGGACGGCCCTGCGCATCTTCTATGGTCTCGATCGGTTCTCGGAAGATCTCGACTTTTCGCTTTTCGACCCCGATGCCGATTTCGATCTCTCGCGCTATTTCGAGGCTGTCGAGTTGGAGGCGCGCTCGTTCGGGTTGAATATCGCTATAGCGATGCGGGAGAAGAGGCGTGCCTCGGATATTCAATCGGCATTTCTCAAGGGGAATACCCGCGAGCACCTCCTGTACTTTTATCCCGAAGAGGGCACCTTGGCGGGCATTCCATCCGATGAGAAACTGAAAATCAAGTTCGAGGTGGATGTGAATCCGCCGGCGAAAGCCCGCTTTCGCCGTACCTTTCGCCTCGCGCCCTCACCCTACGAGATCTGTCTCTACGACGAGCCATCCCTGTTTGCGGGCAAGATTCACGCGGTGCTGTGCCGGAGTTGGAAAAATCGCGTGAAGGGGCGCGATCTGTACGATTACCTCTTCTACCTCGGTCGCGGTGCGTCTGTCAATATGGAGCACCTTGAGGCCCGGCTCGTGCAGACGGGCTTTCTCGAAGAGCGTGAGCGGCTCGATATCGCCAAGGTGAGGAAGCTTTTGGGGGAGCGGTTCTCGCACATAGACTTCCGCGATGCCCGTCGAGACGTGGAGCCCTTTGTTGCCGATCACCGCCCGCTCGATCTGTGGTCCCGTGATTTCTTCATCGCGGTGACCGAGGGGTTGAAGGGGGCGTAGCGCCGGGGCGGGACGATTTTCCGAGAGTGCGGTCTTGCTCGCGCTGCGTGCGGGGGACTCTCAGAGCGGATGCGGAGAAGCAAAGGGACGCGTCCCGGGCTTGGGACGCGCCCCTTCCCGTGAACGCCCAATCCGCCAATGACGATGAGGCTTTTCGCTTTGTGCAGGTACGACGCTTTTAGGGGCCGTCTGACCGAGAATCGTTACGGAAGGATGACGTTCGTAGTACACTGGCAGGGCCTTACGGCATACCAACGCCAGTTTTCCGGCATCTGTGGCATCTTGTGAAAGGAGATACCCGTGACAACCAAGGTAGGCATCAACGGATTCGGCCGCATCGGCCGCCTCGTGTTCCGCGCCATGGCCGACGATCCCGAGATCGAGGTGATCGCCGTTAACGACCTGGGCGAGAAGGCCACCGCTGCTCACCTGCTGAAGTACGACTCCATCCACGGCATCCGCAACTTCGACATCGAAGTGGTGGACGACGGCCTGGTGGTGGACGGCAAGCATGTGACCATGCTCTCCGACCGCGATCCGGCGAACCTGCCCTGGGGCGACTTGGGTGTGGACGTGGTCGTCGAGGCCACCGGTATCTTCAAGACCGGCGAGCTGGCCCAGAAGCACCTCGATTCCGGTGCGAAGAAGGTCGTCATCACCTGCCCGGCCAAGGACGAGGACATCACCATCGTCATGGGCGTGAACGACGATCAGTACGATCCGGCGGTGCACAACATCATCTCCAACGCCTCCTGCACCACCAACTGCCTGGCTCCCTTCGCCAAGGTGCTGCTGGAGAACTTCGGCATCAAGCGCGGCTACATGAACACCATCCATTCCTACACGAATGACCAGAAGATCCTCGATCTTCCCCACAAGGACCTGCGCCGCGCCCGCGCTGCCGCCGTGTCCATGATCCCCACCACCACCGGTGCCGCCCGCGCGGTGTCGCTCGTGCTCCCCGAGCTGCAGGGCCGTCTCGACGGCTTCGCCACCCGCGTTCCCACCCCCGACGGTTCCATGGTGGACCTCACGGTGGAGCTGGAGAAGTCGGTGACCGCCGAGGAGATCAACGCCGCCATGAAGGCCGCGGCCGAGGGCCCCTTGAAGGGCATCCTGGAGTACACCGAGGATCCCATCGTGTCCATCGACATCGTGGGCAACGATCACTCCTCCATCTTCGACTCCCAGCTGACCATGGTGCTCGGCGGCGAGGGCAACTTCGTCAAGTGCATCAGCTGGTACGATAACGAGTGGGGCTATTCCAACCGCGTTAAAGATCTGGTTAAGATTCTACTGCCGTAGAATCGTAACCAGATCCCGACGCTGCGGATCCGACGGGCACCTGGCCTTGCCCCTTGTTTCGCACGCGGCGCGGCGCAAAGGCCGCTTGGTGCGAAGGCGGGGCAATTCCAGGCACCGGTCGGGTCCTCGCTGACTTCCTTGGGCGAACTAGTGCGACAAAACGAGTAATTATTTAAGAAAACCCGGTTGCCTGCTCTGAGCCGGGTTTTCTCTTTTGAAAGGAGCGATATGGCTGATATCAAGACCATCGATGACGAGAACTTCGCGGGCAAGCGCGTGCTCGTGCGCGTCGACCTGAACGCGCCGGTGGACGGCGAGGGCAATGTGACCGACGATACGCGCATTCGCGCGGCGCTGCCCACCATCAACAAGCTCATCGGCGACGGTGCCCGGGTGATCCTCACGAGCCACCGCGGCCGTCCGGCGGGGGAGGGCTTCGAGGAACCCTTCAGCCTCGGCCCCATCGCTCGCCGCTTGCAGGAGCTGCTCGGTCGTGACATCGTGCTCTCCCGCGCGCTCGTCGGCCCCGATGCCCAGGAGGTCGTGGACGCGCTGGAAGACGGCGATGTGCTGCTGCTGGAGAACATCCGCTTTGATAAGCGCGAGAAGAAGAACGACCCCGAGTTCGCCCGCGCCCTGGCCGATCTGGCCGACGCCTATGTGAACGACGCCTTCGGCACGGCCCACCGCGCCCACGCCTCCACGGCCGGCGTGGCAGCCTACCTGCCCTCTTATGCCGGCTACCTCATGGAGAAGGAGGTGGCCACCCTCACCGGCATGCTCGACGAGCCGCGCCGCCCCTTCGTCGCCATCCTCGGCGGCTCGAAGGTCTCCGACAAGATCAAGGTGATCGACGCCCTGCTCGACAAGGCCGACACCCTCATCATCGGCGGCGGCATGTGCTTCACCTTCCTGCTGGCCCAGGGCAAGGCCGTGGGCGCCTCCCTCAAGGAAGAGGACTGGGTGGAGCGCGCGGCGGCCATGATCGAGAAGGCCCGCGAGCGCGGTGTGACCCTGCTGCTGCCCACCGACGTGGTGGCCGCCGACGCCTTCTCCAACGACGCCCGCACCGCCATCGTGTCTGTGGACGAGATACCGGCCGATATGATGGGCCTCGACATCGGCCCCGAGACTGCGGCTGCCTACGCCCAGGCCATCGGCGAGGCCGCCAGCGTGTTCTGGAACGGCCCCATGGGCGTCTTCGAGATGCCCTCCTTCGAGGCCGGCACGCGCACCGTGGCCGAGGCCGTGGCGGCCAACGAGGCGGCCGACACCATCATCGGCGGCGGCGATTCCGTGGCCGCGGTGAACAAGTTCGATTTGGCGGATGCCATGACCTTCATCTCCACGGGCGGCGGCGCCTCCATGGAGCTGGTCCAGGGCGAGGCCCTGCCCGGCGTCGAGGCCCTGCGCTAACGGGAAGAAAGGAAGACCCCATGACCCGAAAGCATCTGATTGCCGGCAACTGGAAGATGAACGAGACCATCCCCGAGGCCGTGGTGCTGGCCCAGGAGATCTCCAACCTCATGGAGCGCGACTGGCTGGAGATGGTGGACGTGGCCGTGTGCCCGCCCTTCGTGGACCTGAAGCCGGTGAAGACCGTCCTCGAGTTCGACCGCGTCGATATCGCCCTGGGCGCCCAGAACGTGTACTGGGAGCCGGCCGGCGCCTTCACCGGCGAGATCTCCATCCCCATGATCAAGGAGATCGGCTGCGCCTACTGCATCGTGGGCCATTCCGAGCGCCGGAATATCTTCGGCGAGACCAACGAGGACGTGAACCGCAAGGCCCGCGCCCTCATCGAGGCCGCCATCACCCCCATCATCTGCGTGGGCGAGTCGCTGGCCGTGCGCGACGAGGGGGCCTACCTCGACTTCGTCTGCGCCCAGGTGCGGGCCGCCTATGCCGGCATCGACGGCGACGACGCCCTGGCCACGGTGGTGGCCTACGAGCCGGTGTGGGCCATCGGCACGGGCCGCACGGCCACGCCGGAGCAGGCCGAGGAGGTGTGCGCCGCCATCCGCGCCACCCTGGCCGAGCTGTTCGACGCCGATGTGGCCGAGGCGGTGCGCGTGCTCTACGGCGGCTCCATGAACGAGGGCAATGCGGAGCTCCTGCTGGCCGAGGCCGACATCGACGGCGGCCTCATCGGGGGCGCCGCCCTGAAGGCCGGCTCCTTCACCGAGATCGTGAAGGCGGCCCTGTAGATGACCGCGACGTTTCGCGCCGCCAGCGCGGCGGAGAAGGCGGCCCTGCGGCTGCCGGCCTGCCTCATCATCATGGACGGCTTCGGCCTGGAGGCGCCCGGCGCGGGCAACGCCATCTCCCTGGCCGACACCCCGAACCTCGACCGCCTGTTCGCCGAGGCCTCCACGACGCGCCTGGCCGCCTCCGGCGAGGCCGTGGGCCTGCCCGAAGGGCAGATGGGCAACTCCGAGGTGGGGCACCTGAACATCGGCGCCGGCCGCGTGGTGTTCCAGGAGCTCACCCGCATCAACCGCGCCTGCCGCACTGGCGAGCTGGCCGCCAACCCCGTGCTGGCCGAGGCCTTCGCGGCGGCCCGGGAGCCGGGACGCGCCCTGCACCTCATGGGACTTCTGTCCGACGGCGGCGTGCATTCTTCCAACGGGCACCTCTACGCCCTGGTGGACGCGGCCGTGGCTGCCGGCGTGGACCATATCATGATCCACTGCTTCATGGACGGCCGCGACGTGCCCCCCGCAAGCGGTGCTGGCTACATGGCCGAGCTCGTGGACTACATCGAGCGCGCTGCCGGCCGCGCGGCGGGGGCGCCGGCCACCATCGAGGTGGCCTCGGTGTGCGGCCGCTACTACGCCATGGACCGCGACAACCGCTGGGAGCGTGTGAGCCGCGCCTGGGAAGCGGTCGTAAACGCCGAGCCCTACCGCGATCTGGGGGCCGTGGCCGCCATGGAGTCCTCCTATGCCGACGGGGTCACCGACGAGTTCGTGGAGCCCGTGGCCCTGCGCCCGCGCGGCGTGCGGGACGGGGACGCGGTGGTGTTCTTCAACTTCCGCCCCGACCGCGCTCGCGAATTGACCCGGGCTGTGGTGGACCCCGCTTTCGACGGCTTCGAGCGGCCGCGCTTCCCGGAGGTGCACTTCGTGTGCCTCACGGAGTACGACCCGGCCATTCCCGCCCCGGTGGCCTTCGCCAAGGAGTTCCCCGATCACGTGCTGGCCGACGTGCTGGCCGAGGCGGGGCTTTCCCAGTACCATATCGCCGAGACGGAGAAGTACGCCCATGTGACGTTCTTCTTCAACGGCGGCGTCGAGGCGCCGCGGCCGGGGGAGAGCCGCAAACTCATCCCGAGCCCGAAGGTGGCCACCTACGACCTGCAACCCGAGATGAGCGAGCCCGAGGTGGCCGCCGCGCTGGTGGCGGCCATCGAGGCCGACGAGGCCGACGTGTACATCGTGAACTTCGCCAACTGCGACATGGTGGGCCACACCGGCGTGGTGGATGCCGCCCGGGCCGCCGTGGAAGCGGTGGACGCCGGCGTGGGCGCGGTGCTCGGGGCCATCGCGGCCAAGGGCGGCGTGGCCCTCGTGACCGCCGACCATGGCAATGCCGACAAGATGATCGCCGAGGACGGCGGCGCCTTCACGGCCCACACGACCGCCCCGGTGCCCCTCGCGCTGGTGGACGCATCGGGGACGACCTTGCGCCTGTCAGGGGCCGAGGGTCGTCTGGCCGACATTGCCCCCACGCTGCTGGCCATGATCGGCGTGGCCCAGCCTGCGGAAATGACTGGCGAGAGCCTGCTGGCCTAAGGTTTCTGGGGTCCTGGGAGAGCCGTTCCCGCAACCTTCTTGCGCGAGGGGGGCGGGAACGGTATACTAAGCAACTTGCGTACACAGACACACCTACGAAAGAAGCGTGACATAGTGAGTCCTTTGGCAATCGTCTTTTTGGTCCTGCTGGTGCTCTCGGGCATCGGCCTCATCATCTTCATCCTCATGCACTCGGGCAAGGGAACCGGCATCTCCGATATGATCGCTAGCTCCATGTACTCCACCCAGACGGGCACGAGCATCATCGAGAAGAACCTGGACCGCATCACCATCGGCTGCGCCGTCGTGTTCCTCCTTTCCCTGGTCGTGCTCATGATCGTGTACCCCCACGGGACCATTTCCCAATAAGGGAAAATTACCCCTTGCATCGACGGCTGGTTCTGCTAGAATAATCGTCGCTGCAAATCGCATGTCGGAGTGGTGGAACGGCAGACACGCTAGCTTGAGGTGCTAGTGCCCATTTACCGGGTGTGCGGGTTCAAATCCCGCCTCCGACACCATCGAAATCAAAAGAGCCCGCAAGGGCTCTTTTCATTTCGTCAATGCTGCGGTTCCGACATGCACCTGATCTGATCCCTGGTTTCACGCGCGGCGCGGCACGAAGGCCGCTTGGTGCGAAGGCGGGGCCATATCAGGCACCTGTCGGCCCCTCGCTGACTTCCTTGGGCGTTCGAGGAAGTTTCACTTGATCTTATTAAGGAGTGAATGATGACGACGGGCAACAAGATAACCCACGGGCGGCAGGTGGAGCGGGTCCTGTGGATCGTCCTCGTTTTGAATTTGATGGTGGCCGCGGCGAAGTACTTCTACGGCCTGGCCTCGGGATCGGCCTCCATGCAGGCCGACGGCATCCACTCGGTCTTCGATTCCCTCGGCAACGTCATCGGCCTTATCGGCATCTCCCTGGCGGCGCGGCCGGCCGACGTGGGGCACCCCTACGGCCACTCGAAGTTCGAGACCTACGGGTCGCTCGCCATCGGGGTGCTGCTGCTTTTGGCCGCCTTCGAGGTGGGCTCCGGGGCCGTGGAGAAACTCGCGAGCCAGCACTACACCGCTCAGGTCACACCCGTCTCCTTCGTGGTCATGGTGGGCACGTTGATGGTGAACCTCGGCGTGACCCTCTACGAGCGCCGTGCCGCCCGGCGCCTCAAGAGCGAGATTTTGGCCGCCGATGCCGCTCATACCCTGTCGGACGCCTTCGTGTCCATCGGCGTCATTATCGGTCTTGGCCTGGTGGCCGCGGGTTTCCCCATGGCCGATCCCATCATGGCCCTGCTCGTGACCGTGGCCATTCTGGCCTCGGCCGCCGGGGTCTTCCGCACGGGGCTGCGCACCCTGTCCGACCACGCCCGCATCCCGGTCGCCGATATCGTGGCCGTGGCCGAGGCGGTTCCCGGCATCGTGGAGGTGCACTGCGTGCGCACCCGCGGTACCGAGGGGGAGGTGTACGGCGACATGCACGCCCTCGTGGACCCGGCCATGACGGTGCTTCAGGCCCATCGCCTCGGGGATGAGATCGAGCGTCGCCTTCGGGAGGCCTTCCCGGAGCTGAAGGAAATGCTCGTGCACATCGAGCCCGCCGGGGCCGATGAAAGCGCGGCGGGGGAACAGAGCGCGGCAGGGGAGGAGCCCGAGGCCTCCTAGGGTCCGGGGCCCTGGCGGGTCATCTCTCAGGCGCTTCCGAGCTCCGGTTTTCGCGCCTTCCAGCGATGCCTTCCCCGTAAAAGAAAGGGACGCCTGCGGGCGTCCCTGGTCGTTCGAGGGGCTGGACGCTGGCTCAGGCTGAGGCGCCGAAGCGGATGCCGACGAAGAAGGCGGTGTTGGGCAGGCCCGAGATGTCGTACATCTCGGACAGCTCGATGGCCGACACGCGCCAGTTGTAGGTGCCGTTGTCGGTGGTCACGGTGCCGGCCTGGTAGGTGTTGCCGGAATCGTCCACGCCGTTGTCGGTGATCTCGGCGCTCTCGAGGCCCTCGGCCTGCATGGCGCCCTGAATGGCCTTTTCGATGGTGCCGGAATCGAAATCGGCGTAGCGCAAACGGATGCTCTCGCCGGCCTTGCGCGACACGTCCAAGGTCCAGGCGCCCTTGAGCAAGCGCACGGCGTCGGCGGCCGACAGCTTGTCGATGCCGGTCATGTACATAAGGCCCGCTTCCTCCACGGTGAGGTCGGCCGGCAGCTTGATGACCTCGAAGCCGCCCTCGGGGTTGGTGCCCACGGGAGTGCGCTCGTAGAGGGTGTAGCCGGCTTCGGTGAGGGACGCCATCATGGCCTCGTCGTCTAGCGGCATGAGCGCGGCCAGGGAGGGCAGATCGTAGGACACCTCGCGGGTGAGGTTCTCTTGGAGGGCCTCCTGCTGGCGTAGAGGCTCGTTCATCACCTGGTCGAAGTACTTCGACAGGAACAGGCCGCCGGCCACGGCCGCCACGGCCATGGCCGCGAGCATGACCGCCTTCACGCGCGCCGGCATCTCCAGGGGGCGCGAGAGCTCGGCGCCATCGTGGTAGCGCACATCCCCGATGCGCACGGTGCTCTTCTCGCGGTGGAACAGCGAGCTTTTGATGCTCTCCCACACGTCTTCCGCATTCAAGCGCGAGTGGCTCGCGTCGGCGCGGGCGTGGGAGCGACGGCCGGTGCCTGGCGAGCTGGGGCGAGGGGCCTGTTCGGGCCCATCGGCGGGGGGCAGCGCGTGGTTCGCGGATTCACGAGTCATGAATGGTACTCCTATGGTGCTTCTGAGCAGTCACGGTATCGTTGCCGATTATACCATTGCCCTGCCCTGTGCCCTTTGATAGGATAGGGAAACCCCATGGGGGAGTAGCTGGCGCGGTGCGCGGCTCGTTCAACATCGTGGTCACAGTTTTACGCGCAGGCGGCAACGGTGGCCTGGCGAGCCTTAAATAGCGAGACTCATGGTGCAGACTGGCCCGTTAGGGAGTCGGCTGCACCATGAGTCTTTTTTGTTGCCGCCTTGCGCTCCCCGCCGAGACGAGAGCGGGCCCTGCGGCCCCGACGAGACGAGGAGAGTGTCTGTGGACCTGTCGATTTTCGCCACCCCGGAGGCTTGGATCAGCCTTCTGACCCTGATCTTTCTGGAGATCGTGCTGGGAGTGGACAACCTGGTGTTCATCTCCATCACCACGAACCGCCTGCCCGAGGAGAAGCGCCATATCGGCCGCAAGCTCGGTTTGGCCGGCGCTCTGGTGATGCGCATCCTGTTCCTCTGCTTCGCCTCGTACCTCGTGCACATGACCACGCCGCTGTTCACCGTGGATTGGGGCTTCTTCAGCCACGGCTTCTCCGTGCGCGACATCGTGATGCTCGTCGGCGGCGCCTATCTCATCTACAAGGGCATCCGCGAGCTCGTCGACGTGCTCGCCCTCACCGAGATCAAGGCCGAGACGTCCGAGGAGCACAAGGCGCGCCACCTCATCTCGCTGCCCCAGGCCGTGGGCACCATCATGGTCATGGATCTCGTCTTCTCCATCGACTCGGTCATCACCGCCGTGGGTCTGGCCGAGCACCTCATCATCATGATCCTGGCCGTGATGATCGCCGTCATCATCATGATGGTGTTCATCGACCCCATCTCCAACTTCATCAACGCCCATCCCGAGATGAAGATCCTCGCCCTGGTGTTCATCTGCGCCATCGGCGTGCTGCTCGTCCTCGATTCCGCCGGCATCCACACGAGCATCGAGGTGCTCGACATGCACATGGAGAAGCTCATGGTGTACTTCGCCATGATCTTCGCCGTCGCGCTGGAGTTCATTCAAATGCGGTTCAATTCCAACCTGAACCGCTGGAAGAGGGAGCTCGCCGACGCCGCCATCGATACGGCCGTGGCCCGAGCCGAGGCCGGAGAGGCCCCGGCCGAGGTGGGCGAGCGGGCGAAGCGCTGCGTGGATGCCGCCATCGAGACGGGAGAGCGCGTGGAATAGGCGCCTTCTGAGCCCCGCTTGAAAATTTTTTCAAAAAAGGGCTTGCATCCTTTGGCGCGATACCGTATAGTATCTCCTCGCGATGCGGACATGGCTCAGCTGGTAGAGCATCACCTTGCCAAGGTGAGGGTCGCGGG
>CANSQM010000036.1 GCA_947649205.1 uncultured Enterorhabdus sp.
CGCACCTATGCGGTTATCAATGGCGACTGATATGGTGCATGTGCGTTTATGCGGATCTGAGCTAGTTGTGCTGGTGGTGGTAGCGATTCTCGTTGCCGTCATCGGAGTGATTGGATTCTCGTTTGGAGTAAATGGCGCCGATGGGCCATCTACTCTTTCCTCCGAATATGCTATGGGCGAATGGGTTGATCTTGACAATCAAGGAATCGCAGAAGAAGCGGGAAAAGGGAGCGCAGACAGGAGAAGCTACGGATTGGATTACCGCCCTCTTGGCGAATGGGATGGCACGCTGCGCTTTCGTGTAGATGAGGTGACGTTGTTTGATTCTCCGGAAGCAGCGGGAATTCCCGTTGATGACATTCAACTCCCCAGTTATCTCCCGACATGGAAGCAGGACGGGCATTCTCTTTGTCTGCTGACCTATACCGTTGAAAACGTTGATGCTTCTTCGGTTCCAGGCTCCACAAAATCCGGAAGACAGGGTTTTCGCACCTCCTTTCTTGAATCGTTGGAAGGCATTGAGGCTTTTGACCAAATTTATTTTGACGGCATGATAGAAGATGGCTCTCTGGAGGATGGCGACGGGAATGTCTTTCGGCTCAAACCAGGGGAAACAAGGACTTTTCATTCAGGTATTGTCGTGGCCGGTGATGGCGTTCCCTTTGCCTTGCGGATCGGCGACCCAAATTGCGGAATCAGGGTAGCGCTTGAGTGCGAAGATAAAAGGAGTCATTCGTGAAACGATTGCTGAAGACGGAATTGCGCAAGGCTATTGCGAATCCTTACTTCATCGTTGCCTTGGGAATAGGCTTGCTCCTCTGTTGCGCCGAGGCCGGAGAGGTGATGGGGCGAGATTCGTTTTTCCAGTATCTTGACGAGATGGCGGCTGGCGAAAACGATGTTTTCATCTCACCTGCGTCCTACAGCTGCTTTATTTTTTGGATGTCGGTAGGAGGTGACACCGTTTGGTGCTTCATGTTCTATCGGATTGCTCCTTTATTGGCCATCGTGCCTTTTGGGTGGTCCCTTGCATCGGAGCGCCGTATTGGATATGTAGACCAGGTGTACACGCGTACGAAGCGAGTGCGCTACCTCGCGGCGAAGGCCCTTGCGGCCTTCGCCGTCGGGGGTACAGTGGTCGTCGTGCCGCAACTGGTGAACCTCGCTCTCGTGGCGACGACCGCTCCAGCCGTTGTGCCAGAGGTTTTCGATGTTATTACGACGGGAATCTATCACGACAATCTGTGGGCATCTTGGTTTTACGAGGCTCCCGGAATCTATGTAGCGGCCTATTGCGTGCTTGACTTTGTTCTCTGCGGCACGTGGGCTTCCTTTGTGGTGCTTTTGGGCTGCCTCACCGTCAATCGAGTGGCTGTGTTGACGATCCCCTACGTGGCTATCTATGGACTGCAGTTCCTCAACGAGCGCATTTTCCTTGCGCTCGGCGGCATCAGGGGCTTCCAGCTAAGTCTGTTCGAGAACCTTCGCGCTTACACCACCCAGTACGTGCAGAACGGCTGGATCATCGCCGGCGAAGTTCTGCTGCTGGCAGGTGCGTGCCTGTTGTTGATGCGGGTAGGATGTCGGAGGGATGAGCAGTGAGGTGCTTGCGATGCCTTGCCATGGACGTTCTTGCGACGCTGCGCTCTACGGGAATGTGGCTCACGGCATGCGCCTTTTGCTGCGTCCTCATGCTCATTGCCCTGCGTCTCGAGGTCGGAATGGCGCTTGCCGGTGTAGATGACGGAATGACCTTCGACGTTGCCTTTACGCTCGGCGACTATCTGCTCGGCTACTTCGCGGGCTGTGTGCCTTTCACGGACGGTGATGATCGCGCCTTCGCACCTCCCGTCGGGTGGTTCGTGTTCTTCCTGCTGCTGGTGGTCGGGCTTGCGCGTTACCCACGGGAAAGCCTGTGCGGTTTTGGGCAGCAGGTCCTCATTGCCTGCGGGAACCGCTGGGCTTGGTGGTGGGCGAAATGCGTTTGGGTGGCAGGATCAGTGCTGCTGTTTTGCACAACGGCGCTGCTGGTCGCCCTGCTGTTTTCGTTGATTGCTGGCTCGGGACTATCGTGGTCGGTCTCGCCCGATATGCTCTACCTTATTGATTTTCCCTGGCAGGAGCTGAAGGGAGCGCCCTATGATGCCCTCCCCTTCATGGGTACGGTTGCGGTAGTCGCCATATCCCTCGGGTTGTTTCAGCTGTGTCTGTCCTTTCTTTTCGATGCGGTAGCGGGGGTCGGCGCCTCTGCCGGTTTGCTGGTCGCGTCTGCTTTCGGCGTGGGGCCGATCGGATTTTGCTCCTTCTCTATGGCGGCGCGCTGTGGCGCATTTGTCGCGGATGGCTGGCTGCTTGCCGAGGCTCTAGCGGTGTGCGGAATCATAGCGCTTGCATCGATGCTTGTTGGCGGTATTGAATTCAATCGAAGGCGTTGTTTTGGAAGCGAGGATTCCCTATGAGTATAGAAGTAACGCATGTGACGAAACGCATTCGAGGGGTGACGATTCTCGACGATGTGTCACTCAGCGTCTCGAATGGTGCTATCGTCGCAATCGCCGGGCCTAACGGGTCGGGTAAGACCATGCTTATGCGTCTCATCGCGGGTCTCATCACCCCCGATGAGGGGTCGATTGTCGTGGATGGTGCGACTGTCGGCATCGATCGAGCGTTTCCCGAGAGCATGGGGATTCTTATCGAATCCCCGCAGTTCCTGAGCGCCTATACGGGTCGCACGAACTTGCACTTCCTCGCTTCTATTCGCGATAAGGTGGGTGGGGAGGCTATTGATAAGGTTCTGGAAGAGGTTGGATTGCGGAAAGACGATAAGCGTCCTTTTCGAAAATACTCTCTGGGAATGAAGCAGCGGCTCGGCCTTGCTGCGGCTGTTATGGAGTCGCCGTCCGTATTGCTTTTGGACGAGCCGAGTAATGCTCTGGATAGGGATGGAGTGCGCATGCTGCGACGGCTCATATTGAAAGAGCGTGAGCGAGGGGCTGCTGTATTGTGGGCATGTCATGACCGAGAGCTGATGGAATCGCTATCTGATGAGGTGTACTATCTGGCTGAAGGGCGCATCGACGGTCATGAGGTATTTGCGGGGAGAGGTCTCTCATGAATGTTCGGAGCCGTGTTGTGCTAGGTGTATGCGGAATAGTTCTGACTGCATCGCTTACGCTGTGGGCTGTCGCGGTGTATCATGTGAACGCCCTTGTTCCTGAAGTGCCGTCGAAAGTGCTTGAAACGGGAGAACAGGCGGACTTGGGAGTCAATTACTTCGATTCAGCTTACGACCTCGCACCTGGATACAAGCTTGCCGTTGAAAAGGCTCGGATTATGACGGCGAGGGACTATTTGATTGGAGCTGGGGTATCGTCTTCCGATATCGAGGGGGCGGAGATGGCGGAATCGCCGAGGGCCGACGTGCTTGTCGTGACGCTTGTCGTCGCCAACGAGGGCGCCGCGCCAGCAGAAGACGGAACGTCGGAAGTGGGCGTATCTCTTTCTCGCTATACGATTGTGGGCGCGGATAAGAGCAAAGACTATCAACTTGATGAGGAGCTCCTGGGTCTCGCCTATCCCGAACTGGCTGGTGATACCGCGTTTGCGCTCAAGCCGGGGTCAATGTACGAAATGGATGTTCCTTTCTTTCTGTCCGGATCTCCGGCCTATCTTGAAGCCTATGATCGCCGGCATCGCGATCCTATCGAGGGGGATGAGTTTGCCATGCTTGTTGCGAACAGTCCAGAGCGCACCCTTTTTAAGTTTGCGGCTGAGCGATAATGGATAATGTCGTGAGAGGGAGGCTGCAGGTTCCGCCTCCCTTGCATCGCTTCTGCGGCTGTGCTATTATTCCCTCTTGCCGACAAGGCGGCCGTGCAAGGCAGCACGAATAATACCTGGCGGCTCCGGTTGATCTCCGAGAGCTGCGCGGCTCGACCGCAGGCCTGACAAGCAGGTCATTTCAAAGCCAAACCCGCTTTTTGGTTTTTTACGCCCTTGTGCAAAATTCTTCTTCAAATTTGCTTGCTTCTTTGGTACCATCTTGCGTTGCTGCTTTATCAGTCCGCTTGGAGGAGCAACTTTTGGCTAAAGAAGATGTAATCGAACTCGAGGGCACGGTGCTCGAAGCCCTGCCCAACGCGATGTTCAAGGTGGAACTTGAGAACGGTCACACCATTCTCGCCCACATTTCCGGCAAGATGCGCATGCACTACATCAAGATCCTGCCCGGAGACCGTGTCACGGTGGAGCTGTCGGTCTACGACCTCAACCGCGGCCGCATCACCTATCGCTTCAAGTAGTTCCCCGAACGGCCCGATCGGGCGCACGCTCCCGCGAAGACCCGGATCCTTCGCGCGGGGTCACAGCTGAGAAAACAATCGCCAGCGGCTGGGCGTGCACGTATAGAACGATCCGCATACCGAAAGGAAAGTGATATGAAGGTACGTCCTTCGGTCAAGAAGATGTGCGACAAGTGCAAGATCATCCGACGCCATGGCAAGATCCTCGTCATCTGCGAGAATCCGCGCCATAAGCAGCGTCAGGGCTAGGAAGAAAGGACTCTTAAGAAACATGGCACGTCTCGTTGGTGTCGATCTTCCCCGCAATAAGCGCATTGAGATCGCCTTGACCTACATTTACGGTATTGGCCAGACCACGGCCAAGAAGATCATCGCTGATACCGGCGTTGATCCTGACATTCGCGTGAAGGACCTCTCTGAAGAGGATCTCGCGAAGCTGCGCGACTACATCCAGCAGAACCTCAAGGTGGAGGGCGACCTGCACCGCGAGGTCTCGCAGAACGTGAAGCGCCTCATGGAGATCGGTTGCTATCGCGGCCTGCGTCATCGTCGCGGCCTGCCCGTTCGCGGCCAGCGCACGCACACGAACGCTCGTACCCGCAAGGGTCCGCGCAAGCAAATCGGCGGCAAGAAGAAGTAGTGAGGTAAGCAAACCGTGGCTAAGAAGCAAGTACGTACTACGCGCATCAAGCGCTCCGAGCGTAAGAACATTGCCGTGGGCGCCGCTCACATCAAGTCTACGTTCAACAACACCATCGTTTCCATCACCGATCCCCAGGGCAACGTGATCTCCTGGCAGTCCGCGGGCACCGTGGGCTTCAAGGGCTCCCGTAAGTCCACGCCGTTCGCCGCGCAGATGGCCGCCGAGGCCGCCGCGAAGACGGCTATGGAGCACGGCCTGAAGAAGGTCGCCGTCTTCGTGAAGGGCCCGGGTTCCGGTCGCGAGACCGCTATCCGCTCCCTCCAGGCTGCCGGCCTCGAAGTGGCCTCCATCCAGGACTGCACTCCCATCCCGCACAACGGTTGCCGTCCCCGCAAGCGTCGTCGCGTGTAACTGAAAGGATCGTACATTATGGCAATTAATAGAACTCCGGTTCTTAAGCGCTGCCGTCAGCTGGGCATCGATCCTGTGGTGCTCGGTTACTCCAGCAAGAAGGAATCCATCCGCCAGCCGAAGCGTCGTCGCAAGGAGAGCGAGTACGCTATGCAGCTGCGCGAGAAGCAGAAGGCCAAGTTCATCTACGGTGTGCTCGAGAAGCAGTTCCGTGGTTACTTCAAGCGCGCCAAGTCCATGCAGGGTCAGACCGGTGAGAACCTCATGACCATCCTGGAGACCCGTCTCGACAACGTGGTCTTCCGCTTGGGCTTCGCCCGCACCCGCAAGGAAGCCCGCCAGATGGTGACCCACGGCCACATCTGCGTGAACGGCCGCCGCGTGGACATCCCGTCCTTCCGCGTGCGTGCCGGCGAGCTCGTCTCTGTGGCTCCCAAGGCCAAGGAGCTTCTCGTCGTGAAGAGCGCTCTCGTCTCCAACGAGCGCGTGCAGGTGCCCGCCTGGCTCGAGATCGACATCGAGAAGCTGCAGGGCAGCGTGCTGTCCCTCCCGACGCGTGACCAGATCGATCTGGACATCAACGAGCAGCTCATCGTCGAACTGTACTCGAAATAATCGCGGCTCATTAAGGAGGCTACTCACACATGACAGAGTTCATGAGGCCTACAGTTACTACGGAGGAAGTCAACGACACCGTTGCCCGATACATCGTCGAGCCGCTCGAGCGCGGTTACGGCAACACCCTGGGCAACTCCATGCGTCGCGTGCTGCTCTCCTCGCTGGACGGGGCGAAGGCCACCGCTATCCAGATCGAGGGCGTGCAGCATGAGTTCACCACCGCCGAGGGCGTCATCGAGGACATCACCGACATCGTGCTGAACGTGAAGGGCCTGGTGTTCTCCCAGGTGTCCGACGAGGCCGACGAGGCGACCGCCCATGTGTTCGCCGAGGGCCCCTGCACGGTGACCGGTGCCGACCTGGAGGTGCCCGGCCAGTTCAACCTGGTGAACCCGGATCACGTCATTGCTACGGTGGCCGACGGCGGCCAGCTGGACATGACCATCCGCATCGGGGTGGGCCGCGGGTATGTGTCCGCCGAGCGCAACAAGCGCACGGAGGATCCCATCGGCATCATCCACGTTGACTCGCTGTTCTCGCCGGTGCGTCGCTGCACGATGAACGTGACCGACACCCGCGTGGGCCAGCGCACCGACTACGACAAGCTGGTTCTGGAAGTTGAGACCGACGGCTCCATCGACCCCACCGAGGCCGTGTGCCGCGCGTCCAACATCATCAACCAGTACATGGGGGCGTTTCTGGCCCTGGCCGCCACGGGCGAGGAAGAGGAGGGCGAGGCCCCGTCCATCTTCGCGCCGGAGGGTCAGGAGTCCAACGCCGAGCTGGACAAGCAGATCGAGGACCTCGACCTGTCCGTCCGCTCCTACAACTGCCTGAAGCGCGCGGGCATCCACTCCGTGCGCCAGCTCGTCGAGTTCTCCGAGAACGACCTGCTGAACATTCGGAACTTTGGTGCGAAGTCCATCGAGGAAGTGAAGGACAAGCTCATTTCCATGGACCTCAATTTGAAGCTTTAGGAGACACGAGATATGAGACACAACAAGAAGGGGCGGAAGCTCGGCACCGACTGGAGCCACACCAAGGCTATGAAGCGCAGCCTGGTTGCCGCTCTGTTCCTGAACGACCGCATCAAGACGGTGGAGGCTCGCGCTAAGGAGATCCGCCCCGACGTTGACAAGGTCATCACCTGGGCCAAGCGCGGCGACCTGCATTCCCGCCGTCTGGCCATCGCCTACCTGAACGACAAGGAACTGGTGCGCGAGATCTTCGAGAAGGTCTCCCAGGGCATGTTCCAGGATCGTCCCGGCGGCTACACCCGCATCATGAAGCTCGGCCCCCGCAAGGGCGACAATGCTCCCATGGTCATCATGGAGCTCGTGACCGAGCCCTGCGTGCCCAAGGCCGAGCGCCAGGCCGCTGCTGCCAAGAAGGCCGCTCCGAAGAAGGCTGCCCCCAAGAAGGTTGCCAAGAAGGAGGAGAAGTCCGAGGAACTTGCCGAGGACCTGGGCTTCGAGAACGACGGCACCGTCGAGCAGATCGAGGCCGTGGACGCCGCTGAGAAGGCCGAGGCCGTCGAGGAGGCCGAGAAGGCTGAGGCCGAGGCCGCCAAGGAGGCCGAGACCGTCGACGCCGAGAAGATCGAGGAGGAGCAGGCCGACGTCAAGTAGGCTGCTTCGGGAACTTCGGATGCATTCGGCGGCAACCAGCCGCAAGTGTTGCCGCCGAAAAGATCGTTCTATATAGAAAAGCGACTGCCCCTAAGGTGGTCGCTTTTCTGTTTCACGGACGATAAGCGTGATTTGCGACGAAAACGACGGTTCTCGTAGTCGGGAAGGGGTTTTCCTGGCACTTTCGGGGATGTTTCCCCAGGTCGTGTTTGCCCAACCGTGCTTGCTGGGTGATCTAAACTACGAGAACCGTCGTTTTCGTCGCAAAATGCTTGGTGTCAGTCGGGCAACGCGCATACAACCTCTCAATTACTATCGGCACGCTCAGATTTTCTTCTCAGTTTCCGGCCCATAGAATAGGTGATGCAAGGGCACAAAGGAGCGCTCTTACGGAACTTGTTCACGAAGATCTCTGTGATTGAAAGGAGCCGGATCATGGCTGACAAGGATACCTTGATGAAGGAATTTGTCGATTCCGAGGCCGCGAAGACCCAAGATGCCGTGAAGGATCTCGAGCGCATCGAGGAGGAAGTGATGGCCGAGGCTACCTCTTCCGCCGAGTTCGAAGATGCCCTGGGCGACGAGCAGGCTGCGGCCGAGGCTGCCGAGACGGCCTTCGAGTTCGACCAGGCCAAGATCGGCACAGCCGGCATCGGCGAGGCCCTGTAGCATACTCGGGCGCGGCACCGACGAGCCGCGTGGCACAATCGGGGATTTCGCTAACTCAACCCTCGATCGTGCATGAACGACCAGATGCGCGACGACCCGCTCCTTAACAACGAGCCGCTCACGCCATCTGGAGTACGAGAAACCCCTTCCGGGCGGGAAGGGGTTTCCTGTGTTTGGGGGCCAGGCGGTGGCTTGGGTCGGAGTAGTACGAACCGTTTTTTGCGCATTCGCACAAAACAGTGCTATCGGCAGGGCCGTGGCCGATAGCCCCGGTACCGGCGACCCCTGGGAATCGTCGCCTCTGCCATACTGGGGCCATGGCACCGCTGCTCACAGCTCCCTCGCGCATTCCGCGCTTTGTGCGCGCCCTGGATGGGCGCGTGAAGATTGCGCTGCTCATGGCCTTTTCGGTCGCACTCTTCTGGGCTCGCAGCCTGAGCGCCCTCGCCGCGGCCGCGGCTCTGCTTGCGGCTGTCATGGCTTTCGGGCGGGTGCGATGGGCCGCAGTGCTCAAGGGCGGTGCCCCGGCCTATGTCATCGCCGCATTCCTGCTGGCGTACAACGGCATGAGCCTCGGCTGGACGGCCGGGACGGTGGTGGCGGCCCGGGTGCTGCTGCTCGTATGGGGGAGCCTCGTGCTGGTATCGTTGGCCACGGCCACGGAACTCTCCGAGGCCCTGCGGCGCCTGCTCGCCCCCCTGGGCCGTGTGGGCCTGCCGGTACGGGATGTAACTACGGCCTTCTCCATCGCCCTGCGCTTCATTCCCCTGACGGCCGAGGAGCTGGCCGGCGTGCGGGCCGCCCAGGCCTCGCGGGGCGCTCCCTTCCAGGGCGGAGGGCTGAGGGGGCGGCTTGCGGCTTACGGAGGGCTCATGGTACCGCTGTTCGTCGGCCTGTTCCGTCGCGCCGACCGCCTGGCTGCGGCCATGGATGCCCGCTGCTTCGGGGCCACTGCGGCGCCCACGACCCTCGACGGGCGTCGTTTCCGGGGAAGCGACGGCGCGGTGCTCCTTGTCGGCATCGCCCTGTGCGTCGCTGTGGCGCTCGTTCCCTGAGAGTTCGCGGGCTGTAGGAAGGCCTCAGGTGGGGCTCCTTTGGGGCTGAACGGAAAGGGCATTGGCCCTTTCCCTACGGGGCGAGCTGCGGGTCACAGGGTGTTCTTGGGTGGGGCTCTTTCGGTGCTGGGCGGAGAGGCGGGCTCTTCCCTACAGAACTGCGCTCGAGTTTTCCTCAAGCTCGGGCGCAGGGGCTGTCTCGGTGGGCTCTTCGCGCTTCACGGACTGGGGCGCAAGCTCGCTAATGAGGATAGCGACGAAGATGAGGGCGAAGCCGATCATCATGCGGCCCGTGACCACCTCCCTGTAGAACAGCACGCTGGCGATGACGCCGAAGACCGATTCCAGGGACAGCAGCAGAGAGCCCTGGGCCTCGGGCACATGGGCGAGGCCCACGTTCTGCAAGACGTAGCATACCCCCGAGGCGAGCACCACGAGGTAGGCCAGGTTCAGCAGGAAGTCGCCGTTGGCCACGGCGGCGAGGCCGGGGAAGGGCTCGGTGGCCGCACCGAGGGCGAGACCGAGGGCCCCGCCGAAGAGGAACTGGTACACCGTGAGCCCCAGCACGTCGTAGGTTTGGGAGAACCGGGCGATGGCGATGATCTGGGCGGCGAAGAACACGGCGCACAGCAGGGTCATGAGGTCGCCGAAGCCGATGGTGAGGGTGCCCGCGGCCACGGACACGAGCCCGATGCCCGCCACGCACAGCACGGCCGCACCTACGTTGGCCACGGTGGGGCGCTTGCGGGCCACGGCCCACAGCATGAAGGGCACGATGACGCAGTAGGTGGCCGTGAGGAAGGCGTTCTTGCCCGGAGTGGTGTCGGCGAGCCCCACGGTCTGCACCCAGAAGGCGAGGAAGGTGACCACGCCGAGCACGAGTCCCGCGCCGAGGAAGCCGCGGTTCAGGCTGCCGCGCAGCCGCCGGTGGAAGAGCGCGGCCATGAGCAGGCCCGTGAGCAGGAAGCGCACGCCGATGAGCTGGGCCGGAGGCAGCACGTCCACGGCGTCTTTCATCACCACGAAGGCGAAGCCCCAGATGACGGTGGCTCCCAGCAGCATGAGCTTGTAGGCGAAGCCCGGTAGGGCTCCTTGGTTTCGTTGCGTAGTGTCCATGGCTCGCCATTATAGGGAGCAAATCGGGGGCTGCCTAGGGTTACTGCTTCCCAACGGGCCATCAACGAACGTGGTTTGCCGGCCATGATCCGTCCGCGGCGGCGCACCATGGGGATAAGCCATGTTACCGATGCGAGAGGACGGAGCCATGTACTATTCCAGTGGCAACTACGAAGCGTTCGCCCATCCCCTGAAACCCGAGGGCGTGGACGACAAGTCGGCCTACATCGTGGGCGCCGGCCTGGCCGGGCTGGCTGCGGCCTGCTTCCTCGTGCGCGACGGGCAGATGGCCGGTGAGCGCATCCACATCCTGGAGCGCGGGCCCCGGGCCGGCGGCGGCTGCGACGGCTGGGACTACCCGAGCCTCGGCTACACCATGCGCGGCGGCCGCGAGATGGACAACCACTTCGAGGTGATGTGGGACCTGTTCCGCGACATTCCCTCCATCGAGGATCCGTCCGTGAGCGTGCTCGACTACTACTATTGGCTGAACAAGCGCGACCCCAACTACTCCCTGTGCCGCGCCACGGTGAACCGCGGCCAGGACGCCCATACCGACAACCGCTTCGACCTGTCGGATAAGGCCTGCATGGAGATCATGAACCTGTTCTTCACCCCGGAAGAAGACCTTCAGGACAAGGTCATCACCGAGTACTTCTCCAACGAGGTGCTGAAATCGAACTTCTGGCTGTACTGGCGCACCATGTTCGCCTTCGAGAACTGGCACTCGGCCCTGGAGATGAAGCGCTACATCACTCGCTTCGTGCACCACGTGGGCGGCCTGCCCGATTTCTCGGCACTGCGCTTCACACGCTACAACCAGTACGAGTCCATGATTCTGCCCATGGTGAACTACCTGAAGGACCACGGGGTGGACTTCCGCTACGACACTCACGTGACCGATGTGCGCTTCTCCTGCGACGGGGCGAAGGACGAGAACCGCAAAGTGGCCACCGAGATCCGCTTTTTGGTAGAGGACGAGCCTGAGGCCATCGGCGCTGTGGAGGGGCTGCCGGGGGATACGGCCCCCGCTCCGGCGGGCATCCGCGAGCAGGTCATTCCCCTGACCGAAAACGATCTGGTGTTCATCACGCCGGGCAGCCTGGTGGCCCATTCCTCCTTCGGCAGCCAGAACACCCCGGCCCGCTACGCCCCCGAGCTCACGCCCGGCGATGGCTGGGATCTGTGGAAGCGCATCGCCGCGCAGTCGCCGGCCTTCGGGCGCCCCGAGAAGTTCTGCGGCGACCCGGCCAAGAGCAACTGGGAGAGCGCCACAGTGACCACCCTGGACGAGAAGATCCTGCCCTACATCACGGCCATCTGCAAGCGCGATCCGCTCTCCGGCGGCGTGGTAACCGGCGGCATCGTGTCGGTGCGGGATTCCAACTGGCTGCTGTCCTGGACCATCAACCGGCAGCCTCAGTTCCGCGACCAGGAACCGGGCACCGTGTGCGTGTGGCTCTACGGCCTGTTCACCGATGTGGACGGCAACTACGTGAAGAAGCCCATGCGCGACTGCACCGGGCGTGAGATCTGCCAAGAATGGCTGTACCACCTGGGCGTGCCCGAGGAGCAGATCGAGGAGCTGGCCGAGAAGAGCGCCAACACGGTGCCCTGCATGATGCCCTACATCACGGCCTTCTTCATGCCCCGCGCCGATGGGGACCGTCCGCTCGTGGTGCCGGAAGGCTCCGTGAACTTCGCCTTCATCGGCCAGTTCGCCGAGACGCCCCGCGACACCATCTTCACCACCGAGTACTCCATGCGCACCGGCATGGAGGCGGTGTACACGCTGCTGGACATCGACCGCGGTGTGCCCGAGGTGTGGGGGAGCGTCTATGATCTGCGCTGCCTGCTGAACGCCACGGTGCTGCTGCGCGACGGCAAGCCGGCTACGGATATGAACATGAACGTGCTGGAGAAGCTGCTGCTGTCCCGCGGCCTGAAGGAGATCGAGCACACCGATATCTACGGACTGCTGAAGGAGTACGGCGTCATTCCCATCACCGACGAGAACGAGGCCGTGGAAGGCCCCAACCCGGGCGCGGTGTGGCCCGGCATCCACTAGGCTCGCCCAAGGTCGCATCGCTTTTGCGCGCCCCGCACGGAACTCAAGCCGTGCGGGGCGCGTTTGCATGGTATGATGGGGAATGCTGAGCAACAGCACAATCATTTACCTGCAAGGAGGCATTTCATGAGCGTCATTATCGATGTGTACGGGCGCGAGATCCTTGATTCTCGCGGCAATCCCACCGTCGAGGTCGAGGTCGTGCTGGAGGACGGTTCCTTCGGCCGTGCGGCGGTTCCCTCCGGGGCGTCCACTGGCGCCTTCGAGGCCGTGGAGCTGCGCGACTGCGACAAGAAGCGCTACCTGGGCAAGGGCACCCTGGATGCCGTGGCCCACGTGAACGGCGAGATCGCCGAGGCCCTCATCGGCGTCGAGGCCGACGATCAGCGCGCCATCGATGCCGCCATGATCGCCCTGGACGGCACCGAGAACAAGGGCGCTCTGGGCGCCAACGCTATCCTGGGCGTGTCCCTGGCTGTGGCCAAGGCCGCTGCCGAGGCTGCCGAGTTGCCGCTGTACAAGTACGTGGGCGGCGCCAATGCCCATGTGCTCCCCACGCCCATGATGAACATCTTGAACGGCGGTGTGCACGCCGACAACAACGTGGACTTCCAGGAGTTCATGATCATGCCCGTGGGCGCGGCCACCTTCGCCGAGGCCCTGCGCTGGTGCGCCGAGATCTACCACACCCTGAAGAAGGTGCTCCACGATGCCGGCCTTGGGGGCGGCGTGGGCGACGAGGGCGGCTTTGCTCCCAACCTGAAGACCAACGAGGAGCCGCTTGCCT
The DNA here is from genome assembly GCA_947649205.1 of uncultured Enterorhabdus sp. Classification (GTDB taxonomy): domain Bacteria; phylum Actinomycetota; class Coriobacteriia; order Coriobacteriales; family Eggerthellaceae; genus Adlercreutzia. The sequence continues at coordinate 13,297 of CANSQM010000036.1, forward strand.
ACATCGTGCAGGCCTGCGAGGCTGCCGGCTACAAGCCCGGCACCGACATCCTGTTCGCCATGGATCCGGCGTCCACCGAGTTCTACAACGCCGAGACCGGCACGTACGTGCTGGCCGGCGAGGGCCGCGAGCTCACGAGCGACGAGATGGTGGACTACTGGGAGGCTCTGGTGAACAAGTATCCCATCGTCTCCATCGAGGACGGCATGGCCGAGGAGGACTGGGATGGCTGGAAGAAGCTGACCGAGCGCATCGGCGACCGTGTGCAGCTGGTGGGCGACGACCTGTTCGTGACCAACTCCAAGCGCCTGGCCAAGGGCATCGAGCTGGGCTGCGCCAACGCCATCCTCATCAAGGTGAACCAGATCGGCTCCCTCACCGAGACCCTGGAGGCCATCGAGATGGCCAAGCAGGCCGGCTACGCCTGTGTCATGAGCCACCGCTCCGGCGAGACCGAGGACGTGACCATCGCCGATCTGTCCGTGGCCTGCAACACCGGCCAGATCAAGACCGGCGCCCCGGCCCGTTCCGACCGCGTGGCCAAGTACAACCAGCTCATCCGTATCGAGGAGCAGCTGGAGACCCAGGCCGTGTACGCCGGCATGGGCGCGTTCTACAACATCAAGCGCTAAGCGGCTCAGCGAAAGCACGCAACGTAGAGCCTGCAAGCGAGGATGCGGCGCCCGTCGAAGGAATTCGGCGGGCACCGCTGCCTTTTAGGGCCTTTTGTCCAGGGGATGGGCACCGAGCTCCCATGGGATGATATTGCCCGTGCACAGGGAAAAGACTAGTTTTATATAGCAAAAATTGACTGCTGGTCCGCAGCTATTCTCGAAATAGATAAAGAAAGTGGTTGAGTGTCATAGTTGGCTATGTTACTATGCGACTCAGATGGTACGGCCGCATCGGTATCGGCCGAGGGGAGAGGATCAATCCGGGGCACGTCGGTTGCCGTGCACAGCAACCAGAGGCGGCTTTTCGGATCCCCCTCATCCTCGGCGGCTCACGTCATTTAAGGAGGAGAGATGAGGCATAGTCTGACAAGACGCCGGTTCTTCGAGGGGGCTGCCACGCTGGGCGCCCTGGCCGCTCTGAGCGGATGCTCGCCCAAGGTGGCGGAGGATGAGAATCTCGCGAACACGGGCGCGTCCCCGGAGATCGAGACCGTCAACTTCGACGAGTACGAGGTCAAGCACTCCTGGTGTTACATGTGCGGTCCCGCCAAGGCCCTGTGCTCGACCCTGTGCTACATCAACCCCGAGGGCCGCTGGGTACACGTCGAGGGCAACCCCGTGGCCGGCAACAACTGGGGCTACGGCTGCAAGAGCCTGTGCGCCAAGGGCAATTCCGCCATGCAGACCCTGTACAACCCCGCCCGCATCGAGTACCCCATGCGCCGCGTGGGCGAGAAGGGCGAGGGCAAGTTCGAGCGCTGCACCTGGGACGAGGCCATCGAGGGCATCGCGACGAAGCTTCAGGAGATCAAGGACCAGTACGGCCCCGAGACCTTCGCCCTGTGGTCGCCCCAGGAGTGCAAGTTCGTCATGCAGATGGGCCGCCGCTTCCTGAATGTGTTCGGCACGCCGAACTACATGCACAGCGCCATCTGCCAGACCCAGATCACCTCGAGCCGCGAGCTGTCCATCGGCACGAAGGCCGACACCTACCCCTACCAGCTCAACAAGACGAAGCTGCTGGTGAACTGGGGCGTGAACGGCGAGAACGCCGACATGAACAACAATATCGACAAGGCGAACCCCGTGCGCCGCTTCGACGCCATGGACAACGGCCTGCAGTTCATCGACATCCGCCCCATGCTCGATCCGCTGGCCACCCACGCGAGCGTGTGGGTTCCCGTGCGCCCCGGCACCGACGGCGCCCTGGCCTTGGCCATCCTGAACGTGCTTGTGGAGGAGGATCTCTACGACCACGACTTCTGCGAGAACTGGTGCAACGGCTTCGACAAGCTGGCCGAGCACGTCAAGCAGTTCCCGCCCTCCTGGGCCGCCCCCATCACGGGCATCTCCGAGGAGAAGATCACCGAGGTCGCCCGCATGATGGGCACCATCAAGCCCATGGGCATCATGTACGGCAACAGCGCCGGCGACCAGTCCAATGACGGCAACTGGACCTGCATCAGCATCAACCTCATCGCGGCCATCACGGGCAACCTGGATGTACCGGGCGGTGGCGGTGCGGGCATGAAGATGCCGCCGGAGCTGTTCGACTGCAGCAAGATCAACAAGGTTCCCACACTGTCCGACAAACTTCCCTCCTATCCCGAAGATGAGGAGAACGGCCTGGCCCCGAGCCGCTCGAGGCTCGTGGCCCCCGAGTTCCCCCGCTGGTGGCAGAACCCCGACACCTGGGCCTACACCAAGTTCTTCGTGGATCCCACCTCGGCGGCCAACCGCGGCATCCAGAGCGTGCTCACCGGCAAGCCCTTCCCGCTGCGCGCCGTGTTCTCCCACAGCACCAACCCGCTGTCCCAGACCCGCCAGCCCAAGCTGGTGGCCGAGGCCCTGAAGAAGCTCGACCTGTACTTCGTCATGGACACCGGCTGGAATCCCTCCTGCGACTACGCCGACTACGTGCTGCCCGCCTGCACCCGCTACGAGGACAGCTGCCAGATCGGCTCCCGCAACATGCCCGAGGGCACGTTCATCGGCATCGAGCAGCAGATCGCCGAGCCCCTCGGCGAGTCCCGCTCCGACTGGAAAGTCTACCTCGACCTGGCCGTGAAGATGGGCTTCGGCGAGGACTTCTGGAACGGCGACTTGGACGGCCTGCTGCGCGCCCAGCTGGAGCCGACCGGTTTCACCCTGGAGGAACTGCGCGAGAAGGGCTACATCTTCGTGGAGCGCACCGACGGCGCCAAGCCGGAGGAGCCGACCTATCAGAACTACGAGGAGCTGTTCGCGAAGCTGCCCAACGGCAAGGTGCAGTGCTACAACGAGATCATCGGCGGCATGCCTAACAACCGCGAGGACGGCACGCTCGGCTACCTGCCTGAGTACGTGGGACCGCCCGAGGGCATTGCCGAGACCCCCGAGATCGCCGCTGAGTTCCCGCTCATCTTCACCGACGTGCACGCCCATCGCCTGAGCGTCCACAGCTACTTCGGCAACCTGCCCTACATGCGCGAGCGCAACCGCCTGCCCTGGGTGAAGATCAACCCGGCCACGGCCCAGCAGTACGGCATCGAGGACGGCGATTGGATGAAGATTGAGTCGCCCCATGGCTGGGTCAAGATGGTGGCCGAGTACTTCGAGGGCATCTCGCCTGAGGTCATCATGGGCAAGCGCGGCTGGTGGCAGGATTGCGAGGAGCTCGGCGAGCCCGGCTACGGGTGCTTCGACGGCGGCTCCGAGGTGAACAACCTCTACGACGCCACCATCGAGAACTTCGATGGCTTCCATTCCGCGATGGCCAAGCAGACCCTCGTGAAGATCAGCAAGTGGGAGGGGTAAATCATGGCAGAACAGTACGGATTCTTCGTTGATTCGAGCCGCTGCGTGAAGTGCTGGGCCTGTGAGGTGGCCTGTCAGCAGTGGCATGAGATCAAGGCCGGCACCGTGCACCGCCGCGAGGTGCGCGAAGAGGTCGAGGGGACGTTCCCCGAGGTGAAGCGCACCTTCACGTCCCTGTCCTGCATGCACTGCGAGAACCCCCTATGCGTGGCGAACTGCCCCACTGGTGCGGTGAGCAAGCGCGAGGAGGACGGCCTCGTGGTGGTGGACAGCTCGGTGTGCATCGGCTGCAAGACCTGCGAGCAGGCCTGCCCCTTCGGGGTGCCGCAGTACGCGGAGATCGAGGGCGAGGGCCTTCGCATGGACAAGTGCGACGGCTGCCTGAGCCTGGGCCGCGCCGCCGACGAAACGCCCCGCTGCGTGAACACGTGCCCCACCAAGGCCCTGCACTTCGGTAAGCTGGCCGACATGGAGGCCTTGGCGAGCGAGAAGGGCGGCGCCCGCCTGGAAGGCGAGACGGTGCCGTCGGTGTTCGTCGCCCGCCGAGCCTAGGCAATACATTCCGCGCCGGGCGTGCCCACCGGCCCCGGCGCGGATCGGCAGGAAGGGGAGAGGGCCGTGCAGTACGGGTTCTTCGTGGACGGAAGGCGCTGCGTGAAGTGCTATGCCTGCGAGGTCGCGTGCCAGCAGTGGCACGGCCTGGCAGCGGCCACCTGGATGCGGCGCACCGTATTCGAGACCGTCGAGGGCCGCTTTCCCGCGGTGAGCCGGCGGTTCGCCTCCCTTTCCTGCATGCACTGCGAGCACCCCGCCTGCGCGGCCGTCTGCCCCGTGGGGGCCATTGCCAAGCGCAGGGAAGACGGCCTGGTGGTGGGCGATGCCACCCGTTGCATCGGCTGCCGCAGCTGCGCCCTGGCCTGCCCCTTCGACGTGCCCCGCTATCGGGACGACAAGACGATGGACAAGTGCGACGGCTGCCTGAGCCTGGGCCGCGGCCCGGACGAGGAGCCGCGCTGCGTGCTCAGCTGCCCCACCCGGGCCCTTCACTTCGGACCCCTGCCCGAGATGGAGGCCGAGGCGGCGTCCTGCGGGGGCGCGCGCCTGGAAGGGGCCACCGCCCCGGCGGTGCTCGTGGCCCATCGGCCGCGGCCCGACTGGGCATCGCAGGCCGCTCCCTCCCCGGCGGCCACCGATGACGAGGTGCCCTTCGACGGCGCGGCCCCGGCCGCCGAGAACTAGTTATCCCAGGCCCTGCAGGCCGGTATTCGCGAGGAGTGACCATGGACGAGAATCTGACCATCGACGAGACGCGCGCCCTCATGGAGGAGCGGGCGGCCGTGTATGAGTTCCTCAGCATCGCCTTCGGCGAAGAGGTGCCCCTGGCCTTCCTGCAGGCCCTGCGGGAGGGCGGGCCGGCCCTCGATGGCGCGCTCGGCGCTTTCGTCACCTCGCTCGCCGATGCCGACGACGAGGCCCTGGAGGCGGTGCGCACCGACCTGGCCGCCGAGTACGCCCGGGTGTTCCTCGGCATGAGCCGCAGCCCCGTGGCCCCTTACGAGTCGGTGTACACGAGCGAGACCGGCCTGCTCATGCAGGAGGCCCGCGACGCCGTGGTGCGGCTCTATCGCCGCGAGGGCTTCGCTGTGGAAGCCGACGGCAACATTCCCGAGGACCACATCGCCTTCGAGTTCGGCTTCATGGCCGGACTCGCCCGCAAGGCCGCCGCGGCCCTGAGGGCCGGCGACGGCGAGGAGGCCGCCCGCCTGACGGCCGTGCAGGAGGCCTTTGTGGCCGATCACCTGGCACCGTGGGTGCCGGCCCTGGCCGACGATGTGGCCGCCCGGGCCAAGACCGACTTCTACCGGGGCCTGGCCGGCCTGGCCCGCGACTTCACGGCCGCCGAGGCCGAGCTGTTCGCGGCTGCCTAGCGGACGCAACGGGGCGGGCACGGCCGTGGTCAACTCGTTCATAGCGTGGTACCTGTTTCTGGCGGGCATGGGCGCCGGCGCCTTTCTCATCAGCGCCGTGGTGGACCTGTCGCTGCGACGGTGGAATCCTCCCTGGCTGGAATCGGCCGCCACCGTCACGGACGGCGGGATGTACCTGGGGCCGGCCACGGTCGGCCTCGGGCTCGTCTTCCTCTTGGCCGATCTGGGCTATCCCGAGCGGGCCTTCCACGTGTTCTTCACCCCCTCCACGAGTTTGCTCACGCTGGGCTCCTGGGCCATCGTGGCCTTCATCGCCTGCTCGGTGCTCGCCCTGCTCGTCAGCGGCCTTCTGGCAACGCCGGTCACGGAGCGCATCGAGGCCGTGCTCCAGGCGCTCGCCACGGTGTTCTCCGTCGTGGTCATCCTGTACTCCGGCGTGTACCTGTCGGCGTTCCCGTCGGTGCCCTTTCTGAACCACGGTCTCGTGGCCGTGGTCTTCGTGCTGTCGGCCTTGTCCACGGGTATGGCCATGCTGCTCGTCTTCGGCTTCGTCACCCGCGACGGCGAGGACGTGCCGGCGGGCATTCCCGTGTGTCTGCGGGTCGACGGCGTGCTGCTCGCGGCGAAGGCCGTGGCCCTGGCCGCTCTGCTGCTGTGGGCCCATTGGAGCGATCCGGCGAGTCTGTCGGCCGATGCTCTCCTGACCGGGCGCTGGGCCGGCCTGTTCTGGTTCGGGGTGGTGGGGGCCGGCATCGCGGTTCCCATGGCGGCCGAGGCCTGGTGCGCCGCCCACCCGCGCTCGCTCGCCTACGTCATCGGTGCCGGGGCGGCCATCGGGGGCGGCCTGTGTTTGCGCTACGCCTTCCTGCTGGCGGCGGTGCGCTTCTCCGCCGTGACCGGAGGGGCGGTGACTTTCTGGGGATGATCAGCGCAGCCCTCAAGGTCGAGGATATCCGTGATACCATACAGGTCATCATGATCCAAGACGCCTATGAAAGAGAAGTGCCCAGCGACGCCCTCGGCTCGTTCCAAGTGGACGAGCGGTCCGGCGTTCCCATTTGGATGCAGATTCGCAAGCGCCTGGTCTACCTCATCACGTCGGGGAAGTACGCCCGCGATGAGCGGCTGCCCTCGGTGCGCGAGCTGTCGGTGCGGCTGGGCGTGAACTACAACACCATCAACAAAGTGTACCAGGATCTGGAACGGGACGGCTTCATCTTCACCAAGCGCGGCCGTGGCTCCTTCGTGGCCGATGTGAGCCGGGTGGACTATTCCGCCGACGACGGCGAGATGGAGGCCTTGGCCATGGACTTCGTGCAGAACGCGCTGTCGCGGGGCCTGGAGCCCGACGACATCGTCAACCTGGTGCGCGAGCAGATCATCAGACTGGGGGAGGCCCGCTAGTCTGCGGCGAATCGGCCCGGATGCGGGCCCGAGGGCCGTCCAGGGGAAGGGGTAGGCATCATGCGTCAGAAGAATCGAAAGAACGAGGAGCGGGCCGGCGAAGGGGTGCGCAAGCCCATTGCCACCGCGCCGCCGTCGCGGGGCACCAAGACCTCCCGCAACGGGGTGTACCTGTTCTCCCTCGCCGTGTTCCTCCTCGGCTTCGCCGTGGTGATGGCAGCGTTCTGGTCGTCGCTGTCGGTGCCGCTCATCGTGGCGGCCATGGCCGTGGGCTTTCTGCTCTCGTGCAGCATCCGCATCGCGCCCCAGTGGGAACGCGTGGTGGTGCTGCGCCTCGGCAAGTTCCACCGCATCGCGGGCCCGGGCCTGTATTTTCTCATTCCCATCGTGGAGCACGCCGCGGCCCATGTGGACCAGCGCATCATCACCACGCCGTTCACGGCCGAGGAGGCGCTCACAGCCGACCTCGTGCCCCTCGATATCGACGCCGTGCTGTTCTGGCTCGTGTGGAACCCGAAGGACGCCTGCGTGGAGGTGGAGGACTACGCCTCGGCCATCTGGTGGGCCGCCCAGACGGCCCTGCGCGACGCCATCGGCCGCATCAACCTGGCCGAGGTGGCCACCCGCCGCGAGCAACTGGACTGCGAGATCAAGGAGATCCTCGACGAGAAGACGCGCAGCTGGGGCATTACCGTGGTGTCCGTGGAGATTCGCGACATCGCCATCCCCAAGGAGCTGCAGGACGCCATGTCCCGCGAGGCCCAGGCCGAGCGCGAGCGCAACGCGCGGCTGCTTCTGGCCGAGATCGAGAAGGACATCTCGGAGATGTTCGTGGACGCGGCGGCCGTGTACGACCAGAACGACAAGGCCCTGCAGCTGCGCACCATGAACCTCATCTACGAGTCGGTGAAGGAGAAGGGCGGCCTGGTCATCGCCCCGTCCGCCTTCGGCGAGGCCTTCAACAACATCGACGGCTTCCTGAAACCCTAGGCTCGGCCCTCCCCAACGCCCCGCAGAAGCGCCAGCGCCCCCGCCGAACCGGTTTCGGCGGGGGCGCTGCTGTAGGCGAGGGGGGCGGAAGGGGCGCCGGAGTAGCGTGCGAGGGCGCGGCGTGCGTGGGCGCTTGTGCGGCCCCGGCGTTTCCCGCCCTAGCCCAAAAGCCCCAGGCCCTTGGCGATGTTGGCGATGAAATCCTGCACGTTGGTGACGATGCCGCGGGAGGCGAGGCTGCCCCGGTCCACGAGCTTGTTCACGGCGAACTCCGCGATGTCCACGCAGTAGAAGTACACGGGGCGGATAGTGCCGTCGGGCAGCACCCGGTAGCTCGGCGTCATGTTGCCCGTGGCGATGGTGTGCAGCATGGTGGCCATGCAGATGACCGTGGTGGCCGACCGGATGTGGTCGCGCATGGCGTCCTGGGCGTCGTAGGCGTTGCCGAACACGCCGGGCAGCGGCCCGTCGTCGCGGATGGAGCCGGCGAGCACGTAGGGCACGCCGTTGCGCACGAGAGCCTCCATGATGCCGTCGCGCACGCCTTCCTTCTCGATGAACCGCTCGATGCTTCCCCAGTAGCGCACGCGGTTGATGGTGTCCAGGTGGTGGTAGTGACCGTTGGGGCGGTTCTCCTGGGTCTCGATGTCCTGGCCGAGCGACGTGTGGAAGTAGGCCCCTTCCAGATCGTGGGTGGCCAGGGCGTTGCCGGCGAACACCGCATCGGCGTAGCCGGCATCGACGATCTTGGCGAAGGCAGCGCGCGAAAACCCGTTGAAAGTGAAGGCCGGCCCCATGACCCACACGATGGAGCCGTGGTCGCGCTCGTGGCGCAAAAGCTCGTAGAGCTCGTCGTAGTCGCGGGAGAAGGCGGTCTCGCGGGAGCGGCCGAGGCGGAAGGCGAAGTTGTCGTGGCCGCCGGGGTGGGGCGCCCCGTCGTCGGCCGTGGCCAGGCCGCGGAAGCCCTCGGTGTAGACGAGGATGCCCTCCTCGCCGTTCTCGGTGCGCCCGCAGGCGATGAGGTCGCCGGCGCGAATGTGGCGGAACTCGCGCACGAATACCGCCCCGTCTTCCACCACGGCCACGCAGTCCATGCGGGAGTCGCGGGCGAGCACCCATTCCCCGTTGATCTTCAGGTACTCGGGATAGATGGACATGGCGTGGTAGTTCTTCGGGGCCACGAAATCCTTCGGCGCGGGCACGAGGGCGACATCGGGGGCGCTGGCCAGATGCGGCAGCGAGAAGTCGGGGGCGGTGTAGGGGGTGGGCGCGAAATCCATGGGCGGCCTTCTCTCAGAAGCGGTTTCGGTATCCGCATTGTAGCGCGGTCGAAACGCCTCCGAGGGCCACGCCGCTGTTTTCCACAACGGCGCCGCGCCTGCCCGGGCTTCTGGCATTTCGGGCTTCGGCGAGAGCGCTTGTGCCGCGGATAATTACTCTGCAACGGGCTGTCGGCTGGCTAAGGGTAGGGGGGTGCGGACAAAAACTTGGACCAGACCCGGTCCGGGAAGGAGCCCGCATGTACGACAGGGACACGGTGGAGCTGGCGCTGCTCGCGCTGGAGGAGGGCATGACCCAGGCGGAGGCCGCCGAGCTCTGCGGCGTCAGCCGCAGGGCCGTGGCGAACTGGGCCGGTGGGCGCCTGCCGCACCCCCGGCGCGGCAGGCGCCAGCGCTCCGCCGCGAGGCCTCCACTCCGACATGGTAGGATGGCGCCTCCCGATGCGGAGGAGGAGCCGTTGGACGAGGCGGAGAGGGCGGCCTACGAGGCGGCCATGAACGAGAACATGCTGCTCAGGGCGGTGTTGGACGACCTAAAAGGGGCAGGCTCGCACCCGGGTTCGATATCGAACAGGAGAAAGTGCGAGCTGGGCGAGAGATTGCGCGCGGCGACAGGCCTGCCCCTCCGAGAGATCACCGCTTTCTTGAGGATCTCGAGGAGCTCCTATGAGTACCACCGGGCGCGCCTGCCCCGCCCCGACAAGTGCGCGCCCCTGCGGCGCCGCGTGCGCGAGCTGTTCGAGGAAGGGTCCCGCGCCTGGGGCTACCGCACCATATGGGCCCGCCTGCGCCGCGAGGGCGCGCGGGTGTCGGAGAAGGTGGTGCGCCGCCTGATGCGCGAGGAGGGGCTCGAGGTCCTCTACAACCGCCGCCGCAGGCGCTGGAGCTCCTATGCCGGGGAGGTGTCGGCGGCCCCGCCCAACATCGTGGCCAGGGACTTCTCGGCGCCCGCCCCCGACGAGCTGTGGGTCACCGACATCACGGAGTTCAGGATACCCGCCGGCAAGTGCTACCTGAGCGCCGTGGTGGACTGCTTCGACGGCCGCCCGGCCGGCTGGGCGACCGGCGCGAGCCCCGACGCCGCGCTCGCGAACCGCTCGCTGGCCGAGGCCCTGGCCGGCAGGCGCGGGGGCGCCCGCACCGTGGTGCACAGCGACCGCGGCGCGCACTACCGCTGGCCCGGCTGGATCGCGCTCTGCGAGGAGAACGGCCTGGCCAGGTCCATGTCGGCCAAGGGGTGCAGCCCCGACAACGCGGCCTGCGAGGGGTTCTTCGGCAGGCTCAAGAACACTGATAATGGGAATCGCGCTGTCGGCGAGGACCATCGGCGAAAATGCGCATG
>CANSQM010000037.1 GCA_947649205.1 uncultured Enterorhabdus sp.
CGGCGGGGCTGCGGCGGCCGGTACGGCGGGCGGGGGCGAGGTGCAGCTCACGGCCCCGAAGGGCAGCGCCCCCAAGACCAAGGAGCAGAAGCGCCGCGAGGCCGAGGCCCGCAACCGCGCCTACGCCGCCCTGAAGAACCACCGCAAGCGCATCGCCCAGCTCGACGAGCAGATGGAGCGGGACAACGCCCGCATGGAAGAGCTGCTGGCCCTTATGGCCGACCCCGACTTCTACGTGAACGAGGATGCCTCCTCCGATGCCATCGCCGAGCACGGCAAACTGAAGGCACGGCTGGCGGCCGCCGAGGAGGAGTGGTTCGCCCTCACCGAGGAACTGGAAGCGGAGATGGCCCGCCAGCAGGAGCAGGGGTAGGGTTCGTCCGGTCTGAGCCACAGGGCGTTCCAATTCGCTCTCTCCGGCTCGAGCTACGGGGTACCCTGATTCGCTCAAACAGTCCTCGCTTTGTGCGACAGTCCACTGGACTGTCGCAGTCGCTGTGGAACTCGCTCGGTCAGGGCATCCCGTATCTCGAGCCTGCTTAACCGATCATGAAAGAAGTCGCCATGTTGAACATCGTGCTTGTGGAACCGGAGATTCCCCAGAATGCGGGGAACATCGCGCGCACGTGCGCCTGCACGGGGGCACGGCTGCATTTGGTGGAGCCCATGGGGTTTCGGCCGACGGAGAAGAACCTGAAGCGGGCCGGGTGCGACTACTGGAATGAGGTGGATATCGTGCGCTGGCCCTGCGTGGAGGCGTTCCTTGAGGCCCATGGTGACGGTGAGCTGCACCTGTTCACGGGCCAGGGGGCGCGGGGGTACCGCGACGTCGCCTATGGCGCCGATGCCTTCCTGCTGTTCGGGCGCGAGAGCCGTGGGCTCGATCAGGGGCTCATCGACCGCTATGCCGACGTCTGCGTGCGCATTCCCATGCGCACGGGCGCCCGTTCCCTGAACCTGTCCAACGCCGTGGCCATCGCCGCCTACGAGGCCCTGGCCCAACAGGGATTCCCCACGCTCCTGTAAGGGCGGCCTTCGGGATCTGGGTTGCTTGGCGGGCGGTGCCCTGTTCCTGCCGTGGTGGCCCGCACGGTCGCGTGCGGTCGAACTGCGTCGTTCGCGCCCCTCGTCGGCGGTTTCTGTGGGTTCGCCATGGCAGCGGGGCAGGGGTGGGCGCGGTGCGCTACACTGTCGGGCTATGGTTAACATCGCATACATCATCTGCTCGGTCTTGAGCTTCGTGCCCGCCCTCGTGCTCCACGAGGTGGCCCACGGCTTTGCCGCCTACAAGCTGGGAGACCCCACGGCCAAGCGATCGGGGCGCTTGTCGCTGAACCCGCTGAAGCACATCGACCCCTTCGGCACGGTCATCCTGCCCGCCATGCTCATGCTCATGGGCTGGCCGGTGTTCGGCTACGCCAAGCCCGTGCCCTACAACCCGCGCTACTTCAAGGACCCGCGCCGCGACGACGTCATCGTGGGCCTGGCGGGTCCGGCGGCCAACCTGGCCATGGCGGCCCTTGCGGCGGCGGTGGCCTGGGGCTGCTCGGGGCTTGTGGCCAACCCGGCCTTCGCCAACAGCGAGCTGTTCGCCTACTTCTACGTGATGTTCCTGCCCACGTTCGCGCTTATCAACCTGTACCTCATGTTCTTCAACCTGCTGCCTATCCCGCCGCTGGACGGCTCCTCCATCTTCGCCATCCTGCTGCCGGCGAAGTACCTGCCGAAGTACTACCAGATTCAGCAGTACGCCTTCCCGATCTTCATGATCGCCATGGTGGTGGTGCCCTATGTGTTCCACTTCAACCCGTTCTCGTGGTATCTGGGGGCGACGGCTGGCAACCTGTTCGGCCTGATGTTCCCGCCGTTCTTCTCCTAAGGGTTTTCCGTGTCCTACAAGGTTCGCATCGATAGCTTCGAGGGCCCCTTCGACCTGCTGCTGTATTTGGTCAGCCGTCAGAAGGTGGATATCGGCGCCATCTCCATCACCGAGATCGCCGACCAGTATCTCGAAGAGGTGTCCCGCATGGACAGCCTCGATCTGGATGTGGCAAGCGACTTTCTCCTGGTGGCCTCCACGCTGCTGGAGATCAAGGCCCAGAGCCTCATTCCGCGCGACCGCGACGAGCTGGAGGACGACCTCGCCGAGCTAGCCCCCTCCGAGGCCCGCGACATCCTGGTCGAACGGCTCATGGAGTACAAGAAGTACAAGAACGCCGCCGCCGTGCTGCACAACCGTTTCATCGCCGAGGGGCGCATGCACACGCGGCCCTTCGGCCCGGACGCCGCTTTCCTCGGGCTCATGCCCGACTTTTTGGCCGGGGTTACCGTGGACGCCCTGGCCTACCAGGCCGCCGCGGCCCTGGCCCGGCGCGAGGTTTTTCTGCTGGAAAGCGAGCACATCGCCGCGAAGCCTATTCCCGTGGAAGTGCACGTGCGGGCCATTCACCAGCGCATCCGCAACCGCAAGAAGATGCGGTTCTCGGAGCTGGTGGGGCCGGAGACGCCCAAGGAAGTTATTGTAGTGACGTTTCTGGCCATCCTGGAGCTGTACAAGCGGATGATGGTGAACCTCGTGCAGGACGAGGCCTTCGGCGACATCGCCATCGATTACATCGAGGGCTCCGGCGAGCTGCATTTGGAAGGCGACGACGCGCTGACCTCGGTGGGCGAGGCCTAAGGGGTGCACCCGACCGCGGTGGGAGCCGGCTGGAAACAATGGAGCGCCCCCGCTGCTCGGCGGGCCGCGCTCAGAAGAGCAACGAAGGGATAGACGATGTTCGAGGGATTGCAGGAGCACCAGCTGGCGGGGGCCCTGGAGGCCATGCTGTTCGTGACCGACGAGCCGGTGGGCACCATCGCCCTGGCCGAGATGCTGGAATGCGCGCCCGGCTCGGTGGAGGCGGCCCTGGTGGCCCTGCGCGAGAAGCTGGAGCGGGACGGCTCCGGCATCCAGCTGCGCGAGGTGGCCGGCGGGTGGCGCCTGTTCACGCACCCGGCCTACCACGAGCTCATCGAGAAGTACGTGCTGTCCTGGGACACCCGCAAGCTGTCGGCGGCGGCCATGGAGACGCTGGCCATCGTGGCCTACACCCAGCCGGTGACCCGCGCCGGGGTGGCCTCGGTGCGCGGCGTGAACTCCGACAGCCCCATCAACTCCCTGGTGGAGAAGGGGCTCGTGCGCGAGGTGGGCACCGCCGACACGCCGGGCAACCCCACCCTGTACGGCACTACCCGCGGCTTTCTGGAGAAGTTCGGCCTGCGCAGCCCGGCCGACCTGCCCGATCTGGCCGACTTCGCCCCCGACGAGGAGACGCGCCGGCTCATCACCGAGCGCCTGAGCGCCACCCGCGAGGATGCGACCGTGTCCGACGAGCAGGCTCGCGGCATGGCCCGGGCCCTCATGGGGGAGGACGCGGCCGGCGGCGACGGCGAGGCGCTGTTGTTCGACGGCGAGGTCTACGAGGGATTGGATGCGGCCGCGACGGCTCTGGCGGCGGTCCAGGCCGAGATCCGTGACGATGGGGACATCGCGCCGGCGAGCGCCGCGGGGGCCGAAGATGCTGTGGGGGCCGGGGGAGCGTTGGCGACCGGGGCCGCTAGCGCGGGCGAGCGGCCCGCAGGTGCGACGACCGGCGGCCGATCGGCCGAGGCCATGTTCGCCGAGGCCATCGCCTCCACCCTGGGCGTTGTCGAGAAGATCGACTTCGACTCCCTCACCTTCGAGACCGACGATGAGTAGGGTTGGCATCGCTCGGCGGCGCTTTTGTGCAACAAACTCCGCCAAGAAGACAGGAGGCTCGGTGAAGGGTCAACTTGGGCTAACCGTCACCAGGGGATATGCGCCCTTGTTGCTTCGGGGGCAGTGGTTTTGCGGTCGAAGGACACGCGAGGATGTCTTCCTGGCGGAGTTTGTTGCCAAAATGAGGCGGTTATCCCAACCGAAAGCAAGGTGCCTCCATGGCTGAGATGCGCCTGCAGAAGTTCCTCGCGCGGGCCGGCGTGGCCTCGCGACGTCACGCAGAGGAGCTCATCGCCGAAGGGCGCGTGGCAGTGAACGGCGTCGTCGTCACGGAGATGGGGACGAAGGTCGATCCTGCCGCCGATATGGTGGCGGTGGACGGCACCGTGGTGACCCTGCCCGAGGAAACCGTCACCTTTATGCTGCACAAGCCGGCCGGCTTCGTGACCACCATGAGCGACCCGGCGGGCCGGCCCACGGCCGCGGCGCTCATGGCCGAGGAGATCGCGGTCCATCCGTCTCTGTTCCCCGTGGGACGCCTGGACACCGACACCACGGGGCTCCTGCTGTTCACCACCGACGGCGAGTTGGGACACGGCCTTCTGCATCCCCGTCGCCACGTGGAAAAGACCTACCTGGCCCTGGTGGAAGGCCGTCCCGACGGGCGCGATCTGGCGCGCCTGCGCGAGGGCGTTGCCCTGGACGACGGCATGACCCTGCCGGCCGGCGCGCGCTTGTTGGAAGGGGCCGACGGCGAGCGGGCGGCCCGGCTCATCGGTACCGGGGCCGGGGCCAGCGGCCGGGGGGCGCGCCACGGGGGCAAGCGCGGGCGCCGTGCCCTGGAGGGTGCGGGCTCCTATGTGGAGGTGCGCCTGCGCGAGGGGCGCAACCGCCAGGTGCGCCGCATGCTGGATGCGGTGGGGCATCCCGTGATCGCCCTGCACCGTCAGGCCTTTGGCCCGCTCGATCTGGGCGACCTTGCCCGGGGCGATGCGCGCCCGCTATCTGATGGCGAGATGGCCGTCCTGAAGGAGCTGGCCTCCTAGGGGCTTTCGCGGCCATGGTCGGTGGGCTTCGTGCCAGGCCGTGCGGGCCATGCGGAGCCTCTTCCGTTCGCTGTCCCGAGCTTGCGCGCCGATTTCCCCGTGCTATAGATCGCAAGAATAGCAGTATGGGCAATGCTGATGGAAATCATCAATATTGTGCGATGCGCGCCGCCGTCGCGCGCCTATAATACGCGCCAGTGAAGGATACCGCTGCACCGGGAGCAGAGTCTCGGGCGGCAGGATCGCAAAGGAGGCGCTCATGAGCGTTACGGTTTCCACATTCCTATCCATGAAGCAAAAGGGTGAGAAGATCTCGATGATCACGGCCTACGACTACACCACGGCGCGGCTCGTGGATGAGGCCGGCATCGATTCCATCCTCGTCGGCGACTCTCTCGGCAACGTGATGCTGGGCCTGGGCGACACCGTGTCGGTCACCATGGAGGACATGATCCATCACGGCGCGGCCGTGGCCCGCGGTGCGAAGAACGCGCTGGTGGTCATCGACATGCCCTTCATGTCCTATCAGGCGAGCGTCTACGATGCCGTGGTGAACGCCGGCCGCCTTATGAAGGAGGGCCGCGGCAACGCCGTGAAGCTGGAGGGCGGCGCCGAGGTGGCCGACCGCATCCGCGCCATCGTGGCCGCCCAGATTCCCGTCTGCGCCCACATCGGGCTCACGCCCCAGGGTATCAATGCGCTGGGCGGCTTCAAGGTGCAGGGCAAGACCGCCGATTCCGCCCGCAAGCTGCTGGAAGACGCCCATGCCGTGGAAGAGGCCGGCGCCTTCGCCGTGGTGCTGGAGGCCATTCCCGCCGAGCTGGCCGCGCGCGTGTCGGCCGAGCTGACCATCCCCACCATCGGTATCGGCGCCGGTGCGGGCTGCGACGGCCAGGTGCTCGTGAACCAGGACATGCTGGGCACCTTCACCGACTTCACGCCGAAGTTCGTGCGCCGCTTCGCCGAGGTGGGCGATGTCATGAAGGGCGCCTACGCCGAGTACGACCGTTGCGTGAAGGACGGCACGTTCCCCGCCCCCGAGCACTGCTACGCCGCTCCGGCCGGCGTGCTCGAGAACCTGTAGGAGGCCGCCATGGAGATCGTTGAAACTGTCTGCGCCATGAAGGCCCAGGTGGCCGCCTGGAAGGCCGAGGGGCTCACCGTGGGGCTCGTGCCCACCATGGGGTCGCTGCACGCCGGCCACGAGAGCCTGATGGATGCGGCCCGGGCCGCCTGCGACCGCGTGGTGGTATCGGTGTTCGTGAACCCGATACAGTTCGGGCCGGGTGAGGACTTCGATGCCTACCCGCGCGATATCGAGCGCGACGGCGCCATCGCCGCCGCCCACGGCGTGGACGTGGTGTTTCATCCCACGGCCGAGGAGATGTATCCGCCGGCCCACAACACCTACGTGGTCATGGAGACGCTGACCGACGCCCTGTGCGGTGCCTCGCGCCCGGGGCACTTCCGCGGCGTGTGCACCGTGGTGACGAAGCTGTTCAACATCGTGCGTCCCGATCAGGCCTTCTTCGGGCAGAAGGACGCTCAGCAGCTGGCCATCATCAAGCGCATGGTGGCCGATCTGAACATGAACGTGACCGTGGTGGGCTGCCCCATCGTGCGCGAGGAGGACGGCCTGGCCAAAAGCTCGCGCAACGCCTACCTCTCGCCCGAGGAGCGCCAGGCGGCCCTCGTACTGTCCCGGGCCATCCGCGCCGGCGAGGCCGCCGTGGCCGCCGGCGAGCGCGACGGGACGACCCTGCGCCGGCTCATGACCGCCGTCATCGAGGAAGAGCCCTTGGCCCGCATCGACTACATCGAGGTGGTGGACGGCCTGACTATGCGACCCGTGGAGGCCATCGGCGAGACGGCCCTGGTCGCCATGGCCGTCTATATCGGGCGCACGCGCCTCATCGACAATTTCCTGTACGAGGCGGGGGAGTAGGCCGTGGGCACGGTCAAGCGCGTCGCTATCGTGGGATTCGGGTCGCTGGGGGCCATGTACGCCGGCTGCTTCGGCCAGGCCATGGGAGCCGAAGGCGTGTTCGTGGTGGCCGACGAGGCGCGCACGGCGACGTACCGCGCCGAGCCCACTATCTTCAACGGCGAGCCGGTGGCCGCCACCTACCTCACCTACGGAGAGGCGGCCGCCCGGGCGGTCGACGAGCCCTTCGACGTGGTGCTCTACGCGGTGAAGTTCGGTGCCCTGGCCGAGGCCATCGATCAGTCGGCGCCGCTCGTGGGGCCGAGCACCGCAGTTATCTCGGTGCTCAACGGCGTGACGAGCGAGGAGGTGCTCGCCGAGCGCTTCGGGTGGGACCGGGTGCTTCTGTGCGTGGCCCAGCAGATGGACTCCCGCAAGGTGGGCCCGCAGGTCACGGCCGGCTCCGTGGGCGTTGTGGCCCTGGGCGTGCACGACGTTGACAGCACGGCCCAGCAGGCGAACCTCGCGCGGGTGACCGCGTGGCTGTCCGCTATCGACCAGCCCTTCATCTGCCCCGAGGACATTCGCCACCAGCTGTGGGGCAAGCTCATCTGCAACGTGGGGGTGAACCAGGCCTGCGCAGTGTACGACTGCTGCTTTAGCGGCATCCACGCCCCGGGCGAGGCCCGCGAGGCCATGATCGGCGCCATGAGGGAGGTAGCCGCGGTGGGCCGGGCCGAGGGCGTGGCGCTGACCGATGAGGACGTGACCTACTGGCTCGACATCATCGACCACCTGAACCCTGCCGGCATGCCGAGCCTGCGCCAGGATGTGCTGGCGCGCCGGCCCACCGAAGTGGAGCTGTTCAGCGGCACCATCAACCGCCTCGGGGCGGCCCACGGCATCCCCACGCCAGTGAACGAGCGCTTCTACGCCGCCATCAAGGCCATCGAGGCGGCCTGGTAGGGGGGGTGCTCACCCCGGATTTGCTTCAGCGGGCCGCTCCCTGTCAGGGGGGGGCGGCCCGCTGTTCCCCCCTTCCACCTGGTCGTCCTTTGAGCGTCGGGCCGTTCAGTGTTACACTGTCGTTGGGAAAACGTCACCAGCCAGACAAAGGATGCCCGTGAACCGAGGAAAGTACATCGCCATCGTGGCCGTAACGGTGTTGCTGATCACGGGGGCGGCCTGCGTGTACTTGGCACAGCTGTCGGCCACGGTGAGCAGCAACCTCATGACTTCGGTGGACGAGATTTCCCGCCATGATGTGGAATCAATCGAGGGGGCCCTGGACGATGCCTACGGCCGGCTGGATGCCGTGGTCAAGCGCATGGAAGTGTATCGGGTAAGCGACGTGTACGAGGCCCAGGAGCAGTTGAATTTGGAGGCGGCGTCCTCGAACTTGTTCAACGCCCTGTACCTGATCGATGACAAAGGGGTGCTCTACAGCAGCTCGTATCTGATCCTGGGGGCCGACGAGCACAGCTACGACGAGCTGCTCAGGGGAGAGCGCGGCCATTTCGCCACGCTGTACGACGATGAGATGGGCCGCTTGGAAACCACCAAGGAGTCGCTCATCTTCGGCGTCGACCTCGATAACCTGCGCATCGGCGAGCACACCTTCGTGGGGCTGCTCGGTCGCAGCGACCTGTCGGCCATTTCCAACCAGCTCATTATCGAGAGCTTCGACGACCAGGGCGTCTCCAGCGTGGTGGACGCCGAGGGCTACTACATCGTCAGTGGCAGCCCCGCCACCGACCTGGCCGGCCGCGACAACTTCTACGCCATGCTGGAGTCCGGCTCCATCGAGGACGGCGTCACCATCGAGGACGTGCGCCGCAACATCGCCGAGGGCAAGAGCTTTGTCATCAACTGCGCCACGGGGGAGGGAGAACGGCTCGTCATGTCCTTCGCGCCGGTGGAGGGTACCGCCTGGTCGTTCATCATGGCCGTGCCCACCGAGGTATTCGCCCAGCGCTTCGCCCCGTTCATGGCGCTCACTGTGGGCATGCTCACGGCCACTCTGGTGGTGGTGGGCATCATGGTGGCCCTCATCCTGCGTTTCGTGCGCCAATCGGCGCGCGCCCGGGCCGAGGTGGCCGCCCGCACCGAGTTCCTCTCCAACATGAGCCACGAGATTCGCACGCCCTTGAACGGCATCATCGGCCTGAACCACCTGATGGAACGCCATATCGACGATAAGGAGGCCATGGCCGGCTACGTGAATCGGCTCGGCAAGACGGCCCAGTACCTGCTCTCGCTCGTGAACGACATCCTGGATGTGTCGAAGCTGCAGGCCGGCAAGGTGACGCTCGTCCACGAGCCCTTCGACGCGATCGGGATGATCGAGAACGTGTGCGCCATGCAGCGCGAGCCCGTGGAGGTACGCGGCATTCGCTTCAGGCGGGATTGCGGCGGGGTGAGCCGCCCGTATCTGGTGGGCGACGAGGTGCGCATCAGCCAGGTGCTCATGAACATCCTATCCAACGCCGTGAAGTTCACTCCCGAGGGCGGCACCATCACGCTGACGGCGAGCGAGTTCGTGGGGGCATCGGGCCGCGATGCCCAGCTGACCATCGCCGTCGCCGACACCGGCTGCGGCATGACGCCGGAATTCCAGCGGCAGATCTTCGACGTGTTCACCCAGGAGCGCAACAGCAACAGCGAATCCCAGAAGGGCACGGGCCTGGGCATGTCCATCAGCTACCTGCTCGTGCAGCAGATGGGCGGCACGCTGACTGTGGAAAGCACATTGGGCCAGGGCTCCTGCTTCACGGTGACGTTGCCCCTGCCCCTGGATCCGGCCCACCGCGACGATGGCGCGGCCGAGGGGGCTTCTGCGGAAGAGGCGCCTGCGGCTGCTGCGGCCGGGGAAGCTGTCGTCGGGGAAGCGGGCGCCGCTGCGGACTTGGAAGCTGTCGCAACCGAGGAGGCGGGTGCCGCGACGGGCGAGTCGGTGGACGCCGCGACGGCCGCGTCGGCGGCCAGCGGCCCGGTGGAGATTCTCGTGGCCGAGGACAACGAGCTGAACGCCGACATCATCGCGAGCATCCTCACCGAGGAGGGCTTCACGGTCACGGTGGCCTGCAACGGCGAGGAGGCCGTGGCCGCCTTCAGGGCATCGCCGGTGGGGCACTTCGCCGCCATTTTCATGGACGCCCAGATGCCGGTCATGGACGGCTATGCGGCCGCCCGGGCCATTCGCGATCTGCCTCGCGCCGACGCGGCCACGGTGCGCATCTTCGCCTGCACCGCCTCCACCTTCGAGGAGGATCGCCGTCGGGCCCTGGATGCGGGCATGGACGATTTCCTGCCCAAGCCGCTGAACGTGGGACTCATGCTCCAGAAGCTGGAAGCCGTGCGGAAGGAGGCCTCATGAGCGAGATACGTTGCCGTGCCCGTTGGATGGAGCGCCCCCTGACCCGGCGCGGATTTATGGCCGCCACGGCGTTGGGGGCCTGCGCCATGGCGGGGGTGCCGGGCTGCGCAGCGCCGAGAGAAGAGCCCGTGCACCTGGTGGTGAAGGTGCCGCGCACGGGTCACAGCGTGGTGTTCGACAAGGGCATTACCCAGGTTGAGACTGTCATCGAGGCCATGGCCGCCGATTTCGAGGCCCGCTACGAGGGCTGCCCCGTGAAGGTGGAGGTCATTGTATTCGAGCAGAACCAGTACGACGAGGCCGTGGCGGGCTCTTTCGATACCGATAAGGCGCCCGATGTGCTCTACGGCGACTACTTCAATATTTCCACCTATGTTCACACAGGCCGCGTGGTGCCGCTGGACGATATTATCGCGCCCGACCTGCGCGCCGACGTGTCCGATTACCTGTGGGACGCCAGCACCGTGGAGGGCCGCGTGTACCTGATGCCCTATCTGGCGCGGCAGAACGTGCTCGGTTATCGCAAGGAGCTGTTCCGCCAGGCGGGGCTCGAGTGCTTCATCGCCGAGGGGCGCATCGCCGCTTGGTCGCTGGAAGAGTGGACCCATATCCTGGATACCCTGGCCACCGAGCTGCCCCGGGACACATTCCCGCTGATGATGTACGCGGCCTCGTCCCAGGGCGATACCCACATCATGACGCTGCTGCGCTCGGCCGGCTCGTCCTTCTACGACGAGGCGGGGCATTTCGCCCTCTCGCGGCCCGAGGGCGTGGCGGCCCTGCGCTGGATTCAGGAGGGGGTGGGCCGCGGGTGGTTCCCGCCCCATGCCGAGAACCTGGAGATCGAGGACTGTTCCAGCCTGTTCCGCGCCGAGCAGCTGGCCATCTATATGGTGAACAACGCCTCCATCACCCGCTATGGCGATACCGTGGGGCTTGTGAACTTCCCCGGGCCCGACGAGGACGGCTGCGCCACCACGTTCGTTTCGGGCTTCCAAGTGTTCGACAACGGTGATGGGGCGCGCGTCCAGGTGGCGAAGGACTTCATCTCCTTTGTCTACGGCAGCGATCGCTGGCTCGATTTCGCCGCCGGGGCCCTGCCGGCATCGAACCGCGTGGCGGAGCGCTATGGTGACGCCATTCCCGCCTATGACCTGTTCGTCGGCAACATCGGCAATGTGGTGGACTTCACCGGCGAGACCCCCGACACCCTGGCCGTCCGCGAGGCCTTCCATCCCTGCATCCGCGACCTGCTCATGGGCAAGGTGACCCCCGAGGAATGCGCTGCCACCCTCGATGAGCGCTGCAACGCCGCCATCGACGCCGGCTGGGCCCAAAGTCAGCTGCACGAGTAGGGGAGCGAGGGCCGCGCATGGCCCCCGCTCGTCTCGCGTCGTTCGCGGGGATTGGGCGAATCGCGGGGCGGGGTTTACGCGCCCATAATGTCTTCGACTTGAATTGTACGGAAAAATTACGTACAATAAAGAAGTTCCATTGGTATGAGGAAATGGAGGTAAGTCATGGCGACGGCGGCGAAGGTTAGCCGATTCGATATGAGGCTGACGAACGAACAGCGCAGCGAGATTGAGCGGGCAGCGGCCATCCAGGGCAAGACGCTGACCCAATGGGCGCTCGATCACCTGCTTGAGGCGGCTCGCTACGATGTTGAGCGCGAGACCACCACGCGCCTTGCGGCGGAGACCTTCGATCGGTTCGCCGCCGCTCTCGACCAGCCGATGCCCGTTGCGGCCCAGGCGCTTATGGAGCGCAAGGCGGTTTGGGAGTAATGGGCGCGTTCGAGGCACCCCGCAAGTTAACGGCCGATGACGATCTGAGCAATTTCTGCTGTGGCATGGCTGTTGTGGATGAATGGGCGCGTAACAGGGCCCATGGTGCCGAAAGAAACGGTACAGCGGTGGTGTATGTCGTGGGCTGCGACGGTGCAGTGGCGGGACTGTACTCCCTGTGCACCCATTCTGTTGTGCGCGATGACGTGGGCGGCGGATGGCTCCGCCGCAATACCCCCGAGGCCATTCCGACGATCCTGCTGGGCATGCTCGGGGTCGACAAGCGCTTCCAAGGCGAACGCCTAGGGGCCTCGCTGCTCGGCGATGCGCTGCGTCGCTCCCTGATGGTGGCCGACCAAGTTGGAGCGAAGGCGCTGCTGGTGGATCCGGTTGATGAGCGGGCGCGGGCCTTCTACGGAAAATACGGCTTCAAAGACATTCCGGGTATGGGCCGCATGTTCGTGCCTTTGAAGAGGTAGGCGCCGTC
Source organism: uncultured Enterorhabdus sp. (assembly GCA_947649205.1). Classification (GTDB taxonomy): domain Bacteria; phylum Actinomycetota; class Coriobacteriia; order Coriobacteriales; family Eggerthellaceae; genus Adlercreutzia. The sequence goes on from CANSQM010000037.1 coordinate 12,363, forward strand.
GAGACGTGTCGTACGTGCTGCTGCCGTGCGGAAAATGCGGCGCTGGCGGGTGCGCGAACCCGGGGGGTGGCGCGTTCGTATACAATAGGAAATGATTCGTACCTGCTCGACTGAGGACACAAGTATTTCCATGACTGAATCTTCCGAATTGAACGAAGCTCCCTTCGCCTCCGTGGCCGTTATCGGCCTGGGGCTCATTGGGGCCTCGCTGGCGGCCACGCTGGCGGCCAAGATGCCGGGGGTGCGCATCTTCGGCGTGGACACCGACGCCGCTACCTGCGCCACGGCGGTGGAGCGCGGCTGGTGCGCCGAGGCGGCCGGCCCTGACGATGCGGCCTTCCGCGCCTTCATCGAGGGCGACTGCGAGCTGGTGGTCATCGCCACGCCCGTGGCCGCGGTGGACGACTACCTGGGCCGCCTGCGCGACTGGGGCTACACGGGCCTCGTGACCGACACCATCTCCACCAAGGGGCATATCCTGGCCGCAGCCGAAGCGCTGCTGCCGGCCCCTGAGCGCTACGTGCCCGGGCACCCCATGGCCGGCTCCGAGCAGAACGGCATCGCCGGGGCCCGCGCCGACCTGTTCGAGGGCGCGAACTGGATCCTCTGCCCCGACGAGCGCACGGCCCCCGAGGACTTTCAGCGCATGCACGAGCTCATCACCGGCCTCGATGCCCGCGTGGTGTCCCTGCGCCGCGAGGAGCACGATTCCGCCATCGCCATCGTGAGCCACGTGCCCCACATGGTGGCCTCGTCCCTCATGCAGCTGGCCAGTGCCCATGCCGACGACTCCCGCTCGCTCATGCGCCTGGCCGCCGGCGGCTTCAAGGATTCCACGCGCATCGCCGCCGGATCCCCGAAGCTGTGGTGCGGCATCGCCTTCGACAACGCCGCGGCCCTGCGCGACGGCCTGGCCGAGATGGCCGCCATCATCGGCTCGTTCGCGCGCGCCCTGGAAGAGGGCGACCGCGAGACCTTCACGCGGCTTCTGGCCGAGGCCGCCGAGGCCCGCCGCGCCCTGCCCGCCGCCTGGGTGCCCTCCACCGAGAAGCTCCTGGAGGTGCGCATCCCCATGGTGAACCGCACCGGCGTGGTGGCCGAGGTGTGCACCATCGCCTCGTCGGTGGGCTGCAATATACAATCCATTGACATCGACCATATCAGCGAGGGCAACGCCGTGCTCTCCCTCATCCTGACCGATGAGGGCGACATCGGCCAGCTTTCCCTCCAGCTGATCAATGCCGGTTTCTCCGTATCGTTCAGTCCCCTCATGCCGAAGGAGTACGCCCATGTCGACTGAGAACCTGCCTCCCTACACCATCATCGAGCCGCTGGGCGGCCCGCTTGCGGGCACGTGCCATGTGCCCGGCGACAAGTCCATCTCCCATCGGGCCGTGTTGTTCGCCGCCATGGCAGAAGGCACCTCGCACCTGACCGGCGTGTTGGATTCGGAAGACGTGCGCGCCTCCATTCGCGCCGTGGAGGCCTTGGGCGCCACGGTGGCGCTCGACCGGCAGCCCGACGGAACCCTCGCCGGCACCGTGACCGGCTGGGACGCGGAAGGGCCGAGCCAGCCCGACGCCCCCATCGACTGCGGCAACTCCGGCACCACCGCGCGCCTGCTCATGGGCGTTGTGGCGCCGTGGGACATCGCCGTCACCATCACGGGCGATGCCAGCCTGCAGAAGCGCCCCATGCGCCGCATCGTGGCACCGCTCGCGAAGATGGGCGCCACCTTCGAGCCGGAATCCCCCGAGCACCTGCCCATTACCGTGCACGGCACCCGCCGCCTGCGGGCCATCGAGTACGCGAGCCCCATGGCCTCGGCCCAGCTGAAGACCGCCGTGCTGCTGGCCGGCATCTTCGCCGAGGGCACCACCACGGTGACCGAGCCGGCGCCCTCGCGCAACCACACCGAGCTCATGCTGCCCGAGTTCAACGTGCCCACCACGGCCGGCACCCGCGTGGCCGGCGTTGAGGGCCCCGCCGAGATGCTCGCCTCCGACGTGGTGGTGCCCGGCGACCCCTCCTCGGCCGCCTTTATCGCTGCGGCCGCCCTGCTTACGCCCGGCAGCGCCGTCGCCATCGAGAACGTGTCGCTGAACCCGGCCCGCATCGGCTTTGTGCGCACCTTGGAGCGCATGGGCGCCGATATCGAGGAGACCTACGGCGGCGCCGAGGGCAAGGAACCCCGCGGCACCCTCCATGTGCGCCACACCGCTGCCCTGCGCGGCTGCGAGGTGCCTTCCCAGCACATCGCCTCGGTCATCGACGAGATCCCGGTGCTGGCGCTCGTGGCCGCTCATGCCCGGGGCATCACGGTGTTCCACGAGGTGGGCGAGCTGCGCGTGAAGGAGTCGAACCGTCTGGCCGCCATCATCGAGGGTCTGGGCCAGCTGGGCGTGGACGCTTGGGAAGAGGGGGACGACCTGTTTATCGAGGGCAACCCCGACCTTGCCGTGCCCGAGGGGCTGGTGTTCCAGTCCCATGGCGACCATCGCCTGGCCATGACCTGGGCGCTCGTGGGCGCCTGCGGGTCGGCGCCCGTGTCCGTGACCGATTTCACCTGCGTGGCCGTGAGCTATCCGAACTTCCTCGCCGACCTGAAGGAGCTGGTGCGCTAATGATCGTCGCCATCGATGGGCCCTCCGGGGCCGGCAAGTCCACCGTGGCCAAGGCCGCGGCCAAAGAACTCGGCTTCTCCTGCCTGGACACGGGCGCGATGTACCGCGCCATCGCCTGGCAGGCACTGCAGAACGGCGTCTCCCTCGATGACGAGGCGGCCCTGGGCGAGATAGCCCGCACCTACGAGATCGCCTTCGGCCACGTGGACGGCGACCCGGTGCCCAAGCGCGTGTTCATCGGGGATGCGGAAGTGACCGACGCTATCCGCACCGCCGAGATCGACCGCGCTGTGAGCCCCACGTCGGCGGCCCCCTCGGTGCGCGCCGCCCTGCTCGACCAGCAGCGCCGCATCGGCAACGCCGGCGATTATGTGGTAGAAGGTCGCGACATCGGCACCGTGGTGTTCCCCGACGCGGCCGTGAAGGTGTTCCTCACCGCATCGGACGAGGAGCGGGCCCACCGCCGCGTGCGCCAGAACGTGGATCGCGGCATCGGCTCCATCGACTACGAGGAGGTGCTCGCCGACCTGCGCCGCCGCGACGAGGCCGACTCCTCCCGGGCCACCGCGCCGCTCGCCGCCGCCCCCGATGCCGTGCAGATCGATTCCACGAGCCACTACATCGAGGAAGTCATCGACCAGATCTGTGAGCTGGCGCGGGAGAAGATGTAGGGGGGCTCCCCGCTGGTCTGAGCCGCCGGGTATTCTGATTCGCTCTGCAGTCCTCGCTTTGGAGAACAGGACATTGAGTCCTGTTCTCGTCGCTGCGGAACTCGCTCGGTCGGAACGCCCCCTGTCCCCTCTACGCTTGTACTTTGCTGAGAAACGGAATGGAATCCTATGAGCCTCTTCCTGAAATACTCCGAGATGTGGGACATGGACCTGGGCGGCCGCGACCGCTCCCATGAGATTCCCCACTGGTTCGGCAACCTCGTCTACGTGGTCGTGGGCGCCGTGTGCAAGCTGCTGTTCCGCTACCGCGTGGACAACCGCCAAAAGCTGCGCGCCTTCCAAGACGCCACGGGGGCGCTCGTCATCTGCAACCACACGTCGTTTTTCGATGTGGTGTTCATGTACCTGGCAGCACGGCCGAAGCAGTGGGTGCGCCTCATGGGCCGCGACTCGCTGTTCGGCAACGCCGGCGGCCTGCTCGGTCAGATTCTCTCGCGGGTGGGCGCCTTCCCCGTGAAGCGCGACACGGCCGACATGACCTCCATCAAGCGAGCCGTGCGCATGCTGAAGAACGACGAGCTCGTGGGCATCCTGCCCGAGGGCACGCGCCGCGGCAAGACCGATCGGGTGCCGAGCCTACATGCCGGCGTGTCGGTGATCGCCCGCATGGCGAAGGTGTCCATCTTGCCCATGACCGTGCGCGGGGTGGAGCGCATCAAGAACAAGGGGGAGCGCGTGCGCTTTCCCAAGGTGACCGTGGACTACGGCGACCCCATCCTCGTGTCGGACTTCGACTTCCTGCCCAAGGAGGAGCGGGTGGAGGCCTGCACCTGGTACGCCATGCGCGAGAGCTTCGCTCTGTTCTACCGCGTGCCCGCTGAGGAAGTGGACATGGTGGCTCTGTTCCCCGAGACCCGCGATTACGCCCCGGTGTTCGCCGAGCATCCCATTCCCCGCCACACGAGCGAGGAAGTGGCGGCTGCGGCCCGCACGGTCCGCGCCGAGAAAGAGGCCAAGGCCGCGGCGCGGGCCGAAAAGGACGAGAAGGCCGCCGCCAAGGCTGAGGGCGCCGAGGAAGAGTAGGTTTCTGGCTCGGAATCGACGGTTTTGGGGAAATTCCCTCTGGTTTTCTGTCGAAAAAGCAACATTTGCCGTGTCGATGGCTTGAAAAGAACGGTTTGGGGGACAGAAAATACCCCAAACCGTCGATTCGAAGCCAGTTTTGTCCAAGAAGGTCGGGCGGGGGGCGCAAGCCCGCACCCGAGAAGGAGTAGCCATGGAAGTGATTCGCGCGAAGCGGGCCGGCGCGTGCTACGGCGTGCAGCGGGCCCTGGACATGGCCGCCGAGGTGATAGAGGCCGGCGGTCGCGCCTATACCCTGGGGCCGCTCATCCACAACCCCCAGGTGGTGGACGAGCTGGCGGCCCGCGGGGCCGCGGCCGTGGCATCGGTGGAGGACATTCCCGACGAGGTCGCAATCGGCGCGGACGGCGCCTATGAGGTTCCGGCCGTGGTGATTCGCAGCCACGGGGTGACGCCCGAGGTGCTGGGAGCCGTGGTGGATCGCGGCTTTTCCGTGGTGGACGCCACCTGCCCCCACGTGTCCCGCGCCCAGGCCGCCGCGGCCGAGCTGGCTCGGGAGGGCTGCCGCGTGGTGGTGCTCGGCGAGGCGGGGCACCCGGAAGTGGAGGGGCTCACCGCCTGGGCCCGTCAGGCCGGCGGCAAGGTGGACGTGGTGGCCGGTCCCGGCGAGATTCCCGCGGGGCTCTACGACCCGGTGGGCGTGGTGGCCCAGACCACCCAGCGCAAGGAGAACCTGGAAGCGGTGGTCGCGGCCCTGCGCGAGCAGGGGCTTGATCCCATCGTGAAGAACACCATCTGCTCGGCCACGCGCCAGCGTCAGGAGGCTGCCGCCGATCTGGCTTCGGCCGTGGACGCCATGGTGGTCATCGGCGGCCGCAACTCGTCGAACACCACGCGCCTGGCCGAGGTCTGCGCCCTTACCTGCCCGCGCACCTTCCATATCGAGTCGGTGGACGAGTTGGATGCGGCGGCCTTCGCCGGCTGCCATCGCATCGGCGTCACGGCCGGCGCCTCCACCCCCGAGAACCAGATCGCCTCCGTGGAGGCCTTCTTGAAGACCCTGTAGGCGCCATGGCCACCTATCCCGGCAAGGATATCGAGCGGGCGGCGCAGGCCGCCCTCGGCTCCGCGAGCACTCCCGGTGCGAGCGTCCCCGACGCGACCGCCCTCGGCTCCGTCTCCGACGGGGGTGCCTCCGGTGCGGGCGTGGTCTGCACCGGCTGCGGCACCGCAGCCCTCACCCCGGCCCAGGCGGCAGCTGCGGCGTGGGACGGCCCCGTGGCGCCCATCGCCGCCGTGGAGCCGGAGAGTCCCGCCGACGATGCGGGCTTCACGGCCGGCTGCTATCTCACGACGGTGGATGGCCAGCCCCTGCGCGACATCATCGACTGGAGGTGGCTCGCGGCTGAGGACGTCATAACCGTCGGCTATATCGACCAAGACGGCGAAGCGGGCGAAGTGGAACTGGAGCGGGAAGCGGGGGAGCGCTGGGGCTTCGAGTTCGACGGCGTGCTCTTCGACCAGGTGAAGCTCTGCCGCAACGCCTGCGTGTTCTGCTTCATGCGCCAGCTGCCCGAGGGCGTGCGCCCCTCGCTCGTGCTGCGCGACGACGACTTCCGTCTGAGCTTCCTGTCGGGCACCTTCGTCACTTTGACGAACCTGAGGCCCGAAGACGAGGCCCGCATTATCGAGCAGCAGATCAGCCCCCTGCGGGTGAGCCTGCACGCGAGCAATCCCGAGCTGCGCCGCTCCATGATCGGCCGGCGCGCCCAGCACGGACTCGACGCCCTCGACCGCCTGCTCGCCGCCGGCATTGAGGCCCATGCCCAGATCGTGCTCATGCCCGGGGTGAACGACGGCGATGCCCTGCGCGAGACCTTGGAATGGGCCTGGGAGCGGCCGAACATCCAGAACGTGGGCATTGTGCCCTTGGGCTTCACGAAGCACCAGACGGCCCTGCACGAGAGCTTCACCACGCCCGAGGCGGCTTTGAATGTCATCCGCACCATCGAGCCCTTCCAGGCCCGCGCCCGTGTTGAGCGGGGAGGCCCGTGGGTGTTCGCCGCCGACGAGTTCTACGTGAACGCCTTCGGCGCGGAAACCCCGGCTCACATCCCTCCCGCCGGCGATTACGGCGACTACGAGATGTTCGAGGACGGCATCGGCATCGTTCGCTCCTACGTGGACGAGTTCGCCGCCGCCTGCGAAAGCGGCCTGGCCGCCCGCGCCGCCGAGGCCCTGACGGCCCGCAACTTCACCGCCCGCTTCATCGTCGGCGAGGCCATGCAGCCCTTTCTGGACGCCATGGTGGCCCAAAGCCCCCTGGCGGGCCGTCTTGTGCCCCTCACGGTGAAAAACGCCTACTTCGGCGGCAACGTCAACGTCACCGGCCTCCTCTGCGGCTGCGACATCGCCGCTGCCGTGCGGAATGTGCTTTCCGAAAAGCAGGCAATAAAGGTTGAGCGTAGAGGAGACAGCGGGTGTGCCGACCGAGCGAGTTCCGCAGCGACTGAAAATGTCCGGTGGACATTTTCACAAAGCGAGGACTGTCTGAGCGAATCGGTATACCCGCTGCCTCCGACAGGCGGGGAGCCGCAGCCCCTCTTCCTCATTCCCAAAGTCATCTTGAACGACGACGGCGTCACGCTTGATGACATGACCGTGCAGGATATCGAAAACGCGGCGGGAGCGGCCGTTTGCGTGGTATCCTGTAATCCGCTCGACTACCTGCCGGAGATCATCGCCCTGGCTGACGGTCGTTCGTAGGAGCCAGTCGTCCGGCGCAGCCCCGCGCCCGGCCCAACCATAGATAAGAGGAACATCATGGCACTTCCCATCGTCGCCATCGTGGGCCGCCCCAACGTGGGCAAGTCCACCTTGGTCAACCGTATCGCCCAAACGAGCGAGGCCATCGTCCACGAGATGCGCGGCGTCACCCGCGACCGCAGCTACCACAAGGCCGACTGGAACGGCGTGGAGTTCATGCTCATCGACACCGGCGGCATCGAGATGGGCGGCGACGACGCCTTCCAGGGCTCCATCCGCGCCCAGGCCTTCGAGGCCACCCGCGAGGCCGACGTCATCATCTTCCTTGTGGACGGCAAGACCGGCATCAACGCCGACGACGAGGAAGTTGCCCGCATCCTGCAGCGCACCAACAAACCCACCTTCCTGGCTGTGAACAAGATGGACAACCCGGCCCGCATGGACGAGGTGTGGGAGTTCTACGCGCTCGGCCTGGGCGATCCGTGGCCCGTGAGCGCCCAGCACGGCAACGGCACCGGTGACCTGCTCGACGACGTGGTAGCCGAGCTGCGCAAGTGCGACCTTTCCCCTGAGGAAGAGGTGCCCGCCATCAACGTGGCCATCATCGGCCGCCCGAACGCGGGGAAGAGCTCGCTGACCAACAAGCTCACCAACAACGACCGCTCTATCGTGAGCGACGTGGCCGGCACCACCCGCGATGCCATCGACACCCTGGTGGAGCACGAGGGCCAGATGTACCGTATCGTGGACACAGCCGGCCTGCGCCGCAAGAGCCAGATCGACGAGGACGTGGAGTACTACGGCTTCGTCCGCGCCATGCGCGCCATCGACCGGGCCGACGTGGCCCTGCTCGTCATCGACGGCACCCTGGGGCTCACCAACGAGGATCAGCGCGTGGCGGGCTACGCCGCCGAGCGCGGCTGCGCCATGGTGATCGTGCTGAACAAGTGGGACATCGTGGAGGGCCCCGAGGCCAAGGAGAAGATCCGCGAGCGCATCGAGGACCGCATGACGTTTGTCGGCTATGCGCCCGTGGTGGCCATCTCGGCGCTCACGGGCAAGCGCGTCGACCGCATCTGGGACGCCATCGACACCGTGTACGCGAACTTCAGCCGCACCATCCCCACCAACCAGCTGAACAGCTGGCTCGCCGGCATTCGCGAGACGGGCCATACCGTGTCGAAGGGCAAGGCCGTGCTGCGCATGAAGTACCTCACCCAGACCGGCACCTGCCCGCCGTATTTCACCTTCTTCGTGAACCGCCCCGACGTGGTGGACGACAACTACGAGCGCTATCTGGAGAACCGCATGCGCGAGGCCTTCGACCTCACCGGCACCCCCATCCGCTTCAAGTTCAAGAAGAAGGACTAGGCTGTGGACACCGTCATCACCTACCTGACCCTGTCGTTCATCGTCCCGTTCCTGCTGGGATCTATCCCCTGGGGCGTCATCGTCTCGAAGCTGGCCTTCCACAAGGACCTGCGCGACGAGGGCAGCGGCAACATCGGCACCACCAATGCCATGCGCGCCCTGGGGAAGGTGGGCGGCGCGGCCGTGTTCCTGCTCGACTTCGGCAAGGGCGTGCTGTCGGGTTGGCTGGCGGCTTGGGTATTCGCCCCTCGGGCGCTCTGGGCCGCGGCCGAGGTGGTCGGCACCGTCCATCCCGAGTACTCGATCTGGCCCCCCGTCGCCTCCCTCGGAGCGGCGCACCTCGCGCTGGCCCTGGCCTTCGCCGGCTGCACCCTGGGCCACATCTTCAGCCCGTGGTTGAAGTTCCGCGGCGGCAAGGGCATCGCCGTGGCCGCCGCCTGCCTGTTGTTCGTCTACGGGCCCGTGGGCTTCTTCATCGAGATTGCGGTGTTCGCCCTCGGCATCCTCGTTACCCGCTGCGTATCGGTGGGCTCCATCGCGGCTGCGGCCATCTGCCCGCTGCTCGGCCTGTACTACTTCTGGGGCCATTGGATCGCCTGGGTCATCATCGCCGCCACGGCGCTCGTGGTCATCTGGGCCCACCGCGCCAACATTCAGCGTTTGCGCGCCGGCACCGAGAACAAGATAGGAAGCAAGAAGAAGGTGGCATAAACCTCAACCATGGTTGAGTGAAGCGGAGATACGGGGTGTTCTGACCGAGCGAGTTCCGCAGCGAACGGAACAGGACTTAATGTCCTGTTCTGCAGAGCGAGGACTGTAGAGCGAATCAGAATACCCCGTAGCTCCGCCCCGAGGAGTGGCAGCAAGAATGAAAGGAGCGCCCATGCGCGTAGCAGTTATTGGGGCCGGTAGTTGGGGAACGGCGCTGGCGCTGGTGCTGGCCGAGGCGGGGCACGAGGTGGCACTTTGGGCCCGCACGGCCGAGGTGGCCCGGGCCATCAATGCCGATCATCGCAACCCCCGCTACCTGTCCGACTATCGCCTTCCCGATGCCATCCGCTCCACGGCCGACTACAGCGAGGCCACAGACGGCGCCGAGGCCGTGGTCATCGTGACCCCGTCGGCGGCCCTGCGGTCCGTGGCTCGCGACCTGGCTGCGCTTATCGCGCCCGATACGCCCGTGGTCATCTGCTCCAAGGGTGTGGAGGAACAGACGGGTCTGTTGCCCATCGACACCTTCGCCGCCGAGCTGGGGAACGGCGACCGCTTGGCAGTGCTGTCGGGCCCCACCCACGCCGAGGAGGTCATCTGCCGCAAGCCCTCGGCCGCTGTCGTGGCCTCGGCCTCGGAGGCGACGGCGCTGTTCTTCCGCGACCTGTTCGCCACGCGGGCCTTCCGTACCTACACCTCCGACGATCCGGTGGGCGTGGAGCTGTGCGCCGCCTTCAAGAACGTCATCGCCATCGCCGTGGGCATCAGCTACGGCATGGGCTTCGGCGACAACACGGCGGCCCTGCTCATCACCCGCGGCCTGGCCGAGATGAGCCGCATGGTGGTGGCTGCCGGTGGCGAGGCCATCACTTGCATGGGCCTGGGGGGTGCCGGCGACATGGTGGTCACCTGCATGTCCCGGCACTCGCGCAACCGCCGCTTCGGCGAGCAGTACGTGGCCCGCGGCCTTACCCTGGACGACTTCACGGCCCAGACCCACATGGTGGTGGAAGGGGCTATCGCCTGCAAGACCCTGCGCACCTTGGAAGAGCGCTACGGGGTGGAACTGCCCCTGACCGATACGGTGCGCAGCGTGGTGTGGGAGGGCGTGAATCCCCGCGAGGCCGCCGCCGTCCTCATCGACCGGCCCTTGAAGAGCGAGTTCTACTAGGCCGTCCGGCTCCGGGTTCGGGGTAGGGGCGCCTCAAGCTGAGGGGAGAAGGCGCGGGCTGTCGGGCGGGGGTCCGCGCGCAGATTCCGCAGCGACGAGAACAGGACTCAATGTCCTGTTCTCCCAAGCGAGGACTGCCCGAGCACGGCGCCCCTGCCCGACAGCTCGCGCCGGAGGGTCGTCGCAGTGCTTTTCTGCTAATTGTTCACCTGCACTATCAGGTTTCGCCCGGTCAACGATGCGCATACGTCGGCGCAACCGACAGGCCTT
>CANSQM010000038.1 GCA_947649205.1 uncultured Enterorhabdus sp.
CCGCAACGTCGCTCGATGAAGCCAGCGTAGTCACCGTCGGGCACGAAGCAGATGTCCTGGCTCTCGGCCTTCTCGGCATTCCCGAAACCGTGGGTCCGGGCCAACGCGCGCACCTCGGGCTTGGTGAGGTCGCCCAAGGGGAACACCATATGGGCCAGGGAATCTTGGATGAGGTGGTACAGCACATAGCTCTGGTCCTTCGCCGCATCCCGGGCCTGCAGAAGTTGCCAGCGGCCCGTGGCCTCGTCAAAGGCGCGACGGGCGTAATGGCCCGTGGCCACGGCATCGAGCCCCAGTTCGCGACGGCGCCGCTGCAAGGCCTCGAACTTGAGGAAGCGGTTGCAGTCGATGCAGGGATTGGGAGTGGTGCCTTCCAGGTAGGCGTTACAGAACCGCCCGATGACCGCCTCGCCGAACAGATCCCCGAAGTTGAAGGTGTAGTGCGGCACGCCCAGACGACGGCACACGGCCCGGGCGTCCTCCACATCATCGAGCGAGCAGCAGCTTGAATCGCAATCGGGCTCCAGCATATCGGCGCCGAAGAGCTTCATGGTCACGCCCGTGACCCGACAGCCGGCCTCGGTCAGCAGCAGCGCCGCCACCGAGCTGTCCACCCCGCCGCTCATGGCCATCATGACCGACGCGTCCGCTTTTTCCATCCATTCGTCCATGGTGCCCATCATAGCACGGGGCCCATGGGCTACCCTGATACCCATGCAGGGGTACGAAGAAACCGCACAGCGCCCGCGCGACCCGCTGGGCCGCGCCGTCCAGCGCCCAGGGCGGCCCCTTCGTTGAGAGGGCCCATGGGCCCAACCCTTTGAACCTGTCAGCTAACACTGTCGTAGGGAGCACGCTTTCAAGCACCGGGCGCTTCCTGCAGAAGGCGCCCGCTCGCCTTTGCAGGGCCCGGCTTCCGGAGAGGAGCCGCCATGGCCGAGTCGTCCCATTCCGCCACACCCCCCACCTTCCCCGACGGTGACGAGGCCGCCCTGCGGGCATCCATGGCCCGTGCCGTCGCCGCCGTGCGGGCCGAAAACCCCCTCGCCCCTTCCATCACCAACACCGTCACCCAGAGCTTCGTGGCCAACGCGCAGCTGGCCGTCGGCGGGTCGGCCGCCATGGTGTACCTGCCCGACGAGGGCGAGCAGGTGGCATCCATGGGCGGGGCGGTATACCTGAACCTGGGCACGCTGCTGCCCGTCTACGAGCAGACCATTCCCCGCACGGCCCGGGCCTGCGACGTCGCAGGCACGCCCTGGGTGCTCGACCCCGTGGGGCTCGGCATCGGCCAGCTGCGCACCGAGCTGTTGCAGGCCGTGCGCGCCACGCCGCCGGCCATCGTGCGCGGCAACGCCTCGGAGATCATCGGGCTGGCGAAGCTGTGGGGGCTCGGCGGCGGGGCGGCGCCCGAGGGAGAGACGCCGGGCGAGGGCCCGCGCGGAGTGGACACCACCGACGAGGTAGATGCCGCCCGCGCTGCTGGCGTGGCCTTGGCCCGCTTCATCGGCGGGGCCGTGGCCGTGTCGGGCCCCGCGGATCTGGTAACCGACGGGGCCATGGTGGTGCGCGCCGCGGGCGGCTCACCGCTTCTGTGCGCCGTCACGGGCTCGGGCTGCTCCCTTGGCGGTGTGGCGGCGGTGTACGCCTGCGTGACCGACCCCTTCACGGCGGCCCTTACGGCCACGGCCCTCTACAACCTCGCTGGGGCCCGTGCTGCCGAGCATTGCGCAGGCCCGGGCAGCTTCCAGGTCGCCTTTCTCGATGAGCTGCACCGCGCCACCCCCGAAGATGTCGCGGCCGCGCCCCTTGTCTTCGAGACCGCCTAGCGCCCCCACTTCCCATCGGCGCCCCACCGGGGTCGCGAGAAAGGACTGCCTATGAACACCCTGGTTGCCGTGGCCATCGCCCCCTTCGGCGTGGGCGACGAGCTGGCCCCCTATGTGGCCGAGGCCATCCGCATCATCCGCGATTCGGGCCTGCCGCACCGCACGACCTCCATGTTCACCGAAATAGAAGGGCCCTGGGACGAGGTAATGGCCGTGGTGCGCGATGCCACCTTCGCCCTAACCGAACAGGGCATCCGCACCGAGGTCATCCTGAAGGCGGACGTGCGCCCCGGTCACTGCGGCACTCTGCACCGCAAGGTGGAGGCCGTCGAAGCGCTGCTTGCCGAGTAGGTGCCCCACAGCCCCTTCACAACTTTGCACCTTCTCCGTGGAGGGTCTTGCGCATTCCCTTTCAGTGGGTATGATGCCTTCCCGAACATCACCCGAAGCGAAAGGTTCTTCATGCTGCGCAAGATTATCCAGATCGACGAAGAGAAGTGCATCGGCTGCCGCCTGTGCGTGGATGCCTGCCACGAGGGCGCCATCGCCATGGTGGACGGCAAGGCCCGCCTGCTGCGCGACGACTACTGCGACGGCCTCGGCGATTGTCTGCCAGCCTGCCCCACCGATGCCATCACCTTCGTAGAACGGGAAGCGGCCCCCTATGACGAGGCCGCCGTGGCGGCTCACCTGGCCGCCCGCGCCGCCGCGGGCCACGCTCCCGCACCCACGGGCGGGTGTCCCGGCGCAGCAGCCCGCACCCTTGCCGCCGACGCGGCGCCGGCCGGCGGGTGCCCCGGTTCCCGCAGCCGTTCCCTGACCGACACGGCGCCGGTCTCCGACCGTGCCGCAACCGTCGCCGAGACCCCCGCTGCCGGCAGCACCGACGCCCTCTCCGCCGTGGCCGCCGCCCTGCCGAGCCGCCTGGCCCAGTGGCCGGCCCAGATCAAACTCGTGCCCGTGCAGGCCCCCTATTACCAGGGCCGAGGCCTGCTCATTGCCGCCGACTGCACCGCCTTCGCCTGCGCCAGCTTCCACGAGCGCTTCATGGCCGGCAACGTCACCATCATTGGCTGCCCGAAGCTGGACGAGGGCTCCTACACCGACAAGCTGGCCGCCATCATCGCCGCCAACGACATTACCTCGGTCACCATCGCCCGCATGGAGGTGCCCTGCTGCGGCGGTCTCGAGCGCGCCGCCGCCGAGGCCCACGCCCGCGCCGGCAAGGACATCCCCTTCCAGGTGGTCACGTTCTCCGTCACCGGCGACGTCATCGCCTAGGAGCGCCGCCGGCCCAAGCCGGGAAGCGACCCGCCGGACGACCCGAGAACTCAGCTCGGCCGTCATCATCGCCCAAGGGGCGCCCTGACGCAAACGGGGGCAGTCTTACCCGGTAAGACTGCCCCCGTTCAGATCGTCCCCGTTAAGCGTCCTCTTCCTCAGGAAACGCCTCCTCATAGGGCGGGTCGTTCTCGCGGCGCACGAATTCGTAGAGGAGTTGCCAGGTGGCCGGCAGCTCCTTTTTCTTCAGCTGATGCTCCCACAGCACGAGCACGTCCCAGCCCTGCTCGGCCAGGGCGGCCAGGTTGCGCTCGTCGCGCTCCCGGTTGCGGGCGAACTTCTCTTCCCAGTACTCGACGTTCTTCTTGGGCACCGACAGGTTGCACACGGCGCACCGATGCCAGAAACAGCCCATAATGAAAATGGCTTTTTTGCGGCCCACGAAGGCCACGTCGGGACGACCCGGAGCCTTCTTCCAATCGCAACGGTAGCCGGTGAAGCCCATGGCGCGCAGCATCTGGCGCACCTTGATCTCGGGCTTTGTATCCCGTCGCTTGTTTCCCTGCATCGATTTGCGCGTGGCCAGGCTCACCACGCCGAAATCGTAGCGGCTCTTCTCCGGTGAAATTGTCATCGTCGGTTCCATTGGCGCCATTATACCCTTCTCCCACCGCTGGGCTTGCGGTATAGTACCGAGCGACATAGCCTGCCGCCGGGTAGGCCCGAGCACTCGCCGCGTGCGCATCGTTAGGCCTTTGAAGATGCGCACTCCGGGAGTGCTTTTTTATTGGCTGGCGGAAGGAGGGTCAACCCCGCCCCTTCCACAACGAGAGGAGCATCATGAAATCGTTCGTGACCGAGGAATCCTTCTGGGGCCTGTTCCCCGAGGCCCGTATCGGCATCGTCGTAGCCCACGGCATGCGGCCGACCGACGCGGTGTCGCCCGAGCACGTCCAGGCCATCGCCCGGGCCCTGGCCGCGGCCAACGAGGCGGCCGATCAGCACCTGGAGAGCAACACCATCTCCCAAAACGTGGTGGTGGCCGTGTGGCGCGAGGCCTACCAGCAGTTCAAGACGAAGAAGGGCGCCCGCTGCTCCATCGAGAACCTGCTCAAGCGCGTGCTGAAGGGCAACCCCGTGGGTTCCATCACACCGTCGGTGGACATCTACAACACCGTGTCGCTGAAGTACGCCCTGCCCGTGGGCGGCGAGGACATCGACTGCTTCGACGGCGATATCCGTCTGGGCATCACCGAGGGCGGCGACGCCTTCCTGCCCCTGGGCGACGAGGAGGACGCCCCCACCCTGGAAGGGGAGCTGTGCTACCGCGACAACGCCGGCGCCATCTGCCGCTGCTGGAACTGGCGCGACGGCCAGCGCACGGCGCTGACCGACGATTCGGCGAAGGCCTTCCTCATCATCGAGTCGGTGGACCCGGCCCGTGCCGACGACCTGCGCGCCGCCACCGACGAGCTGGCGGCCCTCGTGGAAGAGCACCTCGGCGCCACCATCTTTGCCAAGGAGATCATCACCCGCGACAGGCCCACCATGGTCATCGACGAGTAGCACGGGAGCGCAGACACGGCGCCCATGCTATGATGCCGCCAACGAGCCGAAAGAGAGGAGCTTCCCATGTTTCCCGAAATGCGCCGCAAAAAACAGCAGCTGCCCGCCGAGGAGTGCGCCGCCATCCTGCACGAGGGCATCTGGGGCGCCCTCGCCACCGCCGGCACCCATGGCTTTCCCTACGCCGTGCCCCTGAGCTACGCCTACGATGGCACCCCGGCCCCCGACGGAAGCGCTCCGGCCGGCCGCCTCTTCCTCCATTGCGCCACCGCGGGCCACAAGCTGGACGCCCTGGCCAAGAACCCCCGCGTGGGCTTCACGGTTGTAGGGACAAGTACGGTGGTTCCCGAGAAGCTCACCAACGCCTACGGAAGCGTCATCCTGCGCGGCCGAGCCCGACCGCCCCGGGACGAGGAGGAGAAGCTCGAGGCCCTATGGGCCCTCGGGCGCAAGTACAGCCCCGGGCTCGACGACTTCGTCGCCGAGGAGATCGAGAAGACGGCCCATCGCACGGCAGTCATCGTCGTCGACATCGAGGCCGTCACCGGCAAAGAGGGCCTCGAGCTGACCCGCCAGCGCCCTCGGTAGGAGCCTCCGCGGGGAGCCAGGGCGCCTCCATCCCCTTGGGGGGGGCGCCCCCTCCGCTTACATTCCCGTAAGGCTTGCGCCTTTCCGCTGCCGCCGCCCCGCGCACCCTTGCCCACAGGCTATGATGGGCCCATCGCAATCATCGGCACATCGGAACAGGGAAGGAGGCCGCCGTGGGAATGTTGCCCGATCGACTGAGCCGCCGCGAGTTCGCCATCCTGGCTGGTGGTGCCGCTGCCGCGCTCGTGGTCGGCGGCGGCCTCGCCCACGGCAGCCACCCCTCCTCGGAGCCGCACCCCTTCCCCGGCCTACTCGCCCACGGCACTGAGCCGGTCAACGCACCGGTCAGAAGCAGCGACGGCGACGTCCCCCTCACCCTGGAAGAGCTGCCCTGGAACCTGCGCCTCGTCAACGGTGCGCACCCCCTGCCCGAGGGCTTCGAGCCGCCCGAGCGCTGCGATATTCCCGGCACCGACGGGCTCACCATAGACCGGCGCGTCCTCGACGACCTCATGGCCCTCCTCGACGGCGCGGCCGCAGCCGGCGTGCGCCCCGAGGTATGCTCGGCCTACCGCAGCCACGGCTACCAGGAGCGGCTGTTCGCTGCCCGCGTGCAGCGGGCCGAGCAAGAGGAGGGCCTGACCGGGACCGATGCCGAAGAGGCCGCCTCCTTCTGGGTCGCCCGCCCCGGGGCGAGCGAGCACGAGGCCGCCTTCGCCGTCGACCTCGTAGATGCCTCCTACCAGGAGTTAGACGAAGCCCAGGAAACCACCGACACCCAGCGCTGGCTCATCGACCACTGCGCCGAGTACGGCTTCATCCTGCGCTACCCCACCGACAAGAGCGCCGTCACCGGCATCGGTTACGAGCCGTGGCACTACCGCTACGTCGGCAAAGAGGCCGCCAGCGCCATTACCGCCAGCGGCCTCTGTTTGGAAGAGTGGCTCGATCAATACCTCAGCCAAGGCAACGGGTAGAGGAGAGCCCCTACAACATCCAGGGTTGCACGATGGTGATGGGCAGGGCCGCGCTCACGATCATGAGGCGCAGGACGAAGCCGCCGATGAGCACGCCGGCGTCGGACAGGGCGCTCACCATCTGGCCCGTGCGGGACGTCTCCAGCTCGTGGGAGGCGATCCACAGCATCCAGCATTCCAACACCGTGGGCAGCACGAGACCCATCACCACGAACAGCAGCCAGAAGCACACGGCCCAGCGGCCCGCGATTAGCGCCATGACGCTCTCCCAACCCGCCGAGCTCGGGTTCGCCGCTGTCACGAACAGGAGCGCCGCTACGAGCACGAGTTCCACCACGGGCAGCCAGAAGTGGAACTTCTTCAGCACCACCACGGCGTTGAACTCATCGGGCGCGGCGAACACGCCGGCCAACAGCACGGCCGCCATGCCCGTGGACACTGCGGACACGAGGAACAGAATGGGCAGCAACGCCGTGTTCCACAGGGGGAAGCCCTGGCACACGCCGAGCAGGCAGCCGGTGTAGACGGCCACGCACAGGCCGAGCACCATACCGGCAATGTCAAGCCACTCGGGTACGGCCCGCTTCAACAAATCCAGTACGAGCACGATGAGGGCCACGATGACGAAGGCGGCCAGGAACACCACGCCCCAGGTCATCACTGAGCCGAAGTTGGTGAGCAGCAGCGCGAATCGGAGTGGATGGGCGAAACCGGCGGCCGCATCGAACATGAGCAGGCACAGGCCGATAATCACCACGGTCGGGGCGATGATGCGGCCGATGCGCATGAGCCGGGCGCAGGCAGGATGGCGGAAGCGGATGAACACCGCCGTCACAAAGGCTCCGCCGCCCAAGCCGGCGAGGAAGAGATACCACGCGATGATGGATCCCCAAATAGGTTCGTAGGTCATCTCAATCACCTCACGTAATAGACTTTGGCGCGGGTCAGGTCGCCGGCGATGGGCTTGGCGCCCTTCTCGACAATGGCACGGGACACCTCAGAATCGGGATCGTCCAAATCACCGAAGACGCGCGCGTGGGTGGGACAGGCGTCCACGCAGGTGCAGGAGGCGGCCCCCTTTTCAGCGTGGGCCGCGCAGAAGCGGCACTTGTCCACAGCACCAGTGCGGCTGTTGCGCACGCGCACCTGATAGGGGCAGGCGCTCATGCAGTACAGGCAGCCGATGCAGCGGCCCTGGTCCACGGCCACGATGCCGTCGGCGCCCACATGGGCCGCGCCCGTGGGGCATACGCTGGCACAGGGAGCGTCGTCGCAGTGCATGCACTGGAGCGGCACTGTTTCCACCCGTGCCCGGGGATAGGTGCCAGTCTCGGCCCGCTCGTAACGGATGAAGTCCTCGTCGGGATCCAGGTTGTTCTGCCTCTGACAGGCCGTGCGGCAGGCGTAGCAGCCGACGCACTTAGTCGTATCGATGAGCATTCCGTAGCGTGTCATCATGCACCTGCCTTCCGCACGGTGACCATGGTCTCCTGCAGAAGCGGTGCACCGTAGCCCCTCTCAAGGGCGAACGGCACGAAGCGCGCCTGGCGGATGCCCAAGCCATCGGCTTGCCGTTGCTCGTCGTCCTCCACGCCGTAGTGGCTCGCCAGGTACAGGGCCGTCGGCTCGATGAGCTCGGTCACATGCACCCGCGCCGGCGCGGAAGCGTACTCGTTTTCGATAACCACCTTGTCGCCCTCGGCGATGCCGGCCGCCTCGGCCGCGGCGGCATTCACCCACAGCCCGTCGAGCCCATACTGCTCGGCAATGGCGGCCAGGGGCGCGCCGTTGGCGGTCTTGGTTGTCGCCTGGGACGCCTGGTTGCCCGTGGTGAGACGGTAGTAGCCGAATCCCAGGGCATCGGGGGTCACGGTCGGCTCCACCCAGGTGGGGGTGGCGCTGTAGCCGGCCGCCTCGCAGGCGGCGCTCGCGCACTCCACCTTCCCCGAGGCCGTGGGCCACACCAGGTTCTCGGCCGTCAAGGGAGTCAGCGAACTCGTGCCCACGGTGGCGGCGCCGGCGTAGGTGCACCCGCAGGCCTCGCACATCTCGGCGGCCGCATCGGCCACGGAGAAGTTGAAGGCATCGGCCACATCGGCCCCCTGGGCCAGGCCGCTCACGATCTCGGCCACGGAACGGGCCTCAGGTACCACGGGCTCGATTACCGCCGATGACAGATTCAGCACCGGGTGCACGGCACCGGTCACGGTGGGCAGCTGGGCGCTCTCGGACCACAGCTTCTCGGGCAGCACGAACTGACAGCACCGAGCCGTTTCCGTCATCTCGGGCGTCACGGCCACCGACAGCGTGCAGCGCTCCAGAGCCTCGCGCACGTAATCGGGGTCAGGGTACTCGGCCGCCACGTTGGCGTCCACGAGCAGCAACCCTCGGATGGCCCCCTCGTGGGCGAGGCGCAGCGCCTGGGGCGCCGAGCCGTCCCAAGCCAGGGGGTAGGCCTCGGCCGTGACGTCCACGGCCTCCACGGGCAGTGGCGAGACGGACAGGTCGGCCCAGGCCGCCACGGGAGCGGCCAGGTAGGCGCCGCCGGGCACATTCCAGCAGCCGAGCAGCGTGTTCACGAGGGCCACGGCCCTGGCCAACTCACCGGTGTTGCCGTAGGACCCGCCGAACAGCGCCATCCACGACAGGTCGATGCAGGCCGCCGGGGCCGCCTGGGCCAGATCGATGGTCAGCGTCTCGATGGCATCGGCTCCCAGGCCGCATACCTCGGCCGCCCAAGCCGGGGTATAGTCGGACAGTGCCGCTCGCCACTGGTCCAGATCGGCCAGGGGCGCCTCGGCGCCCAGGCCGCGCTCCAGCAGCCCCCGGGCCACAGCCAGCACCAGGGCCAGCTCCGTGCCGGGACGCACCGGCAGCCACTCAGTGGCCAGGCTGCCTGAAGCGGCTAGGCGGGAGTCCACCATGACGATCTGGGCCCCTGCGGCCCGCGCCTCCTCCAAAGCCGCCACGACTCCGGGACTCGGCACTTCGACGGTGCTCGCTCCCAGGATGACCACCATGTTAGCTCGGGCGTAATCGACCTCATAGGCAGTGAAGCCCGTGGCCTGGGCCAGGCCCGAGGCCACCGAGACCGACGCGGCGGTGGCGTTCTCATAGACATTCGGGCTGCCGAGGGCGCTCATGAGCCGGCGGACGTACCACTGGGCCGTGGAGGCGCCGTCGGTAATGGCGGCCAGGGCCGACCCGCCGGCGTCCTGCCGTATATCGGCGAGGGTGCGGCCGATCTGGCCGAGGGCCTCGTCCCACGAGACCGCCTCGAAGCGACCGTCCTCGGTGCGCCGCAGGGGGCTTTCCACCCGATCGGCCGAGGCAGCTGCCGTCGCCATGCCGAAACCGCGGGCGCACAGGGTGCCGGCGGCGTGGGGATCGGCGGCGTTCCCCACCACTTTGTCGATGCTCCCATCGACCACGTAGGCGGCATAGCCGCACTGGTTGGGACAGACGGTGCACTGGGTGTTCACCACGTCGGCCGCGTAGGCCTTCTCGGTGGTCGATCCCGCGGCGCAGCCCGCGAGCGTCGCGCCCGACGCCGCCAGAGCGGCCCCCGCGACACCGGCGGCTACAAAGCCCCGCCTGGTTATGACCTTTGCTGACATTGCTCTATCCTCTCTTATGATAAGCGGAGGGACCCACAGGTTCCGCGAACCGGGGTCACCCTAGGCTTCCACGAGGGTCGTCGTAGAGACAACGCCCCCATCGATGGCCTTCTGCGCGATATCTTCCCAATCGATGAACTTGATGGCGCCGTTGGGACACTGCTCGGCGCAGCGGCCGCAGGAGACGCACTTGGTAGAGGTGCCGGTCTGGGCATTCACCTGGGGCATGCCCCACGGGCAGGCGGCCGAGCACATGCCGCAACCGATGCAGGTCGCCTCGTCCACCACGCGCGCCCCCGTTTCCGCATCGGCGGAAATGGCATGCACGGGACAGTACTTGGCGCACTGGGGATCGGCGCACTGTTTGCAGGACTGCACGGTGAACTGGCAGGAGCCGAAGATACCGTCGTTGGTATCTACGCCGGCACCGAAGTTGTAGTTGTCCCACACGCGCACCCGGGCGATGGACTGCTGGGCGGCCCCGTCGTTTTTCAGGGTGCACATCATCTCGCAACGCTGGCATCCAGAGCAGCGGGCGCGATCGGTCACGATCATCTTCGCAGGCGTGGTGCGCAGTTCGATGCGGCCCGAGGCGATGGACTGGGTGGTCACGCCCCAGGAGGCCAGCACGCCGCCGACCACGAGGCCGGCCACGCCGCAGCCGGTCATGGCCAACACGGTGCGCCGCGTGAAGAAGGGCTGCTTCTTGTCGGCCGGAACAGCCTCGGCACCGACAGCGGCAGGAGTGGCCGCAGCGGGAGGCTGCTCGGTGGCCACAGTTTCAGTTTTCTGGGTGTCTGACATTTGAACTCCCCCTTGGAACGAAAGCAAGTCTTAGAGAGAACCCAAGATCGCGACGCCACGCAACAAGGGGCATCATAGTCATGGATGAAGAGTTTGTGTGCCCTCTTTGGGGGGAATTGCCCAATGCTTGCCTTTCCCTTGAGTTCCCGTCGCCGCCCCGTTGCCCGCCCGTTGAAAACTATCCCCTCATTGAGGGTACGGTTTTCCCCTCGCTCATATATATACTGATCAGCGACGATTACTCCAGATCGCGCCGATGGACCCACGCAACATGAGTACACGAAGAGATTTGGAGCTTCATCATGGCTGATTCAAAATTGGATCCCACCAAGTCCTATGGCTGGACCGGCAAGATCCTCCGCGTCAACCTGACCGACGGAACCATCTCGGTAACCCCGACCGACCCCTACAAGGCGTACCTGGGCGGCATGGGCATTGCCAATAAGATTATGTACGACGAGGTGCCCGCCGGCACCGATCCCCTTTCTCCTGAGAACAAGGTGGTCTTCGCCGTGGGCCCCCTCACGGCCACCGGCGTGCCCCTGGCCGGGCGCACCACCATCGCGTCCCTTTCCACCTACACCAAAGACCACCAGGTGGTAGACGCCCACACCGGCGGCATGATCGGCGCTGCCATCAAGAAGGCCGGCTGGGATGCCATCATCATCGAGGGAGCCTCTGATGTGCCCGTCTATCTGAAGATCGATGACGACGACGTGGAAATCAAGCCCGCCGACAAGTACTGGGGCCTGGGCACCCGCGCCACCACCGAGGCGCTCTCGCGCCGCGAGGGCACCGACTTCTGCGTGGCCACCATCGGACCGGCCGGCGAGAACCTCCTGCCCTACGCCTGCATCATCAACTCCCGCAACCATTCCGCCGGCGCCGGCACCGCTTCGGTGCTCGGCTCCAAGAAGCTGAAGGCCCTCGTGGTGCGCGGAACCCAGCCGATATATGTGGCCGATCCGCAGGCCGTGGCCGATCTGTCCGACTACATGCTGCGCGAGATCGTCGGCTCCAACAACAACCACGTGGTACCCTCCACCCAGCAGGAATGGGCCGAGTACTTCGACAAGGGCAGCCGCTGGACGGCCCAGAAGGGCCTCACCTGGGCGCTGGCCGAGGGCGGTCCCATCGAGACCGGCGAGCCGAAGCCCGGCGAGATCAACACCGTGGGCTACCGCTGCATGAAGTCCTTCAAGGACGAGGGTCCCGAGGCCGAGAAGTACACCATCAAGATGGACGGCTGCCACAGCTGCCCCATCCATTGCTACTCCGACATGCGCGTGCCGGCCAGCGCCGCGAACGGCGGCTACGAGATCACCGGCAACACCTGCGTGCCGAACTTCCCCTTCACCAACTACATGATCGGCATCCTGGGCGACAAGACGCCGGTGAAGGCCGCCAGCGAAGACGCTCTCATCTGGGACCAGGTGACCGGCTCGGTCATGGATGATCTGGGGCTGTGGTGCAATTACGGCCAAATTTACCGCGACATCGCCCACTGCTATGCCAGCGGCGTCTTCGAACGCGTGCTGCCGGCCGAGGAGTACGCCGCCTTCGACTGGACCAAGTTCCAAAACAACGACCCCTCCATCATGGCCGAGCTGCTGACGAAGATCGCCAAGAACGATTCGGAGCTGGCCTATGTGGGCTACGGGCCTCTCGTGTGGACCGACCGCTGGGATGACGCCGTATGGAACGACACCGTGGCCTCCTGCATCATCAACCCCCGCGGCTGGCCGGTGCACCACGCCCACGAGTGCTTCGGCCAGGTGGGCCTTCTGTACAACATGGTGTTCAACCGCGACGACATGATCCACTCCGCCGTGAACTTCCAGGGGTGCGGCCTGCCCTTCGAGCTGAAGCAGCAGATCGCCGCCGAGGTATGGGGCGACGCGAGCGCCATCGATCCGGACAAGAACTACACCCCCATGAACGAGTACAAGGCGAACTTCGCCTGGTGGAGCGTGGTCACCGACGTGCTGCACGACTCGCTCACCCTGTGCAACTGGGTGTGGCCCATGACCATGAGCCCCACGGCCGCCCGCGACTACCGCGGCGACTTGGATCTGGAGGCCAAGTTCATGAAGGCCGTCACCGGCGAGGACGTGACCACCGAGGATCTGTACAAGATGGGCGGCAAGATCACCACCCTGCAGCGCGCCAACACCGCTCGCGGCATGACCGATGCCACAGGCAAGATGGGCACCAACGACTTCCGCGCCGTGCACGACGTGGTAACCGAGTGGCCCTTCACCCAGGATCCCGATATCCCCGTGTTCACCGAAGGCACCATCAAGATGGACAAGGACGATTTCCAGACCGGCCTGACCATGATGTACGAGTGCTTCGGCTGGGATCCCGAGCTGGGCTGTCCCACGGCCGAGTGCCTGGATTACTACGACATGCCCGACGTGAAGGAAGACCTGGCCGCCCTGGGCCTGCTCCCCGACGCCTAGGTTTTTTCTCTGCCCTTACCCCTACCCGCTTCCCCTCCTCCCCTCAAACCGGAAGACCCTGCAACCTGAAGGCGAACCGCACCCCAAATCTTGAGCGAAGAAACGAAAGCCCAGACTTGGCGGTGCGGTTCAGCTCAGAGCCGCGGGGCCTTCCTCGCTGACGTTGTGCTCGCCTCCTCACAAGAGCCGCGTCTCCCCTCGTTGGCGCCATACGCTCTCCTCGCAGAAACCGCGCCCTCCTTCCCCATTGGCGTTACGCCTCTTTTCTCACAGGAGCCGCCCCCTTCCTTATAGGCACTGCATCTCTCCTTATAGGCGCTGCATCCTTCCCTATAAGCACTGCATTCCTCTTCCTCAGGTGCGCCCCACCCCCTACGCCACCCTTCTGGCATTACCGTCAAGAATGAGGGGTTTGGTACCACAAAAGTTCATCCGAGAAACAATCGACCTGGGATTTTACAATCCACAAGTACCCAATCCCCCATTTTTGGCATACCAAACCCACCAATTCTGCCGCCTAAGCACCGCCAGTGGGCGAGATCCACGGGGCAAGACCCCGACCCATACCTGAACCGCCCCCCTTCTTGGGCAAGAGAAGCGGGGGGCAGCTTCTGGCATTTCAGCCGTCGCCGGGGAGCTGGGAGGTGCCTCAACCACCAAACAGCCCTTTTCCGACAGAAACTTCCTTGCGAGTGTCGGAAACGGGCTGCCTGGTACTTGGCCTGACCCCAGAAGGGAAGACGGCGGCTTTTAGACGTTACGGCCGCGCTCGACGGCATCCCATTCGGCGAGGGCCTTGGCGCGGCGGGGGCTGAGAAAGCGCGTGGAATAGAAGTACACGTCGCCGTTCGACGCCTCGATGCGCTCGATATCGTTGGCACGGCCCTGGGCCCGCGCCTCGGCGAAGGCGGCCTCCACCGCCGCAGCGTCCATACAGAAGGGCTCGTTGGCCAGCGACGAGACCGCCATGGGCCGCGGATAGACCGACGACTCCTCGCGCGCACATTCCACGAAGGTCGCGACGGGGTCGTCCTCGGCCGCCAGAAAGGCCCAGCGGGCGTAGGCATCGGTCATGGCGGCGCTGTCATACAGGTAGTAGCTCTCACGCCCCATGAGCAGACGGATACCCGTGCAATCGCAAGCCGTCTCGGATGGAGCAACCCGACGCACCGATTCGCTCTCGCGGCTCCCCTCAGTCGGAGGTGCCGGGCATTCCGATTCGCTCAGACAGTCCTCGCTTTGGGGAACAGCCCGCTGGGCTGTTCCCGTCGCTGCGGAACTCGCTCGGTCGGAACACCCGGCACCTCCTCTGCGCTCTTCCGCTATCGAGGCCTCGGGCTCCTCCTTTACCGGGGAGTCCTTGCGCTTGAACGGGGAAGCGCCCACAGCACGGCCGTTGGAGGACGAGAAAGGGGATTTCACGTGCTTGTTGACCGGTCGCGAAGGGGCGGCGCTCGCAGAATGAGCGTCGCCTGTGTCCTGCGCAGGCATCAGCGCACCGGCTTCCACCAGGCGGTCGTAGACGGCCATCTCCACATCCTCCGCCGTCATGCTCGGCGGCACGAGGCCGGAGGCCTCCCAATCGCAGGGCTGCGACAGGCGGCTCGCGCGCGTGGCGCGGCGCACCGCATCGAACACGGCGGCCAGGGCCTCCTCGCGCACTTCGTCGGGATCGGTCGGCACCTCCACGTCCTCGCCGTCGACCGCAGTGACGGCAGCGGCCAGGGCCTCGCCGTGGGGCAGGTCCGCGGACACGTCCCCGCCGGCCGCCTGGGCCTCGGCCAGGGCGACGACTGCCGCCCGAATCTCATCTTCCTCGCGCACAGCGCTCACCTCCCGCTGGGACACCCCTACCGGGTAAAGCTGTCCCAGACTGTCCCGTTTCCGAAACGTGGAACAGCCTTACCCGGTAGGGGTGTCCCACTTCGAGCCCTTAGTCGTCCAGCGATGCCATCAGCAGGTCGTTGCGGGTATCGCGCAGAGAGCAATGCTCGCACATCAGGCAATCCACCCCGTAGGGGTCGCAGGGCACCATCGCGTCCAGCCCCTCAAGGCCGGCCCCTTCCCGCACGAGGAAATCGCCCACCAGGGCCCGCACCGCTTCCACGGAAAATGCCAGCGTGTTCGCCTTGCCCGCGGGCACGCCGCCCACGGCCGCGCGCACCTCGTCGACCGTAAGCGCCAGCGCCTCCTGGAGGGTACGCCCCTCGACGAGCGCGCATGTCGCGCTGGCACAGCCGGTCATGGCCAAACAGCCCCGCGTCTTGAACCCCGCCGCCTCAATGACGCGCGTGGTCGGGTTCACGCGGGCGAACAGGCGGAACGCCACCTCTCCGCGCTTCGATTTGCCCACCATGGCCTGGGCGTTGGCCCCTTCGGGCCGACCGCCGTTGCGGTAGTCGGCCACAATGGACAGCAGCTGCTCAGAGTAGCCGGCCACTTCGTCCATCGACTCGGTCTGATAGGCGTCGGCCGTGCGCAGCAGCACGCGGGTCGGCGGTTCATGGTAGATGTCTCGCTCGCTCATAAGGCGACCTCCTTCTCACAACGCAACGGAAGGCCCGCAGTCGCGCGTCCCGGCCCTTCCTGGAGTTTATGCCAGCCTACCATGACCTTTTCGCGCAGATTCCCCTCTTTCAGGCGATGTCATTTTGCAGATACGTAACAAGATGGAACCAGCGGCAGAAACCGCCGCGCAAGCATTATCATGGAGTCAACAGGTCATTATTTTCAGGAGGAGAAGGGGGGAATCGTGGGCGCGGTGCTCGCCGGCCTTGTCAGCCGCTTCAAGACGTTCTGGCCCATGCTCACCGGCATGGTATGCGCCCGCACGGCGCTCATCGTGGCCTGCTACGGCAGCTACGCCTCCACTGATGACGGCATCTTCACCGACGGCGCCATGCTCGTCACCTGCGTTCTGTTCGGCCTCGCCCTGCTCGTGCTCATCCGATCCCACCAGGTGCTCAGCGATACCACGGTCCAATGGGCCTTCATCGCCAGCACCATGGGAGCTGCGGCCGCCTCCATGGCCCTTTCGGTCTTGGACGACACCGATCCCGCCCTTGCCTCCACCGCCTTCGTTCTCAGCGTGCTCAGCACCATCGCGCTGTCCCTGTGCATGTTCTACTGGCTGCGCTGCCTGCGCGGCACCGACGAGATCACTGCGGCGCTGTTCGTCTTCGGAGCATTCATCGCGAGCGAGGCGCTCGTTTACGCCCTGTCGTTTCTGCCAGTGCGCGGCCAGAACATCATCGGGGCAGCGCTCATCCTTGCCCAGCTCGCCCTGCTGGGGCCGGCCGCCCTGCGCGACGGACTGGCCGTCGAGCGGCTGCACCGCCGGGCCCGTACCTTCTTCACCTTCGCCCGCAGCCATATCCAGGACACGCGGTTTCTCGTGGCCTGCACTGCCGGCATGGGGCTCCTCAGCTTCGTGGACGGCTTTCTGCGCGGCTACCCCGACGGCCTGCCCATTCCCTTCACTCCGGCCACGCGCCTGGCCTACGCCGCCTGCGCCATCGCCCTGTGCGCCCTGCTCGCCATCCTCGTCGTGCGCCGCCGCGAGCGCGTCATGACCGTGGGTATCTTCCTTGTCATGGAAAGCCTCGCCGCCGGCTCCCTGGTCCTGTTCGGCGCCTTTCCCTTCCAGTGGGAAATAGGCGCGGTGCTGGTGAACACCTTGAACGTGATAATCTGCGCCTACTGCTGGTACGTCATCATCGCGTTCACCAGCTTCGGCGACCGCGATCCCTACTACTACGCCATGGGCGGCTGGATCGTCTGCTTCGGCTCGCGATCGGTGGCCCGTATGGCCCTGCACTTCGTCTATCCCCTCACCGGCAACGATCTGCTCATCACCGCGCTCTTGGGCGCCCTTATCCTACTGTCGGCCCAGGTGGTGCTCGTGCAGTTCTTGCTGGCCGAGCATCGCGAGGCCGCCACCCAAGCCGAGGAACGCGAGGCTCGGGCGGAGGCCGACCTGCAACGGGCGCAGCAGAACGTCGATCGCACCCAGGAAGCCCTTGCAGCGGCCGAAGAGGCCCTCGGCGCCGTCACGCGCAATGCCGCCGAGCACGAGGCGGCCCGGGTGGCCGAGGCCGTGGCTGCCGTGCAGAAGGCAGCATTCGAAGCAGTGACGGCGGCTCAGGCCCAGCGCTGCATCCGCTGCACCGACGGATGCTCACCCGGAAACCCCCGCGCCGCTGCCGGCACAGATAGCCCCGCGCCCGCAGCAGACCCAGACGCCGCCTCCTCCGCCCCGCTTCCTTCGGCAGCCGCCTCCGATGCCGACGGCATCATCAGCGCGTCGCTGCGCAAGCGCGTCCGCGCCATGGGCGAGCAGTTCCTCCTATCCGACCGGGAGGTGGATGTGCTCACCCTGTACGCGCTGGGGTACACCCAGAAGAAGGTGGCCGAAGCGCTCTACATCACCCCCGCCACCGCCCACAGCCACATCAAGCGCATTTACAGCAAGTGCGGCCTGCACTCTCGCCAGGAGATTCTGGAATATCTCACCACCTGGGGCTCTTAAGGGCATCGCCCGTTGCACGGGGCCCGCTTCAGCCGTATGATGCGAACGGCGCGTCGAACATGCCGTGCCCTGCCCCGTCCATCGAAAGCGAGCCTCCCATGAACACACCGCGCAAAGTCCCTGGACATGCCGCCCTCTACCTGCGCTGGCTCGGCATCCTCTGCGCCGTTATGGCCGCCTTCTGCGCCGGCGTCTTCCTCATCGGCTACCAGGGCCCCACCTTCGGGCGCGTCGCCACCTTCGTCGCCCTCTGCGTGGCGAGCCCCGTCCTCCTCTGGCTCTCCCGGCGGCTCCGCTAGCCTCCCCCAGAACCGCCGAGCGCGGCCCTCTCCTTGCGGGAGCCGCGCTCGCTGTCTTTCGGCGGCCGCCCCGTTCCCTCCGGCAGTCGCGCCCGTTGTTTTCGACGCCCCGCCTCCGGGGCGTAGCAATCCCTAGGCTTCGTAGCTCTGCTTCAGGGCGGCGAACGCCGGCATCGAGCGCTCGATGACGTCGCGGGCGATGCAGTAGGACAGGCGCACCCAGCCGCCCACGCCGAAGCTGTCCGAGGGCACGATGAGCAGCTCGAACTGCTTCGCGCGCTCCGAGAAGGCGGCCGCATCGGGCTCCAGTGCCCGCACCCACAGGTAGAAGGCCCCGTCGGGCTCCACGTACTCGTAGCCGAGAGCGGCAAGCCCCTCGGTCAGCAGGCGCCGGTTCTCGGCGTAGGCCGCCACATCCGAGGGCTCGTTCACGCAGCGGGCGGCCACCCGCTGGAGCATGACCGGGGCGCACACATAGCCCAGGGCCCGGCCGGCGCCGGCCACGGCCACGGCCACCTCATCGCCGTCCTCGGCCGTATCAGACACGTACACCCACCCGATGCGCTCGCCCGGCAGCGACAGCGATTTGGAATAGGAGTAGCACACGATGGTGCGCTCGTACACCGACGGCACCCAGGGCACGCAGGCCCCGTAGGTGATCTCGCGGTAGGGCTCGTCGCTGATGAGGTACAGGGGCCGGCCCAGCTCCGCCTCTTTCTCCCGCAGCAGAGCGGCCAGAGCCTCCAGGCTCTCTCGCGTGTACACGGCGCCGACGGGGTTGTTCGGCGTGTTGATGATAATCGCGCTCGTCTTGGGCCCGATAGCCGCCCGCAGCGCCTCGATGTCCGGCTGGAAGCTCGGCTGGGCGGCCGGTACCTCCACAATGGCGCAGCCGGCCGCCTCGATCCATGTGCGGTACTCGGGAAAATAGGGGGAGATCACGACGACCTCGTCCCCCGGCTCGGTCACGGCGGCGATGGAGCAGGCCAGGGCCGCCGCCGCGCCGGCCGTCAGGTACACATGGGCCGCCGTGGCCGGCACGCCATAGCGCTCGGCGATGGCCGCGGCGATAGCCTCGCGCACCTCGGGCAGGCCCGCAGCCGGCGAGTAGGCGTGCAGTGCCACCGGATCGCCCTCCAAAAGTTCCAGCAGCGTGTCCCGCACCAGGGCCGGCGCCGGCACCGAGGGGTTGCCGATGGAGAAGTCGAACACGTTCTCCGCCCCAATCTCGGCCTTGCGGGCAAGCCCGTAGGCGAACAGCTCGCGAATGGCACTCGGCTCGTCGCCGAGCCCGTACATCTTCTCGTTAATCATGGCGCTTCCTTTCCCTCTGCACGGCATCCGCAACGGCCCTTCCGCGCTTTCCCCTCAGGATACTACAACGGCCCCGCTCCCCAGCGTCGCCTCCGCCGAGTCGACCACCGCGGCCCCCAGCTGGACGATCTTGCCCTGCAAGTCGGGGTGCGCCCGGAAGACGAAGGCTCTCCCCTCCTGCTCGCGCACCAGATAGCCCTCCCGCTCCAGACCGAGGAAGTCGGCCCGCGCCGTGCCGTAGGCGATGCGGAAGGTGCGCTGGTGCGGCGCGATGCGCAAAATGGCCCCCGGCTCGCGGCAGAGCGCCGCCAGAATGGACTTCTGCCGCGGGTTGATATGGGACTCGAAGATGCGCTCGATCTGCTCGTTGAGCTGCTCCAAGTAGGTGATGGACACCGCCAGGCGCTCCAACTCCCGCAGGTACAGGCGCAGATTCAGCTCGAAATAGGGGGTGAAGTCGAAGCCGAAGCCGTAATCGGTGGACCAGTGCTCGAACACCGCCTGGTGGCGGCGGGCGTCCACCGGTGCATCGGGCAGGCTCGGATCGAAGCCCTCGGGCAACCAGCTGAGCACCGGCAGGCCCCACTTCAGGGCCAGAATGTTCCGCAGCAGCAGACCCACCAGCACGTTCAACCGCGGCAGTACGTTGAAGTAGCGGAAGAACCAGGTGATGTTGATGATACGCAGCACGGGGCCGAAGCGCATGTCGTCGCCCACCTCCCGGGCCCGGGTGCAGACGAGGTCCATGAGCACCTGGGACTGCGGCGGGGGCAGCTGCGGATCCAGCGGCGCCAGCACGCGCTCGGGCAGCTCATCCACATCCACCCCCTCGACCAGCCCGTAGTAGAGATTCTCGATGAGCCCGTGGGTCACCTCGCGGCGAGCCAAATTGTCGCACTCGCTGGAAAGCCAGAAGTAGTTGGCGATGAGCTGATCGACCGAGTTGGCCGGAGCAGCACCGGTGAACAATTCATGCACGCGATCTTCATCGGCCACGATGCCCTCAGCGAGCAGGCCGCCCACCAGGGTGCGCTCGATGAACCGAGTGACGAAGGGCGAGCCTTGCATCTCGCGCAGAGAGCGCTCGAGGGACGAATCCACCTTCGACCGCACCTCCAGCATCTCGGAATTGAATGAGAGCGAGCTCGTGGTGACCATCCACATATCAGCCTCGCGCTCGGGATCTTCGGGAATGTAGACCGCCGCCTGCTTGCGGATAGAGAAGAGGATGCGCCAAATATCCTCCTTGGAGTATCCGGCGGGCAGCTCGAAGCGATCCAGATCGTCGAACAGCAGAATGCCCACATCCACCGCCGTGCGCAGCTCGTAGAACACCGGATGGCTCATGAACGCCACCACATCGTCGACGGCCAACTGCGGGCGCTCGGCGGCGTTCTCCGCAGCCGCCCCGCCCCTCGCCTCTCTGTCGTTCGCTCCTCGAACCATGGAAACCCCCTCGGGATAGCCGCAGCCCTTTGCTTGCGTCATGGCCCATAATATCAAAGTCCACTGATGCTATGAGCAATTATTGACAAAGTAGCTATTAAATTCTGCTTCTATTGCTATCAATTTTTATCTTAGCTACTACTATTTTCTATCTAACTTATTATTAGAAATTTAGATATTGATAGTAAAGCCAAAGGGCCGTATAGTTAAGCCATCGAAAGCACCGAATCCAAGGAGGCCCACCATGAGCGACTGGCCCGTCATCATCCGTTAACATCCGGGCGTTAACCGCCCCGAACATCCTGCGGTCGCCCTACCCGCAGGCCCTCTGAGGTAAGAACCCCGCTGCAGCCCTCATTTCGGCAGCGGGGTTTCTTGCATATGGGCAGCAGCCGCCCCCAAACGCCTCTCGCCCGCGCCACTCCCTCTCCTCACGGGCCCCCACGCAAAGGGACCCCGCATTGCGAGGCCCCCTGCCAGCCATCCAATCTCGAACAACCACGGTGCCGCAAGCATTCCCGCCAACGGCACCGAAAAGCCTACTTCACGTCATCCAGCTTCTTGCCGGAATGATCGTGGGTCATGAACATGGCCACGAGCGCGATGACCGCGATGACCACCATGTACCACGCCGGCGCGATGGCATTGCCCGTGATGTCGATCAACCAGAAGGAGATGAACGACGCCGAGCCGCCGAAGATGGCGTTGGCCAAGTTAAAGGACAGCGCGAAGCCGGAGTAGCGCACGTCGGTGGGGAACGTCTCGGTCAGATAACTCGCCAGCGTGCCGTCGTTGATGGTGAGGATGAGGCACATCACCAGCTCGACCAGCAAGATCACCCAGAAGTTCATCGTGCCGAGCAGCATGAAGGCGGGCACCGTGAACACGATGAAGCCCACGCAGGCGCCGATGAGCATCTTCTTGCGGCCGAAACGGTCGGAGATGCGGCCCGACAGGAAGATGAAGCCGATGTAGACAATGAGCACGATGGTGGTGATGGTAGATGCATCACCGGGGTTGTACTCGAGCACCGTCTCCAGGTAGTTCGGCAGGTAGGTGAGCACCGCGTAGAAGCCCACGGCGTTCAGCACGCAGGCGCCGAACGAGATGACGAGCACGCGGAAGTGCTTCTTGAACAGCGTGCGGATAGGATGCTCCACCTTCTCGCCCATCTCTTTCATGCGATCCTGCATCTGGGCATATACCGGAGAATCCTCCAGGTGGGTACGGATGTAGTGGGTGATGTAGCCCAAAGGCAGCGCCAGCCAGAACGGGATGCGCCAGCCCCAGTCCACCACGAAAGCCGAATCGGCGCCCCACATGTTGAACATGAAGGTGGCCAGAAGCGAGCCCACGAGCAGGCCCGTGGCCGTAGAGGCCGGCACCATGGAGCAGTAGAAGCCGCGATGGTTGTGCGGCGCGTACTCGGCGATGAAGGTCGCCGCGCCGGCGTACTCGCCCGCAGCCGAGAACGACTGCACCATGCGCAGCAGCAGGAGCAGCAGCGGGGCACCAATGCCGATCATGGCATAGCCGGGCAAACAGCCGATGAGGAAGGTGGCGCCGCTCATCATGAGGATGGACACTGACAGCGCCCACTTGCGACCCTTCTTGTCGCCCATGTTGCCCCAGAAGATTGCGCCGATAGGACGCACGAGGAACGAGAGGGCGAACACGGCGAAGGTGCTCATCACGCCTACGAAACGATCCTCGGAGGGGAAGAACACCAGCGCGATAACGGTGGCCAGGTAGGAATAGCTCGCATAATCGAACCACTCGATGAAGTTACCGAGGAAGGAAGACCCCGTCACCTTGCGCAAAACGGCGTGCTTCTCCGCCTCGGTAGCCTCGGCGTAGGTGGTGCTCTTCACGGGAGTTGCGTTACTCATGGGAATCACCCGCCCCTTCGGGTGTCAAATAGAAAGCGGTCATGGCTTCTCCTTTCAATAATGCCCTGACTTAGCTTTATACCTTACCACATCAGGCCTTTTGTGCAGTTGAGAAAATCTAATTACTCAGGTGCACAATTTTTGAAGGCCCTAACAAAAAAAGGAACCCGCCGAAGCGGGTTCCTTGCAAACGCTCTCGCGCAGAGGTGGTGCGCAGCTTACTTCCACATCTCGGGGCGCACGAGGGTGGGATCCTCGACGCGGTTCGGGA
>CANSQM010000039.1 GCA_947649205.1 uncultured Enterorhabdus sp.
CCCCAGGGCGAGCCCGGCGGCACGGCGGCGGTTCGGCAGGCGCCGGACGCGGGGAGCCGACAGCACCGGGGCCGGGGCGGCCTCGGGCGCGCCGTCGTGCGCAACGGCACCGCGCGGGGCGGCAGCGTTATCGGCCATGACTCTACCCCCTCTCCGTGTTTCGGCCGTCGTTTTCCACGCTTCGGGCGTCGGGCCGCACCGGCCGCATGCGAGGGTCCACAAGGCCGTAGACGAGGTTCGCGGCCAGATTCCCCGCGAACACGAGGGCCGCCGATACCAAGGCGATGCCGGCCAGCAGGGCCACATCCCCGCCGAGCCCGGCCGTGACGGCGGCCTGACCGAGGCCGGGGTAGCTGAACACCTCTTCCACGAGCACCGAGCCGCCGAAGATCTCGGCCACCTGGGCGCACTGGAGGGTGATGGCCGGCAGGGCGAGATTGCGCAGGCCGTGACGCACCATGACCTGGCCGCGGCCCTCCCCCCGGGCCCGGGCGAACCGCGCGAAGTCACTGCCCATGACCTCGATGGCCTTGGCCCGGGTATGCAGGGCCACGTTGGCCACCCCCACCACCGACAGGGTGATGGCCGGCAGGGCCATGTGGTGCAGGGCGTCGGCGAAGGTGACCTCAGAGGCGGCCACGCCCGCGGGCACCGAGAAGCCCAAAGGGAACCAGCCGAGCCACACCGAGAACACCATGAGCAGCAAAAGGCCCACCCAGAAGGTGGGCGAGGCGGCCAGCACGAAGCAGTAGGCCCGCACGGCCCGATCCACCAGGCGCCCCTCGTTCAAGGCTGCCGCTATACCCAGGGCGAAGCCGAGACCGCCGGAAACGACCCAGGCCACTCCCATGAGGGCCAGGGAATTGGCGGCGCGGGAGGCGATGACCTCGGCCACGGGGGCGTTGTAGCGCAGCGATATGCCCATGTCCCCTTGCAGCAGGGCGCCGGCCCAGGCGAGGAACCGCTCGGTCACGGGTACATCGGAGCCCCAGTAGGCCGCCAGGGCCGCCCGCTTCTCCTCGCTCATGCCGAGCAGGGCCGCCTGGCCCACGTTGGCCTGGAGGGGATCGACCGGCGACAGGCTCACGAGGGCGAAGGTGACCACGGCCACGGCCGCCATGAGCAGCGCGAACCGCCCGATCTGTCCCCCAATGAACCTGATGACATTATATGACATAATAGTTATAGCGCCTTTCCGTGGACATGGAGAAGTCAGCGGGGCCATCGTCTCCTACTGCCACGACCAGCGATCGACGTTGTTGACCAGGCTCCACCCGTGGCCGTGGGGATGGGGCTTCTGCTCGGCCACGGCCAGGCCCTCCCGCTCGAAATAGAGGTGGTCCACGTTGGCGAGCCATACCCAGGTGGCCGCCCCCTCCGGCGCCACCCCGGTCTGGGTGGCATCGTCCCATTGGGCCGCCTGGTAGAGGGGGTAGGATTCCTCCACGGTGCGGGCCGCCTGGGCCGCTTCCAGATGGGCATCCACCGCGGCGTCGCCGTACTGGGCGTAGTTGCCCCAGCCGGAGGAATGGGTCAGCTCGAAGAGCTCCACCGGGGCATTGGAGCCCCAGCCCCACAGCACCGGATCGGCGTACTGGCGCAGGTAGATGTCGTCCCAGCTGGCCCCCTTGGGGGTCACGGCGATACCGAGGGCCGCGCACTGGTCGGCGAAGTCGTAGGCCAGGGCCTGGCGGGTGGAATCGCCGGCCGCGTAGTACAGGTCGAAGGCGCAGGGCACCCCGTCGCGGGAGCGCATGCCGTCGTCGCCCCGCTGCCAGCGGGCCTCGTCCAGCAAGCGCTCGGCGGCCGCAGCGTCGGTTTCCACACCCATGGCCGCACTCGACCAGGGCATGCCGTCGGCCACGGAATAAGCCGGCCGGCCGAAGCCGGCGAGCACCCGCTCGATCATGGCCTCGCGGTCGATGCCGTAGTTGAGCGCCCGGCGCACGGCGATATCGCAGGTCACATCGTTGCCTCCTTCATAGACCATATCGCCGTCCACCGCCACGTCGGTACCGGCCGGATTGCAGGGCAGCGATATGCCGCGGGAGTCCACCGAGGCGCAGTTCAGCAGCGTGTAGCCCGCCGGCACCGCCCCGGCCAGGGAGGCAGAGGTGTAGGCCACGTCCGCCAGACCCGAGCTTGCCGCGGCCAAGGAGGCGTCCTCCTCCATGAACAGCACCACCACGCGGTCCATGAGCGGTTTCTCGCCGTAGTAGTCGGGATTCGCCCGCAGGATGACCTGCTGGCCGCGATCCCACTGCTCGAGCACATAGCGTCCGCTGCCGATGGGGTTCGCGCCGTAGTCGGACCCGTAGGCGTGGGCCGGCACGATGCCCACCACGGCCAGGGTGTACAGCAGCGCGTTGTTGGGCCGCTTCATGGCAATCTCGCAGGTGGTGGCATCCAGGGCCCGGGCCTCGGCCACCATGGACAGGTCTGCCTCGGCCGCCGCTCCCTGGGCGATGCCGTTGATGGTGAAGGCCACGTCCTCGGCCGTCAGCGGCACGCCGTCGCTGAAGACCGCGCCCTCGCGAATGGTGAAGGTCCAGGTGAGGCCGTCCTCAGAGCAGTCGTAGTCCACGGCCAGGTCGTTCACGAAGTTCAGATCGTTGTCGGTGGTGATGAGGGTCGACTGGATGAGGGGCTCGTGCACATGCTCGCCGGCCCCCCAGCCCATGAGCGGATCGAACCCCGCCGCCGGCTCCGAGGAGGGCGTCATGGTCACGATTACCTGAGATTCCCCGTTCGGCCCCGTGCCCGACGGGCTCGCCCCCGCACTGGCAGCCGCTGGCGCGCCGCCTCCCCCGCCACAGGCGGAAAGAATACCGCCCCACGCAACCGCTCCGGCTGCCGCCGCGGCACCCTTCATGAAGCTCCTCCGGGTAAAACCCATGTCGTCTCCTCTCGGCGCGTTCCGCTGCCGCGTCGCCCCAGGCGACCGCGCAGCACACCGCCTCCCTGCGGTGTTACGAATTCTCGATTGGTAATATACCAGAGAATTTCCCGGCGGTGTTACGAATTTCCCATTCGTATGCCGAATGGCCGATGCAAGGGGAGCATCGAAAGCTCAGGGGTTAACCCGTGCAGGCAGCCTACTGTCCCATCATGTCCTGGATCTTCTTCAGGTCCTTCATGGACATGCCGCCCATGCCGGGAATGCCCAGGCCGCGGCGGCGCTTGCCCTTCCCCTTCTTCCCCTTCTTGCCGCGGGCGGCCCCCATATCCATGCCGGCAGTGGCCTGCTTCACCATCTTCTTGGTCTCGTTGAACTTCTTCATCATCTGGTTCACGGCCGTCACGCTGACGCCGGCGCCCTTGGCGATGCGGGCACGGCGGCTGCCGTTGAGCAGCTCGGGATGGATGCGCTCCTCGCGGGTCATGGAGTTGATGATGACCTCCATGGCATCGAGCGCCCCTTCGTCCACCTGGCCGGAAGCCAGGGCCTTGTCGCCGCCGGGCAGGGCGCTCACGAGCTTCTGCACGCCGCCCATCTTGCGCATCTGGGCGTTCATCATCACGAAGTCGTCCAGGGTGATGTGGCCGCGCATCATGCGCTCGGCTTCCAGCTCCTCTTCCTCGGCCTGCTGCACGCGCACGGCGTTCTCGATGAGGGACACCACGTCGCCCATGCCGAGGATGCGTTTGGCCATGCGGTCGGGATGGAACACCTCCAGGGAGTCGGGCTTCTCGCCCGAGGAGATGAACTTGATGGGCTTGCCGGTCACCTCGCGCACGGACAGGGCGCCACCGCCGCGGGCGTCGCCGTCCATCTTCGACATGATGACGCCGTCGAAGTCCACGGCGCTGGCGAAGGCCTCCACGACGTTCACCACATCCTGGCCAGTCATGGCGTCCACCACCATGAGAATCTGGTCGGGGCGCGTAGCCTCCTTGATGGCCTGGGCCTCGGCCATCATGTCCTCGTCTACGTGCAGACGGCCGGCCGTGTCGATGATGACCACGTCGCGCAGATTGTCGATGGCGTCCTGGATGCCCTCCTTGGCGATGGCCACGGGATCCTTGCCGTCGCCGCGGTACACGCGCACGCCGATCTCGTCGCCCAGGGTCTGGAGCTGGTCGGCGGCGGCAGGGCGGTACACGTCGCCGGCGATGAGCAGCGGGGAATGGTTCTCCTGCTTCAGGCGGTAGGCCAGCTTGGCCGCGGCCGTGGTCTTGCCGGAGCCCTGCAGGCCCACGAGCATGATGACGTTGGGAATGCGGCTGCCCAGCACGAGCCGCGAATCGGTGCGGCCCAACAGCTCGGTCAGCTCGTCCAGCACGATCTTCACGACGTTCTGGGCCGGCGTGAGCGAGTCGAGCACCTCGGCGGCCAGGCAGCGCTCCTTGGTGCGGGCCACGAAGGCCTTCACCACCTTGAAGTTCACGTCGGCCTCCAGAAGAGCCAGGCGAATCTCGCGCATGGCGGCGTTGATGTCGTCCTCAGTCAAACGGCCCTTCGACCGCAGGCCGGAGAAGATGCCCTGAAGGCGTTCGGAGAGATTCTCGAGCATAAGTACTCCTTAACTAAGATCCCTAAGCTTCACTTTCTCGGACATATAAGGGGTTACCCTGTTAGACCAATCCACCGATCCGCCGCTAAGCCTATTGGCCAGATATTCTCCTTCAACCACCTCGACCAACTGGCTTTCAATTTTCAGGATTGAATCCTCCGTTGCACTCAGAGGTAAGACAAATATCTGGGTTGTATCCAAAGCCTTAAACGAGTCAATAGATAGTTTTGACTTCCTCCAATCGAAAAATATCAATCTATCAAACTCAACATTATTAGACCAATGTTTTTTTATTCTCTCGAGAAAATTTTTATATGTTTTTCCAATATATAATTGTTTATATTTACCCAAAACAAGTAGATATATACCACGTCTATCAAATTCTAGAGTAAGGTCTGTCACTTCCTCAAACCCAGGAAACATTGTCAATATCTTTTCCAGCTGACGTTCGAATAACGCTCGATCAAGTTGATCGTAGAAATGCATATTTATGTCGAAATTTGCAAGATTCAGCTGCTCTCGTTCGGCAATTTCTTCTTGACTCCAATTACCTTTAAATTTAAAAGCATACTCTCCATTTTTCTTCTTATACATATAATTATCTCGCGATAGAGTAAGTTCATTAGCACTTTTCTTTAAGTTACATCCAAAATGTATCATGATCAATCCTCGAATTTAGAAGACAACGCTACTGCAATCAATTAAAACCAACGTTTCCAGAAACCTTTCTTTTCTGATTCGGCCGCTTCGGCAGCAACTTCGGCGTTGCGGTCGAGGTCGGCCAGCTCGGCGGCTTCAAGGCCCGCAGGTGTGTCCTCCTCGGCCTCGACCACGATGGTCTCGTGGGTGCGGTGACCCAGCGCCGCGTCCAGCAGGTCGGCGTCGGCGGGCTCCGCCAGAGCCTCCTCGGCCGCCTCGGCAAAGGCCTCCTCCACATCGCCCTGCGCATCCAGCACGGGCTCGTCCGCAGCCAGGGCGGCTTCCGCGAGCTCAGCCTCCTCCGCGAGCTCGGGCTCGGCCCCAGCCTCTTGCGCAGCCTCGGATTCAGCGGCAACCGGCGCGCCCTCCAGCACGTCGCGGCGGCGCTCGCCGGCGGTCACGGCGGCCTCCTTGGCGTTCTCGCCGCGCAGGCCGTCCTCATCGGCGTCGAAGCGCTCGTCGAAGGTGCCCACTAAGGCCGCGGCGAACTCATGGGCGTTAAAGTCGCGCAGGTCGTCGATGCCCTCGCCCACGCCGATCTTCAGAATAGGCAGGTCCAAGTCGTGGCTCACGGCCAGGGCGATGCCTCCCTTGGCGGTGCCGTCGAGCTTCGTGACTACCAGGCCGTCCAGATCGAGGGCGCGGTCGAACTCCCGGGCCTGGGTGAGGCCGTTCTGCCCCGTGGTGGCGTCGATGACGAGCACCGTGTGCACCGGCAGCTTCGAGCGCTTCCGCACCACGTTCACCACTTTCTCCAGCTCGCGCATGAGGTCGGCAGAGGTGTGCAGGCGCCCGGCCGTGTCGATGAGCACCAGATCGGCGCCTGTGGCCTCGGCCCGCTCCAGGGTGTCGTAGCACACGCTGGCAGGGTCCGCCCCGCGCTCCCGGGTGACCATCTCCACCCCGGTCCGGCGGGCCCACACCTCCAGCTGCTCGATGGCAGCGGCGCGGAAGGTGTCGGCCGAGCCCAGGATGACCGCGCGGCCCTCGTCGGTGGCGGCCTTGGCCAGCTTGCCCACGGTGGTGGTCTTGCCCGTGCCGTTGATGCCCACGAACAGCACCACGGCCGGGCCACCGCCGAGGATGTCGGCGCCGCCCTCGGTGAAGGTGGCGGCAATCTCATCGTTCAGCAGGTCGAGCACCGCGTAGGCGTCGGGCAGGGCCCGGCGGGTGGCCTGATCGCGCAGGCGCTCCACGATGTCGGCCGCCGCAGCACCGCCCACGTCCGACAGGATGAGCGTCTCCTCCAGGCCGTCCCAGAACTCCTCGTCCAGATCGGGACCGCGGTCGAGCAGGACGTTCATCGACTCCTTGAATTTATGACGCGAGCGGCTCAAGCCATCGCTGATACGATCGAACAAGCCCATGGGGCACTCCTTCACGCTCTGGATGCCGTTGAAATCACAATTCCCTATAGTGTACGCCATCGGGCCCGTCCCCCGGCGCGGCTGCGGTCCTTCCCCCTATTTTGGTCACAAACCCGAGTCCTGCGCCCGCCATTCCAACGGGCCGCCAACGGATCATCAAAGGGCCGTTATCAGCCACACACCCGCCGTCTCTTCGCAGCCCATCAAACTCTATGATTTCACTAGGTTATTTCACCATCCCGAAGGGAGATTCACCATGAGCTTCATCGACAAAATCAAGGATGCCGGCGAGGATATCAAGGACGCGTTCGCCGAGGGCGCCCACGACCTGGCCGAAAAAGCAGGAGACCTGAAGGACGCCGCGGCCGAGAAGGCGGGCGACATCAAGGACGCCGTAGCCGAGAAGGCGGGCGAGGTGGCCGACAAGGCCGGCGAGATGAAGGACGCCGCGGCCGAGAAGGCAGCCGACCTGAAGGAAGCCGCCGCTGAGAAGGCCAGTGACGTGAAGGAGGCCGCTGCCGACAAGGCCGACGACGTGAAGAAGGCCGCGGGAGACGCCGCCGACAAGGCCAAGGACGCGGCGGCCGACGCCAAGGCGGCCGTGGCCGAGAAGGCCGGCGAGGCCAAGCAAGCTGCCGAGGATGCGGCCGAGAAGGCCAAGGACGCCGCGCAATAGCACTCCCGAGCCGCCCCGATGGGGAAACGGCTCCCCCCTCCTGAAGGCCCCTGGGCCCCGAGATCGCGACATTTTGTCGGGTCTCGGGGCCCTTCTTTCTGGTAGCATAACCAGGTTACCGCATGTTCCGACGCCCGGCCGCTGCGTCGGCGTCCTACCCCTAAAGGAGACCCCATGGAACGCGAGCGCTTCGGCAGCCGCCTCGGCTTCATCCTCATCTCGGCCGGCTGCGCCATCGGCCTGGGCAACGTCTGGCGCTTCCCCTACATCACCGGCGAGTACGGCGGCGCGGCGTTCCTCGTGCTCTACCTCGTCTTCCTGCTCGTACTGGGCCTGCCCATCCTCGTCATGGAGTTCGCCGTAGGCCGCGGCTCCCAGCGCTCCATCGCCCGGGCCTTCAACGAGCTGGAGCCGGCAGGCACCCACTGGCACAAGTACAAGTGGATCGGTGGGGCCGGCTGCTACCTGCTCATGATGTTCTACACCACCGTGGCCGGCTGGATGCTCGCCTACGTGCCGAAGATGGCCGCGGGCCAGTTCGTCGGCGCCGATGCGGTCCAGACCCAGGCCATCTTCAACGCCATGCTGGCCGATCCGGTGGAGGTGGTGTTCTGGATGGTGCTCACCTGCGCCATCGCCATCCTCATCTGCTCCATGGGCGTGCAGAAGGGTGTGGAACGGGTCACGAAGGTCATGATGCTCGCCCTTCTGGCCATCTTGGGCGTGCTCGTGGTGCGGGCCCTCACCCTGCCCGGCGCGGCCGACGGCGTGGCCTTCTACCTGCTGCCCGACTTCTCGAAGATCTTCGCCAGCCCCGATGCCTTCTTCGAGGCGGCCTACGCGGCCATGGGCCAGGCGTTCTTCACCCTGTCCATTGGCATGGGCTCCATGACCATCTTCGGCAGCTACATCGACAAGCACCGCTCCCTCATGGGCGAGGCGGCCACCATCGGTGCCCTGGACACCGGCGTGGCCCTGGCCACGGGCCTCATCATCTTCCCCGCCTGCTTCGCCTTCGGCGTGGCCCCCGATTCGGGCCCGGGCCTCGTGTTCATCACCCTGCCGAGCGTCTTCGAGCAGATGTGGCTCGGTCAGGTATGGGGCACGCTCTTCTTCGTGTTCATGAGCTTCGCGGCCCTGTCCACGGTCATCGCCGTATTTGAGGGTATCCTGCGCTTCTCCATGGACCAGTGGGGCTGGTCGCGCAAGCGGGCGGTCATCGTGAACCTCATCGCCATTCCGCTTCTGTCCCTGCCCTGCGCGCTTGGCTTCAACGTGCTGTCCGACGTGGTCATGCCCGGCGTGGGCGACATCCAGACCGTGGAGGACTTCCTCGTGTCCAGTAACATCATGCCCTTGGGTTCCCTCGTCTTCGTGCTGTTCTGCGTGAGCCGCCGCGGCTGGGGCTGGAAGAACTTCCTCACCGAGGCCAACGAGGGTACCGGCCTCAAGTTCCCCGCCTGGCTGCGCAACTGGATGCGCTTCGGCGTGCCGGTGCTCGTGGTCATCATCCTCATCATGGGCTGGGTGCCCATCGTCACGAGCTGGATGGCGTAGAACGCTCCGCCGAGAGCTCCCCCACCGGGAGGGCGGCGGGGCTCGCACGGTCGGCCTTCGCCTTATTCTCGCAGAGAATGCGCTGAAGGCCCTCCCCTTTGCAAACCGTGCAACTCTCAGGACCGTCCTGCGGCCAGGGCGAACTCCAAAGTCCGCGTGGCCGGATCGGCCGTCTTCAGCACCACGGGAATGCGCTGGCCCAGGCGCCACGACCGGCCGCTCTCTTCCCCGGTGAGCGTGTAACGCACCGGATCGAAGGCGAAGTACTCCTCGCCGAGGGCCCGCACCGGCAGCACGCCCTCGGCCGTGCAGTCGAGGCGCACGTAGAGGCACCAGTTGGCCACTCCGGACACCACGGCCGAGAAGGCCTGGCCCGTAAAGGCCCGCAGGTACTCCACCATCTTCAGCTCCTGGGACTCCCGGGCCGCCGTGTCGGCCACGCGCTCCATGTCCGAGGAGTGCTCGGCGATCCAGGGCAGGGCCGCCACCTCCTGGTCGAACTTCTCGGGGCGTCGCGTGAGGGCCGCCCGCAGCATGCGGTGCACGACCAGGTCGGGATAGCGGCGAATGGGGCTCGTGAAATGGCAGTAGACCTCGCTGGCCAGGCCGTAGTGGCCGTCGTTGACGGGTCGGTACACGGCCCGCTTCATGGCCCGCAGAAGCAGGGAGCTCACCAGCTCGCCCTCGCTGCGCCCCGCGCTGGCCGCCAGAATCTCCTGGATGGCCCGCGGGTCGGCCGCCACGAGCCGCCCTTCCATGGAGCGCTCGAACCAGGGGAACTCCTGGAAGATGGGGATGAGGGAACCCAGCGCATCGGCCGCGGGGGCCTCGTGCACCCGGTACAGGCAGGGAAAGCCCCTCACCTCCAGGAAGGCCGCCACGGTCTCGTTGGCCAGGATCATGGCCTCCTCGATGAGGCGGGTCGCGTCGGTCTTGCGGCGCACGGCAATATCCACGGGCATCCCCGCGTCGTCGAGCACCACCTTGGCCTCGGTCGTGGCGAAGTCGATGCCGCCGGCCGCCGCCCGGGCCGCCTCCCGACGCTTCGCGATCCTCGAGGCGGCCGCGAGCCGCGCCGCGAGGGCGCCGTCCCCGGCGGCCGCCTCCCCGGTCGCTGCGGCCGCAGAGGCCAGGAGCTCGTCGGCCTCGCCGTAGGACAGCCGCGCCCGGGAGCGGATGAGGGCCGGGTACAGCTCGAAGCGCACCACATCCCCCTGCTCGTCCAGGAACAGGTCGCAGGTCATGGCCCGGCGATCCTCGTCCGGCGCCAGGGAGCACAGGCCGTTAGAGAGGGCCTCGGGCAGCATGGGAATCACCCGGTCGGCCAAATACACGCTCGTGGCCCGGCGCCGGGCATCCAGATCCACCGAGGAGTTCCAGGGCACATAGTGGGACACATCGGCGATGTGCACCCCGAGCCGCCACAGCCCCTCGTCCTTCAGGTAGTCCACCGACAGGGCGTCGTCGAAGTCCTTGGCATCGGCCGGGTCGATGGTGAACACGAAGCGGTCCCGCAGGTCGCGGTAGCCGGCCGCGAGCGCCCCGGCCTCGTCCAGCACGGCCGCCTCAGCCTCGGCAAGGGCCCCTTCGGAGAAGACGGTCTCCAGCTTGTGACGGCCGATGATGAGGTCGATGCCGGCCCGGGGCCCCTCAGCCTCCTCGGCGACGACCTCCTCGATGTGGCCCATGGCCGCCGTGCGACGGGTGGGGAACTGGGCGATGCGCACCCGCACGAGGGCCCCGTCGGGCACCTCCGGGTAGTCGGCGCGCAGGGTGAACACGTCGTAGGGGATGCGCGGGTCGGCCGGCACCACCACGCCGAAGGGCTCGGCCACCTCGTAGCGGCCCACCACCGTGTCGTGGGCCCGGTCGATCACCCGAAGCACCCGGGCCGCGGGTCGTCCCGCGCCCCCGTCGGCCTCGGCGCGGCCCTCGCCCCGGCGCCCCTTCTCGGCCCCCTTGCGGGCCAGGGGCGCCACTTCCACCAAATCGCCGTCGAAGGCGCCGCCCATAGCCGTGGCGGGGATGAAGTACTCCCCCTCCGCCGTGCGCACGAAGCCGTAGCCCTCGGCCCGGGACAGGAGCACGCCCGTGGGATTCGCTTGGGGCTTGCGCCGGGTGGCACGCCGCCCGCGGCTCTTCTGCCTGCCCATGCCAGCCTCCCTTCCCGGCCCCTAGGCGACCGGCACGAGAGAGCGGGCCGTGTCCACGGCCACGAGCATCTGGGTGTCCTCCCCCTCGGTGCTGCCATTGGCCACGCCCACCTGGGGCACCACGCCCACGCCGTCGATGGGCTGCCCCTGGGGCGAGAGGTAGTAGGCGGCCGTGTAGCGCACCGCGCCACCGAAGTCGAGCTCGCGCACCACCTGGACCGAGCCCTTGCCGAGGGAGGTCTCCCCCACCACCTGGGCCCGCTGGTTGTCCTGCAGGGCGGCGGCCAGCACCTCGGCGGCCGCGGCGGTGTACTGGTTCACGAGCACCACCACGGGCGCCTCGGTGACCACCTTGCTGCCCGAGGGCACCGACTTGGGAGTAACGCCGTCGTTGGTCTGGATCTGCACGAGCACGCCCGAGGGCACGAACAGGGCCGCCACGTCCACGGCCTGGGTCAGGTACCCGCCGGGGTTGTCCCGCAGATCCAGCAC
The DNA here is from genome assembly GCA_947649205.1 of uncultured Enterorhabdus sp. GTDB lineage: Bacteria > Actinomycetota > Coriobacteriia > Coriobacteriales > Eggerthellaceae > Adlercreutzia. The sequence continues at coordinate 11,459 of CANSQM010000039.1, forward strand.
GAAGGAGGTGGCCCCCTGGGCCGTGAGGCCCTCGATGGCCTGGCGCACCAGGTCGGCGGCGTTCTGGGTCACCTGGCGCATCTTCACGACGCCCACGGTGCCCACCAGGTCCGTGGAGAGGTTCGCCTCCTCGTAGACCTTGCACTCCAGGGTCGTGGAGAACTCGCTGCCGGTCTGGGCGTCGATGGAGGCGGGGCGCAGCCAGGTAACGGACACGTTCTCCCCCTCCCGCTGGGACAGGGCGTTCACCACCTCGGTCATGGACCAGGCCGTGGTGTCCTCCCCGGCGATGGCGTTCACGAAGTCGCCCTGCTGCACGCCCTTGGCCTCGGCCTCGGAGCCCTCGAAGACCCCGGCCACGTAGGCGCGGCCGTTGTAGTCGGCGAAGATGACGCCGATGCCGGCGTAGCTGCGGCTCGTGGATTCCTTGATGTAATTGTTGTACAGGTCGGGGTTGTAGTAGGAGGCGTAGGGGTCGCCGGTGGACTTCATCATGTCGGCCAACATGGAATAGGTGGCCCCGGTGAGGTCCACCTTGTCCAAGCTGTAGGTGGCCAGAATGTCCTCCACGTCGGCCACCCGCGCGCTCACCGACTCGTAGGTGTCCTGAGCAGCGGCCTGGGAGAGGCTCGCGGCCTCCTCCTCGGTCACGGGAATGCCCCAGCTGGCCACGAGCGCCGTCTGGCTGCGCAGCACGAAGCCGGCGCAGAAGGCCACGGCCACGAGGATCACGGTGATGAACACGCGGAACATCAGCTGGTTGGTGGCACGCTCCATGCGCTGCTCGCCCCGGAACCGGGCGCTTTGGGCAATGTGGCGGCCGTTGTCTTCTCGGGCCATGGACATCTCCTTAAAAACCGAAGCGCGATCCCCAGGCTCTGCCGGAGGATCGCGCGGGCGATCGCGGTTGTGGCGAACGGGCTACACCTTCAGGTAACGCCTCATAGCGAAGGCGGAGCCGATGAGACCGATGACGAGGCCGGCCACCACGAGCACGATGTAGATCATCGCGTAGGTCTGGCCGCCCACATCGAGCGAGAGGAACGACAGGGCGCTCTGGAGCTTCGGGATGGCGTAGACGCGCAGCACCTGCAGCACGCCGACGGCCAGCAGCGAGCCGATGAGCGCATGGAGGGCGCCCTCCATGAGGAAGGGCCCGCGGATGAAGCCGTTGGACGCGCCCACCAGGCGCATGATGGCGATCTCCTTGCGCCGGGCCATGATGGCCAGGCGAATGGTGTTGTTGATGAACACGAGCGCGATGAACACGAGCAGCAGCACCAGGGCCACGCCGAGGTAGCGCACGTACTTCGTCACCGAGAACAGGCGGTCCACGGTCTTCTGGCCGTACTTGAGCGAGTCGGCCGGGTCCTCGGGGTTGTCGCAGATGGAGCGGAAGGCCTCGTCGCCCTCGATGGCGGAGGCGATCTCGTCCACCTTCTGGGGGTCGGACAGGCTCACGTCGATGGAGGCGGGCAGGGGGTTCGTGCCGTCGAGCTGCTCGATGATCTCCGGGTTGGTGGTCATGGAGCTCTTGAAGTTCTCGAGGGCCTGGTCCTTGGTGGTGAACCCGACGCTCTCCACGCCGCCCATGGAGCGCACGGAGTTCATGACCGCATCGATGGACTCCTGGGGCGCGTCGTCGGCGATGTAGGCGGTGATGGACACCTCGCTCTCGATGGAGGAGACGAGGCGCTCGACGATGGTGCCGCCCACGAGGAACACGCCGATGATGAGCAGCGACAGGAAGATGGTGATGATGGAGCCCAGGGTCGTGGAGAGGTTCCGCGCGAAGCCCTGGAGCGATTCCTTGAAGAAGTAGAACAGGCTAGACATCGAAACCGTACACCCCCCGATCCTGGTCGCGGGTCAGATGCCCGCGGTCGAGCGCGATAACGCGACGGCGCATGTTGTCCACCATCTCGCGGTCGTGGGTGGCCACGAGCACGGTCGTGCCCGTGCGGTTGATGCGCTCGAGCAGGTCCATGATGCCGCGGGAGGTCTGCGGGTCCAGGTTGCCCGTGGGCTCGTCGCAGATGAGCAGCGGCGGGCGGTTCACAATGGCGCGGGCGATGGACACGCGCTGCTGCTGGCCGCCGGAGAGCTGGTCAGGATAGCTGTTGAGCTTGTCGGACAGGCCCACGAGGCGCAGCACCTCGGGCACCTGGGTCTTGATGACGTGGCGGCTCTTCCCGATTACCTCCAGGGCGAAGGCCACGTTCTCGAAGACGGTCTTGTTCGGCAGGAGCTTGAAGTCCTGGAACACGCAGCCGATGTTGCGGCGCAGGTAGGGCACGCGCCAGTTGCGCATGGTGGTCAAATCCTCGTCCGCCACGTAGATCTTGCCCGAGGAGGGCTTGATCTCGCGGGTGAGCAGACGGATGAAGGTGGACTTGCCGGACCCGGAATGGCCCACGAGGAAGATGAACTCCCCGGCGAAGATCTGCAGGGTGATGTCGTGCAGGGCCGGCTTGCTGGGCTGGGCCGGGTAGGTCTTCGTCACATGGTCGAAGGTGATGACCGGGGCCCCCATGGGGGCGGCCATCTCGTCCACTTCCAGCACGGGAAGGGACTGGGACAACTGCGAGGTCATCGACGCCTTGGGATTGCCGGCGCTGTGGGCAGAGGCCGCGCGGGTGCGGGGATTGCCCTGGCCGGAGACCCCGGCGTGACGACCGGTGCGGCCAGGACTCGCCTGGCTCCGTTCATTCGCCACAGCTTGCTCCGTTCAGGTTGATAGGTACTGAGACTGAATAATTCTAGCAGAGGCCCGCTCGCGACCGCGCCTTTTCCACAGCTTCAACAATGGCCGCGGCATCGAGGCCGAAGTAGGCCAGCAGCTCGTCGAACTCGCCGGACTTGCCGAAGCGGTCACGCATGCCCACCAGCTCCACGGGCACCGGGCACGTCTGGGCGGCCAGCTCGCAGACGGCCGAGCCCAGGCCCCCCACGACGGAGTGCTCCTCGGCCACCACGGCGCAGCGGGTCTTCGCCAGCGAGGCCGCGATGGTCTCGCCATCGAGGGGCTTCACGGAGAAGGCGTCGATGACCTCGGCGGACACCCCGCGCTCGGCCAGCACGTCGGCGGCCAGGAGCGCCTCGCGAATTTCCACGCCGTTGGCCACGATGGTCACATCGCAGCCCTCGCGCAGCACGTAGGCGCGGCCGATCTCCAGCTCCACATCGTCGTCGTAGACGCAGGGCACGGCGGCGCGTCCCATGCGCACGTAGACGGGGCCGGGGGTGGCGGCGGCCAACTTGATGGCGGCCCGGGCCGCGGCGTAGTCGGCAGGCACGAGCACGCGCATGCCGGGAAGGCCGCGCATGAGGGACACGTCCTCGAGCATCTGATGGGAACCGCCGTCGGGGCCCACGGAGATGCCGGCGTGGGTGGGGGCGATCTTCACGTTCAGGTTGGAATAGCACACGGTGTTGCGGATCTGGTCGTAGGCGCGGCCGGTGCCGAACACGGCGAAGGAGCCGGTGAAGGCCACGTTGCCGGCCAGGGACAGGCCCGCGGCCACGTCCACCATGTTCTGCTCGGCGATGCCGCAGTTGAACAGGCGGTCGCCATGGCCCGCGTCGGCCAGCTTCTTAGTAGTCGTGGAACCGGTCAGGTCGGCGTCCACCGCCACGACGGGCACGCCGGCGTCGGCCAGCTCCGCCAGGGTGGCGCCGAATGCGGCGCGGGTGGCCTTCTTCTGGGCCGCAGCCTCAGCGCTTGCGAGTTTCACCATGGGTACCCTACCTCCTATGCTACCGCAGCGGACAGCTCCGCCAGGGCGATTTCCAGCTCCTCTGCCTTGGGCGCCTTGCCGTGCCAGCCGGCCTGGTTCTCCATGAAGGAGACGCCCTTGCCCTTCACCGTGGCGGCGATGACGGCCACGGGAGCGGCCTCGTCGGCGGCCGCGGCCTTCAGGCGGCCGAGGGTGGCCACCAGGGCATCGATGTCGTGGCCGTCGACGCGCACCACGTCCCAGCCGAAGGCGGCGAACTTCTCGCCGAGGTCACCCGGGTCGCACACGTCGTGGATGCAGCCGTCGATTTGCAGCTCGTTGTTGTCGATGATGGCGATGAGGCGCCCCAGGCGCTGGTGGGCGGCGAACATGGCGGCCTCCCAGACCTGGCCCTCCTCGCACTCGCCGTCGCCGAGAATGGTGAAGACGCAGCCCGCCTCGCCGGTCAGGCGCAGGCCGGCGGCCAGGCCGGCGGCCACGGAGAGTCCCTGGCCGAGGGAGCCGGTGGACACCTCAACGCCCGGCAGCAGGTTGGAATCGGGGTGGCCCTGCAGGCGCGTGCCCAGCTTGCGCAGGCTCGCAAGTTCCTCGACAGGGAAATAGCCGGCGTGGGCCAAAGTGGCGTAGAGAGCCGGGGCTCCGTGGCCCTTGGCCAGGATGAAGCGATCGCGACCGACCTTGGCCGGATCGGCGGGATCGTGGTCCAGCACGCCGCCGAAGTACAGCGCCGTGAGCATATCGGTGCAGGAGAGCGAGCCGCCGGGATGCCCGCTGCCCGCCTCCGTGATCATGGTCAGAATGTCCTTGCGGATGTCGGTGGCCTTCCCCACCAGCTGCGCCGTATCCATAGCCTGCCTTTCCCTTGGACTACTGATTCGATACTCTCCACGTATGATACCCGATGACGAAGGGTTCCAGGGCGCCGCCGAGCACTGCGTCCACATTTCCCGTCTCAACGCCGCTGCGCAGGTCCTTCACCAGCTGGTAGGGGAACAGCACGTAGTTGCGGATCTGGCTGCCGAAGGAGTTCTCCATGCGCTCGCCGCGCAGCTCATCGATCTCGGCCTGGCGCTTGCGCTCCTCCAGCTCGTAGAGCTTGGCGCGCAGCACCCGGAAGGCCGCCTCCTTGTTCTGGAGCTGGCTCTTCTCGTTCTGGCAGGTGACCACGATGCCCGTGGGCTCGTGGGTGAGGCGCACGGCCGAGTCGGTGGTGTTCACGCACTGGCCGCCGGGGCCCGAGGAGCGGTACACGTCCACGCGCACGTCGGCGGGGTTCAGATCCACCTCGATGTCGTCGGCGATGACCGGCAGCACCTCCACGGAGGCGAAGGTGGTCTGGCGGCGCTTCTTGGCGTCGGTGGGGGAAATGCGCACAAGGCGGTGGATGCCGATCTCGCTGCGCAGCATGCCGTAGGCGTAGCGGCCCTCGATCTGGATCGTGGCCTTGTCGAGCCCGATGCCCTCGCCGGGCACCAGATCGAGCACCGTCACCTTCCAACCCTTGTCCTCGGCGTAATGGACGTACATCTGGTAGAGCATCTCGGTCCAGTCCTGGGCCTCGAGGCCCCCTTGGCCCGGGTTCACGGTCAGGATGGCGTCGCCCTCGTCGAACTCCCCGGCGAACCAGGACTCGATCTCCAGCTGGTCGAGCAGGGCGGTCAGTTCGGAGGCGGCCTGGGCGGCCTCCTCGGCGAAGGCCTCGTCGTCGCTGGCCAGCTCGCAGGCAGTCGCGGCATCGTCGGCCAGGGAGCAGGCCCGCTCGTAGTCGGCGATGGTGGCCCGCAGGCTCGAGGCCCGCTTGCTCACGGCCTGGGCCGCCGCCGCGTCGTTCCAGAAGTCCGGCGATGCCGCCTGCTCGTCGAGGGCGGCCAGGTCGGCGGTCTTCTCGTCGATATGCAGGAAGGCCCGCGCATCAGCCAAGCGGCCCCGCGCCCCTTCCAGTTCCTTCTGTATGTCCTTCAGTTCCATAATCTCCAACTCACAGGTTCGCCCAAGGAAGACAGCGAGGTTCCGACCGGCACCTGAAATTGCCCCGCCTTGGGGCCAAGTTGGCTTGGGCCAACGCCGCGCCCCAAACAAGGGGCAAGGTCAGGTGCCGGTCGGAATCGCAGCGTCAATAGGCCCGACGTTGCGTCAGCAACGGCGGAACTACAAATTCGCGCCGTGGCACTTCTTGAACTTCTTGCCGGACCCGCAGGGGCAAGGATCGTTGCGGCCCACGTTGGCGTAGGGGTCTTCCTTGTCCTTCACGAAGGTCTGGGGCTTGCTCGGGGCCGGGCGCGGGGCGCCGGCCGGCATGTTGGCGGCAGCGTGGCGGCCGCGCACCCCGGAAGTGGCCAGGGCCTCCTCGGGCGAGGAGTAGCTCATCTTGCGGGCGAGCGGGTCCTCGGCCTCCCCCAGAGGGCTCGGGGCGGCCGCGGGGGCGCCGGGCGCGGCCGCGGGCTTCGCGGCGATCTCCAGGCGCAGCAGGGTGCGCAGGTAGTCGTCGTACATGGAGCTCGTGAGGTTCTGGAAGGCGTTGTAGGCCTCGTTCTTGTACTCCACGAGAGGGTCGCGCTGGCCGAAGGCCCGCAGGCCGATGCCGGTCTTCAGATAGTCCATCTCCTGGAGGTGGGCCATCCAGCGGGTGTCGATGATGCGCAGCATGACCTGGGCCGAGAGGTTCTCCATGAGATCGCTGCCCAGCTGCTGGGTCTTCTGCTCGTAGATCCACTCCAAGAACTCGTAGAGGGCGTCGGCCAGAGCCTCGGGGTCGTCCTCGTGGTTCACCTTGGCCACGGCGAAGTCGCTGCAGCCGGACATGTTGGCGGCCCACAGGTCGATGGCCTTCAGGTCCCAGTCGTCGGAGGCGGACCGCTCGGGGCAGCACTCCCCCACGATGGCGTCCACAGCGTCGCGGATGATGCCGGGGATGCGGTCGGTCATGGACTTGCCGTCCAGGATGGCGTTGCGCTCCTCGTAGATGGCCTTGCGCTGGAGGTTCATGACGTCGTCGTACTCCAGCACGTTCTTGCGGGCGGCGAAGTGCATGGATTCCACCTGGCGCTGGGCGCTCTCGATGGATTTTGACACCATGCCCGCCTGGATGGGCATGTCGTCTTCCTGGTTGGTCTTCTCCATCATGTGGGCGATGGAGTCCATCTTCGAGCCGCCGAACAGGCGCATGAGGTCGTCTTCCAGGGACAGGTAGAACTGGGTCACGCCCGGGTCGCCCTGACGGCCGGAACGGCCGCGCAGCTGGTTGTCGATGCGGCGGGACTCGTGGCGCTCGGTGCCGATGACGCACAGGCCGCCGGCGGCCCGCACCTTCTTCTGCTCCTCGGCGCAGATGGCCCGCGCCGCCGCCAGGGCCGCGGCCCGCTGCTCGGCCGTGGGCCAGGCCGGGTTCTTGGCCCCCTCGTCGGTGAGCGGCGCGGCGTCCGGGTCCAGGCCGCGCTGGCGCAGCATGTCCTCGGCCAGCACGTCCGGGTCGCCGCCGAGGCGGATGTCCGTACCGCGGCCGGCCATGTTGGTGGCGATGGTCACGGCGCCGAGGCGGCCGGCCTGGGCCACGATGTGGGCCTCGCGCTCGTGGTGCTTCGCGTTCAGGGTCTCGTGGGGGATGCCGCGCTTGTCCAGCAGGCGCGACAGCTTCTCGGAGTTCTCGATGGACACGGTGCCGATGAGGCAGGGCTGACCGGCGGCGTGGCGCTCGGCAATGTCGTTGGCCACGGCGGCGAACTTCCCCTCCACCGTGCGGTACACCAGGTCGTTCTCGTCCTTGCGGGCCACCGGCTTGTTCGGCGGGATGGCCATGACCGGCAGCTTGTAGATCTGGCGGAACTCGGCGTCCTCGGTCATGGCCGTGCCGGTCATGCCCGAGAGCTTGTCGTAGAGGCGGAAGTAGTTCTGGAGGGTGATGGTGGCCAGAGTCTGGTTCTCCTCGCGCACGAGCACGTGCTCCTTGGCCTCCAGGGCCTGGTGCAGGCCCTCGGAGTAGCGGCGGCCCTCCATGATGCGGCCGGTGAACTCGTCGACGATCTTCACCTCGCCGTCCATCACCACGTAGTCCACGTCGCGGTGGAACAGGAACTGGGCCTTCAGGGCCTGCTGGAGGTGGTTCGCCAGCTGGCCGGAGGGATCGGCGTAGATGTTCTCGATGCCGAGCATGGCCTCGATCTTCTCCAGGCCGCTCTCCGTGGCGTTGATGGTGCGCTTGGCCTCGTCCATGTCGAAGTCGGTGCCCTGCTTGAGCCCGGGCATGACGCGGGCGAACTTCTTGTAGGTGTCGGCGGCCTGGGTGCCGGCGCCGGAGATGATGAGCGGCGTGCGGGCCTCGTCGATGAGGATGGAGTCCACCTCGTCCACGACGGCGAAGTGGTGGCCGCGCTGCACCCGGGAGCTGCCGCGGGTCACCATGTTGTCGCGCAGGTAGTCGAAGCCGAACTCGGAGTTGGTGCCGTAGGTGACGTCGGCCTCGTAGGCGGGCTTCTTCGCCGCCGGGGCCATGCCGTTCTGGATGAGGCCGGTCTTCATGCCGAGGAAGCGGTAGATCTGGCCCATCCACTCGCAGTCGCGGCGGGCCAGGTAGTCGTTCACGGTGACGATGTGCACGTTGTGGCCGGGAATGGCGTTCAAGTAGCCGGCCAGGGTGGACACGAGCGTCTTGCCCTCGCCGGTCTTCATCTCGGCGATCTGCCCCTCGTTCAAGGCCATACCGCCGATGAGCTGCACGTCGAAGTGGCGCAGGCCGATGGTGCGCACGGACGCCTCGCGCACGGCGGCGAAGGCCTCGGGCAGCAGGTCGTCCAGCGTCTCGCCGGCGGCGTAGCGCTCGCGGAACTCGGTCGTCTTAGCGGCCAGCTCCTCGTCGGTCAGGGCCTGGAAGGCCGGCTCCAGCCCGTTGATCTTGTCGACGGTGGCCTGGTAGCGCTTCAGCTGCTTGCCCTCGCCCATCGTGAGCAGTTTGGAGAGAAATCCCATGGGTGGCATCTTCTTTCTCTACGGTATCGGGTCGGTCTCTTCGGGCCGCCCGCTCCGGTGCGTCCGCGGCCCCGCACGGGCCGCGCCACCGGGGTCGAGCGCCCCCCGCGCGTAAATCCGTTCCACTCTACCACAAGGGCCCCCGCCCGCCCCCGATTCCACAGGGTTTGCAGGGAGCCCGTCACCGCCCGCCATGCGGGGCGGCCGCACGATGCCCCCGCCCACAGTACCCCGGCCACCCTGTCCCGACGCACAGGGTGGGCTGCCGGGTGACACGCGGGGTGGCCGCCGCCACAGCGCTCCGGCCACCCTCCCCCGGCGCACGGGGTGGCAGCCACCGGGCGACACGCAGGGTGGTCGCCGCCAGGGCGCCCCGCCCCAGGACGCTCCCGCTCGCAGCGCGCCGGCCATCCCCCAGCGCACAGGGTGGCCGCCACCGGGTGACACGCAGGGTGGTCGCCATCTGACCCGCACGATGCCCACCGCATCCCCTGTCCGCACGGCCCTGATCGGTCGCCGCCAGGACGCTCCCGCCCGTAGCGTGCCACCGTCGCACTCGTTCGGTCACCACCCGACCCGCACGATGTCCACCGCATCCCCCCGTCCGCACGGCCCCGATCGGTCGCCGTCTTCCCACCTCCTCCCGTTCGACCCCTACCAACCCCCAGCCCGCAACTTTTTACCGGCAGAAATCGGGGGTTGGGTATCCCCGAAAGTACCCAATCCCCGATTCTTGCCAAAACTGACCTGGGGTTTCTCGAATGTCGGTACCAAACCCCTCGTTTTTGGCATACCAAACCCCGCGATTCTGCCGGAAATGCATGCAAGAAGGGGCCGGAACCCAGAGAGGTTCCGGCCCCTTGGAAACGCCTGGCTCCGCTAGGGTCACCGGGCTTGCAGGACCCACAAAACCCACAGCACTCGCGGCGCTTGCAGGGCTCGCAGAGGCCACCGGGTGCGCAGCTCTTGCAGCGCTCGCAGAGCCTGCCGGGCTCGCAAGGCTCGCAGGACGCGCCCGATCGGATCCCCAGGCGAAGGCCCGGCAGCGCGCCCAAAGCCTAGTAGTGCGTCAGATCCTCCGGCTTCACGCGGCCGCGGAAGGTGCGGTAGATGATGACGTGGTAGGTCAGCACCAAAGGCAGGCCCACGGCGGTGATGATGGTCATCCAGAACAGCGACAGCTCCGAGGAGGCGGCGTTGGCCAAGGTGATGGCCGGGCCCACCGAGTCAGGGGTCGCGTTCACGAGCACGGGGAACATCGAGCAGGCCAGAAGCGCCACCAGCGCGATCATGGCCCCGGACTGGGCCAGAAACGCCTTCAGGTCGCCGTCAGGTCGACGGCCGAAGACGATGGAGGCCGCCAGGGCCGCCACGACCAGCGCCGCGCACAGCCAGCGCGCCGGCGCCAGGGCCGGGTCCATCTCGGTGCCCACGAGAGCCAGGGCGAACACCGACACCACGGCGAACAGCACCAGGGCGATCACCTGGAGCGGCAGGCGCAGGTGCTGTGCCCGCTCGCGCAGCTCGGAGGGCAGCGGGGCCTTCAGAGCCGCCCACGCCGCACCGGCGGCCAGGAACATGACCAGGCCGAGCAGGCCCGTGAGCAGCGTGAAGGGCGTGATGAGCCCCAGCAGCGGCACCCCGGCGTAGTTGCCGGCGGCATCCATGGGAATGCCGGCGAAGATGTTGCCCACGGCCACGCCCAGCAGCAGGGCCGGCAGCAGCGAACCCACGAAGAAGCAGCCGTCCCACAGCTTCGCCCAGCCGGGGTCGCCGGCGCGGAACTCGAAGGACACCGCGCGCACGATGAGGCCGAACAGCACGAGCATCACGGCCAGATAGAACCCGGAGAAGGTGGTGGCGTAGGCGTTGGGGAACGCTGCGAACAGGGCGCCGCCGGCCGTGAGCAGCCACACCTCGTTGCCGTCCCACACCGGCCCGATGGCCCGGCGCAGCACCGCGCGCTCCTCGTCGTCCTTGGCGATGAGGGGCGAGAGCGCCCCCACGCCCAGATCGAAGCCGTCCAGCACGAAGTAGCCGGCGATGAGCACGAAGATGAGGAAGAACCACAG
>CANSQM010000040.1 GCA_947649205.1 uncultured Enterorhabdus sp.
GCGAATCTTCTCCATCCGAGAGTAGCAAATAAGTGCCCCCCCCCCCGCAAGGGGTCAATTCGGAATGGGCGCCGAGTTTCAGGGCAGAAGTAGCTAGGTCGCAGATGGGAAACCCAGCGCCTTCACTGGCGAGTGCGAGACACAGAAAGGGCCGGGGCGCATTTGACGCTCCGGCCCTCGAATGAGACGAATCTCCGTGTCGCGAAAAGATCTAGCGCGCAGCACTACCCACGCGCCCTGCGCCGGGCCGCGACAGCAGCGGCCAGGGCGCAGGCGGCGAGGACGGCGGTGGCCAGGGGCGCGGCCGCCGGCACCTCGTCGCCGGTCTGGGCGAGGCGGGTGCCGGGCTTGGCGGCCGACTTCGCCGGGGTCTTAGCCGCCGGGTCGGCCACGGTGTAGGCGACCTCGATGACCCGCTCGGTGCCGTCGGGCATGGAGTACACGGCCGTCACCTCGTAGGCGCCGGCGCGGGTCGGGTCGATGGCCTCGACCTCCTTGCCGCCGAGCATGATGGTGACCGCCACGTCCTCGGCGCCGGCCGGGAATCCCTCGCGGGTGCCGAAGCGCTTGGACAGGTCGCGGATGACGTCCCACTTGTCCATGGCCACGCCGGTCGCGTCCAACGGCAACGTCACGGCCTCGGAGAAGGCCACGGTGCGCTTCGGAGCGGGGTCAGCGGTGGTGCCGCCGTTGGAACCGCCATTTCCATTACCGGAACCGGTGCCGTCCCCATTGCCGGAGCCATTGTTGGAACCGCTATTGCTACCGGAACCATTTCCATTGTCAGAGCCTGAGTTGCCCCCATTGCCGTCATTGCCGCTACCATCACCCGAGCCGTTGTTGTCCGAACCGTTACCCTCGACAACGGCAGTGTAAGTTCCCGCCGTGCGCGCCGGGATGGCATCGGCCGCAAAGACCTCCCCTTTCTCGTTGCGCCATTTCACCGACCTGCCGTTACGCCAGTCAGGTAAGGCCGCTTTGGCAAAATCACCCGTAGCGGGCAAAATAATTTTGCCCAGAGAAGAGCAGTTAGACAACATCCAGAAGTTGTCTCCAGCCTTCCCCATATCGAACCTCGAGAGGTCGAGAGACTCCAACGACGAGCAGCCGGAGAACATGGAGTCCATGCACGTCACCTTAGAGGTGTCAAACTTCGAGAGGTCAATGGTTGCCAGAGACGAGCAGCCGCAGAACATATCAATCATGTTCGTCACTTTGGAGGTGTCGAACCTAGAGAGGCCGATGGATGCCAGGGACGAACATTCTTTAAACATGCGGCCCATGCTCGTCACCCAACTGGTCGTGAACGTGGCGGGAAATTGAATACTCTTAAGCGAAGAGCAGCCGGAGAACATGGAGTCCATGTTCGTCACTTTGGCGGTGTTGAACTTCGAAAGGTCAATGGTTGCTAGGGACGAGCAGCCGGAGAACATGCTCTGCATACTTATTACCGCATCGGTTTTTAGGGTCGTCGGAAACACAATGATCTCTAAAGACGAGCAGCCGGAGAACATGTCCGTCATACTCGTCGCGCGTGAGGTGTCGAAGCCCGACAGATCCAAAGCTTTGAGAGATGAGCAGCCACTAAACATTGACCGCATGCTCTCCACCATCCCCGTCTCGAAGCTCTTCGGAAAAGAGAGGGAGGTCAGCGAGGAGCAGTCACGAAATATTTCTTCCATGCCCGTCACCTGCGAGGTTTCGAACTTGGATAGATTAAGGGATCCCAGGGACGAGCAGTCCGAGAACATTCCGTGAGCTTCTTCCAAACTCGAAGTATCGAACTTGGACAGGTCGATGGACTTCAGAGAGCGACAGCCGTCGAACATATTGGAGGAGTCCTTCACCTTGGATGTGTCCAGCTTCGAGATATCGACCTGCTCGAGATTCTCCAGACCCTGGAACCATCCAGATGTACTCTCAGGCTGGAGCGCATCGGCCACGACCGCGCTCAGCACATAGGATCTCTTCCCGCCCAGCGGATCACCGGGCCCATCCGAAGCAGGCCTATCCAGAGGATAAACCACCTCCAAGGGACCATACTCGGCTCTAGCGGCCTCGCCCTTCTGGAACACGAGCGTGTAACCACCACTGTCGCGAGAGTACAGCGCAACGAATACATCGTCGTCCGCGACGGGAGCGGCCTCATCCGCCCAAGCGCCAGAGGCAGATGCCCACGCAAGCGAAAACGCGACGGCCACCATCAGCGCCAAAGCCCACAGGGCCGAGAAGCCCTTCGCCCTCAACGTACCCCGTGCTGCTTCTCCCATGTTCGCCTTCCCTTCTCTCGGCAGGCGCCGGACGACAGGCCCGGCGCATCTTCTCCGTTCGAGGGTAGCAAATAAGTGCCCCCCCCCCCGCAAGGGGTCAATTCGGGATCGGGGCCGAAATTCGCGGAGCGAGAGAGCGGGCAAGCAGGCAGGCGCACATCCAGGCAGTGCGCCGAATCATCGCAGAGAGGCCAGCCCTCGCCAGGGTTCGGAACAGGCGGCCCTATCGGAAAGCTTCTAGCAATAGAAGGAGATATCCCCCTGGAATACCTCTCGCCACCGCGCGCAAATGTAGCTATGGTTCAGCGAGACGAGCTCCAGGATATTCGACAAATCCCTCTCGGGGATCTTCGAGCGGTTATGGGCGAGAATACAACCACCAGAAGCAGTAAGCCATATCTTCGTGGCATTCTCGGACGGCCGCTTCTCGGCCACGTGAACGTGGACGGGCTCGCCGTTCTCGCCGACCCAGAAGAAGATGATATACGGGCCGAATACCAAAACCTTAGGCATACCGCTTCCCCGCCTCCCGGGCGAGGCGGTAGATAAGCGGAGCGTTGCCGCGCACAATCTCAGAGAGGAAGTCGAGATCAGCGGCGGTAAAACCCTCAACGGACTGCCAGCGGCACTGCGGAAGGAAGCACGTCGCCGAGCAGAAGCCTCCGTCGATGGGGCGCTCGACGGAAACCTGAACCGTTTGGTCGTCGAGAATATTCGAGTGCGCTATCTGAGTGTCGTCAGCGAGCTTGATGTAGTTGTACATCATGGGCGGCCTCCGCATCTTGCCGGGTCAGCATGGCGACTCTATTCTACCACGCCGAGAACCCCGACACTTGCACCCACCCGTGAACACGCCTCAGACGCAGGCGCCCACCACGCACCGGCGAGCGAGGGGCACGGAAAGGGCCGGAGCGCATTTGGCGCTCCGGCCCTCGAATGAGACGAATCTCCGTGTCGCAGGAAAGCCCGCGACGTAGCCTACCCGCAGTGCGGGCGCAACCGCAAAACCGCCAACCGCTACCCGCGAACGCGGCGGCGGACTGCAACGGCGGCGGCCAGGGCGCAGGTGGCGAGGGCGGCGGTGGCCAGGGGCGCGGCCGCTGGGGCCTCGTCGCCGGTCTGGGCGAGGCGGGTGGCGGACTTGGCCGTGGACTTCACCAGGGCCTTCGCGGCCGGGTCGGCCACGGTGTAGGTGGCCTCGATGACCCGCTCGGTGCCGTCGGGCATGGAGTACACGGCCGTCACCTCGTAGGTGCCGGCGCGGGTCGGGTCGATGACCTCGACCTCCTTGCCGCCGTGCACGATGGTGACCGTCACGCTGTCGGCATCGGCTGGGAAGCCCTCGCGGGAGCCGAAGCGCTTGGCCAGGTCGCGGACGATGTCGTCCTTGTCCATGGCCACGCCGGTCGCGTCCAGCGGCAATGCCACGACCTCCGAGAAGGCCACCGTGCGCTTCGGGGCCGGGTTGGCGGAACCGGAGCCGTTGCCGCTGCCGTTGTTAGAACCGCCACTTCCATTACCAGAGCCGGAGTTGTCTCCATTGCCGTTGTTACCGCTGCCATCACCATTGTCCGAACCGGATCCGTCCCCGTTAGAATCACCGCTCGAATCACTCCCCACGACAACGGCAGTATAGGTGCCAGCCGTGCGGGCCGGGATGGCGTCGGCCGCGAAGACCTCTCCCTTCTCGTTGCGCCATTTTAGCGATTCGCCCCACTTCATATCATCGCGTCGGTCGGGAAGATCTGCTTTAGCGAAATCGCCCGTAGCCGGCAGCGAGATGCTGCTCAAAGAGTCGCAGCCCACGAACATCATGTCGGTTTCCTTTACCCGCGCCATATCAAATTTCGAAAGGTCGAGAGACTCCAGGGACGAGCAGCCGGGAAACATTCTCCACATGTTTGTCACCCAGCTGGTCGTAAACGTGTCCGGGAATTGAATGCTCTCGAGCGAGGAGCAGCCACTGAACATTTGGCTCATGTTTGTCACCTTCGAGGTGTTGAATTTCGAGAGATCGATCGACTTCAGAGACGAGCAGCCCTCGAACATTCCTGCCATGCTCGTCACCATATCAGTCTTTAGGGTCGTCGGAAACACAATAGCCTCTAAGGACGAGCAGCCGGAGAACATGTCCTGCATGCTTGTTGCCCGGGAGGTGTCGAAGCCCGACATATCCAAGGCTTTGAGGGATGAGCAGCCCCTGAACATTGCCCACATATCCTCCACCATCCCCGTCTTGAAGCTCGCAGAAAAGACAAGGGACTTCAGGGAAGAACAGCCATCGAACATCGAACCAGCATTAACCATCTTAGAGGTATCGAACTTTGAGAGGTCGATGGTCTCCAAGGACGAGCAGTCGGAGAACATTCCGTAAGCCTCCTCCAAGCTCGAGGTATCGAACTTGGACAGGTCGATGGACTTCAGAGAGCGACAGCCGTCGAACATGTAGCCCATGTCCGTCACCTTAGACGTGTCCAACTTCGAGATATCGATCTGCTCAAGATTCTCCAGACCCTGGAACCATTCGGATGTGCTCTCGGGCTGGAGAGCGTCGGCCACGACTGCGCTTAGCACATAGGATCTCTTCCCGTCCAGCGGATCACCGGGCCCACCCGAAATAACCCTGCCCAGGGGATAAACCTCCTCCAAAGGGCCATATTCGGCCCTAGCGGCCTCACCCTTTTGGAACACGAGCGTGTAACCACCACTGTCGCGAGAGTACAGCGCGACGAACACGTCGTCGTCCGCGACGGGAGCGGCCTCGTCCGCCCAAGCGCCAGAGGCAGATGCCAGCGCAAGAGAAAACGCGACGGCCACCATCAGCACCAAAGCCCACAGGGCTGTGAAGCCCTTCGCCCTCAATGTGCCCCGCATCGTATCTCCCATGTTCGCCTTCCCTTCTCTCGGCACGCGCCGGGCAGCGAAAGCCCGGCGAATCTTCTCCATCCGAGAGTAGCAAATAAGTGCCCCCCCCCCCGCAAGGGGTGAATTCGGAATGGGTGCCGAGTTTCAGGGCGGAAAGTATGAGACTGAGCCATCAAGACAAGGCCGCTAACCCGATAGCTCAACGGCGAAACGCTCTTGAGCCCCACCCCGCGACTATCCCAGCGCAGCGGAGGCATCGCACGGAAAGGCAGGCTTAAGCCAGCTCTCCCGTGGCATAGGCATCGTAGATGGCCTCGGGGGAATCGTAATAGAAGCTGCCGTTGTAGTCGTCGATGAGCGCACTGACGGGCGACCGGTAGGCCCGCAGCAGGGCCTCGGGCAGATCGACGCCCTCGCGATCGGCGATGGCCAAAACAAGGCGCTTGTAGACCTTCCCCACGTCCCAGTGGGAGGGAACGGCATAACGGGCGGCCGCCACGTTGTCGAAAGACCCCTCACCGATGGCCGCCTCCTCGATGAAGCCGTCGCTCACGGCATCGATGTTGTCGCTGTGGTACACGTCGGCCAGCTCGATAATACGGGCCACGCGCCCAGAGCCCAGAGCCTCCGCCACGTCCACCCGGCGGTTCTTCGTCTTCCGCGCAATGTAGTCGATGAGACTGCATGCGAAGAACACATCGTTCGCCCGGCGGCTCTCACGCCCTGCCATGGCCGACCTCCTCGCATCCGACGAACTCCAGCGACCGCAGTGCCGCCTCCGTGCAGAAGGCAATCTGGTGCGTGGGATATTTGAATTTGGCGAGAGACCAGAACTGCTCCCGCGTGAGAGTCCCCTCGATGTAGTCGGAAACGTAGTTGTACACCTGATCGTCGGCCATGGCTCCGATGACCACGTCATGACCATGGGGCTCGCCGTGGCGGCAGGCGACGATGAAATCGAGCCATTCCTCGGTCATCTCGCGAAATTCAAGAATATCGAGGCCTTCAGCGAAGCGCACAGTATAGGTGTTGACACGCGGCACCGGCATACGGAGCGCCCAGCGCTCGGCCTGCTCGCGCATAACCGTGCAGTAGAAACCCGGGCCGAAGTCCTTGGTGTAGCGCCCAATGCGCACCTCCGGGAATTCGACCACGTCCCCGCTGCCGTGATACACCGTCATGAGAGCCATGGAAACCGCGCTCCTTTCTGAGAAGGAGCCCATTATACCGCACCCCCGACACCGAAAAATGGCCGAGGCCCGAAGCGTCATGCCTCGGGCCTCGGATGAGAGACGGCTTGCATTCGTGGAAGCAGCTGCGGAATCGACAGTCGCTATCCCCGAGCGCGACGCCGAACTGCGACAGCAGCGGCCAGGGCGCAGGCGGCGAGGGCGGCGGTGGCCGCCGGCACGGCCGTCGGAACCCCATCGCCGGTCTGAGCGAGGCGGGTGCCGGACTTGGCGGCCGACTTCGCCGGGGTCTTAGCCGCCGGGTCGGCCACGGTGTAGGCGACCTCGATGACCCGCTCGGCGCCGTCGGGCATGGAGTAGACGGCCGTCACCTCGTAGGTTCCGGCACGGGTCGGGTCGATGGCCTCGACCTCCTTGCCGCCGTGCTTGATGGTGACCGCCACGTCCTCAGCGTCGGCTGGGAATCCCTCGCGGGTGCCGAAGCGCTTGGCCAGGTCGCGAATAATGTCGTCCTTGTCCATGGCCACGCCGGTCGCGTCCAGCGGCAGCGCCACGGCCTCGGAGAAGGCCACCGTGCGCTTCGGGGCGGGGTTGGCGGAACCGGAGCCGTTCCCATTGCCGGAGCCATTGTTGCTGCCATTGTTGGAGCCACTATTTCCATTACCAGAGCCGGAGTTGTCCCCATTGCCGCCGCTGCCATCACCATTGCCCGAGCCGGACCCGTCCCCATTAGAATCACCGCTCGAGTCACTCCCCACGACAACGGCAGTGTAGGTGCCAGCCGTGCACGCCGGGATGGCATCGGCCGCGAAGACCTCCCCCTTCTCGTTGCGCCACTTCAGCGATTCGCCCCATTTCATGCCATCACGTCGGTCTGGAAGATTTGCTTTAGCGAAGTTGCCCATAGCAGGCAAGGAAACCTTAAAGAGAGAGTCACATCCTGTAAACATCCAACATATCGCATAGTTCTCTCGATCAGCTGACATAGCTGCATCTACTTTGGCCATGTCGAACTTCGACAAGTCGAGAGTCTCTAGCAACGAGCAGCCAGAGAACATGCCGTACATGCTCTCCACCAAACTGGTTTTGAACGAAGCAGGAAATGCAATCGAGGCCAGAGACGAGCAGCCAGAGAACATATAGTCCATGCTCGTCACCTTGGAGGTGTCGAACTTCGAGAGGTCAATGGATTCCAAGGACGAACAGCCTTGGAACATCTTACCCATATCCGTTACCCAACTGGTCGTAAACGCGACAGGAAACTGAATACTCTTGAGAGAGGAACAGCCATTAAACATGCGCTCCATGTCCGTCACTTTGGAGGTATCGAACTTCGAGAGGTCGAGAGAATCCAAAGATGAGCACTTTTCGAACATCCCCGCCACACGCTTAACTCTAGAAGTATCGAACATGGATAAGTCAATGGATTTCAGCGACGCGCAGCCAGAGAACATGCCGTACATGCTCTCCACCAAGTTGGTTTTGAACGAAGTAGGAAATGCAATCGAGGCCAGAGACGAGCAGCCAGAGAACATATAGTCCATGCTCGTCACCTTGGAGGTGTCGAATCGCGAGATATCGATGCTCTTCAGTGACGAGCAGCCGGAGAAAACCCCCGACATATCCGAAACAGACTTCATGGTGAGGCTATTCGGAAGCTTAATTGATTCAAGGGAGGAGCAATCAGAGAACAGAAAACCGACCGCTGTCGCTTGACCCATATCAAAGGAAGACAGATCCAGAGAAGTGAGCGAAGAGCAGCCTGAGAACATGCCCTCACCGTCGTTGGGGCCGCCAAAATACAAAACCCGCGAGGTATCGAGGCTCGAGAGATCGAGTTCCTTCAGCGATGCACACCCCGAGAACATGCGCTCCATATCTTCCACTTCCGAAGAGTCCAATCCCGAGAGATCGATGGTTTCAAGTCCCCCGAAACCACCGAACCATCCACCCAGTGAATGGGGCTTCACCCCCGGCTTGATCATCACCTTCGTGGTGTATCCGACGTATTCATACGGCAGAAGAGGATCGCGCGAGTATCCCATCTGGATGCAACCGCACGAACCAGCGGGAGAAGGCGTCTCGTCGCATATGAGAACCACTCCGTTGTTCGCTGGCTTTCCATAGGAGGTATCCACTGTGTCGCCGTTCTGGATGACCAGCGTATAGGACTTCTTATCGGGGTTTTCATAAAAGATGGCGTAGATATCCTGGTCGGCATCGGCAGCTAGCGCTGGCAATGGGGAGCCCATGACGATTCCAAGCACAGCGGCCATCATCAGCGCTGAAGCGCAGAAGGCCGCGATGACCCTCGTCCCCAACCCGTGTCTTGTCGTCTCTTTCATGATCGCCTTCCTCTCAAAGGTTTACGTTCAATAAAGTAAATTGAGGTTGCAGATTAAGCGCTTTCAGCACATACCCCCGTCGACCCGAGCCTCGCTCCCCGAAGAGCAGATCCCACCCAGTTGGAGCGATAACTACGTTGTCGATAGAGAGCGGGGCATTCGGATTGCGGCGAGCAACCATCCCGCCATCGAAGAGACAAGCTAGCATTGCGTCAGACACCGACTGTTGCCACGGAAAGACATCGAATGGGTTGTCCTTGTGCCGGCAGTAGTCCCGAAGGAACGCTCTCAGCCCGTCGATCCTGTAGGGAGGACAGGCATTCGAGGGAATGCGCCAGCCGTTATCTTTGAAAGCACCGATCTGATCACCGTACCTCCTGCAGTACGCCTGAACAGTACGCTCGGAAACACCCCAGCGCTTGGCCGCTTCTCTTGTTGTCATGAAGTCTTCTCCCACTGACTTCACATCTCCTGTCTTTCCTTCGTGCCGCGAGCTCAACGGGCGCTCCTCGGTTCTTAGATGCAAGGGACCCGCATAAGCACCCCGTCATTTGCCGGCGGCGCTGCGCTCCCGATACGGGCGATCATGGGCACCGAACCTCTCTCCGATCGAGAATAGCAAATAAGTGCCCCCCCCCCCCGCAAGGGGTAATTCGAGAGTCGGGGCTTAGGTTTCGAGGCACAGTGAATTAGACCCATCGAGGTGCAGGCGAACGAAGGCACACCGAGCCCTCAGTGCCGGGAGGGCGCATCGAGCTACCGATATAGCGGTGCGCCAAGCGAGCCAATCGCCGAAACACCTGCAAAAACCGCGGCGCGAGATTCCGCAAGCCGCCAACGTCCTTCTCGGTACCCAAACTCCCCGTTTCCGACAGGCACCGCGGTCTTTCTGGCGGAAACGAGGCGTTTGGTGTCATTTTTCAAGCCGAAAGCGGGGATTTGACGTTCTCGTCCAACAAAAGCCAGTTCGCAGACGGGCGATCCGACACATCGTGATACCAAACCTTCTGTTTTTGCCAGGTTCCGCAGGTTTTCCGTCAAAAACGAGGGGTTTGGTATCGTTTTCTCTGGCAGAATAAAGGGATTGGATACTTTCAGTCGACAAAACCCCAGGTCGTAAATGGAAGATTCAGCGCACCCTGTTACCAAACCCTCTGTTTTTGCCGGAAAACGAAACGAGGGCGGCGAAAATGCGGGATTTGGTATCGGAGAAGGGCGCGAAAGACGTGCCTATGGGCACACGTTGCAGCGGCCTTGCCGTGGAGTTCTCGCGGAAGAGGGGCGAGAGGAGCGCCAAGAACATACCGAAAGGCTCAGCCGGGCAGACCCCTGCCTTGGGCGGCCGGGCCCTACTCGACGGGCTCAGCCGCCACTCCCCGCCTTGGACGGCCGAGCCCAACTCAACCGGACACAGCTGCCAGTCGCCGCCCCGCCTCGGGCCCGGCCAGCCGACTGCACCCGAACGCCTCGGCCTGGCTCGCTCGGGCCGACTGCCAACCGTCACGCACCTCGGGCTCGGCAGCTCAATCGCCAACCGTCAGGCGCTTCCCTACAGCAGGTCCATGGGGTCCACGTCTACAGCGGCGTTTACGTGGGGGTTCGCCTTGCGGGCGCGGAAGAGCTGGGTGAGGGGCGCGGACAGGTCGGCGCCCAGGGGCGCCTTCACGACGATGTGGTAGCGGTAGGTGTTGCGCAGCTTCCCCAGGGCGCAGGGCACCGCCGGCAGCACGGTCCAGCGGGAATCCCCCACTTCGCTGCGGATGTGCTCGCTGATCTGCGCGTGCAGCAGCTCGGCCTCGGTGGCCACGGCGTGCTCGTCGGCGCCCCACACCAGGACGTTGGCCAGGGCCATGTAGGGCGGGTACCCCAAGAGCTTCCGGCGCGGCAGCTCCGAGCGCAGGAACAGGGCCCGGTCGTAGCGGGCCGCCGCTTGGATGGCCACGGCGTCGGCCTCGTAGGTCTGCACGAGCACGCGCCCGTCGAGCTCGGCACGGCCGGCGCGGCCCGCCACCTGCTCGATGAGCTGGAAGGTGCGCTCGCCGGCCCGGTAGTCGGGCAGGTGCAGCTGGGTATCGGCGTTGATGACGCCCACGAGGGTCACATCGTCGAAGTCGAGGCCCTTGGCGATCATCTGGGTGCCCAGCAGCACGGCGGCCTCGGCGGCGCCGAACCGCTCCAGCAGCTCCTGGTGGGCGCCCTTGGCCTTGGTGGTGTCGGCGTCCATGCGGATGATGGGCACCTCCGGCCCCACCCCGGGCATCTTATCCAGCAGCGAGCGCAGGTCGGCCTCCACCCGCTGGGTGCCGGCGCCGAACTTCTTCAGATAGGGGCTGCCGCACTCGGGGCAGACGGGCGGCGCGGGCACGCTGTGGCCGCAGTGGTGGCACACCAGCTTGGCCCCCTGCTCGTGATAGGTGAGGCTCGTTGAGCAGCTCGGGCACTCGGGCACGAAGCCGCAGTCGCGGCAGAGCAAGAACTTCGCGAAGCCCCGCTGGTTCAGCAGCAGCACCGCCTTGCGGCCGGCCGACAGCTCCTCGGCCAGGGCTCGGGTCAGGCGCCCCGAGAACATGGAGCGGGCGCCCGAGGCGAACTCCGCGGCCATGTCCACCACCTCGATGGCGGGCATGGGGCGGCCGTTGGCCCGCTCGGGCAGGGCCGCGCTCGTCCAGCGCGGGTTCTTCGCCACCTGGTAGAGCGCCTCGATGGAGGGCGTGGCGGACCCGAGCACCACCGCCCCGCCGGAGCGCGCCATCATCCACTGGGCCACGTCCCGAGCCTGGTAGCGCGGGGCCGAATCTTGCTTGTAGGAGCCCTCGTGCTCCTCGTCGATGACGATGAGCCCCACGTTGGCCAGGGGCGTGAACAGGGCGCTGCGGGCGCCCACCACCACCCGGGCCGCGCCGCTTCGGATGAAGTCCCACTGGTCGAAGCGCTCGCCGGCGCTCATGCGCGAGTGCATGACGGCCACAGTAGCGCCGAACCGGCCGCGGAACCGCCCCACGGTCTGGGGGGTGAGCGAGATCTCGGGCACGAGCACGATGGCCGTGCGCCCTTCGGCGAGCACCTCCTCGATGGCCCGCAGGTACACCTCGGTCTTGCCCGAGCCGGTCACGCCGTCCACGAGCACCACGCGCCCCTCGGCCGCCACCCGGGCCTCGCCGATGGCCGCCAGAGCCGCCGCCTGGCCGGCGGTGAGCACCGGTCGCGCGGGGGCCGCGGCTGGGACGGCGGGAGCGACGCCTTCCATGCCGCGCATGCGCCGGCGCCGTTCCACGACCACGGCCCCCTTCGCCTCCAGCGCCTTCAGCGTGGAAGCCACCGATCCGAACTCGCAGGCCAGCTCGGCCACGCGCACGTCGCCGGCGCCCACGGCGGCCAGCACCTGCTGCTGCCTCACGGCGTTCTTCCGAGGTTGGAACTGGTCGAAGGCGGGGCCCTGGGTCACCCAGCGGTCGTCCACCTCCCCGATTTTGGGCTCTTCCAACCGCCAGCGCCCGTCGCGTCCCCGCACCATGCGCGGCACGGCCCCCGGGGGCGTGAACAGGCGCACGCAGCTGGCCAGGGGCGCCACATAGCGCTCAGCGATGTACTGGGCGGCCGCGGCCCCCTCCTCGTCGAAGTACGGGGCCGTGAGCACGGCCTCGATTTGGCGCAGCTCGGCGGCGGCCAGGGGGTTGCCCCACAAATCGGTGCCCTCATCGGGAGAGGCCGCGGCTTCTTCCATGGCCACGATATAGCCCACGGCCTTGCGGCCGCCCAGCGTCACGAGCACCGCGCACCCCACCTCGGCCGGATGGGCCGCGCCCGGCCCCTCCCCGGCCGCCATCTCGTCGGACACGGCATAGGAGTAGGGGGCATCGAGCGCCTGGGTGGGGATATCGACTATGACGGAGGCAATGTACATGGGGTGCAGTATACCGCAACCGCTCCTGGCTCAGCGAAGACGCGGGGTGTTCTGACCGAGCGAGTTCCGCAGCGACTGAAACAGCCCGGTGGGCTGTTTCGCAAAGCGAGGACTGTTTGAGCGAATCAGAATACCGCGCGGCTCCGCTCCCGAAAGGCGCTGCTTTACCCCGTGAGGTCAGCGTAGGCGCAGGCGACGGCGGCGGTCATGCCGGGAATCCCCCACGGCTTCGAGGCGATTTGCGGGCGACCAAAACGGGACAGCCGCAAGGCGCCAACGCGGTTTGTGGACGGTTGCCAGCGAGACATTCCCGCGAACTTTTTACGGTTCCGGGAAAGTAAGCTATCGGCCAAGCAAATCATGCGAAAGGAGCACGCCCATGGAGATACGAGACCTCGTCTTCAGCGACGGCCCCATGTTCCAACGGCTCATGAGCAATGCGGATATCTGCCGCGGCGTGGTGGAGCGCGTGCTGGGCACCAAAGTCGTTGAAGTAGAGAACATCGTGACAGAGCAGGTCATCGAGCCGAGGCTCGGGAGCCACGGTATACGGCTCGATGCCGTGCTCGCCGCAGACGGCCGCACCTACGATGCGGAAATGCAGAGCTACCGAAAGGGACGGCTCGCAAAACGGCTGCGTTACTATCAGGCTTCGCTCGACATAGCAACTCTAGGACCGGGGCGTGCCTATGACACCCTCCCCAACACCTATATCATATTCATTTGCACCGATGACTTCCTGGGGACCGGCCTTCCCGTGAGCACCTTGGACATACGCTGCGACGAACGGTCCGATTTCCGTTGCGATCATGGCTTCACATGGGTTATCCTAAACGCAAGTGAATGGGTGCAGATGCCCAAGGGCCTTCTGCGCGATTTCCTGAAATTCGTCGGCACAGGCAGGGCAGCTGAGGGCGACCCGCTCTTATCGCTGATCGAAAGAGAGATGCATCATGCCAATGCCGATGCGGCGTGGAAGGAGGAACTCATGCCCTTTCTGACCATTGAGGACGACGCGCGCATTCAAGCTCGCATCAGCTACGAAGACGGGATGGCCGAAGGTTTGGCCGAGGGCAAGCGCAAGGGCATCGAAGAGGGTCAGGAAACACTTGCGGCCCTTATCCGCCAGTTGCTCGCCGAGGGGCGTATCGAAGATATCGAGCAGGCCACCGCTGACCCCGCTGCCCGCGCCCGGCTCTGCGAGGAGTTCGGCCTTTCGGCTCAGACGGTGAGGTCGGCGTAGGCGAAGGGGACGACGGCGGCCAGATCGTCGGGGGCCATGCGCACCTGGCAGCCCACCTTGCCGCCGGAGAAGTAGATCTCGTCGAAGAGCTGGGCCGTCTCGTCCACGAAGGTGCGGAAGCGCTTCTTCATGCCGATGGGCGAGCAGCCGCCGTGCACATAGCCCGTGAGCGGCAGCAGGTCGCGGGATCGCACCATGGCCACAGCCTTCTCCCCCGCCGCCGCAGCGGCCTTCTTCAAATCCAGCTCGCAGGCCACGGGCACGAGGAACACGTAGTGCTCGCCGGACTTGCCCTCGGTGACGAGGGTCTTGAACACGGCGTCCACTTCCTCGCCCTGGGCCCGGGCGATCTCCACCCCGGTCATCGCGGGGTCGGCCTCGAAGAACAGCGCCTCGTGGGACAGGCCGGCCGCATCCAGCTCGCGCAGGGCGTTGGTCTTGTGGTCTTTGGGGGCGCGGGCCATGTTAGCGACGCTTCCCCTTCTTCCCCTTCTTAGGACTGCGGGCCGCCTCGGCGGCCTCTTGCAGCGCACGGGCCTGCACTTGGGCCCGCCAGGCGGCCACGCAACCGCCGGCGAAGCACAGCAGCCCCAGGCCCACGGCCGTGGCGAGCCACACGGCCCCCATGCCCATCCAGAAATCGAGGGGGTACATGGAGATGAGCAGCGAGTCGGCGCTGAACGTCCAGGTGCCGTCCACGAAGAACAGGGAATGGAACGCGGCGAACAGGCCGTTGAAGTCCACAACGCCCCACAGGCCGAGCACCACCAGCAGCGCGACCAGCAGGGCCGGGCCCATGCGCAGCATGAAGGCGAGGGCCGCCCACTGCCGGCGCACCCCCAGCAGCACCCCCACGATGAGCGCGGCCACCCCGATCATGCCGAGCCACGAGCTCACCCCCACGATGAGAACGTTGCAGTCCTCCAGATGGTCCATAGCCGCTCCGTCCAGGGCGTAGCGATCCGACACCTTCGCCAGGGCATCCATAGTGGCCAAAGACGATCCGTCGCCGGCCAGGGCCTCCCGCGCCCCCTCGCTCCACCCGTCGGCCTTCGGCGCGCCGGCCTCCGAGGCCTCCCGGGCCGCGGCCACCACTGATGCGGCCAGGCCCTCGGCGGCCGCCTCCGCATCCCCGTGGGGGTCAACGGTGAAGGCCCGGGTCGCGCCGGCCAGTTCCACCAGCTGCTCGTGGGTGTAGGGGGAATCCTCCCCCGTGCTCACGGCCCCGGCCAGGGCCGCCGTGGTGGCCGGCAGGCAGCAGGCGGCGAAACCGCACACGAGCAGCGTGACGGCCAGCACCGTGGCGCCGATGCCGGCGAGAATGCTGTTCGATCCCATTTACAGCTCCAGCCCTTCTACGCCCTCGCAGTCCACCCAGATGGTGGCGGCGGTCATGCCCTCGTTGGTCTTCGAGATGGTGGGGTGCGGCCCCAGCCGGCTGAACATGCCCTGGAAGCGGCCGTTGTACAGGTACAGGCCGTTCAGGTTGTTGTAGGGCACCGGATCGCTGGTCACGGCCCCGTCGGGCATAGCCAGAATGCCCGCATCCGGCGGCAGCGTGTCGGTCTTGAAGGGGCGGATGTAGCGCTGCACGATGAAGGGGTAGCCGGCCCGCCCGTTGGCGAACTCGTCGATGACCCGTTCCCACTCCCGTTGGCTCACCTCGCAGCCGGCGTACACGTTGTCGGCGCCGTAGTGGTCGGTGGGCTTCACGATCCACTCGTCCTTGTTGGCGCGAATCTGGGCGAGGTTCACCACCGACTCGTCCAAAAAGGCGGTCATAGGCACGGTCTCCTCCACAAAGGCGATCTCCTCCTCGGTGAGGAAGGCCTGGGTCTCGGGGGCGAACAGCACCTCGAACAGCTGCTTGTCGTGGACGATGTGCCCCGAGAACGCTCCGATGAGCGCCACCTTGCGCGCCCGCACCGCGTTGATGAGGGCCTGGGAGTCGTCCCAGAACTCCAGCACGTCGTTGGTGACCGAGCGGCGCCAGATGGCGTGCACGGGCAGCCCGTCGGGGGTCGTGAGCACCTCGCCGTCGAAGGCCAGGTCGCGCACGTCGGCCACCACGCAGTCCACCCCGGCCTCGCGGAACTTCTCGGCGAAGATGTGGAACTCGTCCACCACGCCGTTCTCCAGGTAGTCGCAGATGGCGATGCGCGGGTGCTCCACCTTGAAGCGGTAGGTGTCGTAGATATCCAAGAAGGTGCGCACCCAGGGCTCGAACAGGTCGCAGCCGGCCACGGCGTGGTTCTCGGCGAACACGCGGAAGGTCTCGGTGCCCGTCACGGCATGAGTGATCTCGCGGTTCTCGTTCATGCCCGCGCTGCCGTCGCCGTTGAACTCGCAGAAGTGGATGCGGTAGTCCTCCTCGTTCAGGAAGGTGTCCACCCGGGCGAAGGGCAGCACCGCGTCGTAATCGCGCGGCAGCAGAATGAGCTCCACCAAGCGCTCGTCGAAATCGAAGAGCTTGCGGTACTCCTCGTCGGACCGGTAGCGCTCGATGACCTTGCAGAGCACCCGGTGGCTCATCTCGGCCGTGCGCTTCATCACCTCGTAGCTCTTCTGGTTGAACAGCCGCGGCACGAAGGAGGAGGCCACCACCTGGTGGTGCACGATGGCCGTGGAGTTCTGCATGTACTCGAAGGCGGCGCGGCGGTCCTCCACCGCCCCGTCGAGCTCGTCGATGATCTGGAAGTACGCGCGGGTATAGTCGGCGTTGGTGGGCATGGAGGCTCTTTTCCTCGGATCCGGTACAACAGGGTAAGTGTAGCACGACCGCGCGACGGCGCGGGGAAGGCGTAGGGGAGACGTTGGCCGCCCTCGACCGGGCGAGCCGCGGCGGAGCCGCCCGAGAGCCGCCACGCAACCGCCGCAGGGCCGCCGCGACGCCCCGTCCCTCCCCTTCCGCCGCCTTCCGTAGGGTTTCTGTAGCCTTCGCCTCGGCCGTCCTTGCGCGGGCGGCCCTTCCCCGTTACCATGGGCAATCGCGCCCGTGCGTGCCCACAGGCCCGCGGCGCACCCAGTTATCCAGAGTCGGGGTAGAGAGTTGGCTCGCCGATCCCGACACCAACCTGACGCGCCTCGCCCACGGGCGGCCGCCAAGGTGGTCCGGCCAACAGCGATACGAAAGGAATCTCATGAGCGAGAATCGCACCAGCTACCTGTTCACGTCCGAGTCCGTCACCGAGGGCCATCCGGACAAGATCTGCGATCAGATTTCCGATGCCATCCTGGACGCCATCCTGGCCAAGGAGATCGCGCTGGCCGAAGAGGGCTACGTGGCCCCCGACGGCAACCCGGCCGACCCTTCCAAGATGCGCTGCGCCTGCGAGACCCTGGTGACCACCGGCACCGTGTTCGTCACCGGCGAGATTCGCACCCAGGCCTACGTGGACGTGCAGTCCATCGTGCGCGACGTGGTGTGCGGCATCGGCTACGACCGCGCCAAGTACGGCTTCGATGGCAACACCTGCGCCGTCATGAGCTCCATCCACGAGCAGTCCGCCGACATCGCCCAGGGCGTGGACGAGTCCTTCGAGGCCCAGCGCGATGATACGGCCGCGGCTGACCCCTACGAGACCGTGGGCGCCGGCGACCAGGGCATGATGTTCGGCTACGCCTGCAACGAGACGAGCACCCTCATGCCCCTGCCGATCTTTCTGGCCCACCGCCTCTCCGAGCGCCTGACCGCGGTGCGCAAGAACGGCACCCTGGACTTTTTGCGCCCCGACGGCAAGACCCAGGTGTCGGTGCGCTACGTGGACGACGCGCCGGTGGCCGTGGAGAAGGTGGTCGTGTCCACCCAGCACGCCGAGGACATCGAGCAGGACGCCCTGCGCGAGGCCATCATCGAGACCGTCATCCGCCCCGTCTTCGAGGCCGAGGGCGTGGCCATGGCCGAGGACTGCGAGATCTACGTGAACCCCACCGGCCGCTTCGTCATCGGCGGTCCCATGGGCGACGCAGGGCTCACGGGCCGCAAGATCATCGTGGATACCTACGGCGGCATGGGCCGTCACGGCGGCGGCGCCTTCTCGGGCAAGGACTGCACGAAGGTGGACCGCTCCGCCGCCTACGCCGCCCGTTGGGTGGCCAAGAACGTGGTGGCCGCGGGGCTCGCCGACCGCTGCGAGGTGCAGATCGCCTACGCCATCGGCGTGGCGAAGCCCGTGAGCGTCATGGTGGAGACCTTCGGCACCGAGAAGGTGCCCACCTCCGCCATCGAGGCCGCCGTGGCTGAGGTGTTCGACCTGCGCCCCGGCGCCATCATCGACGCCCTGGATCTGCGCCGCCCCATCTACCAGAAGACGGCCGCCTACGGCCACTTCGGCCGCGAGCTGCCCGAGTTCACCTGGGAGGCCACCGACCGCGCCGCCGATTTGCGGAAGGCCTGCGGGCTGGAGTAAGGGGCGCAGCGAGGGGCACCATCCAGTCGGGACCGCCCCTCGGTCGGGACCGCCGGGTATTCCAATTCGCTCAAACAGTCCTCGCTTTGGAGAACAGCCCACTGGGCTGTTCTCGTCGCTGCGGAACTCGCTCGGTTGGAACACCCGACGTTCCCTCTACGCTTTCACACTGTTGCAGCAGAAGGGGCCCCTGATGGGGCCCCTTCTCATACGTGATGCCGGAGGCGGCTGTCGCGGGCGGCTACTCCCCTTCGCGGTAGACGGTGGTGGTCACCCGCGCGATGCGGCGGCCCGTGTCGTCGGTGACGTCGGTGGTGTAGAAGCCGAGGTGACGGCCACTCTTGTCCACGTTGCAGGTGGCAATGAGCCGAGTGCCCCGCGAGGCGGACATGTAGTCGATGGCGCTCGAAACCGACACGCTCGGAGCCACGCCGATGTTGCTGGCCAGGGCCAGGGCGAAGTCGGCCAGGGTGAAGATGGCCCCGCCCATGACGTTGCCGAGCGCGTTGCGGTGGTGGTCCTGGATGTCCAGCTCCGCCACGCCGTGGCCCACCGAGCCCTCCACGATGCGGCAGCCCACGTGCTCGGCGAAGCGGTCGTGGCCGAAGAAGTCGTTCAGCTCGTCCAGGGTGGGGTAATCGGACAGCGGGGGCATGGGGCCCTCCCTTCTTGCAAGAAGCGCTCCAGCCGGGGCGGAAGCGCTTCGATAATCGTGCCTATATAGAACCGGCCTAGTTCTCCAGGACCGGCGTGGCCGTGGCGGCGAAGAGCTCCAGGTACTGGCCGTCGACCACGGTGACGGTCTGCTTGCCGCCGGGGATGATGTACTGGGTGTCCACCACGGAGTCGTCGTCGAAGTCGAGGTCGTCCATGACGTAGGCGGCGCACTCGTCGGTGACCTCGGGGTCGTCCACGGGGGCCGCCGTGATGGTGTAGGTACCTGCGGGGATATCGATGCCCACGCGGTAGCAGCCGTTGCCGTAGGGCACCGTCGGGTTGACGGAGGTGGACGGCGCCGGCTTCATGACGGCCCCTTCCACGCCGGGCTCGAAGGCGATGAGGTCGCCCTCGTCGAGCTCGACGAAGTAGTTGCCCAGGTACTGCACGCTGTCATCAAGGTCATAGGCGTTGCCTTTGCCCGTGGCGCTATCGCCATCGAAGACGTAGTAATGGCTCAGGAGGTCGCCGCCCTCCAGGGCGTAGAGGCCGGCCGGAATGGCGCCCTCGGGACCCACGGTGTAGTAGCCCTTGGGGCAGGTGCCGTCGGCCGCGGGGGTACCGGCCTCGAAGCCCTCGGTCTCCAGGAGGCTGGTCACCTCCTCGTAGCTGAGGGCCATGGTGGTGGCACCGTCGGTGTCACTGTCCTCGGGCGTGTAGTAGTCGCCCTCCGGCGGCCAGTTGTGGTAGGGATCGTCGTAATCGTAGTCGTAGCCGTAATCGTCGTAGACGTAGTCGTTCACGCTCTCGTAGCCGGCCACGGTGAGCCCCACGCAGCTCACGCAACCGCCCAAGCCGATGACGAGGCCCACGGCAAGGCCCAAGAGGAACCAGGGCCAGCGGCGCTTCTGGCCGCCTGAAGCCGGCGGCTCGTAGCCGTACACCGGCGCCGGGGGAACCGGCGGCGTCGGCGGCACGGCCCCGTAGGGCTGCTGGGGCACGGCGCCATAGGGCTGCGGGGCCGCTGCGCCATGGGACGGCTGCCCGGCGGCGGCCCCGTAGGCCCGCTCATAGGCGCTGTAGCCGGGTGCGGGAGCCGCAACGGCGGGCGTCGGGACGGCCTGGCCGTAGGGCTGCGCGTAGGGCTGGGCAGCGGGCTGGGCCGGAATGCCCACCGCATAGGGCGCGGTCGGCTCGGGAGCCGGGGCCGACGCAGCGGCAACGGCCTCGGGCGTCGGCCCCGGCGCGGCGGGACGATGGGCGGCGAAGGGGTTCGACACGTCGGGCGCCGCCGGCTGCGCGGGAGCCGGAGCCGCGGGAGCGGCTTCGGCCTCGGCCGTCACCGGTGCGACAGCGGCAGTCGGCTCGGGCTCCGTCACGGCCGCGGGCTCGGCCACAGGGGTCGTCACCTCGGGCTCGGTCGCGACCGTCGGAGCGGCTTGGGGTGACGCAGAGTTGGGCGCGGCAGCCTCAGGGGGATCCGACACGGGCTCGGGCTCGGCCTCGGGC
>CANSQM010000041.1 GCA_947649205.1 uncultured Enterorhabdus sp.
TAGTGGCACACGAGCCCCAGATTCAGCAGATGGGAGTGCAAACGCTCCACTTCCAGCAGGATGGCGCGGATGTACTGGGCGCGCACGGGCACCTCGATGCCCTGGGCGTGCTCCACGGCCTCGGCATAGGCCACGGAGTGGGCATTGCCGCAGATACCGCAGATGCGGTCGGCCAAAAACGTGACCGCGTCGTAGTTCAGGCGGCTCTCGGCCACCTTCTCCATGCCGCGGTGGACGTAGAACAGGCGGTAGTCGGCGTCGATGATCTCCTCGCCCTCCACAAACAGGCGGAAGTGCCCCGGCTCGTCGGAGGTGATGTGCAGCGGGCCCATGGGCACCTCGGTGACCTCCTCGGCCCGACCCTCGTAGAGGAACGAGTAGTTCTCCACGTCGGTGACGGGAGCCGGCCGCTTGCGGTAGTCCATGGAATCCTTGCGCAGCGGATACAGGTCGGCCGGCCAGTCGTCGGGCAGCACCAGCCGCCGCTCGTCGGGCAGCCCCTGAGCGCGCAGGCCGAACAGGTCGAAGGCCTCGCGCTCGCTCCACACGCAGGCGGGCACCCGCGGAGTCACGCTCGGGTACTCCATGGACTGGGGGTCCACCTCGGCCCGCACCGTCACGAAGCCCGGGTCGCTCTCCTCCATGGACAGCAGGTAGTACAGGGCGTAGTTGCCGTTGATGGGCCGCTCGTCGTTGGCCACCATGTTCGGCAGCCAGCCGCCGCGGCCGTAGTACAGAAACTCCACCACATCGGGCAGCATGTCCTTGGGCACCGTGACGGTCACCTGGTCTTCGGCCTGCCACGCGGCATCGAGCACCGCTCCAGGGAACGTGTCGCGCACGGCCTGCACGTGGGTTTCCCCCACCCGCAAGGGCGCCTTCTTCTTGACCATTACTCGGACACCTCCTCTTCAACCTCGTCTCCAGCCAGGGCCGCCAGGGCCCCTTCAAACAGATTCTCGCTCGCCGGGTACTCGTCCTCGTAACTCATGACGATGGCCCCGGCGCGCTCGATGGAGCCGAACAGAGGGCCGGGTAGGGCCACGCCGAGCAGCACCACCAAAGCCAAAAGCACGCATTCGGGCACCAGGGCCAGGGCCGGCACGTCCTTGCGGGCCATCCCCTCGGGCGCACGCCCCAAAGCCGATCCGGTGATCATGGTCACAAGCGCCATGATGACCACCACCAGAGCCACCAGCACAAGCGCCACGAGCCAGAGGGCGTCGGCGGCAATGCCGGCCAAGATCATGGCCATCTCGCTCACGAACATGGCGAAGGGCGGGAAGCCCGCCAAGGCGAGGCAGCCGGCCACGAACAGCACGCCGGTCACAGGGGCCACGGCCAGAATGCCCTTGATCTTCTCCAGATCGCGGGTGTGGTACTTCATCATCACGTTGCCGGCCACGCAGAACATGAGCGCCTTGGTCAGGCCGTGGGCGATGCAGTGCACCAGGCCCGCGATAATGCCCAAAGGACCGCCGATGCCGAAGCACACGGCGATGAGGCCCACGTTCTCGCACGAGCTGTAGGCCAGCTTACGCTTGATATCGCGCTGCCGGTACACCTCGAAGGCCGCGTAGCCCACCGAGAGCACGCCCAGAATCACCATGACCAGCTGGGGGAAGCCCGCCCCCACGTTGGCCGCGGCTAGAATGTAGAACCGCAGCACGATGAGCAGCGCGCACTTCAGCAGCACGCCGGACAGCAGGGCCGACACGGGGCTCGGCGCCTCGGAATGGGCGTCGGGCAGCCAGGTGTGCATGGGAAACAGGCCCGCCTTGGTGCCGAAGCCGATGGCGGCGAACACGAAGGCGATCATCGTGAGCGAGTGGTCGAGCGCGGGAGCCATGGGCAGGATGGACGTCCAGAACACCGCCTGATGCGCGTCAGCCATCACGTCGGCGGCGTTCGCGTACACGAGCAGCGTGCCGAACAGACCGAAGGCCACGCCGGCCGTGCAGACGATGACGTACTTCCACGCCGCCTCCAGGGCAAGCTTGGTGCGGTACACCCCCACGAGGAACACCGTGGACAAGGTGGTGGCCTCCACCGACACCCACATCATGATGATGTTGTTGGAGGTGACGGCCAGAATCATCGAGAACACGAACAGGCTGAAGAACACGTAGTACTGTTTCACCTGGGAGGGCCCGAGCTTCCCATCGGCCACATCGTGGGCCACATAGGGCAGCGAGTACAGGCCCGTAGCCGGCGCGATAACGGCAATGAGGCCCAAGAACAGCGCCCCCAGCCCGTCCAGGTGGAACCAGCCGCCCAAGGCGAAAATGTCGCTGCCGGCGAACACCGAGGCCACGAGCCAAAGCCCTGAAACGGCCACGACGGCCAGGGACAGGACGTGAATGGCCTCGAACAGGCCGCGGGGCGTGGCCTTCGCGGGCAGCAGGGCCATGGCGATGGCCGCAACCACCGGGCAGCCCAACAGGCAGATTAGCAGAATAGAGTAATCCATGGCTTATCCCTTCAGCTCGCAGAGGTCGTCGGCATCAAGGGTGCGGGCGTAGCGCGCCATGCGCCACACGAGCACGGCCAGAATGATCACCGCGAAAATGGCGTCGGTGGCCACCCCGATCTCCACCAGCTCCGGGGCCTGGGGCGCCAAGAGCGCTAAGGTCACGTGGGAGCCGTTTTCCATCAGGCAGTATCCGAAGATCTGCTTGAAGATGGAGCGCTGGATGACGATGCAGGTGAGCCCGATGAAGAAGTGGGCCAGCGACACCGCCAGCGTGGGGCGCACCTCCGCAGCCGTCGGCAAATCGATCCCGGAGACGGCCACGAAGCATACGAACACCTCCACGGCCACCAGGGCCACCGACTTCATGGGGTTGAGCTTCGGCGGCAGATCCGTCCGCGCTTCATCGCCGATCTTCTTCAGGGTGAACAGCAGGATGGCGGGCACGAGCACCACCTTGGTGGCGAAGGCCGTGGCCGACCAGGTGAACAGCTCCGTCGAGCCGGTCACCGCGCCGAGCGACGCGAGCACAGCCACGAGCACGAGCGACTGG
Source organism: uncultured Enterorhabdus sp. (assembly GCA_947649205.1). Lineage (GTDB taxonomy): Bacteria > Actinomycetota > Coriobacteriia > Coriobacteriales > Eggerthellaceae > Adlercreutzia. The sequence continues at coordinate 3,024 of CANSQM010000041.1, forward strand.
AGCGAGTACAGCCAGGCCGCCGCGCGCCCCGTGCGGGCGAGCACCACCAGCATCGAGGTGATGATGAGGCAGGCCCCCAGCACGTTGACTAACGGGTATCCGAACATATTCATCACCACCTAAATTCCAATGACGAGGAACACCAGGGACAGAAGCGCAATCCCCGTGACGAACCAGGTATAACGACCGAGCAGCTTGTAGCGCACGCGCATAACGGCGTTCTCGATGATCGAGGCCGCAACCATGACGACGAGCACTTTCGCGCCATAGGCCAGCATTCCCGCGAGCACCGCCGCAGGCGAGGCGTCCACCGCGGCCCCGAAGGGCAGAAACAGCGCCACGAGCAAGCTCGCCACCACCAGCTGCTTCACGGATACGCCCAGCTTCAGCATGGCCAAAGAAGGCCCGGAGTAGGCGGCCAGGGGGCCTTCCTGGATCTCCTGCTCGGCCTCGGCCAAGTCGAAGGGCAGCTTGCCCATCTCGATGTAGCAGGCCATGGCAAACGCCACGCCGGCCACTACCACGGCCACGAGCGGCTGGGCCTGAAGCGAGCCTGTGGCCGCGGCCATGAACCCGGTGTTGGTGGAGCCGGCGGCCACGGCCATGACGAACAGCACCAGCACGAGCGCAGGCTCCACGAGCACGCCCACCAGCAGCTCCCGCACACCGCCGATGGCCGTGTACGAGCCGGCAGAGTCGATGGAGGCCAGGGCGAACATGAAGCGCGGCAGGGCCATCAGGTACAGGATGGTGATGATATCGCCCAGGATGGGCACCGGGCAGGCCTGCATGAACAGGGGCAGACCCGCGGCAATGAGCACGAAGCTGCCGAGGAACACCGGCGGCATGGCCCGGGACACAAGCCCGCTGCCGCCCTCACGCACCTCGCACCGGCGCCAGAGCTTGGCCAGATCGCGGTAGTCCTGGAAGATGTCGGTACCCGTGCGGGAGTGCATCTTGGCGCGAATCTTGCGCGTGATGCCGCTCACGAGCGGAGCGGCGGCCACCAAGAGGACAGCCTGGAGTATCGCAACAATGACAGACATGGCATCCTCCTATCGGACCAGAATGATGAGCGCCAGGAAGAACACCAGGGCGCCGACGATGTACACGATGTAGGTGCGGAAATCGCCGCTCTCCATGCGGCTGAACCAGGCGCCGAGATCGCTGACGATGGACAGCACCGAGTGCGAGAGCGCCGGAGCGCGGTGCGGGGCCGCGGCGATGCCCACCGTGCGATCGCGGTCGAAGCGGGACAGCACCGGCTCGGGGGCCTTGGAGGCGGACGGAGCCGTCTTTTCGAGCCCCAGGGCACGACTGAACAGACGGGCCACGGCGGCACCGGCACGGTTCACGGTGAAGCGGATGGCGAACAGCGGCCCCATGAAGTTCTTCACGTTGGCGCCCACCGTGGAGGCCAGCGTCTCCATGGTCAGATCCGCCTGGTAGCCGCAGGCCCAGGTCTGCGGATCGTCCTTCATGCCGGCGGCGCGGTTCGCGCTGTTGCGCACCAGGGCGCACGCGGCGATGACAAGAGCCATGAGCACCGCCAGCGCCAGCGGCGAGACCACCGATGCCGTATCCAGCGACACGAGCGTCGCACCCTCCACGGCCGGCACCGGGGGCACCGACAGCATGGCGGCGGCAATGGAATCCACCACCGGCGTCACCAGAGCCGCTCCCAGGCCGAGGAAGACGCAGGCAACGGTGAGCAGCACCATGGCCCCCTTCATGGGAGCGGGCACCTCGCGGGCAGCCTCGGCCGCCTCGGAGCGCGGCCGAGCCAAGAACGTGACGCCGAAGGCCTTCACGAAGCAGGTGACGGCAAGAGCACCGGTAATGGCCAGGGCCACCACGGCAAAGGCGAACAGGATGCGCATGAAGATGTCGCCGTCCATGGCCGCGCCGATGAGCCCTTGGTACGTGAACCACTCGGACACGAACCCATTGAGCGGGGGGATGGCCGAGATGGCCAACGATCCCACGAGGAAGCACAGGGCCGTCACGGGCATCAGGCGCGCCAGACCGCCGAGGACCTCCATGTTGCGCGTCCCCGTCGCATGCAGCACGCTGCCGGCTCCCAGGAACAAAAGCCCCTTGAACATGGCGTGGTTCACCAGGTGGTAGAGCCCGGCCAGAAGCCCGATGGCCGCAAGCCATGGAAGATGCGCGGCCCAGCCGTAGATGCCCGTGCCCACACCGAGCAGGATAATGCCGATGTTCTCCACGGAGTGGTAGGCCAGCAGGCTCTTCAAATCGTGCTCGCCCAGGGCGTACACCACCCCCAGCACGCTCGATACCGCGCCGATGATAATGACGAGCACGCCCCAACCGATCTCGCCTCCGGTCGCGCCCAGCAAATCGAAGCACACCTTGCAGATACCGAAGATGCCGATCTTGATCATGCCGCCGGACATGAGCGCGCTCACATTGGAAGGCGCCGCCGGGTGGGCTTGGGGCAGCCAGGAATGGAAGGGCACCATGCCCGCCTTGGCGCCGAAGCCGAAGAAAGCCAGCACGAAGGCCACCGTGGCCACACCGGGAGCAAAGGCGCTCGTGCGGAAGGCCTCGAACTCGAGGGACCCGGCGGCCGACGCCATCACGAAGAACGAGATGGCGATCATGAGAAAGCCGATATGGGCCATGATCAAGTACAAAAAGCCCCCGCGCAGCGATTTCTCCGTCTGGTCGATGACGACCAGCACGTAGGAGGTAAGCGACATCAATTCGAAGAACACGAGGAACCAAAATGCGTTGTCGGCCAGAATGACCAGGTTCATGGAAGCAATGAACAGGTTCATGAAAAAGCCGATGACCCCCATGCCCTTCTCGTAATACTCGTCGAAATAGGACAGACCGTAGAGCCATGCCACGAAGGCCAGGGCCGAGATGACCGCGATGAGCAGTCCCGCCAGGGGATTCAGCAGCAGCGTGAAGCTCGCAAACGCCATGGGCCCCGACCAGCTGGCGTGCACCGCCGGCCCCAGCAGGGCCCCGGCGCCGCCGATGAAGGCGCAGGCCGCCGAGGCCATGCCGCCCACGCAGGCGATGGTCTTAGAGGCGGCAGGGGTCTTCCCCGCCACCAGGGACAGCGCGCCGGCGACGCAGGAGAGCCCGAGGGACACAAAGATAAGTTCCAGCATTTAGGCCTCCTTCAGGTTGGTCGAGCGGCCCATCATGATCTGATTGGCCGTAGCGGCTGCTTTCATTTTGTCCTTGCGAGCGTCACCGAGCGTTGTGGCATCTCGCACAAAAAGCGCGTTGGTCGGACAGGCCCTCACGCAATGGGGACCCCCTTCGGGGTCGTACGTGGAGCACAAGTCGCACTTCACGGCACAGGTGTAGACGCCGATGCTCCAGGCCAGCAGCGGGGAGGTGCCCCGGGGCTGGCTCGGCGTCTCAAAGGCAATGCCGGCAACGCCTGCCGTGGACGTGCCTGCCGGATGGATGGCGCCGAAGGGGCACACGATCGCGCACAGCTTGCAGCCGATGCACGCCTGCTCGTTCACAACGACGGCCTCGTCGGTGCGCATAATGGCATCGACGGGGCACACGGCCAAGCAGGGAGCCCCCTCACACTGATGGCAGGTGACCGCCGCGGTCACCTGCGGGGCGAATGTCAGGGCGAGACGGGGCTCCGCCTGCAGCCCGGCCACACGGTGGCCATGGCTGCAGGCGGCGAGACATGTGCCGCATCCTATGCACCTATCCGGCTCTATGGCGATGAAGGTGTTCATCAGAGTCCTTTCGGGTGAAAAAGAGCGGACGGCCGCGGGCTACTCCGCAGACGCCTCGGCGGCCGGCGCCACGTTCTGGGGCGCAGCCTCGGCGGCCAGGCGATCCTTCAGGGCGCTGTAGAGCGCCTGCATGTGGCGCTCGGCCCACACCTGGTCGTCGATGGAGTGCACCTCGCAGGCGGAGTACTTGTCCTCGGGCGTGCCGGACAGAGGATCGGTCACGTGCATGGTCAGATCGTTGCACTTGCCGATCCACCACTGGTAGGTCATGTACACCGCGCCCTTGTTGATGCGCTCGTCCAAACACGCGCGGGTAATCACCTTACCACGGCGCGAGCTGACCCACACCAGATCCTCGTCGCGGATATTGCGCGCCTCGGCGTCGGCAGGGTTGATGTGCACATAGCCCGGCTCGTCGGCCAGCATCGAGAGCACCTTGCAGTTGCCCGTCATCGAGCGGCAGGAGTAGTGGCCCACCTCGCGCACGGTGCACAGCACGAGCGGATAGGCGTCATCGGGAAGCTCAGTGGGCTCCACGAAGTCGTGCGCCATGAGGATGGCCTTCTTATCGGCCGTGTTGAACTGGCCGTTCTTGTACAGCGTCGGGGTGCCGGGGCACTCCAGCGTGGGCACGGGCCACTGGGCATGACCGGTGCCGGCCATCTTCTCGTAGGTGGCGCCGTAGAAGTTGGGGCACAGCTCGCGCACCTCGTTCCAAATCTCCTCGGTATCCTCGTAGTGCATCGGGTAGCCCATGCGCGTCGAAAGCTCCTGGAAGATCTGCCAGTCGTGCTTGCACTCACCCTTGGGCGGCACTGCGGCCGTGAAGCGCTGGAACGTGCGATCCGAGGCGGAGAACACGCCGTCGTGCTCGCCCCAGGACGTGCCGGGAAACACCACATCGGCCAAAGCCGTCGTCTGGGTCATGAAGATGTCCTGGGAGATGAGCAGATCCAGGTTCTCCAGGGTCTCCTTCATATCGGCGGAATCGGGTTCGGTCTGCAGCGGATCCTCGCCGAAGTTGTAGAAGGCGCGGATCTTGCCCTCCTTCACCCCGTGGGGCAGGTCGGTCAGCTTGAAGCCGGGCTCGGCGGGAAGCGCGCCGGCCGGCAGGCCCCAGGCCTTCTCGAACTTAGCGCGCATCTCGGGGTTCTCCACCTTCTGGTAACCCGGCAGAAGACTCGGCCACATGCCCATGTCGCAGGAGCCCTGCACGTTGTTCTGGCCGCGCACCGGCGCCAGACCGGCGTTGTCGCGACCGATCTGGTTGGCGACGCAGGCGATGGCGGCGATGGTGTGCACCACCTTCACGCCCTGGCGCTGCTGAGTCACGCCCATGCCCCAGCCGATGACGGAGTTGGGGGCCGTGGCGTACATGCGCGCCGCCTTGCGGATGTCGTCGGGATCGCAGCCGCACACCTCGGCCACCGATTCCGGAGTGTAGTTCTTAATGGTCTCCCACCACGCGTCGAAGCCGTTGGTGTGGGCATCGATGAAGGCCTTGTCGTGCATATTCTCAGACACGATGACGTTGGCGAACGCGTTCATGAAGGCGAGGTTGCAGCCGTTCTTGATCTGGATGTACAGATCGGCGATGCGGGCGGTCTCGATGGAGCGCGGATCCACTACGATGATCTTGGCGCCCTTCTCCTTGGCCTTCACGATGCGGCGAGCCACAATGGGATGGGAGGCCGAGGGATTGTAACCGAACAGCATGATGAGGTCGGCGTTCTCCAGGTTGGGAATGGACACCGACATGGCACCGGATCCCACGGTGTCCATAAGCCCGATCACGCTGGGGCCGTGGCAGGTGCGCGCGCAGTTGTCGATGTTGTTCGTGCCGATGCAGGCGCGGGTGAACTTCTGCATGACGAAGTTGGCCTCGTTGCCCGGACCACGAGAGGAGCCGGTCAGCATGATAGCGTCCGGGCCGTACTTCTCCTTGATCTCGGTCAGCCGCTGCGCCGTGAAGTCAAGCGCCTCGTCCCAGGTGACGCGCTCCAGCTCGCCACCCTTCTCGCGGCGAATCATCGGATGCAGGATGCGCGGCGTCAGGATCTTCGTATCGTTGATGAAATCGAAGCCCGACAGGCCCTTCAGGCACAGCTCGCCCTCGTTGGTCACACCGTCGATGCCCTCGGCGCCGATGACCATTCCGTCATCGACCAGCAGGTTGAGCTTGCATCCGGCGCCGCAGTAGGGACATACGGCCATGTGCTTTTCCATAGTTTCACTCCCCCGTTCTAGTTGAGATCCATATTCAGCGGCACGCTGGCAAACGCACCCGAGGCCACGGCGGCCTTCATGCGCCGGGCCCGCTGACGAGCGGCAAGCTCCTCCTCGTCGACGACCATAAGGCCGCCGGTGGGACAGGCCTCCACGCACGCCGGGCCGCCCTCGCGGTCATAGCACAAATCGCACTTCACCAGGAAAGCCTTGGGCGCCGACTCCACCGTCAGGCCGCCCAGCTTCGCCGCGCCCTCTTGGGAGACCACGTCCACGGCGCCGTAAGGACAGGCCAGCACGCAGCTGCGGCAGCCGATGCAGCGCTCCTGCTTCACCGCCACGCGACCCTCGTCGAAGTACAGCGCCCCTTCCGGGCACGAGGCCACGCACGGCGCATCGGCGCAGTGGTGGCACACGATGGGCGCGGAGATGGTCAGGGTGGTAATCAGGTTCAGACGGGGCTTCGCAACGTCCCCCGGCGCACTGTGCTTCAGCAGACAGCCGGCCATGCACGTCTGGCAGCCGATGCACAGGCCCGGGTCGGCAATGACGAATTTAGAACCCATGAACTCCTCCTCTTTCTCATAGCTCGAAGCATGCATTCCCCCGCTTCGCTCTCGCCCAACCCCTTCTCGAGAACCGGGGCGCACAAGACCAAGGCATCGATGGGACACCCTGCTGAAACGGAATGGAATCTATGGGAAGCGCGCAGTGTTTGCGCATCGGGAAAGTCATCTTTGACCTGTTGGGGACGTTATAACGCGCTCAACGGACGTTGGCAACCCCCTATTTCGCCGCCTCTGACGCTCCCGCCTTCCGGCGCGGGAATCCAGAGACCTTCCGAGTGTGTTACAATTGCACTACATCTTTCCTCGTTTTACTGGGAAGATGTCGCGAAAATACTCGCAATGAGACGCATTTTCATCCGCTTTCGATCTATGTCGCGAGACGAAAAATTTTTTCGGAGGTGCTCCCATGGGCAAGCACGCCACCCTGCAGGTACGCGTCGAGGATGCCATGAAGGCAGAGGCCGAACAACTCTTCGAGGCTCTGGGCCTCTCGCTCTCCGAGGCCGTACGGCTCTTCATAGCCGAGAGCGTCAACGGACGGCGGCTCCCCTTCACACCGCACCTCAGCAAGAGCGAGGGGGCCACGAGCGCCTTCGGCAAGCTGCGCCATTACGGCAATCCGACCCAGTCGAGCGACGAGCGCGCCGCATGGTTGAAGGAGCAAGGCGCATCCGACGCTGAGCGACCGAAAAGCGCGCCTCGGGGGCGTTCCCACGATATCGTCATCGTGGACAAAACCGTCCTGCTGCACTATTTGCTCGACAACGATCCGCGCCGCGCCGCCAAGGCACGCCGCATTATCGCCGGCGGCGCAGCGCGAGCCTACCCGGAAACCATCGTCGCCTGCGTGACGGCGCTCGAGAACGACTACCACGTGCCGCGCTCGCTCATCGGCACAGTCATGGCGCTCCTGGCCGACGACGTGTCCATGGAGGACGGAGCCGCCGTGCGCCTGGCCGCCCGGCTCTACGGCGCGGGCAAGCTCTCCTTCGCCGAGCATCTTCTGACAGCGCGCAATATCCTCACCGGATATCCCGTCGAGACCTTCAACAAACCGCTCTCCCGCGCCATCATGTAAGAGGATCCTCCCCCAAGGGCGAGCAGCCTTCCCGCTGCCCGAAACCCTCAACAGTGAGCGCCCCCTTCCCGTTGCTCGAGATAGGGGCGGTCGCTCGCAAAGGCCCTTCGGGCCGACAGATGCGCGCTCCCGCCACGTCAAAGGGGCTGCGCCCCCAGGCACAGCCCCTCGCTCAGCTCGTCGCGTATCTCACGGCATGCTACAGAATGCGCAGGTTCACGTCCTTCAGCTGGCGGCCCGTCACCGCGCTCGGCGCGCCGGTCATGGGATCGCTCGCCGAGGAAGTCTTCGGGAAGGCAATGACGTCGCGGATGGAATCCTTGCGGGCCAGCAGCATCACCAGGCGGTCCAGACCCAGCGCGATGCCGCCATGGGGCGGGGCGCCCAGCTCCAGGGCACGGATGAGGTGGCCGAACTTCTCGTCGATCTCCTCATCGGAAAGTCCCACGACGCGCAGGATGCGGCGCTGCTCTTCGGCGTTGTGGATACGGATGGTGCCGCCGCCCACCTCGAAGCCGTCCATCACCAGGTCGTAGGAATAGCTGCCGCAAGCCAAGGGATCGCTCTCGATCTTGTCCAGATCCTCCTTCAGCACATGGGTGAAGGGATGATGCTCGGCAGCGTACTTCTTCTCGTCCTCGTCGTAGCGGAACATAGGGAAGTTCACCACCCACAGAAGCGCGTGGCCCTCGCGGGGCACGTTCAGGGCGTCGGCCATGTGCAAGCGCAGGGCGGAAAGCACGGCGTTGGCAATCTCGGTCGTGTCGGCCGCGAACAGCAGCAGGTCGCCGGGCTCCACTTCCATCTCGGCCTTCAGGGCTGCCCATTCCTCGTCGGTGAAGAACTTCTTGATGGGGCTCTTCTCCTGACCGTCAGTGGTGAACGCCACCCAGGCCATGCCCTTGGCGCCGTTGGCCTCGGCGATGGAGGCCATCTTCTCCACCTCGCCGCGGCTCCAGTCGCCAGCGCCCTTGGCGTTGATGGCCTTCACCACGCCGCCGGATTGGGCCACCGACGAGAACACCTTGAAGCCGGTGTTCTTCACAATGTCGGTGATGTCGTGCAAAAGCATGCCGAAGCGCACGTCGGGACGGTCGCAGCCGTAGAGGCGCATGGCGTCGGCGTACTGCATCTTCTGCAGGGGGAAGGTCACGTCGGTCACGCCCACGGCCGCAAGGGTCTCGGCCATGACCGCCTCCATCATGTCGCACACATCGTCGCCCTCCACGAAGGACATCTCTATATCCACCTGGGTGAACTCCGGCTGACGGTCGGCGCGCAGGTCCTCGTCGCGGAAGCAGCGGGCGATCTGGTAGTAGCGCTCCACGCCGGCGCACATGAGCATCTGCTTGAACTGCTGCGGGCTCTGGGGCAGGGCGTAGAACTTGCCCGGGTTCGGACGGCTCGGCACAATGTAGTCGCGAGCGCCCTCGGGGGTGGAGTTCGCCAGAATCGGCGTCTCGATCTCCAGGAAGCCGCGCTCGTCCAGCGCCCGGCGCATGGCCTGGGTCACCGTGTGGCGCAGCTTCAGGTTGGCGAGCATCTCCGGACGGCGAATGTCCAGGTAGCGCCACTTCATACGGGTGATCTCGTCGGTCTCGATACCGTCTTCAATGGAGAACGGCGGCGTCACCGAAGTGTTCAGCACCTCCACGGCGCTGGCCAGCACTTCAATCTCGCCGGTTATCATGTTCGGGTTCACAGCCTCCGGCGCCCGCTCGCGCACACGGCCGGTCACCTTCAGCACGTACTCGCGGCCCAAGTGCTCGGCTGCATGAAAGTCCTCCGCGCTCACGCAATCCGGATCGACGACCACCTGCGTATAGCCCTCGCGGTCGCGCAGGTCGATGAAGATGAGCCCGCCGTGGTCGCGGGTATGCCACGCCCAACCGGCCAGCGTCACCTCTTGGTTCACGTCGGTCGCACGCAGCTGCCCGCAGGTGGCGGTGTGCATGCAATATTCGTTGCGGAAGTCTTCCATAGTTACGTCGGTTCTCCTAGGGTCAAAAAATCACGTGCCCGTAATCGTATCGCAAATCCCCCGCATATGCCAGCTATTCCGCACGTTCTCCGCAGCCAGTGCCAAGGGAGCCGTCCCCCACGACAAAGCAGCAGCTCCGACCCGATGTCAAGAGGACGGTTCCCTTGACACTCGTCGCTACCTCCTTCCGTCCAAGGAGAGGAGCGCCTCGCATATGTCTTTTTGCACTAGCGTGCGCATGCTGTCGGAATACTTCGTAACGTCTGCGTTCCGCAATACGTCGGCGATGCGCGGCGTAAGAGCCGGTTTCGCCTCGGCCAATTGCGCGAGGGACTTCACGCAATTGGCGAGCCGTAATGGGCCCCTCGTCAGTGGCGTGCTGCAGATACTTGTCAATTATCCCATCGATTTTGCCCGCTGCATCCCATCTCGCATTGCAGGCGATAAGCGTCAGCCCGTGCGTCCTAACAAAGGAATTGGGGTCACGCATCAAGCTGATGAATGACTCGAGATACGCATACACCGCGCTGCTCTGCCCGCTGGCTTCGACAAACTCTTTCAAGCTGCTTTGTTGTCAGGAGAACGAAGCTGGGAAACTCAGTCCCTTACATTCGCATTCGGCTCTTCGGGCATCATCTCGATCATCCTCTCCCTCTAACCTCGCACGCACCAGCGGGCGTATAGTGTCGTGGGGACGGTTCCCCTAACATTGTCGTCCGAGTCTACCGAAGGGAACCGTCCCCCTCGGCATCTCCTTCGCTCACACTAGCCATGACCTCGGCAAGCTCATTTGCATCCGCCAAACACCCTGTAGGGTACAGCTAGTGCTTCTCCGAACTCGATTTGCCTTCAGGCCTTCCTTGCACGAACAGAGCGTTCACGACATTGCCAACGGTCTTGGCGATATCTTTACTTCCTGCGCCTTTGGCAATCTCCTGCATGGCCGTGGTTACCTTCTCGATAAACTCGTTGGAGAGCTTGGATTCCATGAGTTTCTTCACCCAGTCGATATCGGCGACCGACTTCTCGCCTAGGTACACCTTCTCGAAGGCATACACCGACCCTTCCCCAATTGCCGCGACAAAGCTTGCGGCGATGATAGAGTTGATCACAGATGCGGCGAGATTGATTCCGGGGACGGCCTTGAGAGCCTGTATTGCTCCTTTAGCGGCAAAGCTGACGGTGCCGACTTCGACAATTGAATTGATAAATCTCTTCGACTCCTCGCTATTCTTGACCTCGTAAATTGATGCGATAGCGTTGATCTCGGCCACCTCGATTGGCGAAAGAACAAGGGCATCAGGAATAGGAACGGGAACCGCACCGACAACGGCGCCTCCGGTAGTGGAGGCTGCGACGACGGTTTGAGATAGGGCGCGCTTTCTTTTCAGCTTGAAGGCTGACACGTCCTTCTCGGCTGCTTTGATACCCTCGGGCATGACGGAGTTCGTCATGTCAATAAGCTCACTGATGCCCTCAGGAGGAGCAAAGGCCGTATCGTTCAGTTGGAAGGTCGAGGCGACGACAGGAATCACGGCCTTCAAGTTTTTGGAATAGCGTTTCTGGGTCGCGAAGGCGTTATGAACCATCTGAATGTTGGCTTCTCTGTCAGGCACAGAGTAAGACTTGGTGATGACGACGATGACGGGGACGCTCTCCCACATTTTGGTGGCACGCGAGAGGTTCTTGATCATCTCGGGAAACAATCTGGGTGACGTCCCCTCGATGCAATACCAGATGACGTTTATCTTCTTCTCCTCGTTACCTTCCTTGGCACTGTCCTTCGACCACCTCTTGACGGCGTTGATCGCGGAATTCCGCTTCAGAAAAGAAGGCTCGAATCCTATGGTGTCGATGAGCCGAAAGGGAATGGAGTCGTCCTCGTATATCTTTAGATCTTTGGTCACCCCGCTTATCCCGATTCCCGTTGGGGCGACCTCCTTCGCATCATCGCCGAGCACAGCATTGATGAGAGTCGATTTGCCCACACCCGAGTTACCAACGACAAGCACATTTCCATATCCCATACAGCCCACCTTCCGTCCGTCGACAATTATAATTCCTAGGACTGCCATCCCTTATCTCGATAAAAGTATCAGATGCCTAGCGACACGTTGAAATGTTCGTCAGATGCGGCTACCACCTCAGTGTAAGGGAGCCGAATGTGGAACCATCTGAACTACCAGTTCTCAGCCCGTTGCCGGAGACGTACCTCAGACCGCCATCCATCTGGCGCGGCGCCCGTAAAGGCGCCAACACTCCTCGCGGCTACACCTACTCGAAACCGTGCCTCCCGGCATCTAGCCTGCCAATCTTCTTGAGAAACCGTTTGCGAAGATTCCTATGGTTGTCGGCAAACATCTCGTCGGTATTAGTTTGCAAATTATTTGAAAACTTGTAGTCGAGAAGCGCGAAGCCACAAAACATATCCGATATCTGGCAGAGGCGGTATTTTCTGTAGCGCACGTCTGACTTGAATTCAACGGCCACGGAAGATAGACAACTAGCAAGAGCCGCTCGCAAAGCCCGACTCACAGGTTTCTGCCCATTATCGTAATAGACCTTGATCTTATCGAATTGCTGAAAGAATGCCAGGTGCTCATTCAGCAGAGCCGCCAGGTCTTTCTCCATTTGATCGCCGAGCCGCTTAGCAATAACAGCAGAATCAGATTCCTTGCCGCGAAGTCCGTAGTTCTTCTTTTCGTACAGAAAAGTCTTATGGAGTATCGGACAGCGCACGGCAAACTCATGGAAGTACGAAAGCAGCTTTGCTCGATCCGTAATTGATAGGGTAGCGTAATCTCCTTCGCCGCCCATGAGGGGCTGGATGTGAAAGGGAATATTGGGCAAGCTCGCGTCCGTCAGTCTTACCTCGTAAGACGCGATATTGCCTTCCAAGGAAGCATCCTGATTGTGAAACACAAGCGTGAGCAGATAATAGTCCGAATCGGTACCAGTATCGCCCGCCTCATCCACAAAGATGCTGTACTCCACAAATCTGCCCCTGCCCCGAATGGAAAAGGGCGGAGATCCCTCCGCCCATCTTTGACGGGCCCAACCCCCAAAGGGCTAACCCAGCATTTTTTATACCACACAGGAGCCATCACCGCAAGGGAGAAATGCCCATGAAGCCAATACGCAACCGAGATCGATCTCCATTATCGAGCGGGCAGGCTAAAGCCTGCCCCTACGAATAGTCGCTTTCAAATCTATGGCGGAAGGAGAGAAGTCCCCTTCCGCCCCCAATGCAATGTGGCTAGTCAATCAGATCCCGCAGCACGTACTGCAAGATGCCGCCGTTCTCGTAGTAGCGGCCCTCGGTGGGGGTGTCGATGCGCACGGTGGCGTCGAAGGTCACGGTGGCACCATCGGCCTTCTCGGCTGTCACCTGCACCACCGCCGGGTTCGGCAGACCTGCCGAGAAATCGATAGGGGCCACGGTGATGGTCTCGGAGCCGTCAAGGCCCAGCTCGTCGGCGTTCTGGCCCTCGGCGAACTGCAACGGCAGGATGCCCATGCCGATGAGGTTCGACCGATGGATGCGCTCGAAGCTCTCGGCGATGGCCACGCGCACGCCCAGCAGCATGGGGCCCTTGGCCGCCCAGTCGCGCGAGCTGCCCGAGCCGTACATCTTGCCCGCCAGCACCGCCGCCGGAGACCCCGCCGCGCGGTAATGCTCAGCCGCATAGTACAGCGGCGCGATCTCACCGGTGGTGAAGTCGCGGGTCCAGCCGCCCTTGCGACCGTCGGCCAGCTTGTTCGTCAGCTTCACGTTGGCGAAGGTGCCGCGCATCATCACCTCGTGGTTGCCACGACGGCTGCCGTAGGTGTTGAAGTCGGCGGGAGCCACGCCGTGAGCCTGAAGGTACTCAGCCGCCGGCATATCCGGCGCGATGGCGCCGGCCGGAGAGATGTGGTCGGTCGTGATGAAGTCGCCGAAGTTGCCGAGCACGCGGGCGCCCTCGATGGGCTCCTGGCCGGCCACCTCGCGGGCCATGCCGTCGAAGTACGGGGGCCGGCGCACATAGGTGGACGCCTCGTCCCAGACGAAGGTGTCGCTCGGCTCGGCGCCGAGGGCCTGCCAGGCGGCATCGCCCTCGAACATGCCTGCCGCGCCCTGCTCGTACAAATCGGCGGTCACGTACTGGTCCACCAGCGCGGCCACTTCGGCCTCGTCGGGCACGATATCGGCGAAGTACACCGGATTCCCGGCGCCATCCACGCCAAGAGCATCCTTCCCCAGGTCAATATCCATGGTGCCGGCAATGGCGTAGGCAATCACGTTGGCTGGCTGCATCAGGTAGTTCTGCGACACATCCGGTGAGATGCGGCCCTCGAAATTGCGGTTGCCTGACAGCACGCTCGCCAGCTCGATATCGTCAGCGATGGCGTGCATCTGCTCCATGAGCGGGCCGGAATTGCCGATGCAGCTCATGCAACCGAAGCCGCACGTGTAGAAACCCAACTGGCGCAAGGGCTCAGTCAGCCCGGCGCGCTCCAGCAGCAGCTCAGTGGCGCGGCTGCCCGGAGCCAAAATGGTCTTCACCCAGGGCGCGGGCGCAAGGCCGCGCCCGGCGGCATTGCGGGCCATGAGCCCCGTGGCGATCATCATGGCCTGGTCGGTAGCCGTCGTGCAGCTCGTCACTGCGGCGATGGCAATGGCCCCGTGGGTCAGCTCGTGGTCGACACCGCCAATTTCCACATGGGCCGTCACATCGTCCAGGCCGCGCTCGGCGCAGATGGCGCGGAAGCGCTCGCCAGCCTGCGCCAGGGCAATGCGATCGTGGGGTCGCGACGGACCGGCGATGGAAGGCTGCACGCTGCCCAGATCGAGCTCGATCACATCGCTGTACACGCGCGGCTCGGCATCCGGGTCGTTCCAGTAGCCCTGGGCCTTGGCATAGGCCTCCACGAGCGCCACCTGATCCTCACTGCGGCCGGTCAGGCGCAGGTAGTCGAGCGTCTTCCCATCCACGGGGAACAGAGTGCAGGTGCTGCCGTACTCCGGAGTCATGTTCGAAATACAAGCGCGCTGGGTGGCGGAAAGACCGCTCACGCCCGGGCCGAAGCACTCCACGAAGCAGCCCACCACACCGCGCTCGCGCAGCATGCTCGCAAACGTCAGCGACACATCCATGGCCGACACGCCCGCCGCCAGCTCGCCGGTCAGCTTCACGCCGATCACGCGGGGCACCAGGGTCGTGATGGGCTGGCCGAGAGCCGCGGCCTCGGCCTCGATACCGCCCACGCCCCAGCCAAGCACACCGATGCCATTGGCCGTAGGCGTATGAGAGTCGGTGCCCACCAGAGTATCGAAGTACACCACCGGCGTGCCGTCGGCGCCCGTAAGCCCTGAAGGCGACTCCATGACCACGCTTGCGAACTTCTCGATGTTCAGCTGGTGGCAGATGCCCTGCCCTGGCGGCACGATGCGCACGTTCTCGAAGGACTCCTGGGCCCACTTCAAGAAATCGTAGCGCTCGCTGTTTCGCGCGAACTCCAACTTCATGTTCTCGTCCATGCATCCGGCGCAGCCGGCCTCATCGGCGATAACCGAGTGATCGATGACCAGATCACACGGCACCTGGGGGTTGATCTTCTTCGGGTCGCCACCCAACTCGGCGCAGGCCTCGCGCATCACGGCGAAGTCCACGAACACCGGCACGCCCGTGAAGTCCTGGAACAGCACGCGCGCCGGTGAGAACTCCACTTCCTCGCCCGTCTGGCCCGCAAGGCCGGCCTCGGTCACCCGAGCCGCCATGGCCGCAGCCTCGTCGGGCGTGCGACCGCAGCGCAGCACGTTCTCCAACAGCACCGTCAGCGAGAACGGCAGCCGATCCGCACCTGCGATGGCCGACACGGGATAATAGGTGTAAGCGGCATCGCCCACCTTCAAAGTAGATGCAAAGCCCATAGTGCACTCCTCCTGCAATCTATGCTCGGTCATACGTTGGAAAAGAGAGAATCGCGCCCGCTCTCCATGCGGGCGCGATTCCTACGATACGTTCTCGACGATCTGGTTCGCCCGCTTCTTCAGCATGCCGCGGCCATTGGTCGCATCGAAGCGCATGCGATCGCCCAGAGCCTTCTTCACCTCGGGTGCCAGCTTTCCCTGGGAGAAATCGATGACAGCCAGCAACATGTCCTGGAATTCCAGATCGCCGTGCCAGCACTGAATGCCCTCATCAATAAGGGACCATACCTTCTCCGAGCGCTTCTCGGTCGTCGCGCCGAGGGCGCATAGAAAACGCATGGCAGCCAGGCGCAACGGACCGCTGTCCTCATCGAACAGCGCCGTCTCCGCACCGGGAATGGCCTTCTCGCAAACGCGAGCATCAAGGGGGATGATCCGCGTGAGGGTCTCAAGGCATTCCCAGCGCGTTTGCGCCTCTGGGCGCTCGAGGGCATCCACCAACGCAGACCCATGGCCAACGAGCAGCTCAGGGTCCTCTCGCGCCACAGCGGCGATAATGCGCGCCGCCTGCTGACGGCCGCGACGACTTCCGTCGGAAAGAGCATCAACCAACGCCTCAAGAACCGCCGGTTGTTTCGTCGCATCTTCAATGCGCTTCTTATCTTCAGGGCTCTCTGAACTCACGGGAACGCCACCTCTCTCGATACCAACAGCCTCGCTCGCAATGAGACAAGGCTCTGTGGGTATTATACGCGCGCACCTCTTGCAATCGAGAGAAGCCGCCCCCATTTCACGGCCGATGGCGACGGGAAAACCGGCCCGAAAAACAAAAAGGCACCCTGCGCGGGTGCCGATGACAGCGGAACGGGCAGCGCAAAAAAGCGCCCCCTGCGAGCGGAACGACCTGTCCTCCCGCGGCCTGGCGCCGCAGT
>CANSQM010000042.1 GCA_947649205.1 uncultured Enterorhabdus sp.
CCGCCGCTGCCATCGGCGCCGGGCTCGCTCGTGCGGCCCTGGCCGGCATCGTGAACGGCACCCCCGTCGATCTGACCGCCCCTGTGGCTGACGGCGACACCGTGGCCATCGTCACCGCCAAAAGCCCTGAGGCCCTTGATTTGCTGCGCCATTCCACGGCCCACCTCATGGCCGCCGCCCTCACCGACCTGTATCCCGGCGTGAAGTTCGGCGTGGGACCGGCCATCGAGAACGGCTTCTACTACGATGTGCGGCTGCCCGAGGGCGTCTCGCTTTCCCCCGAGGACTTTCCGGCCATCGAGGCCCGCATGGCCGAGATCGCCAAGGCCGCCCCGGCCATCGAGCGCGAGGAGGTCACCCGCGAGGAGGCCCGCGCCCTGTTCGCCGACCAGCCCCTGAAGCTGGAGCTCATCGACGAGCTGCCCGAAGACGAGACCATTTCGGTCTACCGCCTCGGCGCCTTCACCGACCTGTGCCGCGGCCCCCATATGCCCGGCGCCGACAAGCTGGGCGCCTACAAGCTGACCAAGGTGGCCGGCGCCTATTGGAAGGGCGATTCCGACCGCGAGATGCTCACCCGTATCTACGGCACCGCCTTCTTCAATAAGAAGGAGCTGGAGGAGTACTTGCACAACCTGGCCGAGGCCGAGAAGCGCGACCACCGCAAGCTCGGGCGCGAGCTGGGCATCTACATGATGGAGCCCATGGCCGGCGTGGGCCTGCCGCTCTACCTTCCCAAGGGGGCGCGGGTCATCCGCACGCTCCAGGAGTGGCTGCGCCGCGACTTGTACGAGCGCGGCTACGAGGAGGTCATCACCCCGCACATCTACAACGCCGACGTGTGGAAGACGAGCGGCCACTACGGCTTCTACCACGAGAACATGTACTTCTTCCAGATCAACGAGGGCACCGATGAGGAGCCCCGCTTCTCCGAGTACGGCGTAAAGCCCATGAACTGCCCGGGCCACGTGCTGCTGTACAAGAACGAGCTGCACTCCTACCGCGACCTGCCCCTGCGCTACTTCGAGTTCGGCACCGTGTACCGCCACGAGATGAGCGGCGTGGTGCACGGGCTTCTGCGCGCCCGCGGCTTCACCCAGGACGACGCCCACGTGTTCTGCACCAAGGACCAGGTGGTCAGCGAGGTCGTGGCCATCCTGGAGCTGGTGGACTACATTATGGACACCTTCGGCTTCACCTACGAGGCCGAGATCTCCACGCGCCCCGACAAGTCCATCGGCACCGACGATATGTGGGAGCACGCCACCACCTCGCTCATGGAGGCCTGCAAGCAGCGGGGGCTCGCCTACGAGATCAACGAGGGCGACGGCGCCTTCTACGGCCCGAAGATCGACATCAAGGTGAAGGACGCCATCGGGCGCACCTGGCAGTGCTCCACGGTGCAGATCGACTTCAACATGCCCATGCGCTTCGGGCTGACCTACCGCACCGAGGAGAACACCGAGGAGACCCCCTGGATGCTGCACCGCGCCATCTTCGGCTCCATCGAGCGCTTCTTGGGCATCCTCATCGAGCACTACGCCGGGGCCCTGCCCCTGTGGCTCGCCCCGGTGCAGGTGGCCGTCATCCCCATCGCCGACCGCCATAAGGAGGCGGCGGCCGAGTTCGTCGGCGAGCTGAAGGCCGTCGGCGGTCGCGTGGACTTCATGGACGCCAACGAGCCCATGAAGGTGAAGATCGCCAAGGCCCAGAGCCAGAAGATCCCCTACATGGTGGTCTTGGGCGACAAGGAAGTGGAAGAGCGCGTCGTGTCCGTGCGCGATCGGGCCGAGGGCGACCTGGGCCAGTGGGATCGTCAGAAGTTCATCGATCTCATCCGGGACGCCGCCCTGTAGTCGCTCGCCAGATTCCCGCCCTTTGAGCGGGCGCAGCCAAGGCACCGGGGCTACACTGGCCTCGGTGCCTTTTTTCAAGGAGAGGAGCCCCATGGGCAAGAGGAAGTTCACGACCTACGCCGCGAAGATGCGGCAGGCCAACCGGGAGGCCCTGGCCACCGTGGCCGCCCTGGTCATCATCGCGGTTACCTGGCTGTCCTGGGGCATCGGCCTCGCCGACAGCGACATCGAGCTCTTCTCCACGCCGATCTGGATCATCGGGGGCTGCGTGGGCACCTGGCTCATGGCGGTGCTCGCCGCCCTCGTGCTCGTCTGCGGCGTCTTCGCGAACTTCAGCCTCGACGACGATACCCCCGCAGACGGCGCCGGCGCGGCGCCCGCAAGCGACCGGACGGCCGCCAGCCCAGCTGCGACCGTGAGCGCCGATACCGACGAGGAGGTGCGCCGTGGATAGCTTCGATTGGAACGGCCTGCTCCTCTCCCTGGGTGGCGCGATGCACGAGGCGGCCGACGGGATTGCGGCCCTCGCCGAGCCCTATCTCGCCGACGGTGCCCTGGCCGCCGCGGCGCCCCTGGCTCCCCTGGCCCTCTTCCTCTTCGTGGCCCTCATCGCCGCCATCGTGGCGCGGGTGCGCAGCCGCCGGGGCGCGGGCGACTTCGCGAACCGCTACTTCATCGGCAGCCGCGCCCTGGGCGGCTTCGTGCTGGCCATGACCACCATCGCCACCTACGGCTCGGTGAGCTCCTTTGTGGGAGGGCCCGGCCAGGCCTGGAACATCGGTTTCGGCTGGGTGTACATGGCCGTGGTCCAGGTGACGGCCCTCGTGCTGCTCTACGGCATCTTCGGCAAGAAGATGGGGCTCGTCTCGCGCAAGCTGAACGCCGTGACCGTGGTGGACGTCATCCGGGCCCGCTACGGCTCCAACGCCCTGGCGAACCTGTCGGCACTGGTCATCGCGCTGTTCTTCGTGGCCACCATGGTGGCCCAGTTCGTCGGCGGCGCCAAGCTCTTCGAGGCCGTGACCGGCTACTCCTACACCACCGGCCTGTTCCTGTTCGGTGCAGCGGCCATTCTGTTCACCGTCATTGGCGGCTTCCGCGGGGTGGCCGTGACCGATGCCCTGTGCGGCATCATGATGCTCGTCGGCATCGCCGTCCTGGCCGGGGGCATCCTGGAAGCGGGCGGCGGCTACGAGGCCATCATGCAGTCCATCGCCGCCAACGAGCCCCAGATGCTCGAGCCCTTCGCGGCCGGCGCCATGCCGCCGTCCCTCTACCTGACCCAGTGGCTCCTCGTGGGCGTGTTCACCTTCGTGCTGCCCCAGTCCGTCGTGCGCACCATGGGCTACCGCGACACCCGGGCCCTGCACTCCGCCATGATCTGGGGCACCGTCATCATCGGCGCCATGATGATCGGTGTGACGGCCCTGGGCGTGCTCACGGCCGGCGTGCTCACCGAGGACATCGCCGCCTACGGCGGCACCGTGGACGACATCATTCCCGCGGCCATCGTGGGCACCCTGCCGCCCGTGGTAGCCGGTATCGCCATCGTGGGGCCCGTGGCCGCCTCCATCTCCACGGTGTCGTCGCTGCTCATCTCCTCGGCCTCGGCCATCGTCAAGGACGTGTGCTTGTCCGCCTGCGAGCGGCGCGGCATCGTCCCCAAGGACGGGAAGGTGGCCTTCTGGAGCCAGCTCATCACCCTGGGCCTGGGGGCGGTCGTGCTCGCCCTGGCCATCGTGCCCCCCGACGTGATCTGGAAGATCAACATGTTCGCCTTCGGCGGTTTGGAGACGGCCTTCTTCTTCGTGCTCGTCTGCGGCCTGTTCTGGAAGCGGGCCAACGCCGCCGGCGCCCTGTGGTCGCTCGTAGGCGGCACGGCGACCTACTGCACCACCATGGCCCTGGGCTTCAAGGTAGCCGACCTGCACCAGATCGTCATCGGCATCGCCGTGGCCGGCCTGCTCATGCTGCTCGGCAGCCTCATCGGCAAGCAGCGCGCGAACGCCCGCATGGATGTGTTCTTCCCCGAATAGGCTGCGGGGAAGGCGGCCGATCCGCGAGCTTCCCCGCCCTTGGTGCGGCTCGCGGGCCGTTGCTGGGGGTTTGGCTTGCGCGAGCCCCGGGAGAGGGGTATATTGGTGTCTATTCTTTGCCTTTGAGAGAAGGAGACTCACCATGAAACAGAAGCGACGGGGATCGCTTCTGCGCCTCGGCCTGGCAGCGGCCCTTGCCTGCGGGATGGTGCCCGCGACGGCCCTCGCCGCACCGGAGAGCCCGAGCACGGAGACCCCCCCCCGATAGCCTTTTCTGAGCCGACGAGCGATGCCCCCGCGGGCTCCTCGCGCTCGCGCACTCCCCTCGACGACATCAACACCGGCAGTCCCCTGCCGCGCCCCTCGTCGGTCGTGGAATTCGGGGGCCTGGTGTTCTGGGGCATCGACGGCGACACCCCCGGGCCCGAGGACTTCTCCTACGACAGCGCGGCCAATCAGGTGACCGTGCGCACGGACAAGCACCTCGTCGTGCAGAACAAGGACCAGACTCCCTACGCCGCAGGCGACACCATCCCCCAGGGCTTCGACGTAGGCTACGCCAAGACCTGCGCCACGAGCATTCTCATCCCCAGCGGCACCCATGCGCGCCTGGTGCTCGACGGCGTCTCCATCTCCACTCCCAGCAGCGGGCAGCGCCCCGCCATTGATGTCGTCCCCGGGGCCTCGCTCCACCTCGTACTCGCCGACGGAACGCGCAACGGCCTCTTCGCCGGCTTCATCGGCGCCGCGGGCCTGCGGTGCACGACGGGAGGCACTCTCGTCATCGACGACGCGGTGCCGAACAGCGGCATTGTGCCCAAGGACGGCAAGGTGAGCGTCGATGCGGTACTCGACGACGGGAAGACCCGCGTGAAGCAGGGCGACCCCCTCAGCATCCTAGCCAGCGACAACCCGGGAATCCTGAACGTGGCGTCGGCCATGGGCGGCAAGAGCAACTTCACCGACGGAGCCTGCATCGGCGGCAATCGCCGCGAGGCGGGCGGTGCCATCACCATCGAGGGCGGCATCATCACCGCGAAGAAGCCCGTCGTCTACGATGCGGGCGGCGCGGCCGGCATCGGCGGCGGCCAGCACGGCGACGGCACCGCCATCAACGAGTGGATCACCATCAACGGCGGCCATATCGAGACCCAGGGCGGCCACCATGCGGCCGGCATCGGCGGCGGCGTGCGCAACGAGCTCGTGGGAACGCACTGCGGCAATATCCGCATCAACGGCGGCTACGTGAAGGCCACGGGCGGGGGCTGCTCGGGAGGGTTCGGCCAGGGCTGCTGCAACATCGTGCGGGCCGACGGCTACCAGATCATCCTTACCGGCGGCACGCTCATCCCCTCGGGCGGCACCTGCGACATGGGACAGCACGGCGCCAAGGTCGTCATCACCGGCGGTTCCATCGGCAACGGCGGCGATGTGGCCGACTTCAAGTTCCGCGGCGGCGACGGCACCGAAGCCTACAACGGCGCAGGCGAGCCCATCGAGATGATCCAGGTGGACCTCACCTCGGACGTGGGCGAGAACACCTACGAGCTCAGCGACTGGCAGCTCCTCGTGGACGGAGAGCCCTTCGACTACGGCGCTCCGGCCGAGTTCGACAAAGGGCACCTCTACCTCTGGCTTCCCCAGACGGTGAAGCAGAACAGCGAGGTCACCGTCAACTTCACCTACCTCGACACCGACAAGCTGGACGAGAACGGCAACCCCACCCCCGTAACCCCGCTGCCGCTGTTCCGACCGCCCGACAGCCAGATGCCCCCGGACGCGCCCGACGACGGAAAGCTGCGCCGCTACGCCGACTTCACCCTGGAAGACGACTACCTGGCGTCCCTGAACAAGTACTACGACGGCAAGGGCGCGCCCCTCTTCACGCTGCCCCTGCGCACCCCCGACGGCCGCGACCTCACCCAAGCGGACGCCATCAAGTTCAAGTACCAGCGCCTCGACGACGCCGGCAACCCCGTTGGAACCGAGACGGACAACGGCGCCGACGTGGGCCGTATGCGCTTCACGGCCATCTCCACCCAGTACTCCAAGGACACCGCCAACAACTTCTCCGAAAGCTACTGGGGCCACCGCGCGGTCGGCGACTTCACCATCTCCCCCATCGCCTCCATCGTGCGCGACGTGAAGGCCGAGTGGGTAGACGACAAGAAGCCCGGGCTCGTGCCCCACCCCTCCGACCAGGTCCTCCGCGTCGAGGCCATCATCGACCGAGCCCCCACCGTGGACGGCGACCCCAATTCCGAGAAGACCAAGGGCACGTGCCAGGCACCCCGCGGGCGCGTGCAGATCTACGTCGATGGCGAGCCTGTCGGCGCTCCCGAGCCGCTCGTGTTCGCCGGCGATCCCGACGAGGACGGCAAACCAATCCCCGTCGGCGATCCGCGCGTGAACGCCACCGCCGAGGACAACGGAGCCGGGGGCACCCACACCCGCTTCTCCCTCGCCCGGGCCGCCTCCACCTCCGACTTCCTCGTGCCCACCCAGGGCCAGGAGGGGCGTCACGAGATATCCCTCCAGTTCCTTCCGCCCTCCGAGGGTCAGGCGGCGGCCGGCGTTCCCGCGAACTACCTCGAGAGCGCCGATCCCACCGAGGATCCCGCGGTGCCCCGGGCCGAGGTGGCCATCGACCCCATCGATCCCAACCCCACCGCGACCCTGTCGCCCGATCCGGGCGCCGACCCCGGCGAGCCGCAGCCGTCCCTCGACATCGACTACGCGCACCCCACGCCCGACAAGCCGGGCGCCGACCCAGCCAAGCCCGGGGACAAGACCTACCATGGCGACCTCACCCTGTACTACCAGCAGCCCGACGGAACCGAACCCCATCCCGGCCGCGTGGAAATCAAGCTGGACACCCCCTCATCGGGCCCCATCACGGTGACCACCGCGGACGGGCGCGTCGTCGAGGCCGAGATCGTCCTTGACGAATACGGGAAGCCCCTGCGCGATGACGACGGAAAGATCACCCTTGTCGTCGATCCCGTGGCCGTGGGGTCCAGCGAGCTCGTCGTCAAGCAGGAGCCCAACGGCGCCTTCACGGGAAGCACCTTCGTCATCGACGTGACCGTGAAACCGGAGCCGAAGATCGCCCCGGTCCCGGCGCTGTCGAAGAAGGCGCAGAACCTGACCCATCCGGACGGGCCCACCCAGCCGGGCGACCGCATCCGCTACACGATCACGGCGTCGAACGCGGCGGCGGGGTCGCTGTGGACCGACGCCGTGGCCACCGACCCGCTGCCCGCCTGCCTTATGCTGGACGAGGCGACGGTGCATCTCGCCAACCCCTATCTGCCCTTCGACGGCCCGCTCGCCAAAACGGCGAGTGCCCGGCCCCAGGACACGGGCAAGTTCTCGCTGTCGGCACCGGGAGCGGACGGCCGGCCCCTTCTCACGGTGCCCCTGGGAGCGGTGCCCGGCAGCGGCACGGCCACGGTCACGTTCGAGGCGGTTGTCCGCGATGGCCTCGACTTCGCAGACCCCGATGCCATCGATCTTGAGAACATCGCCTCGGCCACGGGCACGCGCCCCAGCTTGACCGACCCCGACAAGCCCATGGAAGACCCGGATCATCCCGGCGAGCCCCTTCCCGTGGATCCCGCCCCCACCAAGCCCGCCACACCGCCCGGCCCTGCCAGCGTCGTGCCCGCCGACCCCGCCATGACGCTGGAAAAGTCCGTGGAGAACATCACCGCGCCCGAGGCCAAGGTGACGCGCCAGGGTGACATTTTACGCTACACCGTGGTGCTCGAAAACACCGGCGCTGCCGACAGCTGCCTGGTCAACGCCGTCATATCCGATCCGCTGCCCGTGGGCATCGAGCCCGTGACGGGCACTCTGCGCCTCGCCGGCCCCGGGACGGATGGGAGCGGAAGCCCGCTGACCGTATCCGACGATGCCTACGACCAGGCCAGTCGCACCATCGCCGTCACGGTCGGCGATGTGTGGGGTGGCCAGCGCTGGCTCCTCACCTTCGACGCCGTCGTCGGCGCCGAGGCCGTGGGAGCGGAGAACGGCAATGTCGCCTTCGTCCACGGCACCGTGCCCTCCGTCGGCCCCGACAGCCTGCCGGGCAACCATCCGGCCGGAGAGCCCGCTGCACCGCCGAGCGGCGAGCCCGTGGGCGGCACCGATCCCGCCGAGCCCCCTATTCTCGTGGGCGACGATCCCGCCGACGGCGCGGTGTCCATCGTCAAGAAGGCCGAGAACACCACGAGCACCGACGGCAAGACCCGCGTCGGCGACGTCGTGCGCTACTGCATCGAGCTGGCCAACGACGGGCCGGCGACCAGTTGGATGGACGTCGTCGTTCGCGACGACGTGCCGCGGGGCCTGGAACCCGTGGCCGGCACCATCGCCCTCACTCTTCCGGACGGGCGCCAGATCGCCGTGGACGACGGGGCCTACAACCACGAGACCCGGCGCCTGTCCGTCGCCGCCGGCCATCTCTACGGCGGTCGGGCCATCTCCCTCGTGTTCGACGCTGTGGTAACCGCCGAGGCCGTTGGCAGCGATATCGGCAACGTGGCCGCCGCCCTGGGCATGCCGCCGAGCCGCTGGGATCCCGCCGTTCCCTTCCCCGAGCCCGGCTCTCCCTTCGACCCGGACCAGGGCTGGGACGCCTTCGACGAGAGCCGCGAGATCGTGACGAGCCCGGCCGCCTACCCGCCCGGCGTCACGGCCGCTGGAGGCGTTCTCGATGGCACGGCCGACGAGTCCACCACCATCAGGCACGGGCGCCTCGCCCAGACGGGAGATGCCCTCGCCTTTGCCGCCCTGCTGCCCCTCGGCGCCCTGCTGACCGCCGGAGCCGGCCTCCTCGCCAGTCGCCGCCGCCTGCGCCGCTTCCAGTAGGGGTTCGCTCTCCCGAGGGCCCACGCACCCCCCCCCGAACCAACCCGCAACGAGAAGGGACCCCTACAGGGATCCCTTCTCGTTAGAGCCCACCGGATCTCCCATTGAAGCAGCAGCCGGATCATCAGTGGCAATCGCCAGCCTCCTTGCGAGCTTCGCTCACTCCGAGCCGCGCCCCAATGCGAGGAAGTTCATCACGAGTGACACCATAGCCTCTTTCTCATCCGGCCGCGATTCAGCGATCATGATGGTGGTGGCCACGAGTGCATCATCGCCGACGAGCTTGCGGCCATCGTCGTACAACAGCCCGTTGCGATCGAGGAAGTACAAGAACAAGCTGGCGGCAATGCGCTTGTTGCCATCGTGGAACGAGTGGTTCTTCACGATGAAGTACAGCAGATTCGCCGCCTTCTCCTGCACCGAGGGGTACAGCTCCTGGCCGCCGAATGACTGATAGATGGCCGCGATGCTGCTATGGAACGAATCATCCTTCTCGACACCGAAGATATCGCTCTCGCCGGCAAAGCGCAAGCTGCCGATGAGATCGCGGCACTCATCGTAGTCAAGCACGTACACACCCTCGGAGCCCCGCGGACGCCCCAGGCGCTGATGGTCGTAATCATCCAGAAGATCGAGAGCCGGAGCGTAGCTTTTGACGATCTCCAGAATCTGCGCGGCACCGATCTCTTCGGGCAATCGCTCCATGACCGAGATAACCTGGGCAAGCTGGGCGAGACGCTTCTCGTTGTCGGCACGGCCCTCGATGATATAGCGGTGCAGCACATCGGTGGCCCAGCGGCGGAACTCCACGCCGCGCTGGGATTTCACCCGGTAGCCTACCGAGATGATGACATCGAGGTTGTAGTATTCGACCTGGTATGATTTTCCGTCAGCAGCAGTTGTCGCAAATTTTGCGACAACTGGTTTCTGAGAGCCATCAAGTTCTTCCTTCAGAGCGTTCGCAATATGCTTACCGATGGTCTTAACATCGCGATCGAAGAGAAGCGCCATCTGGGAGCGATTGAGCCAGATCTCATCTTCGCCCACATCGATCGCCACCTCCAGATTCACCTCCCCATCGGAGGACTCAAAAAGAACAATCTGGGATACACCGTTTGTCTCGACCATGTCCGACCCCCTTCTCGCCTAACGTCGCGGAGGTACCGCCTAAGCCGCAAGCGAATCCACGGAAGGCGCACCGCCCTACTAAACCTTGGGCCAAGCCTATCACGGAGACGGGTGGCTTTTCTATAGTCGCAGTAGTCCGATTTTTACCTTTGTTGTAATACAAGCCATTGATGAAGACGCAAGAAGAACTCACCCGAGCGGCCAAAAAAGAAGGGACCCAGGGGTCCCTTCTTGTACGTAACGCATTGATCCGTCGGCGCCGCGGCGCGACCCTTAGCCCAGTTCGGCCAGCTGGGCCTCGATGCGGGCCAGCTTGTCGGCCAGATCGGCCAGCTTGGCCTTGTCCTTCTCGACGATCTCCGGGGCGGCCTTCGCCAAAAAGCCGGGGTTTGACAGCTTCTTCTCGAACTTGGCAACGTCTTTGGCCACACCGTCGCGCTCACGAGCCAGGCGCGCCCGCTCGGCATCGAAGTCCACGTGGCCCGCCAGCACAATGTACACCTCCAGGCCGCTGCCGAGCACCACGGCGCTCTCCGCGGGCTTGGAGGTCTCCACGGCCACCTCGAACTCCTCCACGTTGGCCAGCTGACCAATGAGGTGCGCCTGGGCCAGCAGCAGGGCCGCATCGGCCTCGGCGGCCACCTTCACGGCCACGGGCAGGGCCACCTTCGGCGAAATGCCGTAGCGGGAACGGGTGGAGCGCACCGCACCCACCACCTCGCACACCATGGCGATGGAGCGCTCGGCCTCCTCGTCCACAAAGCGGGCGAGCTCGGCGGCGTTCGGCCACGGCGCCACGATGAGCATGGGGGCCGCCTCCTCGTCCTTGGGCATCTCGGCGTACACCTCTTCGGTGATGAACGGCATGATGGGATGCAGCAGGCGCAGGATCTGCCCCAGCACGAACACGAGGTTGCGCTGGCAGGCGGCGCGATCGGACCTGTCGGCCCCCTCGGCCAGACGGGCCTTGGAGAACTCGATATACCAGTCGCAGAACTCGTTCCACACGAAGCCGTACAGCTCGCGAGTGATATCGCCGAACTCGAAGTTGTCGTAGCCGTCGTCCACCGCCGCCACGATCTTCGCCAAGCGGGAGAAGATCCAGCGATCGGCCGGCGTAACCGGCTCGGGCGCGCCGGGCTCGTACCCTTCCAGGTTCATGAGCACGAACCGGCTCGCGTTCTTCACCTTGTTCGCGAAGTTGCGGGAGCTTTCCAGCTTGGCCTCGTTGAACTTCATGTCCTGGGCGCCGGTCACCTGCATGAGCAGGCCGTAGCGCATGCCGTCGGCACCGTAGTCCTCCATGAGGCGCAGCGGGTCCACGCCGTTGCCGCGGCTCTTGGACATGGGCTTGCCGTCGGCGGCCATGACCGTGGGATGGATGATGACGTCCTCGAAGGGAATGGTGTCATCGCAGCAGTACATGGAGGCCATGACCATGCGCGCCACCCACAGGCCCATGATGTCGCGGGCCGTGGAGAGCACCTGGGTCGGGTAGGCCGTGCGCATCTGGGGCGCGTCCATGCCCTCCTCGGTCCAGCCCATGGTGGCAAAGGGCCACAGCTGGCTGGAGAACCAAGTGTCCAGCACGTCGTCGTCCTGGCGCACCGGCGCCCCGCACACCGGGCAGACCTCCACCTCGTCCACCGAGGCGTCCTCCCAGCCGCAATCATCGCAGTAGAACATGGGAATGCGGTGGCCCCACCACAGCTGGCGGGAGATGCACCAGTCCTTCAGGTTCGCGAGCCAGTCCAGATACACTTGCTTCCACCGCGCCGGATGGAACTGGATGGAACCGTCCTCCACCACCCGGGCGGCGGCCTCCTTCAGGCCGTCCACGGCCACGAACCACTGCTCGGACTCCCAGGGCTCCAGCTTGGTGTGGCAGCGGTAGCAGGTCATGACGGAATGGTCGTGGTCCTCCACGTGATCGAGCAGGCCCAGCGCCTCGAAGGCGGCCACCACGGCCTCGCGGGCCTCGTCGCGGCTCAGGCCCGTAAACTCGCCGTAGCCCTCCACCACATGGGCCGTCTCGTCGAAGATGTTGATGCGCTCAAGGCCGGCGCGCTCCCCCATGGCCCAGTCGTTCGGGTCGTGGGAAGGGGTCACCTTCACGCAGCCGGTGCCGAACTCGGTGTCCACGTGCCAGTCGGCGAAGATGGGAATCTCGCGGTCCACGAGCGGCAGCTTCACCGTGCGCCCGACCAGATGCCCGAAGCGCTCGTCCTTGGGGTTCACGGCCACGCCGGTGTCGCCCAGCATGGTCTCGGGGCGCGTGGTGGCCACCACGAGGTACTCAAGGCCGTCCACGGGCTCGGTCAGGGGATAGCGCAGGTACCACAGGTGCCCCGCCTCGTCCACATACTCGGCCTCGTCGTCGGCGATGGCCGTGGTGCAGCTCGGGCACCAGTTCACGATACGCTTGCCGCGGTAGATGAGCTTGTCGCGGTACCAGTCCACGAACAGCTTCCGCACGGCGCGCACGTAGGCCGGCTCCAGGGTGAAGTGCTCGTCATCGTAGTCGCAGGAGCAGCCCATGCCCTTGATCTGGTTCACGATGGTGGTGCCGTACTCTTCGTACCACTTGTAGCACTCCTCGATGAAGGCCTCGCGCCCGATCTCCAGGCGGCTGATCCCCTGCTCGGCCAGGCGCTTGTCCACCTTGGTCTGGGTGGAGATGCCGGCATGGTCGGTGCCGATGATCCAGCGGGTCTGGAAACCGCGCATGCGGGCGCGGCGGATGCAGGCGTCCTGGATGGTGTCGTTCAGGGCATGGCCCATGTGCAGCACGCCGGTGATGTTCGGCGGCGGGATGACGATGGTGTAGCTCTCGCCGGCGTGCTCGCCGAAGCCCGGCGTGCGCTGGAAGTAGCCGGCGTCCTTCCACGCCTCGAAGATGGGCCGCTCCATGGCGGCGTAGTCGGTCTGGGTCATCTTCATCCCTTCTCTGCGAAATCGGTGGGTACGGAACGCGGCGCCGGAACCCGATGGGGCTCACGGCGCCGCGAAAGGCTGCTAGGAAGCGTGGAGGGCTCCCTCGATGTTGGCCCGGGGCTTGATGACGGGCTTCGTCTCGCCGGTGATGTCGCTGGCCCGCACGGTCACCTGGGAGGGACCGCCGAACTCGGGCAGGTCGTACATCACGTCCATGAGCACGCGCTCGCAGATGGAGCGCAGGCCGCGGGCGCCGGTGCCGTGTTCCACGGCCTCATGGGCGATGGCCGTGAGCGCCGCCTCGTCGAAGGCCAGGCGGCAGTCCTCGAACTCGAACATGCGGGTGTACTGCTTCACGAGCGCGTTCTTCGGCTCCACGAGGATGCGCACGAGGTCTTCCTCGGACAGCTCGTTCAAGGACGTGATGACCGGGATACGGCCCACGAACTCGGGGATCATGCCGTAATTGTTCAAGTCCTCCGGCAGCACCTGGCGCAGAAGCTCGGCCTCGGACTCCTTCTTGGAGGCGGCCAGCTCGCTCGCGAAGCCAAGCGAGGTAGTGCCCACGCGGCTCGCCACGATGTCGGCCAGGCCCACGAAGGCGCCGCCCAAGATGAACAGGATGTTCGTGGTGTCGATGGGGATGAGCTCCTGCTGGGGGTGCTTGCGACCGCCCTGGGGCGGCACCGAGGCCTCGCAGCCCTCGACGATCTTCAGCAGGGCCTGCTGCACGCCCTCGCCGGACACGTCGCGGGTGATGGAGAGGTTCTCGGCCTTGCGGGCGATCTTGTCGATCTCGTCGATATAGATGATGCCGATCTCGGCCCGGGGCACCTCGAAGTCGGCGGCGGTGATGAGCTTCAGCAGGATGTTCTCCACGTCCTCGCCGACATAGCCCGCCTCGGTGAGGGTGGTGGCGTCGGCGATGGCGAAGGGCACCTGGAGGGTGCGGGCCAAAGTCTGGGCCAGCAGCGTCTTGCCCGAGCCCGTGGGACCGATGAGCATGATGTTGCTCTTGGCCAGCTCCACATCGCCCTCAGCGGCCGTCTCCCCCATGGAGATACGCTTGTAGTGGTTGTACACGGCCACGGACAGGGCCCGTTTGGCCTCCTCCTGGCCCACCACGTGCTCGGACAGGCGCGCGTACAGCTCGTGGGGCGTGGGAAGGTCGCCCAGCACCTCGGCCGGGCTGGGGCCAGCGTCGTCCACGGGGCTCGCCTCGCGCTGGGCCTCGGCCGCCGGCGGGTTGCCCCAACGGCCCCAGGCGCCGTAGCGCTCCTCCTCGGCCGGCTCGAACTCCTGGGCCATGGTGTAGCCCATGTCCCGCATCATGGCGTCGGCGCACACCGATATGCACTCGTCGCAGATGTAGATGCCGTTGGGGCCGGAGATCATGGCGTTGACCAAGTCGCCGGTCTTGCCGCAGAAGGCGCAGGTGTAATCGCCCCGATGGGGATCGTAGGGATGGTGGTGGTTGTTCATGGTTTCCTTATTCGCTCAGGTTCGGTCGCGGACCTATTCGCCCCGCTTCTGGCCGGGCATGGCGCCGTGGTGATAGATGATCTCGTCCACGAGGCCGTACTCCTTGGCCTCCTCGGCGGTCATGTAGTTGTCGCGCTCGGTATCCAGCTGGATGCGCTCGATGGACTGGCCGGTGTTCTCGGACAGGATCTTGTTCAGGCGCTTGCGGGTCTTCAGCATGAAGTCGGCCACGATGGCGATCTCGGTCTGCTGGCCCTGGGCGCCGCCGAGCGGCTGGTGGATGAGCACCATGGAGTTCGGCAGCACGAAGCGCTTGCCCTTGGTACCCGAGGACAGGAGCACGGCGGCCATGGAGGCGCACTCGCCGATGCAGATGGTGGACACGTCGCACTTGATGAAGTTCATGGTGTCCAGGATGCCGAGGCCGGCCGTGACCGAGCCGCCCGGGGAATTGATGTACAGGGAGATGTCCTTGTCCGGGTCGGTGGCCTCCAAATGCAGCAGCTGAGCCACCACGGAATTGGCCACATGGTCGTCGATCTGCTCGCCGAGGAAGATGATGCGGTCGTTCAGCAGACGGCTGTAGATGTCGTAGCTGCGCTCGCCCCGCGGCGACTGCTCGATGACGTAGGGGATGAGGGCGTTGCTCGCGCGTTCGATGCCCATGGGTGCCTCTCTTTCGCAAATAGGGCCGCATAACGCGGCCTGTCCATAGTTCAGAACCATATTGCTATACATCCGTTCGCAATGCAAGTCAAACGGGGAAATGAACACAGCAGCGGCCCTCCGAGATCGGGATCGCGGGGTATTCTGATTCGCTCAGACAGTCCTCGCTTTGTGCGACAGTCCACTGGACTGTCGCAGTCGCTGCGGAACTCGCTCGGTCAGAACACCCCGCGATCCCTCTGTGCTCAACCATGGCTGAGACAGGGGAAGGCGCGGGATGCCTTGACCGAGCGAGTTCCGCACGAGCCGGACATGACTTAATGTCATGTCCGCGCGAGCAGGACTGTCTGAGCGAATCAAGGTATCCCGCGCCTTCTCCTCCGGAAGAGTCGCTACGAAAAAGGGCGGGGTCTCCCCCGCCCTTGTCGGCTCGCGATGTGGAGCGCCGTTACTCGGCGGCTTCCTCGGCGTCGTCGGCCTTCTTGGCGGCCTTCTTCTTCGCCGGCTTCTTGGCGGCCTTCTTCTCGGCGGCGGCCTCGGCGGCGAAGTCCTTCTCGGTCACCTTGGCGTTCTCCATGAGGTCCTCGATGGCCTTGGTGCGCAGAAGGCCGGTGCGAATGAGGTGCAGACGGGCCGCCTCGCGCCACTCCTTCTCCAGAGCCGCAGGGTCCTCCACGCCGGCCTTGGCGAACTCGGCGGCCACTTCCTCGTCGGTGACCTCCATGCCCGCGTGACGGGCCCACGCCTCAAGGGCGAGCTGCTCGCGCACGTGGTCGGCGGCCTGGGCCTTCAGATCGGCCTTGAACTGGTCGGAGGTGATGCCCTGGCTGCCCAAGTAGGCGTCGAAGGTCATGCCGGCCTGCTGCAGCTGGGTGAAGAAGTCCTGGAGCAGCGAGGTCTCGGCCTCGGCGGCCATGGCCGCGGGCACCTCGGCGTCGATGCGCTCCAGCAGCTTGGTCATGATGGCGTTCTCCTTGATGCGCGGCATCATGGCGCCCTTCTGCATGTTCAGCGACTCGGCGATGCGCTCGCGCATGTCGGCCACGGACTCGAAGCCCATGGTGTCCTTCGCCCACTCGTCGGTGATCTCGGGAGCGGCCTTCTTCTTCACCACGGTGCAGGTGACCTCGAAGTTCACCGGCTTGCCGGCCTGATCGGCCAGGAGCACGGCGGTCTCATCGGCGGGCACCTCCAGGGTGAACTCCTTGGTCTGGCCCTTCTTCATGCCCATGATCTCGGCGTCGAAGGCCTCGGAGAGCATGCCGGTGCCCGGGCCGTACAGGCGGGACTCGCTCGTGATGGCGGCGATGTCGTTGCCCTCGACGTCGGTGGCCTTGATGGCCAGGTCGGCGTAGTTCTCCGGCTTCATCTTCGTGGCGGCGGAAGCGTCCTCGAAGGTGGTGTAGTGCTCGGCCATGGCGTCCATCTGGTCGTCAATCTCGGCCTCGGTGGCCTCAGCGAAGGGCAGCTCGATCTCGACGGCGTCGTAGCTGGAAAGCTCCACCTGGGGGCGCAGGTCGATGGTGAAGGAGAACACGTAGGGCTTGCCGGCCTCCACGAGCTCGGTCTCGTCCATGGTGGGGCCGGACACGGGGCTGAGGCCCTCGGCGTCGATGGCGGCGGCCCAGGCGCTGTTCAGCACCTCGTCGGTGACGGTGGCGCGCACGGCCTCGGCGCCGAGCGCGTTGTCGATAACCGGGCGCGGGGCCTTGCCGCGGCGGAAGCCCGGGAAATTGTACTTGCGAGCGAAGTCCTTGTAGGTCTTATTGATGCGCCCGTCGATATCGGCGGCATCAACGGTCACGGTGACTTTGGCCTTGTTGCCCTCAAGGGACTCAACGTTTGTTTCCACGAATAATTCCTCCATCGTTTCCTGACACGGCGCGGGATGCTTGCGCCCGCGCGAACACTTCCTCGGCGATCCGCCAGGCGGAATCCCGCGGAAGCGCACAGCTGTTCATTATGCCACAACCTCCACAACCTGGCTACAATTCCCGCCTCGGACACAAAAAAGAGACGCGGGCATCGCGCCCGCGCCCCTGAAGGCGTTCTGTTGGCAGAATCGACGCACCCCTCCGGCCCCGGTGAGGGCGAGCGGGCGCCGTGCTCAAACAGTCCTCGCTTGGTGGAACAGCCCACCGGGCTGTTCCAGTCGCTGCGGAACTCCGCGCGGACCCCCTCGCCCTCGCCAGGGCCTGCATAAGAGAGGGTTCGTTAGCCTCTTACGCCTCGCTCTTGCCGGAGCGCACCACGTAGCAGATGGTGAAGTAGCCGGCGATGCCACCCGCGCAGGCGCACACGACGCCCTTGAGCAGCATCATGGCCGTCACCGAAAGCGGCAGGGGCAGAAGCACGCAGGCGAAGGCGCCCACGCCCATGAGGGTGACGGTGGCCGCCACGGTGGTGACGAGCAGGGCCGGGGCGTAGCTGGCCGGCACCAGGGAGGCCGCCCCGCCGAGATCGGCCGCATTCGGGCCGGCGAAGACGTGCTTGCGCAGGTCCATGCGGGCGAGCGGCACCACGATGACGAACAGCAGGAGGCCCAGAAGCACTCCGGTGAGCGCGAAGTCGTGGAAGATGTCGGCATGGCCGAGCAGGGCCTCGGGCTCGCCCATGTGCAGCAGGTAGAAGATGACGGCGTTGATGATGCCGTTGATGACGCCGTAGCCGATGATGCACTTGTTCAGCAGATAGGAGTTGAAGGGCTTCGCGGGCCGCGCCGGTGCCGCCGCGCCCGAGCCTGCCGCTGTCTTTGCCATAGATGTTCCTTTCCTCGAGAACCGCTGACCGCCGAGGGGCGATCGTCGGGGCCGTCTGACGCTCTCATTATGGAAGGGCCCCGTCGCCTCTGCGGAAGAACCCTTACCGCTGTTACGGAAGGGTGGGCGACGGGGCACTTTTGCCGCCGCTTCGCCACAGAGGGGGAACCGAGTTGTTTCCAAACCGTTTTACCTGGGGAAACGCAGAGACAATACAGCAAGGTGCCCTTGGATGGGACGCCCCGGCCGCGCAAGCCCCTTGCCGCTGCTGCGGTAAAGCTTCTGCCATGGCCGCCGAGGCGGCGGTACTACGATGGCGGCAACGGAGGGGCGGCCGCTCGGGTCTCTCGTCTCGCAGGGCCCGCGCCCGCGCGGCCCGAGCGGCCCCCTCCCGTGCGCCGAGGGAGGCGCACGGCATGTTGGTCCCGAACAGAAGGAGGAAATGTATGACCAAAGACAAGGCAAAGCAGGTCGAGGGAGGTGCTGAGAAGTTCCTCGTGCTGCCCATCCTGGTGCTCATCATGGCCCAGATGGGAACCTCGGGCGACAACGGCGCGCTCGGCCTGGCCAACCAGCAGCTGGTAGACGTGCTGGGCGCCACCACCCCCGACATCCAGCTGGCGAACATGGTGTACTCGCTCATGGCCGGGGCCTTCATGGTGGCAGGCGGCCTGGTGGGCACCATCATCGGGTTCCGCACGAACTTCCGCCTGGGCGCGGCTCTGTGCGCGGCCGGCGAGCTCGTCATGGCGCTGTCGCCGAACATGACCATCTTCATCTGGGGCGGCCGCATCCTCGTCGGCTTCGGCGCCAGCTTCATGATCCCCTCGGTGCTGGGACTTATCCCCCACATCTACCACGGCAAGAACCGCGTCGTGGCCTTCGGCTGCATCGGCGCCGCCTCGGGCCTGTCGGCCTTCCTGCCGCTCATCCTGGGCATCGTCATGCAGTTCGGCGGCTTCCGCGTCACTTACGGCGTGCTGGCCGTGTACTTCGTGCTGGTGCTCGCCCTCTCGCTCAAGCTGCCGGCCATTCAAAAGCCCGCTGAGAAGCTGAAGTTCGACGGGCTGGGCACCGGCATCGCCGCCGTGG
>CANSQM010000043.1 GCA_947649205.1 uncultured Enterorhabdus sp.
CCGCAAAATTGCCGAGTACATTGAAATCAACACCACTGACACCGCCGAGGCGGGCGAATGAAAGCCGGGGCCGACATGGGCGGCGGGGGCGGCCGTCCCGACGCGAGGGGTGCGTGAGGGGAGGGAGCGGGGCGGCCGTGTCGCCTTCTCGGAATGGCTTAAGAGGATGTCGCCGCTGCGGCATCTCTCGGAGCTTGTGAATCGCCAGGGAGCTCGGGGATGCTCGGCTCGGTGGCAGGGTCGATTTCGGTCAGGTAGATGCTGGGGGTGGTGACGGCGATGCGCTCGCCGCGACGAAGCTTTGCGCGGGCGATCTCCAGCTTGAGTGTTTCGGCTTCCACGAGGCTTGTAGAGGTGAACCAACTGGCGATCAGGCGCTGTGTCGCTTTGCCTGCCGCAGTGTAAAGGCGGCGGGTATCGGTGGCGCGGACGAGTTTCTGCTTGTCCGGGGTGGTCACGGTGGCGTCGAAGTAGTCGCGCGTGGGGAAGAAGCCGTTCACGAAGCCGGTGAGCACCAGAGTGGTGGGAGTGCGGCCCGTCAGGTGCGCGCTGTCGCCGATAAGTACGCAGCCTTCGGTGGCTTCGAAGACGGGGGCGCTCATGCGGTTTCGGGCTCGGGTTATCAGGGTCTGGGCGTCGTCCGGCGCGGGTGCGGGTACACTCGTGCCGAAAGAGGTGTCGATGGCGGAAACGGCTGGCTTGGGCTCGGGAGCGGTGAGGGCGCGGACAAGCTGTATCGCGTGCTCACCGCTTTCGCCGGTCAGATTAAGAGCAGAGGCGATAGCGCCGATCAGCTCGTCGCCTTCCAAACCCTGAACTTGCTCGATGAGGGTGCGGCCTGCGCGGTAGGCGTCCAGAACGCGCCCGATGCCGGTTCCGGGGAAGCTCTCTGCGGGCGCGGCAGCCGCCACCTCGTCGAGCATCGCGCCGAGATCCTTGCCCTGCTCGTCGGCCTCGGCGCGCATATCGGCGAATACCGCGCTGTTGGCCAGGTAGTCGTCGAAGCCGCACCAGGCGCGCCACGCCAGGGCGTCATGCGCGTTGGCGACCAGTGCGAGGGCCGTCAGCAGGCGTGCGGCGGCGCAGCGGTCAAGGTCGCGGTAGTCGCCCGCGGCCACGCGCCCCCGGACGGGCGTCGCCGTCGCAATGCCGCGGGCCTCAAGCGCGCGGGCAACGCGGCGCTCCCAAGCGGGATGGAAAGCGAGCACGTAAATCGAGGAGGGGTCGGCTCCCGCCTCCAGGGCGGTCTGCACGGCGTCGGCCACGGAGGCCATTTCTGCGGCAGGGTCGGTGGCTTTCAGAGCCGTGAACGAGGCGGCGATTGCTGCGCGGTCGGGAACGGTCGGCGTGGCCGTCGTGCCCGACGTCGCGGATGAAGCACTTTGGGAGGGCGAGGGGGCGTCGCTTTCCGCCTCCGCATCGCCCAAGGGTGCCGCGCCCGCATCCAGCGATGTGCGCAGGCGGCTTGCGGCTCGCGCAGCCGCAGCGCAGGCGTAGCTCTCGTTCAGCACGATGCGTTCGCAACCCTCGTTGGCCTGGGTGAATTCGCCGATGCCCTCACCGTAGGGGTAGCTGTCGAAGACCTCTACCACGGCAGCGGGATCGGCAGCCACAATGACGGAATCGCGGGCGAGCAGATTCGCTAAATGCTGGGAGGCGCGGGAGTGCATCTGGTAGTCGTCTACGAGCACGTGGGCTCGCTGTGCGCTGGCCAGTACTTCGGGGCATGCGAGCAAAAAGCGCACGGCCATCGCCGACGCTTCCGGTTCCAGGATGCCGCCGGTGAAGCGTAGCACGTCCTTCAGAAGCGCGTGGGTATCGGCCTCCTCGCCGGGGATGAGCCAACGGTCATCATCGTCGGCGCCGCCGGCCAGCTCCGTCCAGTTGCGGTAGAAGAACTTGAGCATCTCGCGCAAGCGCCGCTGCTTCAGGCCGCTTACCTTCATGTCCTCCATGATGAAGCCGAGCTCTACCGGCGTGACGAGGCGCCCGGCGCGTCCGCTGAAGGCGCGGCCCTCTTCGCTGGCGAGCATTCCTAAGGCCACATCACGGGTGCAGGTGACCTCAACCGCGCCTCCGCGTTCGCCGACGACTTCGATCAGGCGTGCGGCTAGGACGCGGGCTGCATCCGGCGTGGCGGTCAGCACGAGCATGTCCTCCGGCGCCGCGCCATCTTCCAAAAGCGTCGCCACACGCGTGATGAGCGCGGCGGTCTTCCCGCAGCCGACGCCGCCTTCAATAAGCACGGCGGTCGGGGTGGGGGCAAGTTCCAACGTCATAGCATTCCTCTCTTCCGCAAAGGGCTCGTTCCACGTGTCTTTCCCCGTCAGCCGGCCCCGGGCGGCAGGCTGACGGGGAAAGACCGCGCAGGGCGATCTTTCCTGGGCGCGGCGTCGCGGAAACGCGCGCCCCGCTCGCGTCGCAGGAGGGGTGACGACGCGAGCGGGCTTGCCCTAGGCTGCCGGCACGGTCTCGTCGTCCTCCACGATGACGGTGGAAGGCGCCGCCTTCTTCGGCAGAAACGGCATGGTGATGGCACGTGTGGGGCAGGCCTCCACGCAGGCGCGGCACTTGGTGCATTCCGAGAAGCTCATGCCGGCCTCGGGATGCCGCACGTTGATGCCCTGGGGGCACACGGCTGCGCATGCCTCGCAGGAGGTGCCCTGGGCGCTCTCGCGGCATTTCGCATTGTCGATGGCGGGCACGAAGGTGCGGTTCGCCTTGCCCACGAGGCTCATGAGCGCGCTTATGGGGCAGAACTTGCTGCACCATTTGCGGAAGAACACCACCTCGGCGAGCAAGAGCGTCGGCACGAGAATGACGCCCCAGGCCACGTCGCCGAAGGCGAACAGGCGCATGACGAGCACGATGGTGGCGAAGGTAAGCCCGATGGGACAGATGAGGCAGAACACGGGAAAGCCGAAGACCGCCGCCGAGAGCAGCGAGCCGCCCAGGATGACGTGGCGGGAATCGAACGTCGCCCGCTTCTCGGCGCAGGAAGAGCAGCTGTGGCCGCAGCCGGAGAGGGCCGCCTGCTCGTCGGCGGAAAGGGGCGCGGGCGCGTCGGCGGCCTCCGATCCCTTCGCAGCTTTCACCAGCGGATTCTCGTCGGCGGGCAAAACGCCGGTGCCGGTCATGTCGGTGTTCGAGGTCTTCTTCGAGAAGACGCCGCGGATCTTCGATACCACGGGCACGGGGCAGATCCAGCCGCAGAAGGCGCGGGCGAACAGCAGGATGAGGGCGATGGCGATGACCACGGAGATGACCGCCCGGGGAATCATGGTCTTGGTGGCGATCATGGTCATGAGGGCTCCCAGGGGGCACAGGAGAGAGATGTCCTGCCAGCCGATGGCCGACAGGGTGCCCACGCCCACATGGGTGGCGAAGCCCACGGCGATGACGCCGATGACGGCGAGGGGAATGATGGTGCGGAGTCGCTTGGTATTCACGCGCGGGCCTCCTTAAGCCTCGAGGGGACGGACGACGATGGCGCGCTCGGTGGCGCCGGCGGAAATGGAGCCGTTCTGCAGCGAGACGCACACGCTCTCGCAGGCGCCGCAGCCGTTGCACTGATCGTTCAGCACATAGGGGCGGTTGTTCTCGTCCAGGGCCATGGCCTCGTACTCGCAGGCGTCGTAGCAGAAGCGGCAGCCGATGAGGCGGTAGGCCAGGCACAGGTCCTGGTTCAGCTCGGCCAGGCCCAGAGCGCCAGTCTCGGGGGTGGAACCGGTCTTCAGCGCCTCGGTGGGGCACGATGCCACGCACAGCGGGGTGCCGCCGTTCTCCTCGGTGCACCAGTCGCACCAGTTCGCGCTGAAGTCCATGACGGGGGTGCGCATGTTCAGGATGCCGTCCTCCAGGTGGGCCGGGGCGATGACGCCGCGGGGGCACACCTCGTAGCACTTCTCGCAGCGGATGCAGGCCGACACGAGGGCATCCTCGTCCTGACCCCCGGGCGGGCGCACGAGCGGGGCGCTGCCGGCGTAGCGCACGGCTCCCAGCCCCAGAAGCGCCGCGGTGCCTCCGAGCCCCACGCACAGGGCGCGGCGCGTGATGACGGGCCGCTGCTCCTTCTTCGGCTGGGCCGCGTCGGGGACCTTCTCCTCCAGTTCAGCCATGGTTTCCTCTTCCTCTCTCATTCGCCCTTGGGGTTGCAGTACACGGTCGGTGCCGACCGATGGGATGACGGTGCGCGGCCGCTCGATACCTCGACGGCCTCCCGTGCGCCGGGTGCCCTACTCGGCTTCTTCCGCGTCGGTGGCAGCGGGGGCGGCATCGGCCTCGGCCGCTTCCGCCGCTTCGCCCTCGTCGCCGAAGATCTCGTCGAAGAACTCCTGCTCCACCTGGATAAAGCCGTCGGTGAGGCTCGCGAGGCCCTGGTACAGGCCGCACTGGGCGAAGCGGCGAAGGTCGGCGGTCATGAGCGGCACCCAGCTGGCCAGGTGGTCCTCCAAAAAGTTGCGCTGGGTGGCCAGCAGGCGCTCCACCTCGGCCTCGTTGCCGGCCTCGGCCGCCGCCACGATGCGGTCGCCGAGCACGGCCATGAACTCCAGCTCCAGGGCCAGGTGATCCTCAGATTCCTTCCAGGTGGGCAGCTTGTCGAGGCCCTCGCTGCGGTACACGGCGAGCACCTCGTCGCGGGCCTCCTGCATCATGAGGCGCTTGGGGGAGGTGTACACCGACTCGAAGGGGTAGGCGGCGGAGTAGGCGTCGATGCCGTGGCCGATGAAGGCGCGCACGTAGTCGACGGCCAGATCGGTGATGGCGTGGGCGTCGGCCCCGGACAGGTAGGTGGCGATGGTGCGGTAGCCGGTGTCCACGGCGGTGTTGCCCGTGGCGGCCGGGAAGCGCATGGCTTTCAGCTCGGCCAGGAACTCCTCGTCCACTTCCACCCGGTACAGGCGGGCCAGCAGGCGGTAGACAGCACAGCGCTGGGCCGTGAGCTCGGTCAGGGCTGCCAGGTCGGCGGCCTCCTCGGCGGCAAGGTCGGTGGTGACGGTGTCGGTCATGGGAATCTCCTCAATGTCGGGGAAGGCGAGAAAACCTCGTCCATTCCAGTGGTTCCAGGGGGGTGCGGGGCCGCGATGGCGCCCGTTCGGTCCCGCGGCCCGGGCGGCTACTGGCCGTCGGTTGCGGGCGCGTCGCCGGCGGCATCGGCCTCGGCCTCGGCGACCTGGGCCGCCACGAGATCGGCCACCAGACGCTGACCCTCCTGGCCGACCGCGGTGATGCGCCAGCTCTTGTCGCGCCATTCCACAGCGTCGCAGCGCTCCAGCTTGTCGACGAAGTGGGGGGCGTACAGGCGCGGGCTCTTCAGCAGCTCGTCGTTGTCCACGGCATCGTTGATGGCCGGGGTGGTGGCGCCGCCCTCCTGGGCGGTCAGGTTCAGGATGCGCTCGTAGATGGTGGCGTAGCGCGCATCTTCGTTCAGCAGATCGGTCAGGCGGGCCAGGGGCGCATCGGCCTCGGCGTAGGCCGTGCCATCGGCGGTGGCCACCCAATGCACGGCCGGGGCCTCGGCGGCCTCGTAGTAGGACACGCCGTCCACTTCCACGAGCACCGGCTCCGGGTCGCCCTCGGGGTAGGGCTCGCCGTCGGCAGTCACGCGCGCAAGGCCGCCGGCCCGCTCAAGGAGGTTGGCCAGGCTCGCGGGGGTGTACACGGAGAAGTTGTCGGCCTGCAGGCGATGCACCTCGGCATCCAGGGCATCGGTGGCCTGGGGGGTGGCGCAGAAGGTCAGCATGCCCATCAGCGTCTTGCGGCGCGGGGCCATGGACTGGAACAGATCGGCGATGCGCTCGGCGGCCGGGCGCGTGTCCACCTTGGGGGCCGGCTCATCGGTGTGGGGCGTGCCCAGGTAGCCTTCGGTTACCGCCCCGGCGTCCTCTTCGACCTCATCGTCGAAAGCGCCCAGGGGGTCGAAGCCCATGGAATCATCCAGTGCCAGATCGAGAAACGAGGAATGGTCTTTCATATCATCCGCCCTTTGAACAAATGCTTGCATTCCGCTCTCGCGCACAGCGAGAGATGAACCTCGCCCCCGAGGTTCCACTTTTGCAAACATTGTCCGTCTGAGAGTTCAGGCGGTATCCCCACGCCGCATCATAGGCCAGCGCCCCCGCATCCGTCAAGGGGCAATTCTGACCGCCTCTGTCACCCTTGGGCGAGAGCGGCAAACCTGCGGGCGCCCCGGACGCTGTCGGAGATCCGTGCAAAGTAACGCCCTTTTGGCGAAAACCTGCACGTTTTGCGGCGCTTTGCA
Organism: uncultured Enterorhabdus sp.; assembly: GCA_947649205.1. Lineage (GTDB taxonomy): Bacteria > Actinomycetota > Coriobacteriia > Coriobacteriales > Eggerthellaceae > Adlercreutzia. The sequence goes on from CANSQM010000043.1 coordinate 6,263, forward strand.
CGTTTCGCGCGCCAAAAGGCGTTACTTTGCACGGGTAGGACTGCCCCGGCTTCTCAGCGCTCTGCGCTCAGGCTCCGTAGCGCTCGGCCACCCAGCGCTCCGTCACGTCCGCGAAGGCCCGGGTGGCCGCCGAGGCGGTGTCCCAGGAGCGCACGGCCAAGTAGATCTCCCGGGCACAGGGGCGTTCGGGCGGCAGCACCGCCAAGGGGAACAGGGGCCGTGAGAGGATGAGGCTTGGCAGCACCGAGAAGCCCAGCCCGGCGCTGACCATGGACATGACGGCGTAGTCGGAGTCCACGGTGAACCGCACGTTGGGGGTCACGCCGTTGGCCTCGAAGAGCGCCTCCATTTCCGAGGGCCGCGCGTTGCCCTGGAGCTGGATGTAGGGCTCGCGGGCCAAGGCCTCCGTGGGGAAGACGGCGGCTCCGGCCAGGGGATGGTCGGGGGGCAGCACCACGAGGAGGGGATCGGTGTGCAGCGGGATGGCGTCCAGGGAGCGGCGCTCGGGGGCCACGGAGAAGGCGCAGTCGGCCCGACCCTCCCCGGTGGCTTCCACCAGCTCCTCCTCGTCGTCGATGCACAGCAGCTTCAAGTCGATCTTCGGATACTGGGCGAGGAACTCCTTGGCGATCTGCGGGAACCACTCGATGGCGGCGCTCGTGAAGGCTCCCACGCGCACGAGGCCCCCTTCCCGGTGGTTCAGCTCGCGCACGCGGGTGGCCAGGGCATGTTCGTCGGCGTTGATCGCTTGCACAAGACCGAGCACCTCGCGGCCCTCGGTGGTGAGGTGCACGCCGCCGTACTCGCGCAGGAACAGCGTCAGGCCCAGCTCCTTCTCCAGTGCGTTCACCAGATAGCTGATACCGGCCTGGGTATAGCCCAATTCTTCGGCAGCGGCCTTGAAGCTGCCGTGGCGGGCGGCGGCGATGAACGCATCGTAGCGCTGGTTGGCCATGAGGGCTCCCCTTTCGTAGTGCAGTTGCATAAGTATAAGACTTTCTTGAAATGTTTTACAATAAGTCTCGTTTTACTTTCATTTAATGGGGCATTAGTATGTCCATCGTTCCTCAACCAGACAAAACGCGCCTCTGTGGAGGCTTGGATATTTGCGCTCTGGACAAGGGCGCGACGCGCGGAGCGCCGCTCTGCGCAATGGAAGCGAAAGGAGTGAGTCATGAACCGTTGGGCGCAGGCACGCTGGCCGTTTGTGGCCTTCGTGATCATCGAAGTGATCATTTTCGGGTCGGGCAGCGCGGTGACGAAGTTTGCCTACGACTCCATCACGCCCCTGTGGTGCCTCGCCGTGCGCTTCGGTCTGGCCTCCGTGGTGTTTCTCGCTTTCTTCGGTCGCTCCATGGCGACGCGGCTGCGCACCGTGCGCGTGCGGGTGTGGCTGCCCCAGGCCCTGTGCATGGCCCTGTCGTATCTGTGCTGCAACGTGGCCCTCGATCTGACGACGGCCACCAATGTGGGCTTTCTGGTGGCCCTGCCCGTGATATTCGCGCCTCTGCTGGCTACGGTGGCCGAGCGCACCCGCTACCCGCGGGCCATCATTCCCTTCCAGGTGGGTGTGGCCGCGGGTCTGTACCTGTTGTGCAGCCAGGGCGGCAGCTTGGCTGTGGGCCCGGGCGAAGTGCTGGCCCTGGGGGCCTCGGTGGCCCTGGCCGGCGCCCTCGTGTTCGGAAAGCAGGCCTTGGCGCAGTTGGATGCCGTCAGCGTGGCCGGCACCCAGATCGTGGTGGCCTTCGCCCTGTGCCTCGGCTGCGCCCTGGCGCTGGAGCCGCCGGTGAACTTTGCGGCCGTGCAGCCTGTGGCCTGGGGAATCATCGCGTTCTTGGCGCTGTTCTCCACCTGTCTGGCCTTCTTCCTCCAGAGTGCGGCCCTTGACCGTCTTTCCTCCACCACCGTGTCGCTGCTGCTCACGGGCGAGCCGGTGTTCACGGCCCTGTTCGCCTACTGGTGGCTGGGCGAGACGCTGTCGGTCGTGGGGCTGGTCGGTGCGGGGCTCATCGTGGCCACGGTCATCGCCGCTACCTACGTGGACGGTCGGGCTACCGCGCCCGCGGCGCCCGCCAGCGTCCCCGCTGCGGGCCAGGCGGTCGGCGGTGGCACGGGCGCGGCTCCGGCAGCGCCCACGGCTCCGACAGCGGCCCCAATTCCCTCCGCAGCTTCGATCTCGGCGGCGACCCCGACGGCTTCCACACCCGCACCGGCGGCTCCGCGGGTGGCCTTCGGCTTCCGCGCCGGTTCCCACTACGGGCGCCATAGCGGTTTGGGGTCGTGGATGCTGACCCGCATGGCGCGCAGCAAGGATCGCCTGGCCGCTTAGGGCCGGAAACGGTGACCATTGATATCTCCGGGCTTCCCGCGCCTCAGACGATGCGGTTGAAGCCGTTTGCACCCCAAAGGCCCCGGGCGCATGATCGGACGCGCTCGGGGCCTTTTCCTATTCGGCGACGATGACCCCGAGGCGCCGGGCAAGGGCGGCGGCCTGGTAGATGTTCATTTTCGTGCCGTATATCTCCGCCATGGTGTCTGACAACGCCACGCCCTGCAGCTGGCAGGTGGTGAAATCGAGACCGAGGAGCGGGGTGCGGAAGAAGCTCGTGCCGATGAAGCGATCGTCGTCGAGCAGCACGTAGTGCAGCTCCATCTCGGCCATATCGGCTTCGGAGAAATCGCAGCGTACAGCCTCCACTCCCCACCAGCGGCAGCGATTCTGGGCACTGTAGGCCAAATTGCAGTCGGAGAATGTCACCTGCTCCAGGTTCGCCTCCATGAACGAGGCGCCGGTGAGCTTGCAGTTCTTGAACACGCAGCGGGTGAAGCCGGCGCTGTCGAAGTACGTGTTGGCGAAATCGCAGCCCTCGAACACCGTGTCGGTGAACAGGGCACCGGTGAAGTCGCAGTAGGAAAGGAAGCAGTTCGTGAAACGCGCGCCGATGGTCTCCAGCTCCGAGAAGCCGGCGTCGGCGATGATGAGATCGCGCGCGTCGATGGCCTCGAGGGGCCCGGGCGCACCGTCCAGCAGCTCGTCGGCCTCCAGGGCGCGTAGTTCCTCGGGGATGGTCGGCAGCACGAGGGCCCGTTGGGCCGCCGCGCGATCGAAGGCGGTCTGCACGGTATCGGGAAGCACGGCCACGGGAGATCCTTTCGCCGGGAGCAGAAACGGAGCGTCTATCGTATCACGGTCGGTTCGACAGCGTAAGTCCTGCGATGGTGAGTACGAGGCCGCCGACGATGGGGACGGTGAGGGCCTCGCCCAGCACGATGGCCGAGGCGGTGCCGGTCAGCGCCGGCACGAGGTAGATGTAGGTGCTCGTGGTGACGGGCCCCAAATGCTTTACGGCGAAATTCCAGGTGACGAAGCAGGCGGCCGAGGCGCCGAGGCCGAGGAACAGCAGGTTTCCCGCCACGACGGGCTCGGCCAGGGCGGGCAGCGGCGCGGGCCCGGCCATAAGGAGGGTGGGCGCCATGAACAGCAGGCCCCAACCGAAGATGCGCTTGGTGGCAGCCAAGGTCTCGTAACCGGCCTCGGCGATGCGCCCCACGATGATGGAGTAGACCGCCCACACGATCGCCGCGGCAAAGGAGAGCCCGCAGCCGATGAAGTTGGCGCGGGCGCTGCCGATGAAGGGATTCTCGCCACTGGCAGCGCCGACGAGCGCGATGCCGGCCATGGCCAGGGCGAACCCAAGGGCGAAGCGCGCCGGTGCGGTGGGACGGGAGCCCCGGGCGAGCATGATGAGGGCGCAGAACAGGGGAGCTGTGGCCGCAATGGTGCCCACAGCGGTGGCGCTCGTGAAGGTGAGGGCGATGTTCTCGAGCAGGAAATAGCAGGTCACGCCCGTCAGACCTGCGGCGGCGAACAGGCGGCCGTGACGCGGGTCGGCCACGGCCAGCCGGTGGGGGCGCAGACAGCACAGGGCGAGAAAGCCCAGGGTGAAGCGGATGACGAGAATCCACAGCGGCGTGAGGCCCGCGGCGATCAGCACCTTGGTGGCCACGAAGGTGGTGCTCCACACCAGAATGGTGAACAGGGCGAGCAGGTGGGCTTTCATGGCTATGCTTCTCGTTGGCTCGTGGCAGGGGCGCTCTTCCCGGTGACGGCGCGCTGATAGAAGCCGGGGGTGACGCCGAGGCGCTCCTTGAAGGCGCGGGTGAGGTGCGCCTGATCGGCGAAGCCGGCCTGGAAGGCCGCATCGGCGCAGGTGGCTCCGCGGCCGAGTAGCTCCCGGGCCCGTTCCACGCGCAGCGAAGCCAGATAGCGCATGGGCGTGAGGCCGAAGGCGGCGGTGAAGATTCGCAGGGCGCGGTACTTGTCCAGCCCCGCGGCCTGCGCCAGGGCGTCCAGGCGCACGGTCTGGTCCACGTGGGTGCGCAGATAGGCGGCCATGGCGCGAGCAGCCTCGTCGCGGGGCTTGATATCCGCAGGCGCGGAGAGGTGGTCGATGAGCAGGTAGAGCGCCTCTTCCACGGCCCCCTCGTCAAGAGGGGCCGCATCCATGAGCGCGGCGATGTCTTCCATGCAGGCCCGGGCCTCGGCATGTTCCACGAGAGGACCCTCGAAGGGCGGGCAGTCGGGAAAACCCAAGAGCGCCACGCTGTCGTAGACGAGCGGGGCGGGCCCCATCTGGATGCAGCCATGGGCGTCGCCGGCGTTCAGCGCGAGCAGCTGGCCTGCCTCCAAGCGGTAGGTGCGCCGGTTGCATTCCATAAGGCGGCAGCCTTCGCGCACCAGGCCGATGACCGGGTAATCGTGGGCGTGGGCCGCGAAGGGCCGGTCGAGGCCGGCGAAGCGGCGAAATTCCAATGCGCCGCCGAGGGCGCGCCGTACCGATTCGCTCTGTTGAGGGGAAACCGTTGCCATAATGAGCCCCATGATAGCCATTCTGCGCACGATTTCTTGCACGAAATTGCAGGTTCCGAAGATGGCGGGCCTTCGGTGCTTACCGCCACCAGGCGATGGCTATCTGGGTGCGGCTCTTGAGGCCGGCTTTCTGGAGGATGGCGGAGATATGGTTGCGCACGGTGCCCTCGGAGAGGTAGAGGGCCCGGGCGATCTCGCGGTTGTCGAGCCCCTCGGCGATGAGGGCGGCAATGTCGCGCTCCCGCTCGGTGAGGCCCGCGGCGAAGGCGGGGGCGTTCTCACCGGCAGGGGGCGTCGGGGCGTGGTGCGAGGCCCCGGGACCGGCGGGATGCGCCCCGGAATCGGCCGCCGACCCGCTGCCGGTCGGGCGGCCGATGAGGGCGGCCACGCGCTCGGTGACGTCGGAGCCCAAGACCATCTGGCCTTCCATGACGGCCGAGAGGGCCTCGGCCAGGCCGGCGGCCTCCTGCTTGATGAGGTAGCCGCGGGCCCCGATGCGCAGCGCCTGCACGATGTAGTCGTCGTCGGCGAAGGTGGTGAGGAAGACCACCCGCGCCTCGGGATGGGTCGCCAGAATGGCCGCGCCCGCCGCCAGGCCCGACATATCGGGCATGCGGATGTCGAGCAGTATGATATCGGGGCGATGGGCCTCGTAGAGGGCCGCGGCCTCGGCGCCCTTCGTGCCCAGGGCGGCCACGGTCACCGTGCCCCGCGCTTCCAGAATGGTGCGCAGCGACGAGCCGACGAGGGCGTCGTCGTCTACGAGCACGACGGAGAGGGGGTGGGCAGCGCTCACGGGCGCACCTCCTGTTCCTTGGGAAACGTGGCGAACACGCGCCAACCGGTCCGGGGCGGTGGCAGGGGCCCGCAGGAGAACGTGCCGCCCAGGGCGCTCGCCCGCTCTTCCATGGAGGTGAGGCCGAGGCCACGCCGGTCTACTTCGTCGGCACCGCTGTCGGGGTTCTGGGCGGGCCGGCGGCCGTTATCTTCCACGGTGAGCTGGTAGAACCCGGGGAACTCCACCACGGCGACGGCGGCTGCGGTGGCATTGCCGTGGGCCCGGGCGTTGGAGAGGGCCTCCCGCACCATGGCGAGGACGGCAAGCCCCACGGGCCGCGGCAGGGCCGTCGCCTCGAAGGTGAGCGAGCCGGTAAGGCCGGGGCATTCCCCGAGCACCCCTTCCAAGGCGGTGCGGGGGTCGAAGGCGTCGTCATGGAGGTTGTGCACGCTCGTGCGCACAGAATGGAGGGCATCGTGGAGGGTGGCGCCCACGGTCTTCAGTTCGGCGCCGAGGGCTCCGTCGTCGCCGTGCACCACGGTGAGGGCCTCCACGTGCAGCACCGAGCGGGTGAGCAGGTGCCCCACGTTGTCGTGGATCTCCCGGGCGATGCGGGCCCGCTCGTCCAGCACGGCGCAGCTGACTTCCAAATCCTGGCGCTCGGACAGGTCCCGGGTGCGGGCGGCCAGGGCCAGGCGGTCCTCCTGCACGGCGTCGCGCATGCGCTGCAGGGACGCCCGTTCCGCGCGGTGGCTGCGGGTGCGCCAGGCCATGAGGCAGGCCAGCGCGCCTAGCAAGAGGGCCGCGGCGGCCAGGGTTCTGTCGCCGGACGCGATCGCCCCCGCAAGGGCTGCGGGCCACGCGAAGCGCAGCGGCCCCAGGGAGAAAGCCGCGGCGTTGTAGGCTGCCAGGGGCACGAAGGCCGCCGCGCTCGGCAGCGCGAGGCCCGCTACCAGAAAGGCGCCTACCAGGGCCAAGCCCGCGGCCCGAGCCCCCGGGAAGTCGCGGCCGTCGAGCAGTTCCAGCAGGCCGGTGACCACCACGGCGACGAGCAGCACCGCCACCGTGGCGGGTGCGGCGGGAGCGAGCAGCAGGAGGGGAATTCCCAGCCCGAGAAGGACGATTTCGTCGATGATGCGATCCATGGGGCCATTATAAGGGGCGCGCGGCGCCCCGCGCGAAAACCGTGACATTTGGCACTTCTGCGGCGGCGCGGCCCCTGAAATAATGGCGGAGCAACGAAAACGGAGAAGGAGCGCCCATGGACGACATCTCGACAACGGCACCCGCCGATTCTGCCACGAGCCCCGCGCCCGTAGCACCGACGGCCCCGACCGCCGCGCCCGCTGCGGCGGCCGACAGCATCGTGGCCGTGGACAACCTGGTGAAGCGCTACGGCGACGTGGTGGCCCTCGACCACTTCAACCTGACCATCGCCCCCGGGGAGATCTTCGGGCTTTTAGGCCCCAACGGCTCGGGCAAGACCACGGCCATCAACTGCATCTTGCAGCTGCTCACCTTCGACAAGGGCGCCATCCGCCTGTTCGGCGCGCCCATGACCCCCACGCGCTATGACCTGAAGCGCAAGATCGGCGTGGTGCCCCAGAACGTGGCTCTGTTCGACGAGCTGACCGTGCGGGAGAACATCGACTTCTTCTGCGCCCTGTACGTGGACGACCGGCGCGAGCGGGCCCGGCTCGTGGGCGAGGCCATCGAGTTCGTGGGGCTCGGCGACTACACGGGCTTTCGGCCGCGGAAGCTGTCGGGCGGCCTGCTGCGCCGGCTGAACATCGCCTGCGGCATCGCCCACAAACCCCAGCTCGCCTTCTTCGACGAGCCCACCGTGGCCGTGGACCCCCAGAGCCGCGCCGCCATTCTGGAGGGCATTCGCGCCATGAACGAGCGCGGCTGCACCGTGGTGTACACGAGCCATTATATGGAAGAGGTGGAGGAGATCTGTTCGCGCATCATGATCATGGATCGCGGACGGGCGGTGGCCGTGGGCACCAACGGCGAGCTGAAGGCCATGGTGGGCGCCGGCGAGCGCATCATGGTGGAGGTGGCGGGGCTTTCGCCGGCCGTCCGTGAGCGTCTGGCCGCGCTGCCCCACGTGCGGCGCGTGACCTATAGCGAGCCAGAGCTGGCGGTGCAGTGCGAGCAGGGGGCCCGCAACGTGGCCGACGTGCTGGCCGTGCTGGCCGCGGAGGGGTGCGCCCCGGGCCGCGTGTACGCCGAACCGCCGACCTTGAACGACGTGTTTCTGGAAATCACCGGCAAAGAGCTGCGGGATTAGGGGCGCGCCATGGCTACGTTATTCGTGAGCACCCTGCGGGCGCTTGTGCGCGAGAAGGCGCTGTTCATCTGGTCGCTCATCTTCCCCCTGATCATGGCGACCATGTTCATGTTCCTGTTCGTGACCATCGACGACATGACCGACTACGACCCGGTGCCCACGGGTGTGGTGGCCGATGAGGCGTGGGACGAATCTCCCTTCTCGGGGGTGGCTGCCGCCCTCGGCGAGGTCGGCGACGACCAGCTTTTGGTGCTGCGCTCCTTCGCCGACGAGGAGGAGGCCCGGGAGGCCCTGATCGCCGGCGAGGTGGCCGGCGTGCTGTCGGTGAACGGGGAGGGGGAGCCAGTGCTGGCCGTGGCCCCCGGCGTCAAGATCAACCCCACGGCCGACGGCGACGCCATCAACCGCAGCATCTTGGAATCGGTGGTGGCCACCTACGGGCGCGATGCCGATCTCATGAGGGCCATCGCCGAGGCCGACCCGCGGGCGTTCGCCGATCCGGCCCGGCTTGCGGAGGCCTTCGACGGCAGCGCCGTCACCGAGGAGGTAGCCCTCACCCACGGCGCCCCCAAGCAGTCGGTGCGCTTCTACTACGCCCTGTTCGCCATGGCTGCTCTGTTCGGCGCCCAGATCGCCGTGTGCGCCGTGTGCTGGACCCAGCCGAACCTCTCGCCTTTGGGCGCGCGCCGGGCGCTGGGGGCCATCGGGCGCACGCGCACGCTGGCGGCCACGCTCGCGGCCTGCTGGCTTCTGTCCTTTGGCTGTCTGGTCGTCGCCTTTCTGTACACGCGGTTTGTCGTGGGGGTCGATTTTGCTGGCCGCGAGGGCTGGTGCGTGGTGGGTCTGGCCGGCGCGGCGCTCGTGGCCTGCGCCCTGGGCACGGCCTTAGGGTCGCTTCCCAAGATCGACTTCGGTTCCAAAACCGGCATTCTCACCGGCGTGGTCTGCCTGCTCTCGCTGTTCACGGGGCTCTACGGCGAGCCCTGCATGGCTCTGGCCGATACGGTGGCGCGGGACTTCCCGCTGCTCTCGTCGCTGAATCCGGCGAAGGCCATCTGCGACGTGTTCTACAGCCTGTACTACTACGACGGCCTGGACGTGTTCGCGGGGAATATGGTCGTCCTCGGCGCGTTCGCCGTGGCGCTGTTCGCCCTCAGCGCCCTGTTCATGAGGAGGCAGCGCTATGCAAGCCTGTAAATATGCCTTGGAGGTGGTGGTGCGCCACCCCATGTACCTGATCGTCTACGTAGGGTTCTTGAGCCTCATGGGCCTGTTCGTCACCGGCGGCGTGTATCCGCCGGCGCCCGAGGGCTACGAGCGAGCCGAAGTGCCCTTCGCGGTGATCGACCGGGACGACAGCGAGCTCTCCCGCTCGGTGGCGGCCTTTCTGGCCGAGCAGGGGCCGTCGGTGGAGGTGGCCGACGAGGTGCGGGCCTGTCAGGACGCCGTGGCCACGGGGGAGGTGGACTACCTGCTCATCGTGCCCGCCGGCTTTCAGGAGGACTACCTGGCCGCCGCCCGCGAGGACGGCCCAGCGCCGGCGCTGGACGTGGTGTTCAGCTTCGAGTCCATGGCCGCCATGCTGGTGGACACGCAGGTGAACCAGTACCTCGGCCTCGTGCGGGCCGCCGCCATCCTGCAGCCGGAGGCCGCGCTGTCTGATTTGGTGGCCCAGGCCGAGGCGGCCAACGAGCACGAGGCGGCGGTGGAAGAGGTGCCCGTGCCTGGCGCGGCGACCGGCAGCGAGGCCTTCCTGTTCTACCTGATGTGGAGCGCCTATCCGCTCACCGTGGCCGTGGTGGTGTCCGTGGGCATTCTCATGGGGGCCTTCAACCGCACCGATGTGCGCCGCCGCGTCATCGTGGCGCCGACGTCCAGCGTGCGCATGGGCCTGCAGAAGCTGGCGGCGGGGCTCGTGGTGGCCCTGGCGGTTTGGACGGTCATCATGGGTATCGGCCTGGCGGCCTTCGGCTACTCGGCGGCGGCGCTGCCGGCCAGCACGCTTGCCCAGGTGCTCGGGGTGGAACTGGCGTTCATGCTCATACCGCTGGCCCTGGCGTTTCTGCTCGGACAGCTCGGTTGCGGCGAGAACGCGTCGAACACCGTGGGGAACATCACGGGCATGCTGCTGACCTTCCTCGGTGGCACGTGGATCAGCCTCGATCTCATGCCCGAAGCGGTGCGCGCCGTGGCCGCGTTCACGCCGGTGTACTGGCTCGGCGAGGGCCTGAACGCCGCCGTGGGGGCCGAAGGGGCCGCGGTGGGCGTG
>CANSQM010000044.1 GCA_947649205.1 uncultured Enterorhabdus sp.
CGCATCACGGGCCAGCGCCTCCATCTCGCGTTCGTGCACCCTGCCTCCTCTCTTGTGCCCTTCTGGGGCGTAGTGTAGCATGGGGCACACACGGGGTAAACAGCCTGCGAGCATCGGAATTGGGAAGGTGCACAAAACTATGGACGGCAATGCTCTGGTCTTTCGCGACGCAACTTCTTCCATCGACAATCTCATTGCGCGGGCGCAAGAAAACCCGCTGGCGCTCTCGCTGGCCGATGTGATTCTAGAGGAGCCGGGCCACGCCATTGAAGGCGAGAACTGGCGCCCGCAGTTGGCCCCCTACAAGCCCTGGGTACACGATGCGGCCCTGGACGAGACTGACGAGCTGGACGGTACCGACGGCGATCTGCTGATCGTAGGCGCCCTCGGCATGGGCATCTCAGACGAGGAGCGTATGGCGCTGATCGGCGACGCGCTGCGCGGGGCTACGACCGGTGTCGGCGGGGAAGGGTCGTCGGGCCTGGTCGCGAGTGCAGAGGGCGTGGTGTCGCCGGGCGCCGGAACGGTGGTCGCGCCGGCCGTCGTGGCGGGGAACGGAACGGCGGGTGCAGCGGGTGCGGCGGGGGTTGGCATCGCCGGTGCTGCCGAACGGCCGCTCACTCCTCACGAGTTGTGGACGCTCGGGCAGACGCCCCGCTGGATTCCGCCCCATGAGCGTGAAACATCGAGAAACCGTGAAACACTTGAAAGCAACCGTGGAACATCAGAAAGAGACCGTGAAACAAATTTGGCAGCCTGTGAAACACCAGAAGCAGCGCGTGAAACATCGTATGAGGCCGATGAAGCGGCAGGGGGCGCCTGCGGAATGGCGGCCGCCGACTATTTCGCCACCATGGTGCCGGTGCAGGTGCGCCGCGACGGCGACGGCTTCGCCCTGTCGGCCGTGCACCTGTCGGCTCTGGCCGAGCATGGGCTTCCCAGCGACCAGCTCGTCGTGGTGGTGCCGGCGTTCATCGATGGGGTGCCCGTGGTGCGCATCGCGTCGGAGGCCTTCGCCCGGCGCTTCACGAGCGGGGCGTTGGTGCGTCTGCTTGTGGTTCCCGACACGGTGGAGGTGATCGGCGCCCAGGCCTTCGGGTCGGTGTGCGCCGAGGTGGTGTACTTGGGCGCGGGCGTGCGCGTGTACGACCCGGCGCCGCTGGACTTGGCGCTGCCCAACCCGCGGCTGGCGGCCCGGCGCTACCGGGTAAGCCCCGCCAACGAGCGCTTCGCCGTAGAGGAGGGCTGCCTGCTGGAGAAGGTGGGCGACGCGCAGCATCTGTTGTTTGCGGAGGCGCCCTATGAGGAGCGACTTGCCCTGCCCGACGGTGTGCAGATCGCGGGGCAGGCCCTTCTGGCGAAGGGAACGACCCCTCCCCACGTCATCGACGCTCCGGCATCGCTGACCCGCGTTGACGGCGCCGTGCCTCCCGAAACCGTGTGGCGCGGCGACGATCCGGCCGCCCTCGCCCGCGTGGTTGCTCGCTGCGGCGGCCGCGTGACTGACTTCCAGGCGGTGGAAGACGCCCAGTGTTGGTACGGTTTCACTGCACCCGACAACGGCGACGCGGTCGTCGCCGGCTCCCCGTCGGCAGTATTCACGGCCGCTTCGGGTTCTCTTCCGCCAACGCCGACGGCGGCCTCGGCGAGCGTCCGTGAGGCCCATCTGGTGGCCGGGCCTCCGGCGCCCGATTCGGTGTCGCGCCAGTTCTCGTCTGCGGCCCACGCGCGGATGCGCGGCGCGTCCGACGTTTCGGCTCGGGAGGCGGCGGCCAGCGCGGCCAGCGCCATGGTGGCACCCGTGTCGGCGGCCGATCGTCTGGCGCTGCCCCGGACGGTAGAGGGCGCGCCGCTCACGGTCATTGCCGAGCGGGCCCTCATCACGGCGCCTGCTACCCTTTCCCTTCCCGACACCGTGCGCACAGTGCGCGACGGCAACGCCTGCAAGGGCACGCGCAAGCTCATGCTGCCCGAGGGTCTGCGTACCATTGGCGCCCACTGCTTCTGCTCGCGCACGCTGGTGGGGCCCGTGCTCATTCCCGCGAGCGTCACCAGCATCGGCGAGGGCAGCTTCGAGTACGCCGTGGTGCGCCTGGCTGCGGCCGATGCGGTGGTGCACATTACATCCGACCAGCTCATGAGCTGCTTTTTGGCCGCACCGGACGACGACATTCCCTTCGACTTCGCCCGCTACGACGATCAGCTGCTTGCAGGCCGCGGTCTGCCCGACCACCTGGGAGCGCTGCTCCATCGCGTGGCCGCACCCTTCCGTTTGAATCCCGCAATGCGCGACCGCATTGTGGAGGCCCTGCGCGAGCGGGCGGCCGAGGCGTGCCAGTACGTGGCCCGCGAGGGGGACATCGCTATGGTGCGGGCTCTGGCCGATGCCGGCTTCCTCGATGACGGCGATCTCTTCGACCGTCAGATCGAGCGCCTCCGTGCCAGCAACCGCACCGACTGCGTCCTGTTCCTCATGAACTGGCAGCACGACCGCACCGAGGCCGCCCGCGCCACGACCCCGAAACGCGCCCGCGACCGCTTCGCGTTGTAGGGGGGCGTGCAGGCCAGAAGCAAGGAACGTCCCTAGCTGCTCTTCCGTTCTAGAAGGTCGAGCAACTCTTGGCGGCTGCTGACGTTGCACTTGCGATAGATGTGCTTGACGTGGGTTTTCACAGTGCCAGTGGTCACGAACAGCGCATCGGCGATGTAGGGAAGGCTGCGGCCGCGCCCGAGCAGGGTGAGCACCTCCGTTTCCCGAGGCGTGAGGCCGAAGGCGGCGGCGAAGATCTCGGCCTCGTTGGCCGATGCGCTTCCCTCGTCTGCTGGATGACCGTCTCCGCCGGCTGGTTGCGGCGGCCGCCCATTCCCCGCTTCTTCCGAACCGGGAAGCCCCTCGGTTTCCTTTGCCGCCTGATTCGCCATCATGAGGAAGAGGATGAGCACACCTGTCCCGCATGCGGCGTGCAGGACAAAGTCGCTCCCGTCCATCAGGGCCAGCTGTTTGCCGAGGACGTTGCCTGCCAACACGATGGCCGACACGAGGGCCTGCCCGATACCGAAGGAGAGCAGCGGTGCCAGGCCCTCTCGCTGAGTGCTTTGGGCGACTACGACGTAAACGAGCGCCTGGAGGAACATCGCGCACCCCTGGACAAGGGCGCCCCCGGCCGCCATCCCCTGATGTCCGAACACGAGAATGCCCAAGAGCCCCGCGGCGGAGAACGTGACGGTGGTGCGGTACAGCTGGGATACCGAGAAGGCGCCCTCGCCGCCGCTCAGGGGTACCAGGGCCATGGTGACTATGCAGGCGCACACAGCCACCCCGCCTGCGTACAGACTGTCGGCCTGATCGTAGCTAAATCCCATGATAGCTGAGGAAACGAGGTTCCCGATAAGGGCCGCCATCATTATGACCCCCATGGCGCGCCAGGGCATAACGCGGGCCTCCCATGAGCCGGCGAGCAGTTCTCCGGGCATGGTGCTTCCGTCGTGCAGGTGATGCCCCGTGCTCCTGGTAGGGAATACCGACGAGGAGAGGCGGTGGCGCTTGACGGCATCGTCGGCCCAAAAGGCCCAAGACAGTATGGGCAGCGCAGTGACAACGAGAGCGCGGAATGGGAAGGGAATGAGGCAGGAGGTTGCCAGGTACAGGCCGTAGGCCAGCAGGAACGAGAGCAGGATCGTCGCTGGGGCGTGGCTCGACCCGAGGGAGTAGCGGGCTCCCCAGGCAATGCCGCACAGCGAGGCCGCAATGCCTGACACGATGCCGAGCCCGATAAGCAGCCCTAAGGCCTCGGCGGCGATGGCAGCGGGAATGGCGAGGGACACTGTGCTCATGGCGCCGGCGGCCACAAGCAAGGTGCCGCGTCCGAAAGTCACGACGATGCGGCGCGAGATGGCGATGAGGAGGACGGCGCTGACGACGACGGTGGCCTGCGAGGCGAAGAAGCCGATTTCGAGCCCGGTGGTCTCAGCCCCTTTGCCGGCGGGGAAGAGAGCGGGGCTCAGGTAAGCGAGGAAGCCCCAGGCCCATAGGGCGGCGGATCCCGCTACGGTGGCGAGGGAGGGGGTCCAGTGCTCCTTGTGATCGTCGGCCCGTTCTCTTGCCGGCATCCGGTTCCCCTGCGCGATTTTTCCCATCGATCCTCCCTCTCCCGTTGCGGTATATCCTATCGCATTATTGAGGTAAATCGGGGCAGACAACTTTCTTCCACCATCGCACTGAACAGGGAAAATGCCAATATCCCCCCTTTCGGAAGATGCGGTGGGGGCCGTAGTCGTGCCACACTTCGGCTCGAAATGTCCCCGCCGCCACGGAGGGCGGAAGGCGCAGGGGTCCGCTTCGCAGAGTGGATGCCGTCGCCGGGGCAACGTGAGGAGGGAGTGCTCCATGACGAACAATGAATCCCCGATGACCAACGACGCGACGATCGGCCTCAGCCGCCGCGGCTTCCTGTCCGGTGCCGCCCTGGCCGCGGGTGCCGCTGCTGTGGCCGGGCTGGCCGGCTGCGCCCCGAAGGCGACGGGGGAGGCCGCGGCGCCTGCCGCGTCCGGCGGAGACGCCGGCGATATGGCCGCTACCGGGACCATGCAGACCACCGATCCGTCCAAGGCCGTGTGGCCCGTGGTGGAAGAGGTGGAAGTCGGCTCCGCCGGCGAGGGCGAGATCGCCTTTGTGGCCGAGCCCATCGCCGATGATGAGATCGTGGCCACCCATGACGTGGACGTGGTGGTGTGCGGTCTGGGGCCGGCTGGCGACGCGGCGGCTCTGGCCTGCGCCGAGCAGGGTTTGAAGACCGTGGCCGTGGAGAAGCAGAACCGCGGCAACTACAACTCCGCCACCATCGGCGGCACGAATTCCAAGCTGCACGAGCATTGGGGCATGACCTACGACACCGACGCCTGGATCGCCGACGCCATGATGGACAACGCCTTCCAGGGCGACATGACCCTGTTCAAGCACTTCCTGGAGAAGAACGGCGAGGCGGTGGACTGGTACATCAGCCACTTCGATAACCAGAACCTGGACGACTACCCGCTTACCTTCGCCGCAGGCGATTTCCCGGACTTCCGCGACGAGTGGGACAAGACCTCGCTCTCGCGTTCGTGGAATACCTCGCTCAACCTGCCCTATCCTCCCGGCGAGCTGGCTGACATTCTTGCCGGCATCCTCACCGATGCGGGCGTGGAGATCCGCTTCGAGACGCCGGCCTGCCAGCTGGTTGTGGACGAGGCGGGCAAGGTGACCGGCGTTATCGTGAAGAGCGCCGATGGCTACGAGCGCTACAACTGCGCCAAGGGCGTGGTGCTCGCCACGGGCGGCTACGAGTTCAACCAGCAGATGCTGAAGGAGCGCTGCCGTCCCCGCGGGGTGCCGGGCGCCTGGCTCACCGGTGCCTTCGGCAACACCGGCGACGGCCTTCAGATGGGCATTGCCGTCGGTGCGGCGGAGGACGAGTTCCCCCAGTCCATCATGCTGGATCCTGAGCAGCTTATGCCCTATGTGCGTGTGAACAAGCTGGGAAAGCGCTTCACGCCGGAATACGAGCCCTACGGGCATTTGGCCATGGCCATCCAAGCCCAGCCCGGCACCTACGACTTCTACGTGGTCGATGGCGCCATCGCCGAGAAGATCGACAAGATCTGGACGCCCAGTTCCTCGTGCTACGGCCCCAAGGAGGCGTGGGTCGGGGCTGCTACCAGCGAGAACGCCCTGAAGGCCGACACGTTGGAAGAGCTGGCCGAGCTCATGGAGGTGCCCGCCGATGCGTTTGTGGCCACCATCAACCGCTGGAACGAGATGGCGGCGGCTGGCAAGGACGAGGACTTCAACTTCCCCGGCGCGATGATGATGACCATTGATACGCCGCCGTTCTACGCCACCAAGGAGCATGCCGACGGCCTGTGCACGACGGGCGGCCTGCTGGTGGATACGGCCTGCCGCGTGCTCGACAAGGAGCGCCAGCCTATCGAGGGCCTGTTCGCAGCCGGCATCGTGTCGGGCGGCATGTTCTACAACACCTATCCGCACAATCTGAACTGCCTGTCCCATACGCGCAACTGCCTGATGGGCTACACCATCGGCCAGGTGCTTGGCGGCAAGGAGGCCTAAAGGCCGGCTGCTCTCGCTTCCACCCATTGGCGCAAGCTGATCGGTCGCTGCCCTCACCAGTGGCTGCCCTCGCCAGTGCCAACCCGTCGGGCGCTCTCCCTCCCCGCGCCCGATCCTGGGGCCCGCATCTCCTTTTGAGGTGCGGGCCTTTTGGCGGCCTCTGTCTTTAAGTCCGGAACGCGAGGAGGGGCGGAGGGCCAACGGCCCTTTTTCGCGTGCTTGGCCGTCTTCTGCTATAGAATGGGCGGCAAGCAACAAGAGCCAAGCGATGCCTGGCATGGGACGGAAGAGGGGCGGTCATGGGGAAGGTGGCGGCGAAAGCGGGGCACGGGGCGCTGTTCGGGGTGCTCACGGTGGCGCTCGGCGGGTTTGCGGGGGCCTTTGCCTGGGCGTTCTTCTTTCTCATGAACCTCGGTATCGACCTTTTGTGGGTGAAGGCCCCAGCTGCCCTGGAGGCTCAGGGGCTTCCCGCCGTCGTGTATCCGCTGGCGTTCTGCCTGGCGGGCGGTGCGATCATCGGGCTCTTCCAAAAGCGATGCGGATCCTATCCCGAAGACATGAACACGGTGATGGCCCAGGTGAAGGCCACGGGCCGCTACGAGTACCGCCATCTGGGCGCATCGTTCACGGGCGCGCTGCTGCCGCTTCTGTTCGGGGGCTCCATCGGCCCCGAGGCGGGGCTCACGGGCGTGATCGCGGGGCTCGCCACCTGGGTGGGCGACAAGATGCGCTTCATGGGGTCACAGGTGCGCGAGCTGTCGCAGGTGGGCGTGGCAGCGGTGGTGTCGGCCACATTTTCGGCGCCCCTGTTCGGCCTGGCCGCGCCCCTGGCGGGGTATGCCGATGAGTCCTCGGGAACGGATCCGTCGACCATCGAGGTGCCCCGGGCGGCGAAGCTGGTCGCCTACCTGCTCGCCATCGCCGGGGCCCTGGGGGCCATGCTCGGCCTCGGGTCTCTGTTCGGCCAGGGAGGGGGCCTGCCCCACTTCTCCGCCATCGCCATCGGCGCTTCGGAGTTGGCCTGGGCGGTGCCTCTCGCCTTGCTGGGGGCTGCGGCCGGCTGGCTCTTTCACGGCAGTGGCCGGGTCGTGCGCGGGCTCGCTGGCCGCCTGGGGGATCGACCGGTGGCGAAGGCAATGGCGGCTGGCGCGCTCCTCGGCGTGGCCGGCATCCTGCTTCCCTTCACGATGTTCGCCGGCGAGGCCCAAACGGAGCAGCTCGCGGCCACATGGACCGCCTTCAGCGCGGCGGCCCTCATTGCCACGGGGTTCCTGAAGGTGGTCGTCACCCAGGTGTGCCTGGGCCTGGGCTGGCGCGGCGGCCACTTCTTCCCGATCATCTTCGCCGGCATCGCCATCGGCTACGGTGCTGCGGCCCTCACGGACATCGACCCCGTCTTCGCCCTGTGCGCCACCACTGCCGGCCTGACGGGCTGCGTCATGCGCCAACCGCTCATGACGGCGCTGCTGCTTTTTCTGGTGTTCCCCGTGAAAGCCGTCTTCGTGCTGCTGGCCGCCGCGGCCATCGGCGCCCTCATCCCCGTGCCGAAGCATTGGCTTGGGCGGTAGCGGCTGTCTC
This sequence comes from uncultured Enterorhabdus sp., assembly GCA_947649205.1. GTDB lineage: Bacteria > Actinomycetota > Coriobacteriia > Coriobacteriales > Eggerthellaceae > Adlercreutzia. The sequence goes on from CANSQM010000044.1 coordinate 7,688, forward strand.
TCTGCGAGAGATGGTCATGGGCACTCGAGTAGGAGTCTTTGCGGGGAAGACAAAGTTGCCCCACAAATGATTGACAAGTATGGTTTTGTGGGGCAACATTCGTGTCATGGATGAAACAAACATCATACGAGATACTCTTGTCGAGGAACTGGAGCGAAACGAGCGCTCTCAGGCTTTGTACGAGCGCGAGATTAGCGCTTTGCCCCGAGGCAGTGTTTCTGTGAGAATGCGCAGGGGTCGTTCCTATTGCTACCTTAAATTCCGCGACGGCGATAAAGTGGTCACAAAATACGTGGGTCCCGAGGACAAGGTGGGCGATGATCTGCGCCGCAGCGTGGAACGCCGGCGATCGCTGCAAGATGTTCTTCGGAGATTGAAGCGCGAGCATGCCTTTATCGAAAGGGCTTTAGGGAGGCAGCATGAGGCATGAGGACGTCTTTTGGGACTTGATGCGCACCTTGGAAGCCTCTCATTTACTGCCTCATGTGATGATTGTGGGAAGTTGGGCGGAATACCTCTATACGTTTTATTTTGACGAAAGCTATCTACCGAACCTGAAATCTCACGACATCGACGTGCTCTACGGCAATCCCTATCTTGAGGTTGACGGCAGCGAATGCTTGACGATGGAAATGGAGCAGGCGGGTTTTCTTGCTCCCACCGAGGGCGGTTGTCTTCGGGCGTTCTACAAAGAGGGTATCGAAGTCGAATTCCTCACTAACCAGCTTGGCATGGGGCCTGGTCTGGTAAGAATTCCAAACACCGAGGTGGTTGCCGAGAAACTTGCCAACATGGATATGCTGCGGCCCGTTTTCGTATCGGCGAACGGCTATGAGGTGAAAGTGCCCTCTCCCGCTTCCTATGCTGCCAGCTCGTAGTGGGTGTTGCTGAAGACGTTGAGGTCGAGGGCTCCCATGATGTGCTTCAGGGCTGCCTGGGCCTTCACGGAGTTACCAGCGTCGTCGAGCGGCGGGGCGAAGGCGCACAGGCCGCACAGGCCCGGCACCACGCCGATGACGGCACCGCCCACGCCGGTCTTTGCCGGCAGGCCCGCGGTGTAGAGCCAGTCGCCGGAGTGCTGGTAGAAGCCCACAGTGGCCATGAGCGATACGATCTTCGGCGCCAGGGCAGCGTCGAACACCGCCTTGCCGGTGACGGGGTTCACACCGTCGGCGGCGATGGTGGCCGCCGATATGGCCAGCTGTTCGGCGGTCACGCCCAGGGAGCACTGGCGCGTGTACAGGTCGAGCGCCATGGCCGGGTCGTCGTAAAGGCGGTCGTAGTCGCGCAAGAGCCACGCGATGGAACGGTTCTCGAAGTTAGTGGCGCTTTCCGACTGGTACAGCTCGTCGATGAGCTGCGGCGCACTGCCCAAAAGGTCGGTCATGTTGTCCACGATAGCCTTCCACTTGGCCTCGGCATTGCCCACGGGCTCCACGAGCGAGCAGGCGGCGATGGCTCCGGCGTTCACGAGCGGCGTGGAGGGATGGTCGTTTTCCAGCAGAATGGCGAAGATGGAGTTGAAGGGCAGGCCCGTGGCGTCGGCGCCGATCTTGTCCAGCAGCTGCTGGGCGCCGAGTTGGCGCAGTACGAGGATGGCCGTGTGCACCTTCGATACCGATTCGATGCCGAGACGGTAGTCGGTGTCGCCCACGGAGATGACGCGCCCGTCGGGCAGGCAAACGCTGATGCCGAACAGGTTGGAATCCACGTTGGCCAGGTAGGGAATGTAATGGGCGTTCTGGCCGCCGGCGAGGTCCTTGCACGCGGCATAGGCATCTTCGACGGCGGCTTGTATCTGGTCGTAGGTGAGCGTCTTGACCATGGCGGGCTCCTTGGAGGCGGCGTGGGGCTGGCATGCGGCAGCCGATATTGTGCTTTCGATTGCCGACAGGCCGCGAGCTTTCAGCAGACACATCATAGGCCGCCGGAGCGGTGCGCATTCTGCTGGTGCAGCCCCCGTTGGCGAACCGTTTCGGAGGGACGGGGTCGGTGCGGGCCGGCGGAGCAGGGAGGCCGTGGTAGGGTAGGAGGAAGACTTTCGTTGAGGTGAAGGAAGGGTGGCGTGATGCTGGAAGTGCGCAAGGCGCGGGTCGATGAACTGGATGCGGTGTTCGACTTCTACGGGCAGATGGCTGACCAGATGGAGGGCACCGATTTCGACGTGCAATGGCGTCGCGGCGGCCATCCGTCCGCAGAGCTTCTGCGAGAGTCGGTGGAAGCCGGCCAGATGATCATCGGCGTGCTCATCGAGGATGCCGAGGGCTCCCATCCCGTCATTGCGAGCGCCATGGTGGTGAACCACGAGGGGTCGCCCGGCTACGAGGCGGTGCCCTGGGCTGTGGATGCGGAACCCGAGTCTGTGGGCGTGCTGCACGTGGTGGCTACGCTGCCGGCCTATCACGGCCGCGGTTTCGCGCGGCAGCTCCTGACCCGGGGCATCGAGATTTCCCGCGCCGACGGGCTCGCGGTTCTGCGCCTGGACACCTTCCCCCACAACAAACGGGCCCGCAGCCTCTACGAATCCTGCGGCTTCGAGGATCGGGGCGACTGGACCGTGTACTACCCGGCTCTCGGCGACATTCAAGTGTCCATGTACGAACGGGCGCTGTAGGCGCTGTAGGTCTAGCAAGGCGGCGCGGGCCCGGGGCCGTACCGCCTACCCGCAGGCCTCGGGGTCCAGGCGGTAGCCGATGCCCCAGACGGTCTCGATGATGCGGGGCTCGGTGGGGTCGGCCTCTATCTTGGCGCGCAGCTTCTTGATAAACACGGTGATGGAACTGGTCTCGCCCACGAACTCCGGTCCCCAGGCGGCTTCCACCAGCTGCTCGCGGGAGAGCACGGTGCCGGGGCTCGCGGCCAGGGTGGCCAGGATCTTGAACTCCTTCGGGGTGAGCGCCACGGGCGTGCCGCCGAGGGCGGCACGGTGCTGGGCCATATCCAGCGAGAGGCGGCCCACGGCGATGGTGCCGGTGGAAGGCATGGCCGTGCTCGGGCGCATGGCCGCGCGGCGCAGGTGGGCCTCGATGTGCATCATAAGCTCGCGCGGGTCGAAGGGCTTCACCATGTAGTCGTCGCCTCCGGCGGCAAACCCCACCCCCTTGTCCACGATGTCGCCCTTGGCCGACAGGAAGATGACCGGCACCGTGATGCCGCGGGCCCGCAGCTCGCGGCAGGCGGTGAAGCCGTCCATCTTCGGCATCATCACGTCCATGATGATGAGGTCGGGCCCGTCGATGCCGACCCGGGCCAGCGCGTCCGCACCGTTCTCGGCGTAGGCGAACTCGTAACCGGCGCCCTCTACCATGTCCCGCACCAGCTTCTCGATGCGCGGCTCGTCGTCAACGAGCAGAATCTTCGCCATCATCGTCCTCCTTCGTCGCGGTCCGCTGCTGTCGGGCGGCAAGGGCCCGGCCCTTGCCCTACCGTGGTCTTGCCCCTGCATCTCGCGTGCCTACGCATCCTCTTCATCCCCGGCCTCCGCCACGGGTATATGGGGAATGCGCACGGTGAAGGTGCTGCCCTCCTTCACGCGGCTCTCCACGGCAACGGTGCCTCCGTGCAGCTCGGTTAGGTCCCGCACCACGGCGAGCCCGAGCCCCGTGCCCCGGTAGCGGCGGTTGGCCGACTGGCCCGCTTGCTTGTACAGCTCGAATATCTGATCCAGGTCCTCGGCGGCAATGCCCATGCCGTCGTCGCTCACGCGCATCACGATCTCGCCGCCCCTCGCGCCGTCTCCCGCACCGCCCTCGCCGGCTTCGCCATCTGCGGGCTTAAACGTGATGGCCAGGTCGACGAAGCCGCCGCGGTGGGTGTATTTGATGGCATTGTCCACGAGGTTCTCCAGCACGCGGCGCAGCTTCTCCCAGTCGGCCATGGCCAGGGGCACGTCGGGGGCCACCGAGCAGGTGAGCCGCACGTTCTTAGCCGCGGCGATGGGGGCCAGAGCCTTGCGCACGAACTGGGCCAAGTCCACGAAGTCCACGGGCTCGGGCAAAAGCTCGTCCTTCTGGGCGGCATGCTTGGAAATGACGAGGATGTTGTTCACCATGTTCAGCAGCAGGGTGGCGTTCGACTCTATCTCGGCCACGGCCTCGCGGGTCTTGGGCGCCAGGCTCTCGTCGCCGTTCAGGATGCGGGCGTAGGCCAAAATGCTCGTGAGCGGCGTGCGCAGCTCGTGGCTCACAATGGCGAAGAACTCGTTCTTGTAGGCCACCTCCTCGCCGAGGCGGTCCAGGGCCGCCTTCAGTTCCCGTTTCTGGTAGTTGAGCAGGTCGTTCAACACCATGAGATCGTCGGTCTTCGATCGCACCTGGCCTTCCAGATCGGCATAGAGCGCCTCCAGGTCGCGGGCCATGCGGTCGAAGTCGCCCGTGAGCTCGGTAATCTCGTCGCGGGGCCTGGCGCAGGGGTCGGGCACCGCGAGCGTGTAGTCGAAGTCGCCCTCGCCGACGGATTTCGCCGCCGTGCGCAGGGCGTCGATGGGTTGCAGCACCAGCCGGCTCGTGACGAAGTAGAGCCCGGCGAAGGCGGCCACCATCATGAACAGCACCATGACCACCTGCTGCACCATGCTGTTCTGGATGCCGTCGGCGTAAATGTCCATGGGCTCGGTGATGGACATGGCGCCGCCCACCTGCCCCACGGCCATGCCCTCCTTCGGATAGCCGTACTGGTCCGGCTCGCCGACCGGCTCGCCGTGGCATTCCAGGCACGATTCGGTCACGTACAGGGGTTCGAGATAGCGGAACACCCGCTCGCCGTCGGCGCCGGCCATGACGCGCCAGTAGGCCTTCAGCTCCGGGTCGGCGTTGAAGGCGGCCAGGGCCTCCTGCTCGAAGGCGTCCGGGGCGTTGGCCGCCTGGCGGGGCGTGTCGTTGGTGAAGCGGATGGAGTAGTCGGTTTCCGTGGTGAACAGCATGGAGATGGACTTCGCCGCCACCACGCACACGAGGTGCTTCGTGCGGAAGCTGCCGTCCTCGGCGCGGTTGATGACGTTCTGGTTTCTATCGACGAAGTCCCAGGCGGCCCGCATCTCGGCGGCCAGGACCTCGGCCTTCTCCCGGGCCTCGTTCTCGGCCTGGGCGTTTTGCAGCGACAGGTTCCACAGGATATCGATGCCCATGAGCGCAACCATGATAACGCCGATGGATACGGCGATTTTGAAGCGTATGCCGAAGCGGAACGAGCGTTCCGACGGGTGTCGCGCCATGGATCCCCTCCTTGCCAACCACCCTATTATGCCCGATGGGAAGGGGTGCGGGAATAGCTGATGGGGAAGGTAATTCTTTTTTAATATTTGTCCCGAATTCTTAATGAAAAGTTCCCTTCCCGACCATTGCGGCCGGCCCCCGGCAGCGGCACAATGGGCCTGTGCGCTGGGGTCTCGGTCGAGGAGGGCCGCATTCCCGCAGACGGCGCCCTTCCGCGACGTGCACCGCAATCGGTGCGACGGACGGCGAAGGGGCTGTCGGCACAGCGCCGCGAGGAAATCCTATCTGAGGGAGGAGAGTTCTATGACGAAGAACAGCGAACGCGCCGCAGACGCCACGCTCACCCGTCGCGCCTTCGTGGGGGCCGCAGCCGCCACGGCCGCCGCTGCGGGCCTGGCCGGGTGCGCCCCGGCGGCCACCGACGACGCGCCCGCCGACGAGGAGGGGCTGCCCGCGACGGGCGAGGATCCCTACGAGGGCGCGGAGATCTTCTATTCCACCTGCCCGCCGGAGTGCCAGCACCACAACCTCAAGGGCTATGTGGTGGATGGCAAGCTGGTGAAGGTGGAGTCCTCCGAGCTGAACGACTGCGCCGCCTGCGCCCGCGGCATCGCCCGCGCCTACATGACCAACGACCCGGAGCGCCTGACGGTGCCGCTGCTGCGCGACGGCGACAAGGGCTCGGGGAAGTTCAAGGAGATCACCTGGGACGAGGCCTTTGACCTTATCCAGCAGAAGTTCGACGAGGCCATCGCCGCCGACGGCGTGGAATCCATCTGCTACGTGACCGGCTCCGGCAACTTCGGGGCCATGCACGGCCCGGTGGCCAACGCCTTCTTCGCCCATCTCGGCGGCGCCTCCACCACGGTGGGCAGCCTCTGCTGTGCGGGCACCACGGCGTCCATCGTGCCCATCTACGGCCAGCGCTTCCTCGATTGCCGCAATCAGATCGAGAACTCCACCTACTGCGTGATCTGGGGCAACAATCCGGCCATTTCCAAGCAGGGCTACTTCCAGCGCTTCGAGAAGGTGGTGGAGAACGGCGGCAAGCTCGTGGTCATCGACCCCATCTACACCGAATCGGCCGCCAAGGCCACCGACTGGATCGCCCCGTGGCCCGGGACGGACGCGGCCCTGGGGCTGGCCATGCTGAAGACCATCGTGGACGAGAAGCTCTACGATGAGGAGTTCCTGCTGGCCCACACCTGCGCTCCCTGCCTCGTGGACAAGGCCACGGGCACGCCGGTGCTTGAAGCGGAAGACGATCCGGCCTCGTTCATGGTGCTTGATGCGGCCACCGGCACCGTGGTGCGCCACGACGCCCCCAACATCACGGCCGCCCTCACCCTGGAGGGCACGCCCCAGGCCGAGCAGTACAGCACCGAGTTCGAGCTCATCTACGCCAACGCCGCGCCCTGGACCGCCGAGGCGGCCGAGACGGAGTGCGGCGTGCCCGCGGCCGACATCCAGCGCATCGCCCGCGAGTACGCGGCCGCCGAGCACGCCATGATCGTGCAGAACATGGGCGGGTTCATGCGCACCGAGAACGGCACCTACGCCACGGCCATCGGCGCGTACCTGGCGGCCTTCTGCGGCCAGGTGGGGCACATCGGCGACGGCGTGTCCGACGCCGGCGGCATGAACGAGGTGAAGACCGGCGCCCCCATTCCCGTGCCCGAGCTTGACCACAAGGTCCCCGCCATTCCCCGCTTCAAGTTCGGCGAGGCGGTGCTGGCCCAGGATCCGCTGAAGGTGAACGTGCTGTGGTCCATGACCGGCAGCCCCATGACCCAGTGGCCCAACACCAATATGGTGAAGGCGGCCCTGGAGGCCATCCCCTTCGTGGTCACCGTGGAGCACTACCTCACCTCGACGGCCCTCTACTCCGACCTGGTGCTGCCCTGCACCGGCATGTTCGAGATGGAGGGCGTGCTGGCCAATGCCCGCTCCCACTGGGTGCAGCTGGTGGAGAAGGCCGTGGACGGCCCCGGCCAGTGCAAGTCCGACCTGGAGATCTTCACCGAGCTCGCGAAGCGCTACGGCTTCGGCGACGCCTTCGACGTGCCCATGGACACCCTCATCAGCAACGTCATCGAGCCGACGGGCGTCACCCTGGAGGAGCTGAAGGAGAAGAAGGCCATCGACGTGGTGGGCCCCGACTACATCCCCTATAAGGACGGCGAGTTCCTCACCCCCTCCAAGAAGGCCGAGTTCTGGGTGGCCGCGTGGAAGGAAGAGGGCTTCGATCCCATCGTCACCTACGCCCGCTCCGAGGAGGACGCTCGCAACGACAACGAGCTGGCGGGCAAGTACCCGTTGTTCGCCGTGCAGCAGAAGACCTATCGCGGCGTGCACTCCACCTTCCATGCCCTGCCGTGGATGGACGAGATCTGCGACACCGAGCCGCACATCCTCATGCACGCCGACGACGCGGCTGCCCGCGGCATTGCCGACGGGGACGCCGTGGTGGTGTTCAACGATCGCGGCGAGCACCGGGGCATCGCGCGGGTGAACAAGCTGCTGAAGCCCGGCGTGATCGGCCTGCAGAACGGTTGGTGGGAGCAGCAGGGCGGCTCGTCCAGCTACGTGACCAACGACAAGTGGAAGACCCTCGGCGGCACCCACTGCTGCAACCAGACCCTCGTCGACGTGAAGAAGGAGGCGTAAAGCCATGGCCATCGGATTTTGGATGAACAACAAGAACTGCTACGGCTGCAAGACCTGCTCCATCGCCTGCAAGAGCGAGAAGCAGCTGGGCCCCGGCGTGCTGCTGCGCACCGTGACCGAGATTCGCCAGGACGACCCGGCGGCCTTCGCCTTCCTCTCCATGGCCTGCAACCACTGCGAGGAGCCGGCCTGCGTGGAGAACTGCCCCGTGGGCGCCTACAGCAAGCTGGAAGACGGCACGGTCATGCAGGATCACACCGTGTGCATCGGCTGCAAGACCTGCATCTCGGCCTGCCCCTATGGCGCTCCCAGCTATGATGAGGCGACGAGTACCACCTTCAAGTGCGACGGCTGCTACGACCGCCGCCAGCGCGGCGAGCTGCCCGCCTGCGTGGCCGCCTGCCCCGGTGCGAACCTGGCCCTCGACGAGATGGACGCACTGCAGAGCGCCCACGCAGCCGACATCGTGTCCGACGAGAACTCCGGCACCAAGCCCAACTTCGTCATCACCGTGGACGCGGCCCTGACCGAAGAGCCCGACGACATCGCCGTCGCCGCAGCCGCCGAGAAAGCCTAAGGCTGCCCCGCCGGCACGCCCGCACCAAGCAAGCCCTCCCAACGGTGCCCCGACCCTCCGTCGGGGCACCGGTTTTTCGAGGCACGATTCTCTGTGGGGGCAAGCCAGCGGAAGGTCGGCTAGCGTCCCTCGGGCTCGAAGCTCTCGACGAGGGCGATGAGCTCCTGGCGCTTGTGGATGTCCAGCTTCACGTAGATGTGCTTGGAATGGGTGCGCACGGTGTTCTCGGACACGAAGAGCGGCTCGGCGATGTGGGCCACGGTATGGCCGCGGGCGATGAGCTCGGCCACCTCGGC
>CANSQM010000045.1 GCA_947649205.1 uncultured Enterorhabdus sp.
GCCGTGGGATGGAGCTCGCCCGGGCCCAGCTGTTGAAGATATCGTCCCAATCCACCTCCACCCACTGGTACTGGTAGCCGCCCGGCCCCGTGCCCGCACCGCCCGCGCCGCCGGCGAAGGGGTTGCCGCCCGCGCCTCCCGGGCCGCCCCAGCCATAGCCGGGGTTGTAGGGCGCACTGTAGCGGCGCCGGGCGTCTTCCCGCGCGTACTTCTCAGGGTTCGTGATGCGGTCGTAGGCCTCGTTGATCTTCTTCAGGCGCTCCTCTGCCTGCGGATCATCGGGGTTCAGGTCGGGATGGTTCTCGCGGGCCTTCTTGCGGTAGGCCTTCTTTATCTCGTCGGCCGAGGCGTCGCGCGCAACCCCCAGCACCTTGTACGGGTCGTCTACCATGGTCGTGCGCTCCTAGGAGGACCGGTGGGCCGCACCCGGGTCGATGCTCATCGACTCGAAGCGGTGCTCCATCCATTGGTTGTCGAAATGCTCGGCGCAGAACTGCTCGAGCGCGTTATCGGGCGCCGCACCCGCCAGGCGGGAATACCAGCAGTCGAGTGCCACCAGGGTCATCACCCCGTTGAAGATCATGAGCGCGGCGCACACCGCCGTGATGGAGTAGCGCCAGCGCCAGGGAATGAGATTCACCGTATGCAGCAGAGCCGGCAGGGCCAACTTCACCCACACCACCCCGAGTGCGCCCCACATGCACATGAACATGAAGTTGGTGCGCCCGTTGATATTGAGGAAGGTGCCGGTGTAATCCCAGGCCACCGCGCCGAAGGCATATTCCATGAACCAGCTGACGAAGTACTCGAAGGCCCCTCCGATAAGGGCGCTCACCAGAAACACCACGGGAACGGGAGCGTTGTGGAACCGATTGAGCGCAAGCGTCATAAGCAGCGCCCCGAAGCCGTAGATGGGCGAGAAGGGGCCCCACAGAAGCCCGGCGCGATCCTCGTAGTGGCCGAAGTCCACCACGAGCACGTGGTAAATGGACTCGATCACCACCCCGGCCACACTGGCGATGACGAAGATCCAGAACAGGTTGAAGAAGTCGAGCTCGATGAAGCCCGCGCCCGACTTGTCCAGGCCGAGGGTTCCCTCCTCCAGCTCATCGCGGGTCTCCATGAGACGCAGCCGACGCTGCAGCTCGCGCTCGTCGGACAGCGACGGGTCCACAGCGACATGGGCCGCCACCAAGATGAGGGCCGCCGCGCCTAAGAGCCACAAGCCCTCATTCACCCCGTAGAGCATAAGGTCGCCCGCAAAGGCCAAGGCAAGTGCGATGGCCATGGACTCGGCGATGAGCCGCGCCCGTCGACGCCGGCCGCGCACAAGGCGCACGCCGAGCACCACCCCTGCTACAATGGCGAAGCACACAGCTGCAGCCAGCACGAGCGAGAGGATGACCGTCAACACCGAGTCGTCGCCGTAGGTTCCACCGGCGAACAGCTCCACCATCGCTACGACGACGCCGACCGCCTGCGGGATGAGCAAAACACCGCCTACCATGAGCAGCACGCCGAACACCTTGAGGCCCCAAGGCGTGCGCTCGCTACCGCTCCCGCTACCAATGCCGGGATCGGGCTGCAAGGGGGTTTGTTGGAGAAGCGTCGAATCCATGGCACTATGGTATCATGACCTCCATCTTCAGGCCCCAAGCCCACAACATGCCCGCAAGCTGCCACCAAGTTGAAACCGCAGCGCCGCACGGGGCATCACGGGGCCTCCGTCCGACGAAAGGAGCCGCGGTGACATCAGGGCAGACCCCCATCGGCATGCGCTATCTCCGCGCCTTCTCCTACCTCCTCGGCCTCTGCGGCGTCATCGGGTGCGTCGCCGGCATCGCCATCGTCTACCAGGCCTTCGCCGACGGAGGGGCCGCAGAGGTCTCCCTACCGCTTGGCTCGGCCGTCTTCGGCATTGCGGCCATCGCGGCCGAGGGCGTCACCATCGCCGCCGGCGTGCTGGGCGTGGCTGCCTCCTGCAACCAGCGCCGGGCTGGAGCCCTGTACACCACGGCATTGGCCGGACTCGTGGCCACCGTACTCGGCCTGGGGCTGTGCTACGCCACCGGCGCCGGAGTGCCCACCTCCCTCGTCTTCAACGGACTGCTCATGGTCATCTGCGCCGTTATTGCCAACAATCTGCGGAAAAGTCCGCCGCAAGATGGGCCCGAGCTCTAGCCCAAGAGCACCCTTGTCGAGTACAATGCACCCTTAAGGGCCGCGGTTCCTCGCGCCCTTCCAAGGTTCAGGAGGAGTTATGACCGATATAGATCCGCAGAAGGGGCCGTCTGCCGCGCCTTCGAACGCCGCCCGCGAAGCGGCTGCCGCCTTCATCCAAAGTGCCGAGCAGAACCCGGCCGCCCAAAGCGCTGAGGAGGCCTACGGCACCGTCGGCGAGGCGCAGGCCCAAAACGTCAAGCACGGCCACGGCCTGGCCATCGTCATCGGGCTTCTCATCTGCGCGCTCGTGTGCGCAGGCGTGGCCGCATTCCTGTTCACGAACGGCACCTTCAGCCATCGCGTCAGCACCGAGGAGGGCGACGTGCAGCGCGTGCCCCTCTCCGACGCCCGCGTGCTGGCCGCCTTCGACGAGGTGACCATGGACCCGCCGGACATCTCCAAGTACGCCTACGTGCCGCAGGACGCCCTCATCGGCCCCAAGTTCAGCGACATCGTCGTGAACGAGCCGGTGAACCTGGGGGCCTCCAGCAACCAGGTCGTCCAGTGCACCGCCACCGCCACGGCCACATTCAAGAACAAGGGCATCGAGATCACGGTGCCCGTCACGCTGCCTTTCGACTACTCCGTCGAAGGTGAGACATGGGTTCCCGGCGATCTGACCCAAGGCGAGCCGACTGCCACGCCGCTGGCCTCCGCGAACGCAAGCGACATTCTCGCCGACCTGGACGACCACCTCATGGCCCACGATGCCACCTACGGCGAGGCCATCGCCGAGGCCACCATCGTGAAGACCACCTCCGAGCTGACCATCGACGGCGGCCCCATTACCGTGAGCCTGTCCAAGACCATCGAGGAGAAGAAGGAGGACGGCACGACCGTCAACGAGCTGCGCACCTGCGATGTGGTGCTGGCCGTGGCCTGGTCGCCCGAGGCTGGCTGGGTCGTCTCCGTGGCCGACGCCGGCGAGATCGACTACCAGCGCGACGAGATCCCCGATGCCGCAGCAGCCGAAGCCCAGGCCCGGGCCCAAGCCGCCGTGGAAGCCTCCGCCAACGATCCCATCAAGCTGGGCACGGTAAAGTACGGCGACACCGTCACCCTTGGCGACAAGAAGGCGAGCTCGGCACCGGCCATCGGCACCATCCAGAAGGTGGAGAAGGCCGCCAGTCTCGCCAAGGGCAACAAATACAGCAACAAGAATGCCACCGACAATGCCGATGGCAACGTGCAGCTCGTGCTGAAGCTGCGCCAGCCGGTGGAGCTGAAGCTGAACGGCACGGACTTCCGTCTTACCACGCTTGCCGTGGCAGTATCGGGCCTCGACGACAACGGCAAGAGCCTCATCGGACGCCAGATCAAGTACATCAGCGGCCCCATGGAGGAATCCTTCGGCACGAGCTGGTGCCCCTTCGGCATCAAGACGCTGGAGATCGGCTTGAACGACTAAGCACGCCCTTGCGTAAAGTTGGGCCCCGACCTGCATCGGAACTGGCAGATCGGGGCCCAACTTGTATCGAAGCCGCGCGAATCGAGCCCCATCTCGCATCGATGCACCTACACCGCGCGAATCGAACTCCATCTCGCATCGATGCACCTAAAGACGTGATTTGTGCAGTTTTCAACCGTTCTACAGTCGAGAATCTGTACAAATCAGGGCAAACCATGCAGACAACCCGCACAAATCGACCCATTTTATGCATCAATGCGAAGCGGGCCGCGATCTGCGCAGGTCGTCTGCCGAAAACTGGCTGATCCCACTGAAAACCTGTCGGAAGGCCTTCACGCCAGCCCGCCCCAACCCTGGAAGCGAAAAAGTCGGCGGTTCGATCCCGCCATGGAACACTACTGGGGCACGCCCGGATTCTGCGGATCAGCGGGCGTAGTGGGATACGTCGGCGGCACCGGCGCTACAAGCGCCGTCCACTCGGGGGCGTAGCGGGCCACCCAATGGCCGAGGCCGCGCATCGTGAGGGTCGAGGCCAGCGCCTCCGCAAAGCAGGCGAGCACGTACACGATGAGCGCTGCGAACAGGGTCGGTCCCGCAATAACACCAAGCAGACCCATTACCTCGCCAAAGGAGGGATCGGACACCGCCGAGGCGGAAACGGCCATCGGCATCGCAGCGCCCATGGCCAGCAGCATAGCGAAGAGCAAGACCACCATCGACACCACCGCCACGATGAAGCCGACCACTACACCGGGCACGAGGGTCACCAACAGCAGCTGGCCCCAGTTGCGCTGAGCCACCGCCCACAGGTCCTTCACGGCGAACCCGTCGCCGATGGTGTAGCCCATGATCATGCGCATCTGCATGAGGCTCGCCGCCACTGCACCGGCCAGGCTCAGCGCCAACGAGACAAGGGCACCGAGCAGCGGGATAAAGCCCAGGATCATTCCTGCCACGCTGACGACAATACCCACCACCAGACTGATAACGAAGGCATAGAAGCCGTATTCGAAGTTCTTGCCCGTCACATACTTCGGCGGCATGGGTGTACGGCCGCCGAAGGGCACCTCGCGCGCCCAGTGCAGCAGATAGCCCGCAACCACGAAGTTCAGGATAGGCACGCACATGATAAGGCCGAGCACCACCAGTTTGCCGACGTAGCCCGGCGTCATCTTGATGTCCTCCCAGGCGGCGCTGAGACATCCCTTGGCATACACCGGCTGCGATGCGGGCGGCGGGGCGGCAGGGGGTACCGGCGCCTGCGGTTGATAGTTCATCTGATCCATGGCGATCCTTTCTCTTAGGGGCACGCGCCCCGACCTCATCACCGTTCATCAGCTCGTCTCGCGCGAAAACGCCTTGCGCGCGTCCTGTCGCCAGACGGCTGAGAAACCCACAAGCCCATTGTGACAGGTAGGGCTTACTGACATGCAATCAGTAGGAAAACCGTCATTTTTTCTGCAAAGGGACGCACGCAGCCCCGCAAGACCCAACACCGCCGGGCGGCCAGGAGGTCAGGCGGCCAGGAGGTCGGACAGTCAGGCGTTCGGACAGCCGGACAGTAGAACGGTCGGGCGGTCAGACGGCCAGACGGGCAGCCGGACGGCGAAACCGCTCCGCCGCGCAAAGCGCAGAACCCCAACAGCCGGCCGTTCTACTTCCCCGCCCCGCGCTCTTCCACGACGGTGTAGGCAGGCAGGACATTGCGCTTCACGATGCGGTAGCACAGAATAGCCGTAACGGGCATGCCGAGGCAGAGCACCGTGCCCACCTTGAACGAGGCCATGGTGCCGAAGGTGTCGATGATGGCGCCGGCCACGGTGGGCCCGAAGGCGGCCCCGCAGGTGTAGCCGGCATTCAGCCAAGTAATAGCCTCGGTGAGGCGCGCATCGGGCACGGCTCGCTCGCACACGCTGTTGGCCACGATGAGCAGCGGCGCGTAGGTGGCCGCCCCCAAAAGCGCCACGAGCATGAGCGTAGGCGCCGAGTCGATGAGAAACATTGTGCCGAAGGACAGCCCCACCGCGCAGGCGGCCACCACGAACTGTTTGGGCAAGGGCGCCCGCAAGCACACCATGCCGAAGAGAAAGCCCATGGTCATAGACACCGCCCCCGAGGCCATGAGCACGGCGCCCGCGAAATCGGGGCTATGCAGATCTTCCGACAGCGACACGGTGGCTGTGTCGAACAGGCCCAAAAAGGAGCCGGCGAAGGCGTAGGTAACGAACAGCACCCGTACCGCCGCTGACGTGGCGAGCAAGCTCTTGCGAGGGGGCTGCTCCGCAACCACCGCCGGCTCGCCCTCCACTTCGGCCGCCGCGCTCGCCGCACCGGCGCCTCCGTCGCCCCAACCCGGCACCGGCTCGGTGGAGCGGGAGGCGCACAGCAGCACCACGCCCACGGCAAAGGCAACGCCGCCGGTCACCATGCCGGCCACCGGCGAGATGGCCGCTGCCAGAGCGATGGAAATAGATGGGCTGAAGATAAACGCCGCATCGTCGAGCACGCTCTCGTAGGAGAACATCGTGCGCAGATCGGGTGCCGCCTCGCCCAGACGTCCCGAGCGGATGAGGTAGGTCCACCGCGCACGAGCCATAGCCTGAGGACTCGGATAGAACCCAACGAGCAGTGCGCCGACAAACAGGGGCCACGCCGGACCATGAAGCGCCACGTTCGCCACAAGAATGACCAAGCCAGCCAGGGACACGGCGGCGGCCTTGGGCACCACGGCCGACTGGCCGCGCTCGTCGATGCGTTTGGACACCCGCGGCGTCACCACGAAAATGGACAGCGCGATAAGCGACGAGGAGAGGCCGGCCGTAAGAAACGAGTAGCCCGACAGCGTGATCATGGTGACCACGCCGATGTTCAGCATGGATCCGAAGAAACGCATAAGCAGACACGCGATATCGAAGGAATAGGCCTGTCGCACCGCCAGCACCTTCTTGTACACTCCCGGGCTCACCGCCGCCACCGCGCATCCCTTCCCTTCTTCCGCATCCGAGGCAACGCCCCTAGGGTAACACTGGGCCGCGCAGAATGAAATGGAAGATGCGCCAATGAACCGCAGTCGATCCTGAAACCTCCCACAACCAAGAGCCGAAGCACGCCTTCACGCAAAAGGACCCCGCAGCCAGGGCAGGCCGCAGGGTCCCGAAGCGCGCCTCGGTAAACGCCAGAAAACCGAGGACGCGCGCCGCCTGGAGAGCGCCGAGAGTCGGCACCTCAGAGGGAGCTGACCCCAAAAGAGGGCACAGGGCCAGCATCAACCAACCAACTACTCGATTTCATCCAGGGGTACCCCATTATAATCATGGGCCGTGAAGTACAAGATAATTCCAGCTACTGCGCTGATGGCCATCATATAGAAGGCCGGCATAAGCCCGTTGCCGGTCGCATCGATAAGCGCCGTGGCCACAAACGACGCCGTGCCGCCAAAGACCACGTAGGCCAGGTTCGATCCCAAAGCAGCGCCCGTGTAGCGCACTTCAGTGGGGAACATCTCGGCCTGGTAGCAGGCGATATTGGCATCGTTAAGCGACAGCGTCACGCACATGATGAGCTCGGCGACGATGACAACGGGCAAGGCGGCCGTGCCCAACATGAGGAAGCACGGGATGGACAGCACGATGAACGCCCCGCACGCAATGAGCAGCATGCGCCGACGCCCCACCTTGTCGGACAAGGTGCCCGCGCCGAAGATGATGAACAGATAGGCCACAAGCGCAATATCGGTGGCGAGCTGGGCCTGGGAGGCCTCCATCGCGGTGTAGCTCGTCAAATAGGTAGGCAGATAGGTCAGCACCAGGTAGAAGCCCACGGCATTCACCATGGTGGCGGCAATGGAAGACAGCAGGCGCTTGCGGTACCTCTTGAACACGAGGTGCGTAGGATGAGCCGCCTCCTTGTTCTCCTTCTCCATCTCCTTGAACGCCGGGGAATCCTCCAGCTTGGTGCGGATGTAGTGGGCGATGAAGCCGAGCGGGCCGGCCAGCAAAAACGGAATGCGCCAGCCCCACTCGATGATGGCGGCCTCGGGCAGCGCCATCTTCAGCACGAGGGCCATCGTGGAACCCGCGAGCAGGCCCGTGGCCGTCGAGGCCGGCACAAGCGAGCAGTAGCGGCCACGCTTCTCAGGCGGAGCGTACTCCGCCAAGAACACAGCGGCGCCGGAGTACTCGCCAGCCACCGAGAAGCCCTGGACGCTGCGCAGCACGAGCAGCAGGATAGGCGAGGCAATGCCGATGGCCTGATACGACGGCAAGCACCCGATGAGGAAGGCAGCGCCGGACATCAGCAAAACGGAAATGGCGAGCGACTGCTTGCGGCCCTTCTTGTCGCCCATATTGCCCCAGAACATCGCGCCCAGGGGACGGAAGATGAAGGCCAGGGCGAAGATGGCGAAGGCCAGAAGCGTAGAGTTCACCTCGGATTCGGGGAAGAACACGATGCCGATGGTAATGGCGAAGTAGGTGTAGGTGGCGTAGTCGAACCACTCGATGAAGTTACCGAGGAACGAAGAGGCGGCGACGCGCTTCAGGTCGCCATGGGGCTGGTCGGCCCCTGCGGACATGCTGCCCGAAGCCGGGCCATCGCTAGTTCTCATGGAAATCACCTGTTCCGGCAAACTCGTTCTCGATAGCAGCCACCATGTTGCGCACAGCCACATCGCGCAGGATCTCGCCCTTCTCGCGCGTAGAAGCGCCGGGGTGCGACAGGCAACCCGAGGGCGGCGTGTAGTCGGCCACAATGGGCAGCACATCGTAATTGGGCAGCTCGGCAGGAAGTCCGGTGTACAGGTCGTCGTCGATGCGATCCATATCCACCAGGTCGGGGTGGAACAGCAGCATAAGCGAAGTTTCCATAACGCCGGCGTGCTCCAAATCCCAGCCGGTGAACCCGTCGGGGTACAGCGCCTCGATGGTGGCCTCGTCCACGAAGTCCCAGTAGGACAGCAGCTGTATCTTCACGTCCTTAATGCCCTCGGCCGATGCCTTCTCCAGCGCGAGTTCGGCTCCCTCGAAGATGAACTGGTAGTTCTCGTAGTGGCCGTTCATGAACACGATCTTGCGGGCGCCATCCTCGATGAGGCTGTAGCAGATGTCACGGGCCAGCGAGATGATGGTCGTACCAGAAAGGGAGGTCGTGCCGGAAAGGTGGAAACCGCCGCCCGAGCGCTGCTGGGAGCGGTAGCCGAAGTTGATGGCCGAGCACACGATGCCCTGGAGGGCACCGTTCGTGTCGGCGGCCAGGGCCTCGGCGGTGGCGCCGGCCATATCGCGCGTCAACGCCGCGTCGACGCACATGGCCATGTGGCTGCCGTGCTGCTCGAGAGCGCCCACGGGGATGAACACCACGGCATCACCGGCGAGTTTGTCGCGATAGGTGAACGCGTCCATCTCTTCCATAAACACGGATTTCTTCATGGTACCTCCTTGAAAGCAGGGGCCCGCCCTCCCACGGGCCCGATGGACTGTAGAGCGAGCGGAGGGCCGGGCCTGCAATCCCTCTCCCGGCCTCCGCCCTGGCGGAGCGGTCGCCTAGCGATCGGCCTCCGGATGCTCCTTCTCATAGGTGTCGGCGGCCTCCTGGGCGCCATCGGCGATGGCGGCCAACTTCGGATCCATGCCGTCGGGGGTGGCGTCGATGAAGCCGGCGCCGCCCGCGCCCACCTGGGCCGCAAGCGCCACCTCGCCGTCCACGGCGGCATCGTCCACTTCCTTGTTCGCCGCGCTGGTGGCGAAGACGATCTGGGCCACGCCGCCGATAATGATAAGAGCGCCGCCGATGAGCTGGAAGGTGGTCATGGTCTCGCCGAACAGGCACAGGCCCAAAAGCGAGGCCATGATGGTCTCCTGGTAGGAGATGGCGGCCAACTCGCCGGCCTTCAGGCGCTTGGTGGCATGAGTGAGCAGGTAGAACGCGCCGAAGCCGGTGATAAGGGCAGCGGCGATGAGCCACAGCCAGGAATCGAGCGGCATGGTGAACAAGTTCCAAGGATGGGTGATGATCTGGCCGGCCGCGTCGATCTGGGTCACACCGTTGACCTTCTCGGTGTAGGACAGCGGCTGCAGGCAGAAGTTATGCCACAGCAGCAGCACGAGAATGGCCAGAGAGGCGAACAGGAAGTTCCACCAGGAACGCACGTTGGAATCGCAGTCCTCGCGATAGCGGGAGAAGAACAGGTACAGGCCGTAGGCCACGCCAGAGGCGAAGGCAATGGCATTACCGAAGGTGTAGGTGGGATCGAGATCGAGCGTGAGGCCCTCGGGCGTCACGATGCCGACGATGAACAGCATGCCGATCACCACGGCCACGATGCAGAGAATGCCGCGCCAGTCGATCTTCTCCTTCAAGAAGATGGCGGCGAGTATCGTGGAGTAGATAGGACCGGTATAGATGAGGAACGACGCGTT
The DNA here is from genome assembly GCA_947649205.1 of uncultured Enterorhabdus sp. Lineage (GTDB taxonomy): Bacteria > Actinomycetota > Coriobacteriia > Coriobacteriales > Eggerthellaceae > Adlercreutzia. The sequence goes on from CANSQM010000045.1 coordinate 10,048, forward strand.
CGCGAGCGTCGTGTACTGGGTGGACAGGCAGTACAGGCCCGACAGCAGGCCCAGGAAGATGCCGGAGAGCAGCATCGTGCCCGAGAAGCGCGTGGCCTTCACCTTCTTGAACCCACCGATGAACAAGAAGATGATCGTAAGCGCGATAAGGCCCGCGAAGTTGCGCCAGAACGACACGAAGTCGCCCGGCGCGTCGATGAAGCGCGTGAACGCTCCGATGCCGCCCATCAGCGATGACGAGGCGAACATCATGATAAATCCGATGAGCTTGTACTTTGCCCGTTCGTTCATAGGAACCCTCTTTCCTATCCGATCCTGAAGGCACTGGACAAGAGCACCTCCTCCTGTGCATTCGATTGTGGGGGACGCCTTGCGCCCAGCGCAAAGGTCGTGTTTCTAAACCTGTTCCCCGTAACAGAATGTCAGAGGGATTTTGTTTGAATCGCAGGACAAAAGGGGCAGAATGTAACAAAATTGGAACAAGGGGGAACTTCTGTCGTTCATCCCTTGATACATTGGTTGACATGTCGCCAACAAAGCTACATCGATCAGGTACTATGCTTTTGAGGAGAACATGACCGACCACATATGCGTACTCGAACCGAGCAGAAGGCGGCATTCCCATGATCACTGACCTCACCTTAGGCGAGAATATTTTCAGTTCACCGGAATTGAGCACCAAGATGAGAATTCTGCACGCCGTGGACAAATCTCTCGACCAGATCACCGTCGCCGAAATCTGCCGCAATGCGGGCATCTCGCGTCAGACGTTCTACCGCCATTTCGAGAGCAAGTACGACATTCCCTGGTGGTACTCCATCTTCTGCCGCCAGTTCTACCTCAACGAGATCGGCCGCACTATCGATTGGCAGACCGGCTACTACCATCACATCCGTCTCATCGCCCAGGAGCGCGACTTCTTCCGCGAGTCCATTCAGTACTCCATCAACACCCCTTTCGGCCAGACCATCATGCCCGAGAACCGTAAGACGGTGCTGCTAGACACCCTGGAGAACTACCGGCACGTACCCGTGACCGATAACCTGCGCTTCATCGTGGAGGTGTTCTCGAAGCTGGAATGCGAGGTGCTGAACGACTGGTCCCGCTCCGACGAGCCCACTGATCTGGCCCGCTGGACCGACGACCTGGTCAGCCTCGTGCCCGATCGGCTCTACCGCGCTCTTGACATCTCGAACGCCGAGACGGCCCGCTAGCGCGGCGCACGCTCCGCGGCAACGGCGCGAGGAAAACTTGTAGTACCATGGGCGCTGAACAGTTTTCCTCAGCGAACATGCAAGGAGATGCGTCATGTACGACGGACTCACGAACCCCGGCCGCAACGACGAGTGCTGGTGCGGCAGCGGCAAGAAGTACAAGAAGTGCCACCTCGATTTCGACGAGCGCCTGGAAGGGCTCTTCGAGGCCGGCGAGGACGTGCCGAGCCGCGATCTGCTGAAGACCGCCGCCGACATCGAGGGCGTGAAGCGCTCGGCTGCTGTGAACGTGGGCGTACTCGATTACGTGGCCGAGCGCATCGGGCCCGGCGTGACCACCGAGCAGATCGATACGTGGGTGCACGACTACACCGTCGAGCACGGCGCCATCCCCGCGCCGCTCAACTACGAGGGCTTCCCGAAAAGCGTGTGCACCTCCATCAACGAAGTGGTGTGCCACGGCATTCCAAGCGCCGACGAGGTGCTCGCCGAGGGCGACATCGTGAACGTGGACTGCTCCACCATCCTGGACGGCTACTTCTCCGATTCCTCCCGCATGTTCTGCATCGGCGAGGTATCGCCCGAAGCCGCCGACCTGGTGCGCGTGACCAAGGAAGCCGTGGAGGAAGGCTTGAAAGCCGTGAAGCCCTGGGGGCATTTGGGCGATGTGGGCGCCGCGGTGAACGAGTACGCGAAGGCCCACGGCTACACGGTGGTGCGCGAGTTCGGCGGCCACGGCATCGGCCTGGAATTCCACGAGGATCCCTTCGTCAGCTTCGTCACCGAGCCGGGAGAAGGCCCCATCATGGTGCCGGGCATGATGTTCACCATCGAGCCCATGATCAACGCCGGCGCCCAGGAGATCGACATGACCGACCCCAATGGCTGGACCGTGCGCACAGCCGATAGGTCGCTTACGGCCCAGTGGGAAGTGCAGATCGTCGTCACCGAGGACGGCTACGAGCTCTTGAGCTGGTAGCCGTCCGCACCGGGAGGGGGAGGGGCCCGTTCGCAGCCGACTTCGCGCTGACCCCCTTCCGAACGCGATCATGGCAATAGCGAAGATGACGCACGCATCTCGGTACTATCCCGAAATCATTGATGCTGACGTGGAAGCTATTGCCTGACCATCGCGTTCTCCAGGGGGCGCTCAGACGTCCGCGAACGGGCCCCTCCCCCTCCCGTCGCCGCTCGATCATCGTTCTGACCTGGGGTTGGCAACCGCAGGGCGCTTGAAAATGATGCCGCAAGTTGGTGGATTCGGCTCGCCGGCTACCGTAGAGTGGAATGCGTCGACACCGCCTGACCGATCGCATATCCACCCCGAGAGGACCCGCTATGAGTTTCCGAGACAACCTGCAGTATCTGCGCGCCACCCACGCCATGACCCAAGAGCAGCTGGCCATGATGGTGGGCGTGAGCCGCCAATCCGTCACCAAATGGGAGGCCGAGCGCGCCTACCCCGAGATGGACAAGCTGTTGAAGCTGTGCCAGATATTCGACTGCACCTTGGACGAGCTGGTGACGGGCGACCTGACTGCCACCTCCCCCACCCCGCGGGCCCAGGCCGCCGCTGCCGCCATGCGCGAGAACGCCGGCGGCCCACCCCTGGACGTATGCGGCTACGACGAGCATATGCGCGCTTTCGCCACGAAGATCGCCGCCGGGGTCTTCTCCATTCTCCTGGGCGTGTCGCTGCTTATCTTCGTGGGCACCGCCGCCGAGCGCTTCAATCCGAACCTGGAGGCCCTTACGCTCATTCCGCTATTCGTCGGCATCGGCGTCGGCACCGCCCTCATCCTCACGGCCTCGTTCCAGCATGCAGAGTTTCAGCGCAGCCACCCCTACGTCCAGGACTTCTACACCGCCGACGACCGCCGCGCCACCCAGCGCTCCTTTGTGATCAACCTCGTCGCCGGCATCTTCCTCATCTTCGTCGGCATCGTGGGAGCGAGCCTCACCGATGGGAGCGGGGACTTCGTCGAGGGTATCGCGAGCGGCTTCATGATGGCCCTCATAGCGATAGCGGTGTGGCTCATCGTGCGCGCCTCCATCCTGCTGTCCCGCGTGTACGTCGCCAACTACAACGAGGCCCGCGAGCAAGCCATGGCCGAAAGCGACACATGGAAGTACCTCCGCGAATCGGACGCAGCCCAGCTGCGCGGCTTGTACACCGACGAGCAAATCTGCGAGCTGTTGGGCATACCGAACGCCTCGGATGCGGAAATTGCCCGCGCCCGGGCGCGCCTGGAACGACGCCATCGCAAGAGCCAGCTCACGAGCGGCCTGTGCGGCATCATCATGATCATTGCCACCATAGTGGGCATGGCGCTGCTGCTCGTGCCCCAGTGGCACACGGCCTACTTCTGGATGGCCTGGGTGGTCGGCGGCCTTTTGTGCGGCGTGGCCAGCATCTTCGTATCCACCTTCGTGAAGGACGATCCGACAGCGTAAGGCCGGACAACCACCGTGCCCGTCTTCGCCAGAGCGTTTTGCGAAACGGTGGCGGAAATCCTACGGTCGCCATACGATTAGCGCGCCGCTCCGTTTTCGGGGCGGCGCGCTCCTTATGCTGACAGGTGTTCTATCGTCCCCATCCCTGAGAGGAGCTTTCCATGGCTGAGAACACCCATCCGACGCCTGGCACCTCTGCCGGCTACGCCGCCGAGGGCCGCGAGCTCGAGCAGGAAGCACTCGAGAACAGCAGCTACCCCGTCGCCGAGGCCCACCCCCTTCCCGACGACGAGGCCGCCGGGCGCGTTCTCGAGACCGAGAGCCTATCGTGCGGCGAGCCCGCCCGCGTATGCGGCGACATTGAGTTCGCCTCCGCGGGAGACACAAGCGAGATGCTCGGCGAAGTGCTGCAATCCCAGGAGCTGAACCCTGCCGAGCCGGCCGTGACCAACGAGCCCGTTCCCCTGGAGGGCGCGGCCCCCACCGTTCCCGCCGCCGATGCCGGCTACGTCGCCGAAGGCCGCGCCATGGAGCGCGAGAACCTCGCCCAATCCTATCCCGGCCAGCCTATCGCTCCGGGCGCCCCCGCGACCGTCGCCAACCATCAGGCAGCCTACCAGGCAGCCTACCAGGCAGCCTACGGTGCCCCCAGCGCGCCCTCGCAGTCGGCCGCTGCAGCGTGCCAGCCCGGCCCGGGCAACGCCGGCGTCTGCGACCCCCAGGCTGCCGTTCGAGCCGCTACCCTCAAGAAGCAGTCTGCGAGCCTCGATCCCGAGCGCGTGTTCCTCATCTGCGGCATGGTGGTGGGCTGCATCATCGTCGTGTTCGGCCTGTGCATGCTGGCCTTCTACACTCCCGCCGAGGTGAGCGAGTTCTTCGACAGTTACCGCATGAACGGCACTGCCGGCTGGTCCGAAACCGGCGCCACGGCCCAACAAATCCTAAAGGCCGGGTTCTCCATGCTGCTCATCGGCCTGGGCGCCACCGACATCTGCGCCTTCGGCGCCAAGCTCATGAAGGGCCGCAGGCATCAAAAGTAACGGCT
>CANSQM010000046.1 GCA_947649205.1 uncultured Enterorhabdus sp.
GCCGCAGCAGCCGCGGCGCCGGGAGCGGCGGGGGCTCCCGTGCCGCTAGCGGCGATGCCCGGCCCCCGCGCCCCCGTTCCCCCGATGACGGCTGTTCCCGTAGGTGGAGCTGTTCGGCCGCCCATGCCGGGTGGCGCGCCTGCTGCTCCGGGTTATCCCATCCCGCAGGCTCCGATGGGTGCTCCCGTGCCTATGCCCCCGGCTCCCATGGCGGCTAGTCCCATAGTTCCGCCGCCTCCGGCCAAGCCGAACGATCCTCTGCGGTCGTTTCCCTATGCGGTGCTGTGCGCAGCCATCTACCTGCTCATAGGATTCTGCTTCGGGTGGTGGCATCCGGGCTGGGTCATTTTCTTCACCATTCCGTTCTATTACTGGATTGTGAGCACGCTGGAGGCTGACCCGGCCTACCAGACCTGGCTTGTCGAGCGCGAGCGCAGTGCCCGGGAGGTGCGCGATGAGGCTTAGGACGAATACCTACGTGAAGGTCGCGCTCATCTTGTTGCTCTGCCTGTTGGTGTGCAGCTTCTTCGGCGGCTGTATGCGCACGAGCCTTCCGTTCAACAGCCCGTTGTTCATGCCCGGTGGTGTGGTGAGCTGCATGGGCCAGCAGGCGCTGGAAGACGTGGCCGATGGTATGCGCAGCGGCAGCTACGAGACCACCACCGAGGGGAGCCATTTCGAGGTAGACGCCGACGAGGTGAGCTTCATCGAGCTGAATTGGCTGGCCGGGGAAGTGTCTGTGAATGTGGTGCCCGACGGCGATACGGGCGGAAAGATCCTCGTGGATGAGGTGGTGGAAGGCGGCTCGGCCCCGGTTATGGTGTGCGGTACGGGCGGGGATGTGCTGGCCATCGATTATATGGAAGGGCGGCAGGGTCTTGCCGGCTGTTCGGCCAATCACTTCGGGCACAAGAACCTCACGGTTCAGCTTCCCGCGTCGCTGGCTGATCGCTTGGGGGTCTTCGAGCTGGAGGCCGCATCGGGCCGCTACGACCTGACGGGCCTTGCCTGCGAGGCGTTGGAGCTGGGCGTGGCGTCGGGCGAGGTGAATGTGGCCGGTCTTACGGCCGAGCGCGCTGACCTCAGCGTGGCGAGCGGTCGGGTGCACGTTCAGGGTGCTATTGCCAATAAAATTGGTCTTGACCAGGCATCGGGCGATGTGAGTTTCTCGCTGCCCGATACCGCGCCCGCCGAAGTGATGGGCAGCATGGCTTCGGGCTCTCTTGTCTTGGAGTTGCCTGCCGACACGCGCCTGTCGGTTGATATGGACAAGACGAGCGGTAGCTTCAACAACGAGCTGGCATCTCCCGTGACGGGCGAGGGCCAACCGTGCGACCTTTCCTTCGACATGATCAGCGGCAATTTCACGGCGCGCCCTGCGGCCTAGGGAGGGTGGGGACAGCGATTCGTTCCGGTGCCAGGACGCGCGGGCTCGGATTGCGAGGAAAACGACGGTTCTCGTAGTTCCGGCGAGAGAGATGTGGATGTTTTCCCAGATCGCTTCTTCGACTTGCGACTCTCTCGACGAAAAAAGCTACGAGAAACGGCATTTTCGGCGCATTTCAGCAAGCCGAGCATATGAGGAAGCGCCCTCCGCGGAGGGCGCTTCTGCGTTTCGGCTTTGGTTGGTGAGCGTTGGCTGTGTGGCTTAGCGCTGGCCGAAGAGGTCGTCCAGGTTCAGGCCGCGGCCGTCCTGGCCGTAGGGGTCGCCGTAGCCGTAGCCGTTGCCACCGTCCTGCCCGTAGCCGTAGCCGTCGCCCTGCTCGGGCATCGACTGCTCTCGTTGCTTCTTGGCCTCGGCCGCGGCCTTCTGGCTGGCAGCGTCGTCACCGAGGGTCACGGACACCTCCTGCTCCTGACCGTTGCGGTTCACGGTCAGCGTCACGGTGTCGCCCGGCTTCTCGCCGCGCACGGCCAGCATGAGGTCGCTCGCGCCCTCCACCTTCTCGCCGTTGAGGGCCGTGATGATGTCGCCCTCCTGCAGGCCCGCGGCCTCGGCGCCGGAACCTTGGGCCACGCTGGCCACATAGGCGCCGCTCTCGGCAGGCAGGTTGTAGCTACCGGCCATCTGGTCGTTCACGGTGGACAGGCTCACGCCGAGCTGGGCATGGGTCGGGGTCTCGCCGGCGATGATCTGCTGGGCGAGGTTCACCGCGTAGTTCGCGGGAATGGCGAAGCCGACGCCGGAGTAGTTGCCGGAATAGGAGGTGATGAGCGTGTTGATGCCGATGAGCTTGCCGTCGGAATCAACCATGGCGCCGCCGGAATTGCCCGGGTTGATGGCCGCGTCGGTTTGGATCATGTTCGGGTAGATGGTGGTCTCGCCCGATCCGCCGGCCTGGGCCGAAGTGCTGGCATCCATGATCTGGGAACGGCTCGTGGCCGACACGATGCCCGTGGCCACGGACTGCTCCAGGCCGAAGGGGGCGCCCAGGGTCATGACCCACTCGCCCACGGTGAGGTCGTCGGAATTGCCGATCTCCATGGGGGTCAGGCCGTTGGCATCCTTGGCCTTCAGCACGGCCACATCGGAGGACGGGTCGGCGCCCACCAGTTCGGCGTCGTAGGTCTCACCTTCAATAGTCACCTTGAAAGCCTGGCCGCCATCCACCACATGGTTGTTGGTGATGAGGTAGCCGTCCTGGGTCATGACGACACCGGAACCGGTGCCCATGGCCTGGAGCTGGTCGCCCGCGTTGGCATACGTCTCCACGAACACCACCGACGGCAGGCACTTGGCCGCCACGGCCTCGGCGAGGGTCTCGCCATTCTGGGGCGTGAGGGCGGCCTGGCTGATGGGGGCGGGCTCGTTTGCGGCCTCGGCGGTGGCGGGGTTGATGACAGCGCCGTTGATGCCGAGGGCCAGCATGCAGGCCATGGCCGCACCGGCGAAGCCCGTGAGGAAGGTGCGGCTGCGCTTCGGCTGGACGCCGGGCACGGTCTCAGCCACGGAAGCGGCCACCGAGCGGTCGATGTCGAAGGCGGCGCCGTCCGCGATGAGCTCGGCGGGACGAGCATGGTTGCCGCGAGAAGAGGGATTCGTGTTGAAGTTCGTCATGATGGCTCCTTTTGGAAGGGGTCTGTCTTGTGCTGGGGCGAACTCTAACACGGCACAACACGCCAAAACGGCCATGGCAACCCCGCGTCACCGTTGCGACACGCAGATACACCAACGGGAGTAGTCCGCAGGGATGAGGGGGCCTCCCTTCCCCGGTGAGCATGGTCCACTGTTCCGAAAAAGGGACACCTGATAGCGCAAGGGATCGAGACGCACCTGGGACACCTTACCCGGTAAAAGCGTCCCAGGCCACCCGATGGCGATCGCCTAGTATTTGTCCACGAGGTCGATAAGTTCCTGTTTGGAATGAATGCACGTTTTCTCGAAGATGCGGCGGGTGTGGGTGCGGATAGTGGACTCCGACACGAACAGCGCCTCGGCAATGACCTTGGCGGAGCGGCCGCGGGCCAGGTAGGGGAGCACCTCGGCTTCCCGGCGCGTCAGTCCGTAGTCTTCGGCGATGAGAGCGAAGACGGTCTCATCGGGAGCATCTTCGGCCGGAGGCTCGTCGCCCGCGATGGCTGCCGTGACGGCTTTGGGACTCTCGATGACAGTCTCGGTATTCTCGGTCGAAGGGGTATCCTTGGCTGTGGGAGCGCCGATGGCGTCGCTTCCCTTGTCGGTCTCGCCATGCAGGCTCACGGAGCCGTATATGACGGCGGCAGCGGCGAGGGGCTCGGGCTCCGCGTCGTCATCGTCCTCGGGAACTTCGAAGGGCGGGTGCTTGGCGCTGTGCCAGAGGAACCACAAGAGCATGACCAGGAGATACAGGGCCGCAATGCAGACGCCCACGATGGCACCGCTGGCCACCTCGGGCACGAGCATGACCAAATAGCCGATGCCGATGCCGATGAGTCGCGCCAGAATGGAGAGGGCGCGCACCAGACCGCCCACCACAAAGCCAGACACGGCGAAGTCGTAGGCCGTAGCCGCCACCATATACCAAATAATGACGTCGAAGATACCGTGGATGGCGCTCATGATAGCGTTCAGAATCACCGGATGCACGGTCCAGAAGAAGGGAACGACGGCGAAGAGCACGATGGAAATGGGAATGAGCAGCTGATAGGTCCAGGACAGATTAATGTGGCGCCGTGAGGCGATGACGAAGATAAACAGACCGAGGGCCGCGATCAGGTTCAGTACGAGGGGAAAGCCGTGGGCATCGGTGGCCGAATCCACGCTGAGCACGGCGGTTTCCCACATGAACCCGAACAGGCAGGAGAAAACGAGGGCGGCGATGATAAGCGGTACGAGGGACGTGAGGGCGGTCAGATAGCGCTTGCCCCCTGCTTGGGGTTCGGGCTCGCAGGCGCTATCGGTGCGACAGCGTGTAAGGCAGAGCATCGAGATGACGGGCAGGGGAGCCATGAGCAGTACCGGCGGTACGGCGGCCAGCGATGCCGCCAGGCTGATGCCGAGGAAGAGGACGGTGGTGAGAAGGAACGCTGCGGGCGCGTACAGCACGGTGCGCGAGGGGTGCATGCGCCCGAGCACGTCGGCCCAGCTTCCCCAGAAGTAGCCGTAGCCCACGCCGGTGAGGGCCGATCCGCCCACGAGCACGCCTACGAAGGCCTCGTCCTTAAAGCCCGTGCCCGCAAAGTGTATAAGGGCGATGCCGACGATGATGGCGCCGCAGAATAGCCACGGGGAGAACTTCGCTAGGTTTTCCGGTGTGCGTTCCACGAGGGCCGAGATGCTGAACAAAGTGGTCATGTTCGCGAGGAACGAGACGACCACGACCAGTGTGTTGAATTCCGGTGTGTCGGCGCTGCCGGTCAGCAAAATGGCGCTGCGGAAGGTGAGCATGCTGCACGCCCAGAAGAAGGCGAGTCCGAGATAGCGCAGGCGCAAAGAGCGCGGGGACGAGACATCCCCCGTGCGGGAGAATTCAATCAGCGTTGCCATCGGCCCCCCTCTCCTCATACCACGATCGAACTGGGCATTTGCTGCTGTGTCATCTATTATGACCGACTTGCTTTCAGACAAATCATCAGAAACTGATGATATAGAGCGAGGCCGACGATTCTAGCATGGGTCGCCATCGAGAGGAGGTGCAGTCATGCAGAAGCGAGCAAATTACGTGAGAGCCCTTGGGGCGCTGTTCGCCCTCTGGGGTGCCGACTATCCCGCGGCCTATGAAGAGGCCCGGGCGGGGGCTATCGAAGGGCTTTCCGTTCCCGCAGTCCCTTCGGCGCCAGTGCGCCGTCGGCTTGAGAACGAGGTGCTCACGTTGGGGTCCTTGGCCGCGACCCTTCCCGTGGAATCTCTCTATAAGCCGTGGGCCTCTGCGTCGGGCGGCGACGGGGGCGAGCCGGCCCAGTTCGGCGCTGCGCGGAACCTGCTGCTCGGAGACAGCGCCCAGCACATGCGCGTGCTCTACGATGGACTGGAGCTGGATGTTCCCCCCGCCTACGAGGCCATGCCCGACCATGTGGCCCTGCTGACCGAAGTAGCGTGCCTGTACGCGGAGGCGGGCAACGGCGAGGCGGTGCGCGATCTGGTGGCTGACCACCTCGATTGGCTCGATGCCTACGAGGAAGCCCTGGCAGCCCGACTGGCGGCTTTGGAGGCACGCCCGTTGCCCGGAGCGCAGCACCACGATGAGTTGGCCGCCGCCCTGGCCCACGGCTGCGAACTGGCAGGGGCCCTGACCCGGGCGATTCACGATCTTTCCCAGAGCCTTCGGTAAAACGCCGAAGGGCTTCAGAGACAAGGAGAATGCAGACATGCAAGAGAAGGAGGCTTTAATGCGCTGCAATCCCACCAGGCGGACCTTCCTGAAGGGCACCGCCGCCACCGCTGCGCTGGCTGCTGTGGGCACCTGCTCGGTGACCGCATGGCAGGCCGAGCGGGCCGAGGCTGCCGGGGCGAAGACCCAGGGGGCGTCGCTGTGCAACGGCTGCTCGAGCAAGTGCGGCCTGGTCGCCACCACCCTGGACGGGCGCCTGTGGACCGTGGAGGGCATGGAGGCACACCCCTATTCCAAGGGAACGCTGTGCGGCCGCGGTCACGGTACGGCTCAATGGGCCTATTCCGACGGTCGTTTGACCCAGCCCATGAAGCGGGCCGAGGACGGTAGCTTCGCGCCCATCAGCTGGGACGATGCCTTTGCTGAGATCGGGGCCAAGGTGCAGGAGATTCTGGCCGAGGCAGGACCTGAGGCCCTGGCCATCGTTCAGGATCCCCGTCCCTCGGGCAAGTACTACAGCAAGCGCTTCATGAATGCGCTCGGCTCGGCCAATGTGTACACCCATGCTGCCGCCTGCAACCTGTCCAAGGAAAGTGGCATCCAGGAGGCCACGGGCGCGTCGAACTACTCCGTGGACTTCCCGAATACCAAGATGGTGGTCTTCATCGGCCGCAGCTACGGCGACGGCATCCGCCCCTCTTCGGTGAAGAGCCTGGCCGGCGCCGCCGATAAGGGCGCTCGCGTGGTCATCGTGGACCCGCGTCTGAACAACACCGGCATCTTCGCCACCGATTGGGTGCCCATCAAGCCCGGCACCGACATCGCCCTTCTGCTGGGCATCGCCAACGTGCTGGTGGCGAACGATCTGTACGATCACGAGTTCGTCGAGCAGTTCACCGTGGGCTTCCCGGAGTTCGCGGCCCAGGTGGCCGAGTACACGCCGGCGTGGGCCGAGGGCGTCTGCGACGTGCCGGCCGACACCATTGTGGAGCTGGCCGAGGCCCTGGCCGCCGCGGCGCCGGCCTGCGCCATCGAGCCCTCCTGGCGCGCGGCCTTCGGGTGCGCCTACCAGAACTCCTTCGAGACGGCCCGCGTGGTGTGCGCGGTGAACGCGCTTCTGGGCTGCTGGGGACAGAAGGGCGGCGCGCTCATCACCTCCTCGCCGAAGGTCGGCGACGTGGATCCGGCGAAGTTCCCCGAGGTGCCCAAGCCCACGGCCAAGCGCGTGGGCGATGCCGAGTTCCCTCTGGCGCTATCGGGCACCGGCACCAATTTGGCCGTGCTGAACGGCTGCAACGACGGTACCGTGCAAGGCGTGTTCTTCTACAACTCCAACGCGGTGCAGGGCTATGCCCAGCCGGCGAAGTGGCGCGAGGCCTTGGCCAAGGCCAAGCTCGTGGTGACCATCGACGTGCAGATGAGCGAGACGGCCCTCGCCTCCGATTACGTGCTGCCCGAGTGCACCGTGCTCGAGCGCATGGAGCTGCCCGAGTTCATCGGCGGCAAGAAGCACTATGTGGCGCTGCGCACGCCGGTGATCGATCGCGTGCATCCCGAGACCAAGTCCTGCGACGAGATCTTCGTCGGTTTGGCCGAGGCCTGTGGCGTGGGACAGTACTTCCCCTTCACGGTGGAAGAGTTGGCCGATGCCCAGTTGGCCACGGTGGGCACCTCTCTCGATGCGGTACGCGAGGCCGGCATCGTGGAGCTGGCCGATCCGGGCTTCCAGTTCGGCACGCCCGCGTTCAAGACCCCCACGGAGAAATTCCAGTTCACCTCGGCGAAGGTGGCCGAAGCGGGCCTGAACCCGGTCATCGGCTACGTGCCGCGGCTGGTGGAGCCGGCGGCGGGGGAGTTCTCCCTTATCGGCGGCAAGCAGGGCATTCACTCCCACACTATGACGCTGAATCTGGAGGCTCTGAACGCCATCTCCCGCGAGTACCAGCTCGAGCGCTTGTGGATGGCGGCCTCCGATGCCGCTGAGTTGGGCATTGCCGATGGCGACACGGTGGAACTGTCTTCGAGCGAGGCTTCGGGCCGTGTGGCCGTCAAGGTGACCGAGCGCTTGAAGCCCGGCGTGCTGTTCCTGCCCACGCACTACGGCAGCACCTCGCCCTATCTCACCCGCGCCCAGGGCTTCGGCCTGAACATGATGGATTTCATTCCGCTGCACCTCGAGCCCGCCGTGGGCTCCACCATGAGCCAGGAAGTGGCGGTTACGGTTAGGAAGGTGGAAGACTGATGACTCGCTATGGCATGCTCATCAATACGAAGAAGTGCGTCGGCTGCTATGCCTGCCGCATCGCCTGCCAGATGGTGAACGGCCTCGATCACGAGGAGGCGTTCATCAAGTTCGACGAGGTGGAACAAGGTACGTATCCCAATGTGTACGCGGAAGTGGTGCCGGTGCAGTGCATGCACTGCGAGGACGCTCCCTGCGAGGCCGTGTGCCCCACCCATGCCACCTACACCACCGATTCCGGTGTGGTGCTGGTGGACGAGGGCAAGTGCATCGGCTGCAAGTACTGCATGGCCGCCTGCCCCTACGGCGTGCGCGTGCAGATCGAGCAGACCGGCGTGATCGAGAAGTGCCGCTTCTGCTGGTACGAGGGGGAGCCGGGCAACCCGCCGCGCTGTGTGAACACCTGTGTGTCCGGCGCCCGCATCTTCGGCGACCTGGATGATCCCGAGAGCGAGATCTGTCAGGAGATCGCCCGCACGAACGCTCAGCCCCTGGCGAGCGACTTGACCGCCGCGAAAATCTACTACGTGAGGTGATGACCAATGGTTTGGGGATCTATGATCGCATGGTACCTGTTCTTGGCGGGCGCATCCGCCGGTGCCTTCCTCACTTCGGCCTTTGTGGAGGCGAAGTACCCCGATAGTGTGAAGATGCGCGTCGCGGGCCGCATTATTGCGCCGATCTTTCTCGGCATCGGGCTGCTCATGCTCATGCTGGACGCGGAAGCAGGACTGCACAATCCGCTGCGCTTCTTCTACTTGGTGATGAACCCGGGCTCCGTGATGACCCTCGGCGTGTACTTCATCTGCGTGTTCATGCCGGTGTCGGTGATTGCCGCCCTGCTTGAGGTGCTGCGCCGCCCCGTGCCCAAATGGCTGACGTGGGTGGGTATCGTGTCCGCGTTCTGCGTGGCCGCCTACACGGGCTTCCTGCTGGGCGTGGTGAAAGCCTATCCGCTGTGGAACAACGCCATTCTGCCGGTGCTGTTCGTGGTATCGGCTCTCTCGGCCGGCCTTGCCGCCACGAGTTTGGTGGGCCTGGTGACCGACCGCGAGCGCTTCGAGCGCATGTGGCTCATCAAGAAGAGCCATGTGATTCTGTCGGCCATCGAGATGGTGGTGCTCGTGACCATGCTCATCATCGTGAGTTCGGGCAGCGCCGAGGGCGCCGCGTCGGTGGCCTCGCTGGTGTCGGGCCAGTACGCGCCGATGTTCTGGGGCGGCCTGGTGCTGCTTGGCCTGGTGGCGCCCTTCGCCATCGAGGGCTACCCCGTGTTCATCACGCGCAAGGTGGAAACGTCCACCACGTCCATGGTGGTGAGCGTTATCGGCGAGGGCGGCGTGCTCGTAGGCGGCTTCATGCTGCGCCTGCTGGTCATCCTCGCGGCCCTACCGGTGATGTACCTGTAAGTTGAAGCTCGGGCGCCCGCTTGATGCGGGCGCCTTTCTGGGCCGGGACACTCTTACCGGGTAAGAGTGTCCCGGCCCGCGAATCCTGCACAGTGGGACACCTTACCCGGTAAGGTGTCCCACTTCTATCGGGGTGCGGCTCTATGCCTCTTCCAGGGTGATGCGGTCGATGCGGGCGGCCAGGTCGCTGCCGCGCTCGTAGAACTGGAGGTTCTGGTTGTGGGCGAAGTAGCGGTCGCAGCCGTGGTCGTTGATGAAGGCCATGCCGGCGCGATTGACGGACAGGTCGGTTACCAGCATGAGCATCTCCTGGCCCTCGCCAAAGGCCTCTTCCACGAACTTGAACACGTTGTCCAGGGCAGTTGCGGCGCCGTCGATGCTGCTGTCTAGCGCGTCCAGCCGCTCGTTGAAGCGTTCCCGCAGCAGGTTGAACGTGGGTCCCTCCAGTCGTTCGGTCCCGGTGCGCAGCACCTCGTCCAGCAGGCCGATGGTCCGCTCGAAGGAGCGGTAGCGCTCCTCGGTAAGCAGGCTCGCGGCCCGTTCCGTGTCACGGTCGTGGGCGAGGGCCGTGGAGGTGGCGCGGATGAGTTCGGCGCCGTTGCCGTCCTCGGCCACGCCCGCCGCAGCCAGACGCTCCTTCAGGTCGGCCAGCACGCCGTGGGTGAACGCCGCGGCCTTCTCTTCCATAACGGCCTGGCGCAAACGGCCCACCGTGGCATCCACGATGAGCCCCATGACGGCCACGCGCTCGTCGAAGGGCGCCCGCCGCGCCCGCTCGGCCAGGCCCGTATCGGCCGTGCCCGCGAGGATGCGATCGATCTGGTAATCGCTGCGGTACTTCGTGAACAGGTCGTAGTACATCGCGAATCGCTTTGCGATGTCGCCGTTCTGCACGTACTGTTCCACGAGCAACTCGTCCACGGCTAAGCCCTGGGCCTCGTAGAGCTTGATCATGGCCGACAGGTCGTCCCAGCCGCGGGCCGTGACGAAGGACGCGCCGTCGGGGGTGGCCTCCACGGCGTAGAAATGGTTGCGCTCGATATCGAGGTAGGTGATGACGGCCGGGTGCACCTCGGCCGACAGGGCGAACTCGCGCCACACGTCGTAGTCGGGTTCTACCTCGATGCGCTTCAGGCGGTCCCACGTGGTGATGTCGAAATCGTGGGCCGTGCGGTTGTACTCGGGCGGGTTGCCCGCGGTCACTACAATCCACCCATCGGGCACGGCGTGGCGGCCGAACACCTTGTACTGCAAGAATTGCAGCATGGCCGGGGTGAGGGTCTCCGACACGCAGTTGATCTCGTCCAGAAACAGGATGCCCTCGGGACGGCCCGTGGATTCCATGGCCTCGTAGACCGAGGCGATGATCTCGCTCATGGTGTACTCGGACACCTGATATTCCACGCCGCCGTAGGTCTTCGTGGCGATAAAGGGCAGGCCCAAGGCGCTTTGGCGCGTGTGGTGGGTCATGGAGTAGGACACAAAGCCCACTTCCAGCTCCTGGGCGATCTGCTCCATGATGGCCGTCTTGCCGATGCCCGGGGCACCAAGCAGAAACACGGGGCGCTGGCGCTCGGGTGGCAGCAGGTAGTTGCCGAACTCGTCCTTGGTGAAGTAGGCCACCATGGCGTTCTTGATCTGCTGCTTTGCTTCGCGGATGTTCATAGGGGCTCCTGTCCTAGTATTCCTCTTCTAATACGAAGGTCTCGTCCAAAACGACTTTCATGGCCCACGGAGGCACCGGGGCGCTGGCAGCGGCATCGTCGGAATCGAGGAAGACGAAGGCGGTCTCGTAGGCGGGGCGCCGGGTCGGGTAGGTGCCCTGGCCGTCGGTGAAGTAGATGAGACCGCCCAGGTCGTTCAACTCGCCGGCCATGAGGGCTTCATCGACGTAAGCGAACACGGGGCGGAAATCAGTGCCACCGAGACCCTTGATGACGGGGTTTTCCAGGTAGTCTTCCAAATCGCGCAGGCTCGTGATGCGAGCCACGTCGGTCACGGCGGCGTCGCACTGGATGATGAGCACGTTCATCTTCGAGAAGAAGCTCGTCTCGTCGGCGAGGATGGAATAGGTGCGCTCGATGAAGCGGCGCACGAGGCCGTCTTTGGTGGAGGCCGAGGTGTCGATGGCGATGACGAAATCGCGGATGCGCTTCTCCTCGGCGAATTCCACGGGCTCGACGAGGGGCAGGTTGTCGTACAGCTGGAGGCCGTAGGTGTAGAAGACATAATCGAACTCGTCGTCGTTCACGCGAATCTGCTCGCCCATGCGGGAGAACTTGCGCAGGAAGGCGCGGTAGTCGTGCTTCTCGCGGGTGACCTTGCGCAGGTTCATGGCCAAGTTCGAGCCCTCGATGCCCCACAGCTTCGCATAGGCGTCCAGCTGAATGCCCATTTCCAGAGCGGCGTTCTCCCACTGCTCGCGGGAGCGGTCCAGCTGCACCGTGTCAGCGAAGCGCTCGCCGATGGCTCGGGCGGCGTGCTCGGGGGCCTCCTTCTGGGTGATGTCGGCGGAATCCATGGCCCGGTGGGCCTTGTGGCTATAGGGAACGTCGGCGGCCTCGTCGGGAATATCCATATCGGTGCCGGGGGTATCGGCCGCACCGGCGGCGGCACCGCGCTGGCCCTCGCCCTCAGCGGCCTCACCCTCGGCCCGGGCGCTGTCGCTCCCCTCGGCCACGGTGACGGCATGCCAGGGGCGGTGGTCGTCCACATAGAAGCGGGCGCCAAGGCGAGCGAGCTCCTCGGCGCTCGCGCCCGCGGCACGGCGCTCGCGCAGGGCCGCGTAGACGCGCTCGGCGGTCATGAGGCCGGCCTCTTCGGCCATGCGCTCCAGCTCGGGGCGGGAGGCCGTGGCCGTTGCCGTGCGCGTGGCGGGAAGATCCAGCTGGTCGATGACCGATTCCACCACCATGTCGCAGGCGATGTCCCACAGATCGGGCTCCACGTTCGCGCCCGGGTACAGGTGCAGGAACACGTTGTGCAGCACCACGTGCAGGTAGGCGCGGGTGGCCTCGGCGCTGTCGCGGGCGTAAGCGCGGGCCCAGGTGGCGGGGTCGAAGCGCAGATGGGCGCCATCGGTGGCGAAGGTGGCGCCGGGTGCGGGCAGGGGAGTCAGCCGCGCGAAGGCGGCACTCATGAAGCGCAGATTCACCAGAAGGCCGTTGCGCACCAGATCGAGCGCATCACGGGCCAGCGCCTCCATCTCGCGTTCGTGCACCCTGCCTCCTCTCTTG
>CANSQM010000047.1 GCA_947649205.1 uncultured Enterorhabdus sp.
AGCCGTCCAGCACGAAGTAGCCGGCGATGAGCACGAAGATGAGGAAGAACCACAGTACGCTCAGGAACTCGAACATGGCCTACTCGCCTCCCTTCGCAACGGCGCCGTCCTCCGCGGCGGCCGCCTCGGCCACCTCGACGGCCACGGCCCCATCGCCCTCGGCGAGGACGACGCCGTCGGCAACCGCGACCGCCGCTAAAGCGGGCGAAGCCTCGGAGCTATCGGCGCCATCGCCGTCCTCGGCCACCGGGCCCTCCTTGATGAAGCGGCCCACCACGCGGGCCCAACCGATGAGCAGCACCAGGTACACGACGACGAACAGGCCGATGGTCACCCACAGCTCGGGCGCCGACACCGACAGGGAGATGCCCTCGTCGGTGAGCAGGGCCACGCCCTCGGGCCCGGAGACGGAGGGATACACCACCCAGGGCTGGCGACCCACCTCGGCGGTGATCCAGCCGGTCTGGATGGCGATGAAGGGCCACAGCGGCGAGAGCACCGCGAGCCATTGCAGCCAGCGCATACGGGCGATGCGGCCGCCCCGGAAGGTGAACACGAGCACGAGAATGCTCGTCACCATGATGAGGCCGTACATGGCCACCATGAGGTGATAGCTCTGGAACACGAGGTTCACCGGCATATCCTCCACCACCATATCACCGTACTCCTCGGTCTGGGCCAGCTCGTTGAGGCCCGGGTACTCCGTGTCGAAGTTGCCCGTGGCCAGAAAACTCGTGCCGCCGGGAATGGCGAAGGGGGCGATGACCTCCTGGGTTTCCTCATCCACGATGCCCACGGCGTACAGCGGCGGCACCTCGGAGTCGTACATGCCCTCCATCATGGCGAGCTTGGTGGGCTGTTCCTCCCACACCACCACGGCCGAGGCGTGGGCGAACACGATCATGGCGCAGGACGTGACGATGCCCACCACCGCGGCGATGCGCATGGTCTTCATGGCGAAGTCGCTGTGGCGCTTCTTCAGCATGTACCAGCCGGCCACGGCCATGGCCACGAAGGCGCCCATGATGAGCAGGGCGTCCACCGTGTGGGTGTAGCGGGCGAAGATGGACGGGTTGAAGGCGGCCGAGAAGAAGTCGGTGATGACCGCCTCAGTGCCGTCGGCGTTCAACTCGGCGCCGGCCGGCGTCTGCATCCAGGAGTTCGCGATGAGGATCCACAGGGCCGACAGGCAGGATCCGGCCCACACGAGCCAGGCGGACACCATGTAGAACCGCGGCGACACGCGCTTGCGGCCGAACAGCAGCACGCCCAGGAACATAGATTCCAGGAAGAAGGCGAGCAGGGCCTCGGCCGCCAAGGGCGCGCCGAAGATGTCGCCGACGAAGCGCGAGTAGTTCGCCCAGTTCGTACCGAAGGAGAACTCCATGGTGATACCCGTGGCTACGCCGATGGCGAAGGTCGCGGTGAAGATCTTCACCCAGAACTTCGTCGCCGCCGCATCCTCGGGTCTGCGTGTGCGATAGTAGCGCGTCTCGTTGATGGCCAGAATGAGCCCGAGCCCGATGGACAAGGGCACGAACAGGAAATGGTAGGCCACCGTCAGCGCGAATTGCACGCGCGACAGCAGGGCCACATCAGCGAAGGCCTCCATGGCACACCCCCTTTCAAATCAGGTCCGGCCCATAACCCCATCGAGCGGCCGGACGCTTCCGTGTACACAGCCGATTCCCGGACGGGAAGCAGCCCGGGAACATAGTACACGCTTT
This sequence comes from uncultured Enterorhabdus sp., assembly GCA_947649205.1. Lineage (GTDB taxonomy): Bacteria > Actinomycetota > Coriobacteriia > Coriobacteriales > Eggerthellaceae > Adlercreutzia. The sequence goes on from CANSQM010000047.1 coordinate 1,728, forward strand.
CGCGGGCCGCGTCTGCGTCAACCATGGGAAATCGCGCTCCGTTCCCCCACGGCCATGTCGCCCTCCAGGAGCGATTGGTAGAGCGCCTGCAACGACGGAGAGGGATCCAGACCCAGGGAGTCGCCGAGAAAGTCGCGGCAGGCGAAGAAGGTGTCCAGAGCGGCGCTGCGCTGATCCGAGACCATCTGGGCCCGCATGAGGGCGGCGTAGACATCCTCCCGCGTGCCGTCCCGGCGCAGGGCCTCGCGGGCGAACCAGAGGGCGCCCTGGGGCTCCCCATCCCGGCGCAGGCGGCACGAGGCGGCCACGAGCCCGTCCACCATCTCGGTGGCGAATCGGTCGCGGAACTGCCCCACGGTCTCGCAGCCTCCCTCCGTCGGCAGCAACGGCGCATCGAAGGTCTCTTGGAGTTGGAGAATAACCTGCTCCCAAGCGAGAGAGCCCGTCGCGGGCCCGAACAGAAGGTGCCGGGTCAGCGATTCGAAGTCGACCACGTCGCTGACGAGCAGGGCCGGATCGAGGCGACAGCCGTAGCGGTCGCGCACCAGATAGGGGCACCGGCCACCCACGGCCAGGATGCGGGACAGCTCGCTCCACACCCGGTAGAAGCTCTTGGCCCCGGTGCGCTGATCGGCGGCGGGCCACATCATGGCCACGATGCGCTCCCGCGTCAGCTCGCGGCCGCGGTGAAGCACGAGCAGGGCCAGCAGAAGCCGAGCCCGGCGGCGCGACTTGAGGGCTGCGGTCACGTCGGTCTCCCCCACCGACACCGTCATGGCCCCGAAGAGCCGCACGTGCAGCAGGGGCGGCGCCAGGGGCACGGCGGCGACGCAGGACGAGACGGCGGAAGCGTCCTCGCGACCGGCGAGCGGGAAGGCGGCGGGAACGGAGGGGGCGGCGAAGGGGTCTGCACCGGGGCCAACGGGGGCGGAACTGCGGCGGGGGCGAGCCGGGGCCGCGGTCTCTCGGCCGCAGCGGGCCATGGAGATGCGGGCCTCGTCGAGGGCTGCTTGGGTCCGCTCCCCCAGGCCTGGCAAGCCCGCGAGGGCGAGGGCGCCCTCGATGCGCTCCAGGGCCGCGGCCGCCTCCCGTCCGCCGAGGCCCAAGCTGCCGCCTGCGGCGGCGCGCTCGGCGCACTCAGCCACGAAAGAAGCCAGGGCCGCCAGATCGGCTCCCGCAAGCAGAGAGGCATCCTCGCGGCCGGGCTCGAAGGCCCCGGTGGACGCTGCGGCATCCAGGGCCCAGGCGGCAGCCAGGAGCAGGGCCTGTTCCAGGTCACCTTCCATCGGGGCGGCGTCGAGCAACTCACGAGCTATCCCGTGCCAGCGAGCGAGGGGGTCCTCTCCGCTCCGATCGGCCAGGGCCACGGAGGCGAGTGCGCGCAGCGCCCCCTCGTGAGCACCGCCCGTCGGCTCCTGGGCGGTGCGGGCAAGCCACGATTCCACGGGCTCGGCCATGGCCCGTCGCGCCGCGGCATTGCCCTGGCCGTAGGCGGCCAGGGCCGCGGCGGCCCGCACCATGTCGGAGGCCTGGGGCGAGCCGAGGGCCTTTCGGGCGAACTCGATGGCACGGCGGCCGTCCCCGGCCAGGGCCCGAGCCCAGGCCATCATCGCGTTCACCCCGGCCCGCTCCTCCACTCGGATGTGGCAGACCGTCCGATAGAGCTCCTCCAGCTCGGCACCGCCGTCGGCCCACAAGAGATGCCATCCGGCCCGGCCGAGCCATGCGGACACCGCCTCGCGGCTGGCAAAGGCCCCCATCACCGTCGCAGCCCGACGGCCAGCTCCCCGGGCCACCATTCGGTCGGCCACCAGACGCACCATCTCGTCGCGCTCGAAACGCCCCTGAACACGGGCAAGGGCATCGAGACTGGGGGCCAGGGCGGCCCGCAGCACCGGAAGGGGCACCTTCACGGCGTCGAAGGCATCCTCGTCCGCCGCGATACCGGTATAGGGGTAGTGCTGCGCCAAAAAGCCCCAGATCTCCCCCGCGCGGACGCTGCCCACGAGCAGGGCCAGATCCGACCGGCTGCCGCGACCCATGGCGAGAACGGCCCACAGCGCAATGCGCGTCTCAGCGGGCAGCTCCTCGGCGGCGAGGCCCCGCACCAAAGCCGCCTGCCCCTCCTCGCCCCAGCGCAGACAGGGCACGCGCATCGCCAAGGGCAGCCCCACCGCAGGCCGGAAAGGAGCCAGACCGTCAGCCCGCGCCTCCTCCTCGTCGACGAGCAGATCCCCCGCCCCGACCGTCACGCGGTCGCGCTGGAGGGCCGCCCAGCCGTCTGCGGCGGGAGCGCAGGTGACGATCACCTCGCAACCACTCTCCAAAAGCCGGTCGACGGCCGTCGAGAGGGCCGCCTCCCGCTCTTCGTCGAGGACGGGCACATCGGCGAGCACGACCAGAGACGCCTCGGGATCGCACGCCGCCACAGCGGAGGCGAGCACGCCGGCGTCCAGATCGCGCAGGAAGCACGGGGAGGTGCCGCTGATCCAGAATACGTGCTGGAAGCCGAATACCACCTCGGCGTACTCGTAGGCCACCGTCGCCTTGCCGAACCCCGTCGGCGCCACAAGGAAGCGGGCGACGCGGCGGTTGCGCAGCAGCTGCGACACGAGGTGCGGCCGGCTCGCGAACCGCTCGGGGGCCACTGAGGTGGGGCGGATGCCGCGGCAGGCGCATTGCTGGATGAAACGGGTCATGGAGCTCCTTTCGCTCTCACGGTTGAAAACAGCCCGACGCACCCTAAGCCTCTGCGCCGCCGGGCGCAAGGGGCAGCCCGGCGCTCCCAGCCTGTGCCGCCCAACTGCTGGCAACCGCCAGGCGGGGTTCAGGTCACTGTCGGGCACCCTGTCGGTTTCCGATTCGCCCTGTTCCGACCCCTCCTTCGATCCTTCCGGTCACGGCGGCCCCACCCGGCCGCCGGACAACCTCCTCGGCCCCGGGCAATCGCGGGAAGCCCCGAACCGACGAAGCGGTCCTCAAAATGCAGGCACTTTCCATGAGCCCTCTGTTGTCATCCAGCCCCGTCGCGAGGCGTGCGACAGGGCCGCTGCAGGGGCGCTCCAGGTTTATCGCAGGCCCGGCGCGGGAACGGCACCAGGATTCCCGTGGGAATGCGCCCCCACTTTTCCGTCCCCCACCACGACATTTCGCCCCTCTCCCCACGGTTCCTCCACGAACCGCCCCCTCCCGCAACGGGACCGGGCGGCGAACCTCCCCCTCTCGCAACGGGGCTGAGCGGCGAATCGGCCTCCCCGCGGCGGGGGCTGTGCGGCGAATCGCATCTTCCCTTGACGGGTCTGGGCGACGAATCAACCCTCCCCTCAGCGGGAACGCGCCGCAAATTCCCCTTCCCGAAAGGAAGACTGGACGACAAATCATCCCCCCTCTCTCCGCCTCCTTCCCTCTTCCTCTCCTTCCTCCTCTTCCTCACCGAACCGCCCTACGGTCCCCCCTTCCCACCCCGCACAAAGAAAAAGGACCCCGCAGGGTCCTTTCCGTTCAGCTCCTTGCGCCGCATGCGCCATGCGGCAGATGCCCCTAGGCCGGCTTGCGGCCCAGCAGCTTGGCGATGCGCTCGGAGTACTCGAGGTTCTCGAGCCCCGCCTCCGTGGCCAAATCGATGGTGGGCGCGTCGTTCCACAGCGCCTCGAGGCGGTAGTACTCGCGCGTCTCGGGCATGAACACGTGCACCACGATGTTGCCGTAGTCCAGCAGCGACCAGCTCCCGTCCGGCGACACCTCCCGATGGGTCGGCTTGATGCCCGCGTCCTCCCGCAGCTTGTCCTCGATCTCGTCGATGATGGCGTCCACCTGGCGGGAGTTGGCCGCCGTGGCGATGACGAAGTAGTCGGTCACGCCGATGAGCTCGCGCACCTCCTGCACCATGATGTCGGTGGCCTTCTTCTCATCGGCCGCCTGCGCCGCGATGATGGCGCACTTCCGCGAGAATGCGGCCTGCTCGGCAACAGCGTCGGTCATGCTGTCCTCCCATTCAGTACGAATCAAAAAACGAATCTACTTACCATAGCACAAGGGAAGGGCCGCTCGCCCTTCCGGGAAAACCTCCGCGGATTCTACGGCCGCCCGTAGGGCATGGGGTCGGCCCCGGGCGCGGCCCGGAACACCTCCTGGGCCGGCATGTAGGAGTTCCAGATCTCGGTCGTGCGCGAGTACAGCGGGTGGCGCCGCTCCAGAATGAGCCGCACCCAGTAGGCGTACACGTCCAGGAACAGCTCGTCCAGCGTCGCCTCGCCCACCCGGGCCCGCAGCTTCTCCACGGTCTTGCCGCCCCGCCCCGGTTCCAGGGCGTCGGCGATGTAGACCACCTTGTCCAGAGGGGTCATGGCCTTCTCCCCCACCGTGTGCCGGGCGATGGCCTGGAGCACCGCCGGGTCGAGGGCGGGGAATTCCCGGGCCAGGGCCGCCGCGGCCGTCATCCCGTGGAGCACCCGGGGCATGCCCCGCAGCTCCTCGGACAGATCGAGGCCCAGCTCGTCCACCCGGGCCAGAATGCCCGGGTCGTCGTAGCCCTTGTCCCAATCGTGCAGCAGGCCCGCGAGGTAGGCGGCCTCCTCGTCGGCCCCGTAGGTGCGGGCCAGGGCCCGGGCGGTGTCGGCCACCCCGAGGCTGTGCTGGTAGCGGCGCGGCCCCACGCGCTCGGCCAGCTCGGCTCGGCGGGCCTCGACGAAGGCGGGGTCTGCGGGATCGGTCACGGTCACGGCGTCCATGGCGCCTCCTTTCCGCCTCCCGCCACAGCCGCAGCGGGGGCCTCCAAGCGATAGAGCCCGCGCGCCTCGATGATCTCGCGCACGGGATCGGGGGTCAGGTAGCGCAGCGAGAGCCCCCGGGCGGCCCGCTCGCGCAGGTAGCTCGACGAGATGGCCAGGGCCGTCACCTCGAAGTAGTCCACCTGAAACGCCCCGCGGGAGGCGAGCTCCTCCTTGAAGGGCTCGGTGACCGCGAAGCCGGGGCGCGTGGCGGCGGCGAAGCGGGCGAGGCGCGCCACCTCGGCGCTCTCGTGCCAGCGGGCGATGGACAGGATGGCGTCGGCCCCGGCGATGAAGAACAGCTCGACGTTGGCCGGGTAATGGTCCCGCAGCGCGCGCAGCGTGTCCACGGCGTAGGTGATGCCGGGCCGGTCCACCTCCAGGGAGCTCACCGCGAAGGCGGGGTTGCCCGCCACGGCGGCGCGGCACATCTCGAGGCGCACCGCCCCGTCGGTCACCGCCCGATCCCGCTTGAAGGCCGGGCGCCCCGTGGGAATGAACACCACGCCGGCCAGGCCGAAGGCCTCCCGCGCCTGCTCAGCACAGGCCAGGTGCCCCTGGTGGATGGGGTCGAAGGTGCCCCCCATGATGCCCAGGCGCACCGGGGCGCCGTCTGACCCCACCCCGTCGAAGCGGGGGCAGACCACCGCCGGGCGCCCTTCCCCGACCGCCGCGGGAGCGCCGGCCGCACCCTGTGCGCCGCGGCAGCCCCGGCCGTCCTGTTCGCGTCCGGTCACGGCCTTAAGCCCTCACCTGGCCGTCGCCGCGCAGCACGTACTTGTAGGACGTGAGCGCATCGGCGGCGAAGGGGCCGCGGGCGTGGATCTTCTGGGTGGAGATGCCGATCTCGGCCCCGAGGCCGAACTGGCCCCCGTCGGTGAAGGCCGTCGAGGCGTTGGCGTACACGGCGGCGGCGTCCACCGCGGCGAGGAAGGCGTCGATGACCGCCTCGTCGGTGGCCACGATGGCCTCGGAGTGCTTGGTGCCGTATCGGTTCACATGGGCGATGGCCTCATCGGGCCCCTCCACCACGCGCACCGCCAGGTGCGGCCCCAAATACTCGGTCTCCCAGTCCGCCTCGCCCCCCGGCACCACGGCCGGCGATGCCTCGTCGGCCCCGTCGGCCACGGGCAGGCCGGCCTCCCGGGCCAGGGCGAGCACCGTCTCGTCGCCGTGCACCGTGATGCCCGCCTCCAGCAGCTCGCCCAGAATCGGCGGCAGCACCGAGGGGGCGACGGCCGCGTCTACCAGCAGGGTCTCGGCGGCGTTGCACACGCCGAGGCGGCGGCACTTCGCGTTCATGATGATATCGCGGGCCATGGCGGGATCGGCCGAGGCGTGCACGTACACGTGGCAGTTACCCGTGCCCGTCTCGATGACCGGCACCTTCGCGTGCTCGACGCAGTGGCGGATGAGCCCGGCGCCCCCGCGGGGGATGAGCACGTCCACCAGGCCGTGCAGCCCCATGAGCACGTCGGTGGCGGCCCGGTCGGTGGTGGTGATGGCGCAGATGGAGCCCTCGGGCAGGCCGGCCCCCACGGCGGCGGCCGCCAGAATGTCGGCAATGGCCTCGTTGGAGCGGGCCGCGAGGCTGCCGCCCCGCAGCACGCAGGCGTTGCCCGACTTCACGCAGACGCCGGCGGCATCGGCGGTCACGTTGGGCCGCGCCTCGTAGACCATGGCCACCACGCCGAGAGGCACCGATACCCGGCGCAGGCGGATGCCGTTGTACAAGGTGGATTCCAAGGACACCACGCCGAGGGGGTCGGGCAACTCCCGCAGCTCGTCGAGGGCATCGGCCATGGCGCCCACCCGGGCCTCGTCCAGCATGAGTCGGTCCAGCAGGGCCTCGCTCGTGCCGGCCGCCCGGGCCGCGTCCATATCGGCCCCGTTGGCCTCCACGATCTCGGCCGCGTGCTCCCGCAAGGCCGCAGCCATGGCGGCCAGGGCGTCGTCGCGCTCCTCGGTCGTCGTCACTGCCAGCTTCGCGCTCGCCCCCTTGGCCCTCTTCGCAAGCAGAACCACGTCGTCTCGTATATCCATGTTGAACCTTTCTCTGCTTCCTGCACCTTCTCACGGGAACCGGCGCTGTCAGCGGCACTGTCGGCGGAACTCCACCGGGCACCGCCGGAGCCGTCGCGTCGGCCGACCCCTTCCTCCCGCAGAGTAGACGAAACCCGCCTACTCGAACAGCACCAGTTCGTCGCGGTGGACGACGGGGCGGTCGGCCAGCACCGACAGGATGCCGTTGGCCGCCACCGCCTCGCGGCTCTTCCCCACCGCCAGGGCCACCAGATCGCTGCCCGCGGCCGCCCGGCCCCGGGCGAACACGTGGCCCGTCTCGTCGGCCACGTCCACGATGTCATCGTAGTCGAAGGACCCGCGCACCTCGCGGATGCCCACGGACAAGAGCGACTTGCCGCGCTCCACGAGGGCCGCACGGGCCCCCTCGTCCACCACGAGCGTGCCGTGGACGGCATCGCCCAGGGCAATCCACAGCTTCTTCGGCGTGATCTCGTGGGGGCGCTCCGGAGCCGTGAACAGCGTGCCCACCGGCACCCCGACCGCCGCGTCCACCACGCAGTCGGGACGGCGGCCCTGGCAGATGACCATGGGAATGCCCGCGGCCATGAGCACCCGGGCGGCCTTGATCTTCGTGATCATGCCGCCGGAGCCCACGCCCGACACCGCGCCCCCGGCCGCGGCCAGGATCTCCCGGTCCACCCGATCAACCCGGGGTATCAACGCGGCCGCCGGATCGATGAGCGGATTGGCCGTGTACAGCCCGTCGATATCCGACAGGATGACCATGAGGTCGGCGTCGATGAGGCAGGCCACGAGCGCGGCTAGGGTGTCGTTGTCGCCGAAGCGGATCTGCTCGACGCTCACCGTGTCGTTCTCGTTCACAATGGGCACCACATCGAGCTCCATGAGGCGGCGCAGAGTGTCCCGGGCGTGCAGATAGGCGGTGCGGTCGGCCGTATCGCGGCGGGTGAGCAGCACCACGCTCGTGAGCATGTCCCGCTTCCCGAAGGCCTCAGCGTAGGCCGTGGACAGGGCGCTCTGCCCTACCGACGCGGCCGCCTGCAGGCTCGGCATGTCCGTGGGGCGCTTGGCGATGCCGAGGGCCTCCAGACCGCAGGCGATGGCGGCCGAGGTGACCACCACCACATCCCAGCCCGCGCGGCGCACCACATCCAGCTGGGCAGCCAGATCATCTAGGAAGCCGTAGTCGATGGAGCTCTCCGACGTGGTCAGCGTGGCCGAGCCGATCTTCACCACCAGGCGGCGCCGTGCCGCGGTCGTCGTCTCGCCCATTACAGATCCAGCTCCTGGTACATATCCACCCCGTGGCCGTGGGGCGACTCGAAGGCGAAGGAGTAGCCGAGGATGCGCACCTCGTCGCCGTCCAGCGCCCCGGCCTTCTCCAGGGCCGTGTCCACGCCCAGCTTCTTGAAACGGTGCTGGAAGAAGGCCACGGCCTCCTCGTTCTCCCAATCGGTCTGCACCACCATGCGCTCCACCTGCACGCCGCGCACGCGCCAGACGCCGGCGCCCTCGGGCAGAATATCGAAGCGCTTCTCGCGGGCCTCGCGGCGCAGCTCCCATACGTGATCGTACTGGATATCGGCTGCCGCGGCCGCCCGGGCCGCCTCGCGCAGGTCGTGCACCTTGGTGGCGATGGCCGCCTTCAGGGAATCCACACCGGCCCCCGTGAGCGCGCTGATGCGGTAGAGCTTCGGGTCGATGGGGCTCGGGGCGAACTCGTTGCCGCCGGCAGCGGCAATGGAATCGGCCCGCACCCGCTCGGCCAGGGCATCGCAGACCTCCTCGGTGCCCGGGGCGTCGATCTTGTTCGCCACGACAATGCGGGGCCGGGCGGCCAGATCGGCGGCGTACTCGGCCAGCTCGTTCTTGATGACCTCGTAGTCGTCCAAGGGGTCGCGCCCCTCCCAGTCGCCCGTGAGGTCCACGATCTGTACGATGAGGGCCGTGCGCTCGATATGGCGCAAAAACTCATGGCCCAGGCCGCGGCCCTCGTGGGCCCCCTCGATGAGCCCGGGAATGTCGGCCACGACGAAGGACAAATCGCCGGAGGTGGCCACGCCCAGGTTCGGCACGAGGGTGGTGAACGGGTAGTCGGCGATCTTGGGGCGGGCGGCGCTCATCTTAGCGATGAGGGAGCTCTTGCCCGCCGAGGGCATGCCCACCAGGGCCGCGTCGGCCATGAGCTTCATCTCCAGCTCGATCCAGCGCTCCTCGGAAGGCTCGCCGAGCTCGGCGAAGGCCGGGGCGCGGCGGGTGGAAGTGACGAAGTGGATGTTGCCGCGGCCGCCCATGCCGCCCCGGGCCACTACCACGGTCTCGCCGTCGTGGGTCAGGTCGGCGATCATCTCGCCCACTTCCCCGCTCTCCTCGAAGTACTCGCGCACCACCGTGCCCACGGGCACCTTCAGCACGAGGTCCTCGCCGGTGGCACCGTGCATGCGGCTGCCCTTACCGTGGGTGCCGCGCTCGGCCTTGAAGTGGTGCTTGAAGCGATACTCGATGAGCGAGGACACGCCGGCGTCGGCCTGGACCACCACGTTGCCGCCGTGGCCGCCGTCACCGCCGTCGGGGCCGCCCTTGGGCACATGGGCCTCCCGGCGGAACGACATGCAGCCGGCCCCGCCGTTGCCCCCCTTCACGTTAATGCGAACCTTATCGATAAACATAGGAACCTTCCCACTGGGTCGTCGCGAATCAACGCCCCGAAGCGGGGCGCCGTTCTCTGTGCAAACTATACAACAATGCCCCCTGATTTCTCAGAGGGCATTGGCTAACCGTTCGATGTTACGCAGTCGTTGAAACTTAAGCGTTTAGGCGGTCTGCTCGGCGGGGATCACGTGGATCTTGCGCTTGACGCCGCGAGTGAACTTCAGCGTGCCGTCGCAGAGGGCGAACAGGGTGTCGTCCTTGCCGCGGCCCACGTTCTCACCGGGGTGGAAATGGGTGCCGCGCTGGCGAACGATCACGTTGCCGGTCTTCACGACCTCGCCGGCGAACTTCTTCACGCCGAGTCGCTGTGCGTGGGAGT
>CANSQM010000048.1 GCA_947649205.1 uncultured Enterorhabdus sp.
GGTGCTTCCTTTCTGGCGCCGGGTGCAGACAGAGCACCTGCGCACGTTCCGCCGCGGCGTTGACTACCGCGACGACTGACATGACGGCCGGCTGCATGCCGGCCCTTTCTATCAAAACAGAGCCGCCGGGGCGACTCCGTTTCAATCGGGTGGAACGGGAGCGGGGCTCCCGATGGGTTCGCGCTCAGCGGCCCTCGACCGCGACCGCGGGCTTACTTCTGCGCGCCGCCGCGGGAAGAGCGGCCCTGGCCCGAGGAGCGGCGCGGGCGGCTGCCCGAGGAAGGCGCCGGAGTGGCGGAGCCCACGGGGGTGGCGCAGTAGGGGCAGACGGTCCAGGAGGGCTCCAGGGCGTGGTTGCAGCGCATGCAGAGGTTCTTCAGCTGGGTGTGGCAGTTCGGGCAGAGCACGAAGTCGGCCTCGACGGGGTAGCCGCAGGCGGCGCACTCGCCGTACTTCATGAGCTGGCGCTGCTTGAGCGCGATCTCCAGCTCCTGCTCGTCGCGGTCCAGCTGCAGCAGGGGCGGACGGAGCAGGCAGTAGGCGATGACGCCGAGCACCGGCACGAGGGCCACGATGGCCCACAGGTACCACATGGTGCCGCGCAGGTAAGCGTCGCGCACCACCCACACGATGGAGAGCACGTACAGAATGACCAGGAGCACCAGCACGACGGTAAACGCAGCTTGCAGCTCCGGGGTCCAAAGCTGGGACAAAAGCTCGCTCATGGAATGACCTCTTCTTCGCTGACGGAGGGCCCGCGGCGGTCGCGAGGGGCCGCAGAACCCGGATAACTCAGATCATCGCATTCGATGACACAGTGACATAGTATAGCAAAAAAGAAACACCGCTCCCGCAGGCTGCACGAATGTACCTCATATCCCACCATTCGGCACGGCGCCGCGCCGTCGGGACTGAGGGCGGGAGGCGGGTGGGCGGGGTGCGTCGGTCCGCCGATGCCGCGGTTCGGGCCCCGCCGGGCAGCGCCTTCTAGCGGCCGTCGTCCTCGGCCTCGGGCACGGGGCAGACGCCGCCCGGGCAGCGCTCGGTGAGATCGAAGACATCGCTGTGCCTGAGGCCCGCTGCCCGCAGGCGCTCTTTCAGCTGGCGGTGCAGCTCGCGCTCGCGGCGGCGGTGCTCGGCGAGGATGCGCCCGACGGCCCGGGGGTGCTCGCGGATCTCCCGCAGGGCGCTTCCCAGATCGGCGTTGACCGAGTGGGCCGTGAGCGATGCCAGAAGGGGCATGATGAACACGGTGATGCCGCCGGCCGCCACGAGCACGCTGGCCGTGGCCTGGCCCATGGCCCCGGCGCTCACGGCCACGGTGGTCACCGCCACGATGATGGGCAGGGCCGTGGTGCAGTAGAAGGCCACGGTCAGCCGCTCGGGCACGGTCATGTCCCGCGAGGTCTTCCCCAGACTGAGGGAGATGAAGATGGGCAGGGCCCGCACGAACAGCAGAAGCCCGATGAACATGAGCAGAAGCCCCGGGTTCGCGGCGATGGCGGTCACGTCGATCTTCGCCCCGGACACGACGAAGAACAGCGGAATGAAGAAGCCGTAGGCCATGGCCGAGTGCTTCATCTCCAGGGTGGGGTCGCCCCCCGGGATGAGGTAGCGCATGATGAAGCCGGCGGCGAAGGCCCCCAGCACGATATCGAGGTCGAACAGGGCCGAGATGGCTGTGAGACCGATGAGCATCAGGTTTACCGTGCGCACGAGCATCTGGGAGTTGGTGTTGGCATTCTCCACCACGAAGCGGTAGACCCAGCCGCCCAGCCGCTCGGCCAGCTTCGGTACGGCAGCGGTGAGCAGGGCGATGGCCGTGAAGGCCATGAGGATGAGCATGGTTTCCCACTTCGCCCGGGTGGACAGGAGCAGGGTCATGGCCAGCACCGGCAAAAGCTCGCCCCAGGTGCCGTAGGCCAGAATCTCGCTGCCGATGCGCGTGTCCATGAGCTTGCGCTCCTGCAGAATGGGCAGCAGCGTGCCCAGGGCGGTGGTGGTCAGCGCGATGGCCACGGCCATGCCGTCCACGGAGAACAGCGAGAAGGAGGGCCAGGCCGCCACCACGAGGGCGGCGATGGCGAAGGTGACGGCCCAGGTGGCCGCCCCGCGCTTGCCCTCGGCCCCGGTGAGGTTCTTGGGGCTGATCTCGTAGCCGGCCAAAAGGAACAGGAAGGCCAGGCCCAAATCGGACAGGAGCGCCATGGCGTCGGTCACCTGCACGATGTTCAGCACGTGGGGGCCGCACAGGGCGCCGGCCGCCAGCAGGAGCACCGTCTCCGGCACCGCCTTATTGGGAATGAGGCGGCACAGGATGGGGCAGGCGAAGGCGATGAGCGCGATGATCGCGAGGGATACGAGGTCGGTTACCATAAGGGCCCTTATCTTTAGCGGGGTTGCGTGGCTCCTATGATACACCGCGAGCCGCCCCGGCGCGGCCAGGCGGGCGCCATCGGCGGCGGTACATTTCTGTGTCAATCGGTTGACGATTCCCCATGCCGGTGGCCGCCGGCCGCGGTGGCGCTACAATCATCGGAGCGAGCAGGCCCGCGCCGGCTCCCTCGCGTACCCGAGAAAACCCGACTTCCCAGGAGGTTATCATGGCAGAGGTAATCAAGTCCGTCGACGAGTTCCAGACCAAGGTGCTCGAGGCGAAGACCCCCGTGCTCGTGGACTTCTTCGCCACCTGGTGCGGCCCGTGCCGCATGGTGGCCCCGGTCATCGACGAGATCGCCACGGAGAAGGCCGGCGAGCTGGCCGTCTACAAGGTGGACATCGACCAGAGCCCGGAGCTGGCCTTCAAGTACCAGGTGTCCAGCGTGCCCACCCTCATCGTCTTCGAGAACGGCCAGATCAAGAACGAGCGCCTCGGCGCCCAGCCCAAGCAGAACATCTTGGCAATGCTGTAATGTTCCGCCGTTGCTGACGCAACGACGGGAACGCCGATGCTGCGGTTCCGACAGGCACCTGGCCTTGCCGTTCAGCGCTTTCCCTCACGGCGCAAAGGCCGCTCGGCCGCGCTTCAAGGCAATTCCAGGCACCTGTCGGAACCTCGCTGACTTCCTTGGGCGAACCGGTGGGATGAGATGGTAGTTTTTATAGGGCGGCCTTTCGGTCGCCCTTTTCTGAAAGGGGAGCTTTTATGACGGAACAGGCGGGGGCCGCGGAGCGCGAGGTGCTGGACGTGGCCATCATCGGGGCGGGGCCGGCCGGGCTCACGGCGGCGCTGTACGCCTCGCGGGCCGGGCTCGGCTGTGCGATGTTCGAGATGCTCTCGCCCGGGGGCCAGTGCGCCCAGACCGAGCATTTGGAGAACTACCCGGGCTACACCCGCTCCACGAGCGGCTTCGAGCTGTCCATGGACATGTACGACCAGGCCACCTCCTTCGGCGCCCGCACCATTTCCGAAGAGGTGACCGCGGTGGACTTCACCGCCGAGCCGAACATGCTCTCCACTCCCTTCAACACCTACTTCGCCAAGACGGTCATCGTGGCCACGGGCACCAAGGCAGCGCAGCTGGGGTTGCCCCGGGAAGAGGAGCTGCGCGGGCGCGGCGTCTCCTACTGCGCCACCTGCGACGGCAACTTCTTCCGCGGCAAGGACGTGGCGGTCATCGGCGGCGGCAACACCGCCGTGGCCGATGTGATCTATCTGGCGCGCATCTGCCGCAAGGTGTACCTGGTGCATCGCCGCGACAAGCTGCGGGCCACGGCCATCTACCACCAGCGCCTGGCCGAGCTGGACAACGTGGAGCTGTGCTGGGACAGCGTGGCCACCGAGTTCCTGACCGAGAATGACGAGCGGCCCCGCATCTCCGGCCTGCGCATCCGCAACCAGAAGACCGACGATGGACGCGACCTGGCGGTGTCGGCGGTGTTCATCGCCGTGGGCACCACTCCCAACACCGAGTTTCTCGGCGGGGCCTTGGCCCTGGATGCGGGCGGCTACATCATCGCCGACGGCACGGGGCGCACCGCCACCGCCGACGTGTTCGCCGCCGGCGACGTGCGCACCAAGGAGCTGCGCCAGGTGGTGACCGCCGTGGCCGACGGGGCCAACTGCGCCGAATCGGCCGCCGACTTCCTGAACGCCTAGGAGTTCTCGCGTCTTCTGCCGCGCGCGTCTGTGGGCATTGGCCGACAGGCGCCTTATCGGTGTGCCTTTCTGCTACAATATGATGTTGCGCTCGCGGGCGCTTGAACACCCACCCGTTTCACGCAAAGGACGCACCCATGCAGGAAACTGATATGAAAGAGAAGCTCGTCAAGATCATCGAGGCCTACGACGAGCTCCAGGCCAAGATGGGCGACCCGGCGGTGCTCGCCGACCAGAAGGAGTACAACCGTCTGGCCAAGGAGTACGCCGCCCAGGGGCCGCTGGCCAAGAAGGCTGCCGAGTACGTGGGCGCCATGGACGACTTGGAGGCGGCCAAGGAGATGCTCGCCGATGCCGACATGAAGGAGTTCGCCCAGGAGGAGATCGCCGGCATCGAGGCGCGGCTGCCCTCGCTGGAAGAGGATATCAAGTTCATGCTCATCCCGGCCGACCCGGCCGACGAGAAGGACATCATCGTGGAGATCCGCGCGGCGGCCGGCGGCGACGAGGCCGCCATCTTCGCCGGCGACCTCTACAAGATGTACGAGCGCTTCGCCGCGGCCCAGGGCTGGAAGACCGAGACCATGGATGCCTCGGCCTCCGAGGCCGGCGGCTTCAAGGAGATCCAGTTCAAGGTGAAGGGCGATCACGTGTACTCGGTCATGAAGTTCGAGAGCGGCGTGCACCGCGTGCAGCGCGTTCCCAAGACCGAGTCCCAGGGCCGCATCCACACCTCCACGGCCACGGTGGCGGTGCTGCCCGAGGCCGACGAGGTGGAAGTGGAGATCAACGAGGGCGACCTGCGCATCGACGTGTACCGCGCTGGCGGCCCGGGCGGCCAGTGCGTGAACACCACCGACTCGGCCGTGCGCATCACACACCTGCCTTCCGGCCTGGTGGTGCAGTCCCAGGACCAGAAGTCCCAGCTGCAGAACAAGATCGCGGCCATGGCCGTGCTGCGTGCGCGCCTCTACGAGAAGATGCTCGCCGAGCAGCAGGCTGCCGAGGGCGCCGAGCGCCTGGCCCAGATCGGCTCGGGCGACCGCTCCGAGAAGATCCGCACCTACAACGGCCCGCAGGATCGCGTGACCGACCACCGCATCGGGTTCAACTCCACCTACAACGGCGTGCTTCTGGGCGACAACCTGGGAGACGTGATCACCGCTTTGCAGGCGGCCGACCGCGCCCAGAAGCTGGAAGCAGCGGTTTAATGAGCGAGTGGACCGTCAAATCCGCCCTGGATTGGACAACCGAATACCTCACGGGAAAAGGGGATGAAAATCCCCTTCTTTCTGCGCAGTGGCTTATCGGCGAGGCCTGCGGGCTCACCCGAGTGCAGCTGTACATGAACTACGACCGGCCGCTGTCCGAGGACGAGCGTTCGACGCTGCGCGATTACGTGCGGCGCCGAGGGGCGGGGGAGCCGCTGCAGTACATCACCGGCGAGGTTGCCTTCCGGCACATCACGGTGAAAGTACGGCCCGGCGTGCTCATCCCGCGGCCTGAAACTGAGGTGCTTGTGAGCGAAGTGCTGGCCATGCTGCCGGCTCCGGCTAAGCACGAGGCCCAGTGGAGCCCCGAGGCCGCCGAGCGGGAAAACGCCGCGGTGGAAGCGGTGAAGAAGGCGTTGGACGAGGCGGGCGTCGGACCGATAGGATCGGAAGAGGCTCCCATTTCCGAAGATCCCGCCCGCCCCCTGCTCGTGGCCGATCTGTGCACCGGCACGGGGTGCATCGCCTGCTCTCTTGCGGCGGAGCATCCCGATGTGCTGGTCATTGCCACCGACATCGCGCCCGAGGCGACGGCCCTGGCCCGCGAGAACATCGAGGCGCTGGAGCTTTCCAGTCGCGTGGCCGTGCTGGAATGCTCGCTCGGCACCGGTATCGGCGAGAAGCGCCTGGGCACTTTCGACGCCGTGGTTTCCAACCCGCCCTATGTGCCCACCTCCATGCTCGCCGACATTCCCCGCGAGGTGGCCGATTTCGAGCCGGCGCTCGCGCTGGACGGCGGCGCTGACGGTCTCGATGTGTTCAGGCCCCTGGCGGCGTGGGCGGCCCGCGCCCTGAAGCCGGGCGGCGTGCTTGCCTGTGAGCTGCACGAGGGGCACCTGGATGCCGCCCGCGCCGTGGCCGAGGCTGCGGGTTTCACCGACGTGCGCATTGCAGACGACCTGGCCGGCCGGCCCCGCGTGCTTGTGGGGCGTAAGGGCGCCGGCGCGTCGGCGGCCTGCGGCGCGGCTTTTCCGAGCGAGGCGCGCTGACCCGAGAAAGGACTTCCCATGACTTTGAACGACGGCAACCTCGTTGAGACGTTGGATGCGGCGCAGGCGGCGATGGGGGAGCGCCTCGGTGGCTTCGCGCCCGAGGTCGGCCTCATCTTGGGATCGGGCCTCGGTCCTCTGGCCGATCGGATCGAAAGCCCCGTATTCGTCCCCTTTGGCGAGGTGCCCGGCATGGGGGTGTCCACGGCCTCGGGCCATGTGGGGCGTTTCGTGGCCGGCATGCTCGGCGGCAAGCGGGTGCTCGCCATGCAGGGGCGCCTGCACGGCTACGAGGGCTATTCGGCTCAGGAAGTGGCCTTTCCCGTGTGGCTCATGGAGCGTCTCGGGGCGCGCACGCTCATCACCACGAATGCCGCCGGCGCCATTAACGAGAGTTACCGCGTGGGCGAGTTCTGCATCATGGCCGATCAGCTGAACTTCACCGGGCGAAATCCCATCACGGGCACGGCGCCCGATGCCATGGCCCCGCGCTTCTTCTCGATGCTTGATGCCTACGACCCTGAGCTCCGCGCGCTCGCACGCGAGACGGCAGATGAGTTTTCGATTCCCGTGCAGGAGGGCGTGTACCTGGGTTTGCTCGGCCCCTCGTTCGAGACGCCTGCTGAGATCCGCATGTTCCGCAAGTGGGGAGCCGATACGGTGGCCATGTCGGTGTGCGAGGAGGTCATCGCCGCGCGCCATGTGGGCCTTCGTGTGCTCGGCATCTCGCTCGTGAGCAACATGGCCTGCGGGGTGGAGGGCGCGAGCCCCTCCGATGAGGAGGTGCACGAGGTGGGAGAGGCCCGCCAGGGGGACTTCTGCCGTCTCATCGAGGGGATTTTGGAACAGCTGTAGGGTCCGGCTCGGGAAGCCCTCTACACCAGGGCGATGGTGCGGATGTCGCGGGGCACGTCGGCGCCGGCGTAGAGGATGCCCTCCTCCACGAGCTGGGCCCCGATGGCGGCGTAGCCCGCAGCGGCCGCGCGGTTGCCCTCGATCTCCTCGGCCGTGAGCGTCCGGCGCACTTTTGCCGGCACGCCCACCACGAGCGAGCCTTCCGGCACAACCGTGCCCTCGGTGACAAGCGCCCCGGCGGCCACGAGCGAGTTGTCGCCGATCACGGCGCCGTTCATCACCACGGCCCCCATGCCCACGAGCACGTTGTCCCCGAGGGTGCAGCCGTGAACCACCGCCCCGTGTCCGATGGTTACGCCGCGGCCCACGAGGCAGTCCTGGTCGTAGTCGAGGTGCAGGCAGCTGTTCTCCTGCACGTTGGAGCCCTCGCCGATGCGGATGCGGCTGCCGTAGTCGCCGCGCAGGGTGGCGTTGAACAGAATGGTGGCGTTTCCGGCCACTTCCACATTGCCCACGAGGGTGGCGTTCGGCGCGATGCGGCAGGCGGGGTGCAGGCTCACGTTGCGGTAGGTCATGGCGTCTCCTTTGGCGATGGGATGAGCGCATGGCGGTCGGCGCGATCGCCATGCGCTCTTGCTTTCCCTACCTTAGCGCTCCCGGTGATCGGAGGAAACACCCAAACCGCTCGAACCGTTGCATCTGCGCCCGCGTGCGGTCTCGAAGGGACAGATCTCGTAGCCCGGAGGCGCCGGATACTCTGTCGTGAAGATGCGGCGCCCGAAAGCCGCTAGGCGGCGGACACCTCGTAGGCGGCCAGGGCGGCGCCGGTGATGTCGTTGAAGCTCCAGCTCTTCGCCGTGCGCGCCGCGCTTGCGGAGTCGTGGAGCACGATGCGGCTGTTGCCGTCGATGTCGTCGAGGACGATGAGGCTGGCCACGGGGGCGAAGGTGCCGGGCTCGGTCACGACGATGACGGGGATGTTCGAGACGATGGCCCGGCGCAGGGCGTGGTCGTCCACCTCGATCAGCTTCAGCGAGAGGCCGAATTCGCAGGCCGCCTCGGCGAGGAAGGTCTGCACCGTATCGGCGCCGGCGGCCGTCAGGTCGTGATCGGTGGCCCACTGCGCGAAGTCCGCCGGGGTCTTGGCGGTATCTCCCGTGACGGCCACGTAGGCCATGGCGAAGCCCGTGGGAGCGGCGCCGGCCTCGCCCAGGGTCGCCTGGCCGTAGGGAATGTCACCCCAGGCGGCATCGGCCTGGTACAGGGAGGGTATCTCGCCGGCCTTCCACTGGCTTGCCGGGGTGCTCGTCGGCGCGGCCGTCTCGGCGGCCTCGTAGGGGGAATTGGCCGAGGCGGTGGCGGGCGCCAGGCAGAAGTAAGCCGCGAGCGCCACCAGGGTGAGCACGAGGGCCGCGCCCGCCGCCGCGATGGCGAGCGCGAGAGCGCGGTGGGCGCGCATCATGGCGGGCAGCCCCACGGAGCGCAGCTCGTCCCAGTCGGAGCGGTCGGTGACGTAGCCGCGGAAAGCGTGCCACGACGGCGCCGCCAGGGGGTATGTGCCCCGCCGGGCCCGGGTGGCGATGACGGCGTCGGCGCGAACCGCGCCGCCGTTGGGGGAGAGGGGCTCGCTCGTGGCGGGGAGCACCCGGCTGCGGTCTCGGCGCGCTGGAGCGGTCGCTGGGGTGGGGGTGAGGGCGTCTCGCACCGCGCCGACGGCCTTGCGCGCGGCGGCGAGAGGTACGGGCGACGGCCCTGATGCTGCGAGTGGGCCTTTACTCGTTTCAGCACCGTCTGCCGATGAGGCGACCGTCGGCGCAGCCTTGGTGCCGCGGCCCTCGTGGACGGGCAGGGCCTCCTTGAGCCGGGTTGCCGCCACCGTCATCCAAGCCGATGCCCTCTTTCGGGCCTCAGCTACGGTCTCGCTGCGTCGCGCCGCGGCGGGGCTCTTCCGGCGGTGCACTCTCACGGTAGTCGTCGCGGCCATGGTCCCTATCCTCTCTCACGGCGCTGATACAGTCGCTTAAGATCATACGAACTGCCCGTGTGGCATCGGTGACAACCTGTCAACCGTCACCGGAAGGAGAGGGACTCGTCGCCCGCTTGTGGCGCTGGCGTTGCCTGTTGTAGCGTACCTGTTTCCGAGCCGTCGAAAAGAAAGTTGAGCGTTTCGCCTTGCGTTGGCGAGAAGAAGGGGTATACTGCGCAGCCAAGTTCATAACGCACATGCGTTGACGAGGACCAGTAGGGGCCAAGCCGTCTGACAGCAAGCCTGCGGAATCTGCGAGCAGGCGTCGGCCGTTCCGAACAAGCCCTCCGAGCAGTTTGGTGAGAACGACGCCCGTGCTGCCGGCTTACCGCCGGGTGCGGGTGCGCAAGTAGCACCGGACCGGCGACACCGTCATATGTCGAGGCTCTTCTGCGGCCAGGCTCGCCCTGGCCTAGGCTGGCTCATCCCGGACCCGGTGCGAAAGCAGCGGGTTTTTTGTTTGCCGGAAGGAAGTCCGGCACGGGAAGAGAGGAGAGCCAGTGGCATTGCGCAGCGACCAGATCAAGCGCGGGGCGGCCCGCGCGCCGCACCGGGGCCTGCTGAAGGCCGACGGCATCACCGACGAGGAGATGGATCGTCCCTTCATCGCCGTCGTCAACGCGCGCAGCGACATCATCCCCGGGCACACCCACCTCGACAAGATCTGCGAGGCCGTGAAAGCCGGCATCTACCTGGCCGGCGGCGTGCCCTTCGAGATCTCCACCATCGGGGTGTGCGACGGCATCGCCATGAACCACGAGGGCATGCGCTATTCGCTCGTGAGCCGCGAGGTCATCGCCGACTCGGTGGAATGCGCCGTGGCCGGACACGCCTTCGACGGCATGGTGTGCATCCCCAACTGCGACAAGATCGTGCCCGGCATGATCTTAGGGGCGCTGCGGGTGAACGTGCCCACGGTGTTCGTCTCGGGCGGCCCGATGCTGCCCGGGGTGGCCCCCGACGGCACCGCCACCGATCTGAACACGCTCTTCGACGGGGCGGCCAAGGTGGCCGCCGGCACCATGACCGAGGAGGAGCTGGCCTACTTCGAGGACACGGCCTGCCCCACCTGCGGCAGCTGCTCGGGCATGTTCACGGCGAATTCCATGAACTGCCTGTGCGAGGCCTTGGGGATAGCCCTTCCCGGCAACGGCACGGTGCCCGCGGTGTATTCCGAGCGCATCCGCCTGGCCAAGCGCGCCGGCATGAAGGTGATGGAGCTCGTGGGCGAGAACGTGTGCCTGAGAGACATCTTGAACGGGGCGGCTGTGCACAACGCTATGGAGTGCGATATGGCCTTCGGCGGCTCCACCAACACGGTGCTGCACCTCACGGCCATCGCGGCCGCGGCGGGCTGCCCCGTCACCATGGACACGTGGGACGCCGCCAGCGCGCGCACGCCGCATCTGGTGAAGCTCGCGCCGGCCGGCCCGCGGCCGCTCATCGACCTGCACCGCGTGGGCGGCGTGCCGGTGGTCATGGCCGAGCTCGATAAGCTGGGCCTCATCGACCGGGACGCCCGCACCTGCATGGGGCCCATGGGAGATTACCTCGATCACATGCACGCCGCCTGCGCCGGGGCCGACGGCGAGGTCGTCCGCGCCCACGACAACCCCTTCTCGGCCGAAGGGGCCCTGCGGGTGCTCCACGGCAACATCGCGCCGGACGGGGCCATGGTGAAGAAGGCCGCCGTGGCCCCTTCCATGCTGTGCCACACCGGCCCGGCGCGCGTGTTCGACTCCGAGGAGGCGGCCTGCGCGGCCATAGGCGGGGGCGACATCGTTCCCGGAGACGTGGTGGTCATCCGCTACGAGGGCCCGGCCGGCGGCCCGGGCATGCGCGAGATGCTCGCGCCCACCTCGGCCATCTGCGGCCGCGGGCTCTCCGAGAGCGTGGCGCTCATCACCGACGGCCGCTTCTCGGGCGCCACCAAGGGGCCGGCCGTGGGGCACGTGAGTCCCGAGGCGGCCGCGGGCGGCCCCATCGCGCTCATCTGCGAGGGCGACTCGGTCACCGTGGACATCGAGGGCGGCCGCCTGACCCTGAACGTGGGCGACGACGAGCTGGCTCGGCGTCGGGCCGCCTGGGTGCCGCCGGCGCCCAGGCACCGCCACGGCGTGCTGGCCAAATACGCGAAACTGGTAACTTCCGCTGACAAGGGGGCGATCGTCCTATGACCGAGACCGAGAACAGGGAAGGGGCGCGGCCCGCGCGCCGCAGCGCCGCGAGCGAGGGCGC
>CANSQM010000049.1 GCA_947649205.1 uncultured Enterorhabdus sp.
TGCCCGGCAGGCCGTCGTCGTTCCACAGCTTCTCCTTCTCGGGCGGCCCGAGGAAGAGGGTGTAGGAGCGCACGGCGTCGGCACCGTACTCGGCGATGATGGCCTCGGGGGACACCACGTTGCCCTTCGACTTGCTCATCACCTCGCCGTGGGCGTCCAGCACCATGCCCTGGCACAGCAGGTTGGTGAAGGGCTCGTCGAAGTCGAGCATACCCAGATCGCGCAGGACCTTCGTGAAGAAGCGGCTGTAGAGCAGGTGCAGGATGGCATGCTCGATGCCGCCGATGTACTGGTCCACGGGCATCCAGCCGTTGGCCTTGGCGGGATCGAAGGGGGCGTGGATGTTGTGCGGGTCGGTATAGCGCATGTAGTACCAGCTGGAGCATGTGAAGGTGTCCATGGTGTCGGTCTCGCGCCGAGCCGGCGCGCCGCACACCGGGCAGGTGCACTCGGCGAAGCCGGCGTGGGTGGCCAGGGTCTCGCCGGCGGCCAGGTCGATGTCCTCGGGCAGGCGCACGGGCAGGTCCTCCTCGGGCACCGGCACCACGCCGCAGGTCTCGCAGTGGATGGCGGGAATGGGGTTGCCCCAGTAGCGCTGGCGGGAGATGAGCCAGTCGCGCAGGCGGAATTCCACGGTGCGCTTGCCACGGCCCGCCTCCTCCAGGGCGGCCACGATGGCGGCCTCGCCCTCGGAGTGCTTGCCGCCGGTCATACCCGTGTAGGGACCCGACTGCACGAGGGTGCCCTCGGCGGCGTAGGCCTCGGGCCAGTCCACGGTCGTGACCACGCGGTTCCGCTCGTCTTTCAGCGACGGGTACAGC
The DNA here is from genome assembly GCA_947649205.1 of uncultured Enterorhabdus sp. Lineage (GTDB taxonomy): Bacteria > Actinomycetota > Coriobacteriia > Coriobacteriales > Eggerthellaceae > Adlercreutzia. Next base: position 822 of record CANSQM010000049.1, read on the forward strand.
GGGTCGTCGTCGCCCAGAATGATGGGGATGATGGGCAGATCGTACTTGCGGGCGAACTCGAAGTCGCGCGCGTCGCCGCAGGGCACGGCCATGACGGCGCCGGTGCCGTAGTCGGCCACGATGTAGTCGGCCACCCATACGGGCACCTTCTCGCCGTTGATGGGATTCACCACGTAGCGGCCCGTGAACGCGCCGTGCTTCTCGTGGTCGCCCTGGGCCCGCTGCACGGCGGTCACCTTCTTAGCGGCCTCCACGAGCTCCATGACCGGCGCCTCGTATTCCGTGCCCGCCACCAGGCCGTGCAAGAGCTTGCTCTCGGGGGCCAGCAGGAAGAAGCTGCAACCGAAGAGCGTGTCGGCGCGGGTGGTGAACACGGTGATGATGTCGTCTTCCGTCGGCTCGGCCGGCACGTTGCCCTCGGCGTCGCACAGGATGAAGTCCACGTTGGCGCCCTCGGAGCGGCCGATCCAGTTGGCCTGCTGCTGCTTCACGCGCTCGGGCCAGCCTTCCAGCTGGTCCAGGTCGTCCAGCAGCTCCTGGGCATAGTCGGTGATCTTGTAGTACCACTGGGTCAGGTCACGCTTCTCCACCTCGGAGTCGCAGCGCCAACAGCGCCCCTCGATGACCTGCTCGTTGGCGAGCACCGTAGCGCAGCTGGGGCACCAGTTCACCGGGCTGTTGCGGCGCTCCACCAATCCGCGCTCCCAGAATTTCAGGAAGATCCACTGGCCCCAGCGGTAGTACTCGGGATCGCAGGCCACCACCTTGCGGTCCCAGTCGTAGGAAAAGCCCATGCGCGTGAAGCTCTTGCGCTGGGTCTCGATGTTCTGGTAAGTCCAGATGGCCGGATGGCTGTGGTGCTTCACCGCCGCGTTCTCGGCGGGCAGGCCGAAGGCGTCCCAACCCATGGGATGCAGCACGTCGAAGCCCTGCATCTTCGCGTAGCGGGCCGCCACGTCGCCGTAGGTGTAATTGCTCGCGTGCCCCATGTGCATGTCGCCGGAGGGGTAGGGGAACATCTCCAGCACGTACTTCTTCGGACGATCGGAGTTCTCCGGCACGCAGAACAGGCCGGCTTCCTCCCAGGCCAGCTGCAGGCGCGGCTCGATCTCATGGGGATTGTAGGCTTTCATGGCACTCCCTCGGAAACGTCGTTGAAATAGGCAATGCCCCATTATAACCGTGATTTTCCCCAGCGGAAGGGGCACCTCGCCACCGCGTCCCTCCCCCACCTGAATGGGCCCCTCACATCCGCCAAGCGAACTGGGCCGGAGATCTTTCCGCCTACCGCACGCGACGCAGAGAGGCGCCGCAGTTCCAGCAGGCTTCGCGGGTACCGTCGTTGTCGGCGGCGCACACCGCGCAGGTCTTCACCGGACGGGGGGCCTCCACCTCGTCGGTGGGCAGCGGCACCTCGACCTCGTCGTCGGCCAGACGCGCCATGGCCGCCCGAATCCCTTGCACCCCGGTGATGCGCGCCACTTCCAGCTTGTCGCTGCGTCCTTTTTCTGCCATTCCGCTGCCCCCATCCTTAGGTGGTTTGTCTTTCGGCTACCATGAATGAAACCATTCTCCGCCTTGTTGGCCGTAAAGTGGCTTGAAAATGACGGTTTTGGTACCCGGAGGCTCGATTCTCGACGTAAAGCGTATTACTGACGCAACGTTTTCCCTGTTCGTGTATTACCGCGGCCGATTTCAGCCTCTTTTCGGTTCCAAACTCGTCATTTTCAAGCCAAAATACGAGGTATCAGGCGAAGATGTCACGAAACGGTCGTTTTCAAGCAGCCCGTCCGTGCGCGAGCGCACGCCGCTGGGCACCCGTGCGAGCGAGCATCATCAGTCCCCGTGCGCGGCCGTGCGGCACCGCACCGCTGCGCCCGAACGCGTGGCACCGCCCCGTCCCCGAAGGAGTCCCCATGAACTTCCATAACGCATCGTTCAAGGCCGCCTACGGCACGTCGGCCCAGCTGCCCCCCTCCACGGGCCCCGAGGTGTCCTTCGCGGGTCGGTCGAACGTGGGCAAGTCGTCGCTGCTCAACAAGCTCATGTATCGCAAGGGCCTGGCGAAGGTGTCATCTACCCCCGGCAAGACGGCCACCATCAACTTCTACGACGTGGACGGCCGCGACCTGGTGGACCTGCCCGGCTACGGCTTCGCCAAGGTGTCGAAATCCGAGAAGGGCCGCTGGAGCGACCTCATCGAGGGCTACTACAACCAGGACCGCGCCTTCGCCCTGGTGGTGTCGCTCATCGACATCCGCCACGACCCCTCGGCCCTCGACCGCAACATGGTGCGCTTCCTGCAGGACGCCGAACTGCCCTTCGCCATTGTGCTGACCAAAGCCGACAAGCTGTCGAAGCAACAGCAGCAGAAGCAGCGAGCCGCCATCAAGAAGGCCCTCGATCTGCCCCGCGGCGTGCCCATGGTGGTCACCTCATCGGAGAAGGGCGACGGCATCGACGAGCTGCGCACCCTCATCTCCCGGGCTATGGAGCGCTAGCCCCATCTGCTCGCGGGCCGGCACCTCCTCGCCGCTCGCCTGGTGCCAGCCGCTCCCTAGCCAGTCTTCCCGCCCCATCGCTCCTCCACGCTGCCCCCCGCGCCGCCCTGGCGTTTTTCCACCCCCCCGCCTCTTCCCCGCGCGAACGATCCCGAAAAAGGCGAACGCCCCGGCAAGGGCACCGGGGCGTTCAGGAGAGAGAGGAGGGGCCATCGGCATAGGCCGAGGCAGAGAATTGGTTGTTACTCGACGATCTCGGGCATCAGCACCGCAGGGGCTTCCGCAGCCGGAGCCGCCGCCTTCGCGCCCTTCGGCGTGCCGAAGAAGAACCTCATGTAGTGCACGAAGACGTAGGTGACCATCACGGCCGCGAACACCGTCTCAAGGGCGATGAGCGCTTCCACCATGGGCAGAGCGGGAATGGTCACGCCAGCGGCATAGAGAGCCTGCATGCCCTTGCCGAGGGCCATGGCGGAGATCACGAAGGGGAAGGTCATGGCCGCGTAGCTCGGATAGAACTTCAGGGCGAGGAACTTCGGCAGCTGGGTGGCCACGCCCACGAGCATCACCTGGCCGAGGCCCATGAGCACGCCCACAAACAGCGGGTCGGGATTCGGCGTGACAGCCAGATAGCCCACGAGCGACAGGCCCATCGGAGCCGCGAAGATGCAGAACAGCGGGCGGGCGGGCTCGGGAATCTCATGCTTGAGGTAGCGGGCCACCACCGTGGCCAGCAGCACCGCGAAGCAGGCCAGGCCGAACCAGAAGATGCCGCGGCCGAAGGCCTCCATGCCGAAGACGGGCGAGGTAACCGCCGCCACGATAATGCCCACATAGCAGATGAAGTACGTGGGGAAGACCTCAGAGAGCTTGAAGCGGCGAATGAAATGGGCCGTGAACCACCCCATCAGGATGAAGTGACCCGCAATGGCCGCGCACCACAGCCCGAACGCCGGCACGATGGCCACGGGAGCCAGGTAGCCGGCCAGCTGCATGAGGGTCATGAAGAACGTGGCCGAAACGCTCGCGAAGATGGAATTCTGCAGATCGTCGCGGATCATGGAGGGGAACAGGATCACCTTCGCCACAATCATGGCCACGAGGAACAGAGAGAGGGCACCGCAGATAATATGGGCAACCTCGGCGTAGGGTTGCAGCAGATTACCCAGAGCGGCCAGGCCAAGGGCCACGCCCGCCGTGGGAATCGGCACTTTTTGAATGATGTCGCGCATGGGCATCGCCTTTCAGAGGGGCACATTGATCGATGCAGGGTGTTCGACCACGGATCGCCGGGGGAGCCGCAGCGGGCCGCAGGAACTCAGTACGGCTATTATGCGCTCTCGGTTACCAAATGAAAACTTATATATATTTATGCTGTCATAACTTGAGATTATGGTTATAGTCAAGGGGATCGCCGCGCCGAAAGGATTCCCATGCAGGACTTCCGCGTCAAGACCTTCCTCACCGTATGCCAGACCCTGAACTACACGCGGGCGGCCGAGGAGCTGGCCCTCACCCAGCCCGCCGTGTCGCAGCACATCAGCTACCTCGAGCGCGAGTACGGGGCCAAGCTGTTCACCTACCGCCACAAGAAGCTCGAGCTCACCCGCGCCGGACGGGTGCTACGCGACGCCCTGGCCACCATGGCCCATGACGACGCCCTGCTCCATGAGCGCATCGCGGAGGTGGCCCACGGTGCCGCAGTGCCCCTGCGCATCGGCATGACCCTCACGGCCGGAGAATACGTGGTGGCCGAGCCCCTCGTCCGCTACCTGGCGGCCCACCCGGAGATTCGCGCCTCGGTGCGCTCGGGCGGCACCAAGGCCCTGCTCGACCTGCTGGCCGCCGGGGCCATCGACTGCGCCTTCGTCGAGGGGCTCTTCGACAAGAGCGCCTTCGCCGGCGACACCTTCCGCACCGAGAATCTTGTGTGCATCTGCGCCGCCCATCATCAGTTCGCCCGCGAGCCCGCCACCTTGGACGACCTGCTCGGCGAACGCCTCATCCTGCGCGAGGAGGGCTCGGGCAGCCGCGCCGTGCTCACCCACGCCCTGGCGAAGCGCAATTTGAGCCCCAGCGCCTTCGCCGACAGCTGCGTGGTGGAGAGCCTCGACATCATCAAGATCTTCGTAGCCGGCGACCTGGGCATCTCCTTTGTCTACGAGGCGGCCATTCAGCGGGAGCTGGCCGCCGGCACTCTGCGCATCGTGCCTTTGGCGGGCGAGCCCATCACCCACGACATCTCCTTCGTGCGCCTGCCCCACAGCATCTTCGAGGACGACCTGCGCGCCCTGTTCGAGGGCCTCGCATAGAAAAGGCGCACCCCGCAGGGTGCGCCTCAAGTCAAGCAATGGAGTGGGACGGCTTTACCTGGTAAGAGTGTCCCAGCTGGAACAAGGTTACCGGGTTAAGAGTGTCCCTTTTTTACAGGTCGGCAGCCAGGGTCAGCAGCAGCAGCGCGTCGTGGGCGATGGCGTCGTCCACGATCTCGCGGGTGAGCACGGTACCCTTCGCCACGGTGAAGGAGCCGTCCTCGCTGGCCACGTCGTCCACCAGGGTGGCGCCCACGAGCAGCTCCACGAGCTGGGCATCCTCAGCGGACAGCTCGGGGCCGGCCTCGGCAGCCTCCTCGGCGGCTTCCTCGGCCTCAACGGCCTCTTCGGCATCGTCCTCAGCGGCCACCTCTTCGTCGGCCACCTCCTCGATCACGGCCTCCTCAACCTCGGCCTCGGCAACGCCGGCGCGCAGCTCAGCGGCCGTCTTGGCGCCGTTGTCGACGAAGACGAACTCGGGGGCGAAGAAGACGAAGGTATCGGCAGCGAACACGGTGCCGTCGTCCAGGGTCACGCTCGTCACGGTGCCGTAGACCGGATCGAAGTCGTAGGTGGCCACGGTGCCCAGCTTGTTACCGGTGCGGCTGTAGGCCTCCACGCCCACGAGCTTGAAACCATCGGCGATGAGGGCCTGGGCCTCGGGATCGGAGGCGGCCAGGAAGTTCTCGCGAGACTGCACCGTCACAAAGGTGTCGCCGATGGCCAGGGCGCGATCGAAGGGAAGCGCGAGAGGGGCGTTGGTGGTGGCGCTCGCCACGATGTAGTGGCTTACGGCAAGGGTGTCGCAATTGACGCGCAGTTCGCGCATCTTGCCGATGACCCGGCGGTCGTCCAGGCCCACGACGTTGCGAACGAGAATGGACTCATTAGTCTCCATCTTCAGCTCTTTCTCGAGGGAGCAGGCCGCGCGGGGCAGCCGTGGCGCTCTTTCTTGCAGGTAGGCTTCATTATAGGCGAAACCCGCGCCCGCAACAGCGAGAAGTCGGAGAGGTTTGCTCTGTCCGGGGAAAATCAAGGGCGCCGGAGCACGAGGGGGCGAAAGCCGGGGCGGCCCTATTTGTTCGGGTCGACGCTTCCCTCGGAGGTGGTCACGGGCGTCGTCTCGTCAACCTGGTAGATGTCGCTCGACAGCAGGTCGCGCGTGGTGCGCTCGCCATCCTGGTAGTACACGCGGAAGGCCTCGGACACGTAGTACTGGCGCGAGGTGCCGGCGGCATCGTCACGCTCGTAGCGGCTCACGATCTGGGACGTGGCGTCCACCGTGCGCCCCTCGGGCAGCGGCGCGCCCTCGATGGACACGTCCACCGTCTGCCCCACGGCCTTGGCATGGATGATCATGGGCTCGTCGGTATTGTTCTTCAGGCGCAGGTCGAAGGAGCCGTAGACGATGGTGGCATCGAGGCCGATGGGGGCGTAGTCCGAGGGCACCGAGTGGGGATGGCGCTCCACGATTTCCATATCGGCCTTCACGGCGGCGATGTAGAGGGCCGTGGACACCTGGCACACGCCGCCGCCATCGCCCTGGGCCACTTGCCCGTCGCGAATGACGGCCGCCTCCTGGTAGCCGCGCTCAGCCGAGGTATTGCCCACCACGTCGTTGAAGGAGAACGTGCCGCCGGGCTCGATGACCGTGCCGTCGATGGCCTCGGTGGCCAGGCGAATATTCTCGCGACGGCCGGGGTCGTCGCTCTGGGAAATGGCCTGATAGCTGCCGACGACCTCCAGGCCGGACTCCTCGGGCTGCTCCGTCTCCTCTTCGGAAGTGCCGGGATCGGCCGGAGCGGGCTGGTCGGAGAGGGACTCCGGATCGAGGAACTGGTCGGCCCCGGTCCACAGCACCGGGTTGCCGAAGGCCATGCAGGCGGAAAGGGCCACGGCGCACACGGCCACGAAGGGGGCCACGTAGGGCGAGGCGACGGGCATGCGCGGACGGCGGCCGAAGGCGGGGCGATCCGCCGGCACGCGCGGCTCGACCGGGCGCTCGGCCGCAGCGCGACTGGCCGAGGGACGGCTGTCACTTTGGCGAAGCGTGGGACGAGGGGTGGGGGCCATGGGCTATCCCATCCTCTCGACGGCGTCGAGCTTGATGCGCTCGATGCGGGTGAGCACACTGGCGTTGCGCAGCTCGGCTGCGAGAGCGCGGGCCTTGTCGCCCTGGCCGGCCTTCACGTAGCAGGCCATCTCCTCGAAGCGGGCGCGGCGAGCCTCCGACGTGGAGGACGCAGCCGCAGCGGCCTCGCCGTAGAGACGGGCAGCCACGGGGAACAGGCCCTTGTCGCGCAGGCCCTGGGCCTTGGTGATGAACTCGTTGTAACGCGCATCGCGCGTGGAGGCGGCAGCGGGAGCCGGTGCAGACTCGGGGGTCGGCGCGGGCTCGGCGACCGGGACCGGAGTTGGGGTGGCCGGGGTGGCCGGGGCCGGGATGGCCGAGACTGTCGCGGCGACCGGGGGCTCGGGACGCAGGACGGGGGCAGCCGCGGGCTCCACAACCGGTGCGGGCTCGGGGGCCGGTGCCACGGTCGGCTCGGAGATGGGGGCGGCCGGGGACGGGGCCGCAGCCGGCGCGGGCTCGGGGACAACTGGGGCCGATGCGGCAGCCGGTGCGGACGCGGAGGCAATCGGGGCCGATGCGGGTGCCGGAGCTACGGGCTCGACAGCGATCGCGGTCGGCGCGGGCGCCGGAGCCGCGGGGGCCGCAGCGGCGGCCATGGCGGCGGCCACGGGCTCTGCCGCGGGAACGGCCACGGGGCGCTCCTCGATGGGAGCGCGCTGTTCGGTCGCAGCCGGGACGGCTGCGGGCCGGAGCTCGGGTTCCGAACGGAACGCGGCAACGCGCGGCTCGTCAACGGGCCGCTGCACCGGCGCCTCTTCAACCCGGCGAGGCTCGACAGCGGGGCAGATGCCCGACTCGACGATGCGACGCTCGGGCCGGGGCTCCGCAGCCGACCGAGCCGGGGCGACCGCCTCCTCGCCGCGGCGGGGCTCGGCGGCAACTTCGGCAGCGCGGCGGGGCTCCACGGCAGAACGCCCCTCGGTCGGGGAAGCCGGAGCGGCCGTGCGGGCAGCCGGGGCCGAGGCCGCGGGGGCGTGCTTGGCCACCGGGCGGAACGCCGGCTTGAAAGGGCTTTCCGGACGCGGCGTGAAATCGAGCTCCAGCTGCGGGGCCACGGGAGCGCTGTCGTCCTTGGGAGCCTCGCGGAAGATGGCGGCGAAGTCCACGCTGGCCGGCGGCTCGCCGAGGGCGGGCTCTTCCAGCTCCACCGGCTCCTCCACCTGGGGCAGCGGAGCGGCGGCGCGCGGCTCGGCGGCCGGCGCGGCGGTCTGGCGGCTCTGCGCGGCAGCCTCCTCGGCCTCTGCCGACGGCTTGGCATGAACGCCGCGACGGGAAGCGCCCAGGGGCACCAAGTGGGACGAGGTGGTGCGCTTGTAAGCGAGGATGGGGTTGGGCACCGACGTGGTGTCGGACACCACGAGGTACTGCTCGTCGCCCTCCGGGAAGGGCACCGTCATCATCATGGTGGAGGTCGTATGGGGCGCCTCGGTGCGAGGCTGGAGGGAGGGGGCCATCTCGGGCTCGAACATGCCGTCCTCGCCCTCGTTCTGCTCGATCAGATACTCTTCGATGAACGCCTCGGTGCGCTCGGCCCGCTCCTGGGGCTCGTCGGCCTTGGGGGCAGTGCCGCTCTCTTCCGCAGCCCCGGCCGTCTCGGCCGAAACCGCCTCGGCATCCTCGGCAGCCGGAGCAGCCACCGGCGCCTTCTCCTCGACCGTCTCCGCTGCGCTGGCGATCTCATCGCGCCGCTCTTCCCCATCGGCCGCTTCCGGCGCATTATGGAGGTCGCGGAATTCGTTCACGGGGTGGTTGGGGGCCACGGGCATGACGGCGGCCTCCAGGGCCGATCCGGTCTTGGCCTGGCGCGGGCGCCCGTCCTCGCGGCGCTTCGGCTCGGGACGGGAGGACTTCGAGGCCTTCATGATGCCGCTGTAGGCGGCCACGGGAACGACGATGCAAGCGATGGCGAAGAAGGGAGCCGTCCACACCTGGGAGGCGCCCATGGCCACGGCCCAGAACGCAGCAGCCACCAGGGCCATGAGGACGAAGGAAACCGCCACGGCACGGCGCTGGGGAGACGTCGAGCTGAGGCGCAGCCCGATGATGAGGCCAACGATAATGATCAGCACAAAGAGCGCGATGCCGATCGACATATTGCCCACGTCACGTCCTTCCCTCTTGCAAAATGGCGGTCTTATCCATTAAAAGGGCAGTATAGCATCCGTCAAGAATGACGGCACGAGAACGTCAATTTCTTAGAATTATAGACACAACCAGCGGATTTTCGGTCGTTCCAGCGCCCTGCGAGCAGTCCGCGGGCACCTCCGACCCGGCAGCGCCACGCAGGACACTTTGGCGCCCCCGGGCGGCCCATCCGGAAGCAGCCCGGGGGCACCCCCGACCCGCAACGCAGAAGGCGGCCCCGCAGAGCCGCCTTCCCTTCCAAGCCTTTTGGGGCACCTCCTAGCGGGTGTTGCTCGCGTAGGGAGCCTTGTCCTTCAGCAGGACGTCGTGGGCGCCGCCCTCCACGATGGAGGTGGCGCTCACCAGGGTGAGCTTCGCCTTGTCCTGGAACTCGGGGATGGTGAGCGCGCCGCAGTTGCACATGGTGGACTTCAGCTTCAGCAGGGTGATGGCCATGTTGTCCTTCAGGCTGCCGGCATAGGGCACATAGGAGTCGACGCCCTCCTCGAAGGAGAGGTTCTTCTTCTTGCCGCCCAGGTCATAGCGCTGCCAGTTGCGAGCGCGGGCACTCCCCTCGCCCCAGTACTCCTTCATGTAGGTGCCGTTCACCATGACCTTGGCCGAGGGACTCTCGTCGAAGCGGGCGAAGTAGCGACCGAGCATAACGAAGTCGGCGCCCATGGCCAGGGCGAGCGAGATGTGGTGGTCGTACACGATGCCGCCGTCGGAGCAGATGGGGATGTACACGCCGGTCTCGCGGAAGTACTCGTCGCGGGCCTTCGCCACCTCGATGG
>CANSQM010000050.1 GCA_947649205.1 uncultured Enterorhabdus sp.
GTGTCGGGGGCGCTCGCTGCGGCGGGTGCACCATCCTCGGGAGCGCCCTCGAAAGCGCCGGCATCGGCAGGCTCTTCCCCAGCCGCGGCGCCGCCGGAGGTTGCAGCCGGGGTCGCGCTGCCAGACGGCGCGGACGCAGCCGCCGCCCCCGCCCGCTCCACGGCCCGCACCAGGCGCTCCTCCACCGCATCCGCGTCTTCGGGGGCGGCCGCCTCCACGCTCGCCACCGCCCGCAGGCCCGCGGCCCGCAGATGGCCGCGGGCCCGGGCCACGGCCGGCGAGGAGGCCGAGAGCCCCACGATGCGCACGGTGCGCTGGTCGGGGGCCGCACTCGTCGCCTCGGCCGCAGACGCGGCTCCCAGCACGCGGGCGAGCCCGGCCTCGAAGCGGCCGTCGGCCTCGTCGAGCAGGGACGCCCAAACGTCTTCGTCGCAGCGCGCCCAGCCGGAGAAGCCCCAGCGGTCGCGCAGCAGGCCCGGCGCCTGATCGGACAGGAGCGATGCCGCCTCGGTCACGAGGAAGCCGTCGTCGCAGGCCGGGTCGAAGAGCCCCCAGCCCGCCTCCAGGGCCGCGCGCGCTCCCAGGGCCGCCAAGAGCGCCGCCGCCTGGGCCACGGCCACGGGAGCCCCCGATCCGTCGGCCTCGGACAGGTAGCTGCGCCGCGCCAGGGAGGCGCCCGACAGGTCCAGGGCGATGGTGGCCCGCCCCTCCCGCAGGCGCACCTCGATGAGGGCGTCGGGCTCCCGGGCGTCCACGTCGGGACGGCCGCCCCGCGCCTCGGCCAGGCGGTCGCACACGGCGTCCTTCACCTTCAGGGCCGTGAACTGGGTGTTGCGCAGGGCCCGGTTCGTGCCGTCGGCCCGCACGGCGATGCTGGCCCCCGGGGCGATCTCCTCTTCCCAGGCCAGGGCCCGCGCGCCCGCGTACAGCTCGTCGGCACCGGCGGCCCCCACGCGCCCGAGCACCGTGTTCACCCGGCCGGCCAGCCGCGACCACAGGCACACACGCAAGGCCATCTCGGGACGCCCGAAGAAGGCCGCGCCGCCGGCCAGGGGGCGCACCTTGCGCACTCCCAGGCCGCGCAGCTCATCGGCCAGCAGCCCCTCGGTGCCCGGCAGGCAGGTGGCGAAGAACTCGCACTCGTGCTTCGTTTCCATTCAAGCGGCTCCTTCATCGAAGAAGGCCGGCAAGACGGCCGGCCTTCTCGTTTAGTCTTCCAGGTAGTCCTTCAATTTGCTGGACCGGGAGGGGTGCCTCAGCTTCGCCAGGGTCTTGCTCTCGATCTGGCGGATGCGCTCGCGGGTGACGCCGAACTCGCGGCCCACCTCCTCCAGGGTGCGCGGGTGGCCGTCCTCCAGGCCGAAGCGCAGGCTGATGACCTTGCGCTCGCGCTCGGCCAGGCCTTCCAACACCTTCGCCAGCTGCTCCTGCAGCATGGAGAAGCTGGCGGCATCCGGGGGCACCACAGCGGCGTCGTCCTCGATGAAGTCGCCGAGCTGGGAATCCTCCTCCTCGCCGATGGGGGTTTCCAAGCTCACCGGCTCCTGGGAAATCTTCTGGATCTCGCGCACGCGCTCGGCAGTGAGCCCCATCTCCTCGCCGATCTCCTCGGGGGTTGGCTCGCGGCCGAGCTCCTGCAGAAGCTGGCGCTGGATGCGCACGAGCTTGTTGATGGTCTCCACCATGTGCACGGGAATGCGGATGGTGCGGGCCTGGTCGGCGATGGCGCGGGTGATGGCCTGGCGGATCCACCAGGTGGCGTAGGTGGAGAACTTGAAGCCCTTAGTGTAGTCGAACTTCTCCACGGCGCGGATAAGGCCCAGGTTGCCCTCCTGGATAAGATCCAGGAACAGCATGCCGCGGCCCACGTAGCGCTTGGCGATGGACACCACGAGGCGCAGGTTCGCCTCGATGAGCTGCTGCTTGGCGTCCAGGCCCACCTGCTCGATGCGCGAGAGGCGACGCTTCTCGCGACGCTCCAGCTCCACGCCGTCGGCCTCGGCCTTCTCCAGCTCCTCGGTGGCGGCCACGCCGGCCTCGATCTTCATGGCGAGATCGATCTCCTCGGCAGCGGTGAGCAGGGGCACCTTGCCGATCTCCTTCAGGTACATGCGCACCGGGTCGCCGGTGAGCATGGTCACGCCGGCATCGGGGTTGCGCTTGGTGCGCACGCGGGCGCGGGTGCGGGGCGTCACCTTGGGCAGGGCCGCCGCCTCCACCGTGGCCTTCAGCTCGTCCTCGGGAATGCCGTCCAGCAGGTCTTCCTCGGAATCGAGGCCGGCCTCAATCTTGTCCTCGGTCAGTCCGTCGGAAGCCGAATCGCTCGCTGCGCTCGTCGGCGGCTCCGTGGTGTCCATATCGTCGTCGTCCAGGTCGTCCAGCTCCTCGACGTCCTCGGTCACCACAACTTCTTCAATGTCTTGCTCAGGATTCTTCTTTGCAGCATCAGCCACGCGATAGTCCTTTCTCCAGTGTCCGCGCCTGATTTTGGGTACAAGAACTCAATTCTGGCGCAGAGATACAGCAGAGAAGAATACTACAAATTTGAAGGCCCTTCAAGGGAAAATGGACGAGAAGTTTTCACCTTACACCTGAGCGAAATATCCCGGGAAATTCCACGGAAATGCCCGGACCCGCGGCGCGGCGCCCGCAGCCGAAGAGGTCGGCGGGAACCGCGAACCGCCGGCGCGTAACCCACGAACGCGCCGCCGAGGGCTGCGGGGCGGCCCGCAATCGCGCTGTCAGCCGCTGCGAACCGCCGGCGCGTAACCCACGGGCGCGCCGCCGAGGGCTGCGGGCGCGCCGCTTAGCTCACAGGCGGTCGGCCAGCTTGTAGCCGACGCGCCAGATGGTGGTGAGGTAGCGGGGCTTGGAGGGATCCTCCTCGATCTTCTCGCGTATCTTGCGCACCATGACGGTGATGGAGCTGGGATCGGCGGCCTCGACGTCGCCCCAGAGAGCCTCCAGGATCTGATCGCGGGTGAACACGGCCCCCGGGTCGGAGGCGAGCACCTCTAACAGTTCGATCTCCCGGGAAGACAGGCCCACCGGCTCGCCGCCCAGCCGCACGTCGTACTTCCCGAAGTGAATCTCCAGATTCCCCACGGCGAAGACGTCGGGGCGGCCGCGGTCCTCGCGGCCCCGCTCCCGCTCCCGTTCCCGGCGGCGCACGTGGGCGTTCACCCGCAGGAGCAGCTCCTCGGGCTGGAAGGGCTTCACCAGGTAGTCGTCGGCTCCGGCCTTGAAGCCGATGGACTTGTCCACAATATCGCCCTTGGCCGTGAGGAACATGATGGGCACCTGGCGCCCCTCGGCGCGGATGATCTCGCAGATCTCGAAGCCGTTGATGTCCGGCAGCATCACATCCAGGATAAGAAAGTCGGGCCGGGCCTCCCTCAGCAGGGCCAGGCCCTCCTCGCCGCTGCCGGCACAGCAGAAGTCGTAGCCGCCGCGACGGACGATCTGGCCGATGAGCACCTGCATGGACTCGTCATCGTCGACGAGCATCACCTTAGTCATGGATATCCTCCTCCCGCACCGGCAGCGTGACGGTGAACACCGACCCGCGGCCCGGCTCGCTTTCCACCGCCACGGCGCCGCCCAGCATGGCCACGAGGTCCTTCACGAGGGAAAGCCCCAGGCCGCTGCCGCCGTAACGGCGCACCGTGGACATGTTCTCCTGGCGGAACCGCTCGAAGATGAGCTCCTGGGCCTCGGCGGGGATGCCGATGCCGGTGTCGGTCACCGCCGCCTCGATGACCCGGGCGCCCGGCTCGCCGGTGCAGCGCACCCGCACCGACACTGCCCCGCCCCGATCGGTGAACTTCACGGCGTTGCTCGCCAGGTTCGCGAGCACGCGCCGCAGCTTCTCCCAATCGCTGCGGATGAGGGGCACGTCGTAGTCGACCCGCGTGGTGAAGACCACGCCCTTCTTGGCCGCCACCGGCGCCAGGGCCGATTCCACCATGCCCACCACATCGTTCAAGTCCAGCAACTCCAGGTTCAGCGTCTCGGAACCGGCCTGGATGCGGGCGCATTCGAGCACATTGTCCACCATTTCCAGGAGAATGGCCCCGTTCTTGTCGATCTCCTCCAGCTGGCGGGCCGCCTCCTCGTCGGCCGGGTCCATGGACTGCCCCAGCAGGTCGGCGAAGGCGAGGATGGAGGTGAGGGGCGTGCGCAGCTCGTGGCTGACGATGGCCAGAAAGTCGGACTTGTACTGGTTGTCGCGGGCCAGCTGCTCGTTGATCTCCTCGACCCGCTTCCGCTGGCGCTCCAGCTCGGCGTTGGCCCGCCGCAGCTGCTCGGTGCGCTCGGCCACCTGGGACTCCAGGCTGCCGTAGAGCTCCTCCAGGCGCCGGGCCATGGAATGGTACTGCTCGATGAGCCCGTCCACCTCCCGGGTGGAGTACAGGGCGCCCCGCTCGGCACTGGGAAGCGATCCGCGCTCGGGCAGGCCGCGCAGCGCCCCGTCCCCGCCTGGGCCCGTGCCCCGTCCGTCGCTTTCCGCTTCCCGGTCCTCCCCTGCGCCGGCCACCCTGGAGAAGGAGGCCCGCAGCTCGGTCAAGGGCTCGGTGATCAGCCGGCTGAGCACCACGTAGATGACGAGGGCCATGGAGGTGAGCACCGCGAGGAAGAACACCATGTTCGACACGATGGCGTCGCGCATGTTCGCGAGGGCTGAATCGGCGGGCACCACCACCGACACGGCGCCGGCCACGTCCCCCGTCTGCCAGCCCTCCTTGGGATAGCCCGTCGCATCTATCTCGCCGGCCGGCTGGCCGTGGCACTCGATGCAGTCGTCGGACACGTCCATGGCCCGCACGTAGCGGAAGACCTGCTGGCCTCCCTCGTCCTCGTAGCCCCAGGCCTCGTCCACCGCGTCGTCGGCGCGGAAGGCCTCGATGGCGGCGGCCTCGTAGGCGTCGGGCGTGTTGTAGATGTTGCGCGGGTTCAGATTCGTGAAGCGGATGGAGTAATCGGACTTCTCCGAGAACAGGGCCGCCACCGACTTGCCGGCGATGGCGCAGTGCAGTCCCTTGTAGTCGTATTCTCCGTTGGAATTGAAGTTGATGACGTTCTGGTTCAGGGAGACGAAGTCCCACACGGCGTCCATCTCGGTGACGAGCACCCGGGACTTCTCCAGAAGGTCGGTCTCGGCGCGGCGCGCCTGGTCGTCGTAGGTGAACAGGAGGAACACCGCCGTAAGCCCGACGAGCACCGCCGTCAGAAGCCCGATGAGCTTCGTTCTCAACCCGATCTTCCGCTGTCCCCTTGCGCTGCCCATGGCGCTCCTTCGTCCCTCCGCGGCCGCCGTTCGGCGGCGCGCCGCCGCCCGCCGCCCTTCTCTCCCATAGCCGCACGGCTGGTAGGATATTACACCCTACCAGCCGCTCGTACCCTCGCATGTTCTCTTCCCCGCGGGGAACCGCGCAGCCCCTTAGGCCTCGTGGCCCACTTCCTGCGGGTTGCGCAGCGTGCCGCCCTTATCCGCGTCGCGGTGCAGCGCGAACACCACGGCCGGGCCGGTCTCGTCAGTCAGCTCGCCGATGGCCGCCGCCCCGTCCGGATGGGCCTCGCGCAAGCTGGCGATGGGGCCGAATTCCAGGGCGCGCACCGGGCAGGCCTTGGCGCAGGTGGGATCCGGCACGCCCTCCGGGTTCTCGTCGGAGCAGAGCACGCACTTGTGGGAAAGCCCGTCGTCCAGCTGCACGGGATGCCCGTAGGGACAGCTCTTCTCGCAGGTCATGCAGCCGATGCACTTCTCCTTGTCGTTGTTCACGATGCCCGTCTCCGGATCCTTCTGCATGGCGCCGGTGGGGCAGTTGGCCACGCAGGCCGGGCTCTCGCAGTGGCCGCAGGTCATGGAGGCGTAGTAGGTGAAGGCCGTGGCGGTGAAGGCACCGGTCTCGTCGGCGGCCCACTCACCGCCGCCGAACTCGTACACCTTGCGGAACTTGGCCGGCACTTCCAGGTCGTTGCGGTCGAAGCACGAGGTCATGCAGGCCTTGCAGCCGGTGCAGATGTCGGTGTTGACGAAAAATCCGTACTGTTCCATGGTAATCTCCCCCTTCTTAGGCCTTCTCGATCTTGCACAGGTTGGAATGCACGCCGTTGCCCTTGGAGATGGGCGTGGGACGGGCGGACGTGAGCACCGAGATGCAGCCGCCGCGGTCGAGCACGCTGCGGTCGCCGATGGTGGCGCCGTCGCGGGTCTCCGGGTCGTACCAGGCGCCCTGGGGCACGCTGACCACGCCGGGCATGATGCGGTTGGTGACCTTGGCGGTCATCTGGGAGCGGCCGCGCTCCGTGGACACGATGACGGTATCGTCCTGGGCGATGCCGAGGGCCGCCGCGTCGCCGTCGTTGATCCAGCACTGCTGGGGCGCCACCGAGCTCATCCAGGGCACGTTGCCGTAGGAGGAGTGGGTGCGCGTTTTGGTGTGGTGTCCGATGAGCTGGAAGGGGTACTCCTGCCGCAGCGGATCGCCGAAGCTCTCGAAGCTCTCATACCAGATGGGCAGGGCCGTGATCTGGTCGCGGCCGTCATCGGGGATGACGCCGCCGCCGGTGAGGTCCCACTGCTTCGACAGGTTGTAGGCCTGCTTCGAGAACACCTCGTACTTGCCAGAGGGGGTGGCCAGCTGCTCGGGCAGGGGCGCCACGGCCGGCTCGTGGTCGTCGGTCTGCTTGAACAGGCCGCCGGCGCGGAACTCCTCGAAGGTGGCGGGCAGGTCGTCGCCAGCTGCCTTGCCCTGCTCGTAGCACCACTCGATCCAGTCGATCTGGGTCTTGCCCTCGGTGAACTCGTCCTTGAGCCCCAGCTTGTCGGCGATGAGCGTGCAGATCTCGTAGACGGGCTTCGCCTCGAACAGCGGCTCGATGGCCTTGCTCTCGCAGCAGATGAAGCCGGTCCAAGCGGAGCCGCCGGTGGTGAGGTCGTCCTCCTCGAAGGGGGTGGTGCCGGGCAGGATGATGTCGGAGGCCATGGCCGTCGGCGTCATCCACGGGTCCACGGTCACGATCATGCGCACGCCGGAGTCCTTCTCGTCGGGCAGGTTGTATATGCGCAGGGAGTCGTTGATGTCGGCGTGCTGGCCCATCATGACGTTGGATCCGTAGTTCCAGATGAACTTGATGGGGGCCTTCAAGGCGATGGTACCGGGCTCCTCGGCGTAGGAGGTCGCGCCGGTCTCGTCGATGGAGCGGATGCCCCAGGTGGCGTCGTTCATGACCGTGTAGTCCTCGATGGCCTGGTACCAGTCGAAGAAGGACACGCACACGTCCACGGTGTTCTTCTCGGGGAAGCACGGGATGGCCGTCGGGGTGGCGAAGGGCACGCCGCCCACACCCTCGCGGGCGCCGGTGCCGCCGCCGGAGATGCCCACGTTGCCGGTGATGGCGGCGATCATGGCGATGGCGCGGGAGCTGTTGCCGCCGTTGGAGTGGCGCTGCGGTCCCCAGCCCTGGATGGTGGCCGTGGGGCCGTCCACGTACAGGTCGGCCAGCTCGCGGATGACGGCGGCGGGGACGCCGGTGATGGCAGCGGCCCACTCCGGGGTCTTCTCGCCGGTGCCCTTGTAGGCGCCGGTGCCGGCCAGGTAGGCCTCATAGGACATGTCGCCGTCCACGGCGAGCGCACCGGACTTGTCCAGGCCCATGAACGCCGTGTTCGCAGGCTCGGCGGCCGCCGCGTCCTCGGCGAAGCTGTCGGAGAAGAAGCCGACGAACTTGCTGCGCAGGAAGTCCTCGTCCAGCTTGCCCTCGGCGAAGAGGTACTGGACCATGCCGGCGACGAGGGCCGCATCGGTGCCGGGACGGATGGGGATCCAGCGGTTGGCCACGCCCACGGCGGTGTCGGACAGGTGCGGGTCCACCACCACGATGGTGGCCTCGGGGTTCTGGAGGCGCACCCGGGTGAGCAGGTACTGCATGGCTGAGCCGGACATGCGCGTGTTGGCCGGGTTGTTGCCGAACAGCACGATGTTCTTGGAGTTCACCAGGTCGGTCACCTCGTTGTTGGACCAGGCGTCGCCGTTGAACAGCGGCATCTCCCAGGTGATCTGGCCGGTGGAGTAGTCGGCGTACTGGCGCAGGTAGCCGCCCCACAGGTTCATGAGACGGGCGAACATGGTGGAGTCGGGATGCCACGACTTCGACACGGTGCCGCCGAGCACGCCGGTGCCGTACTGGATGTAGAAGGCGTCGTTGCCGTACTCGGCCTTGATCTCCTGCATGGTGGTGGCGATAAGCTCGATGGCCTCTTCCCAGGTGATCTCCTCGTACTTGCCCTCGCCGCGCTTGGTGCCCTCAACGCGCTTGAGCGGCTTCTGGATGCGATCGGGGCTGTAGATGCGCTGGCGGTTGGTGCGACCGCGCACACAGGAGCGCATCTGGGAGATCTTGCCGGGGCCGAACTCGTCATCGCCGTCGGAATCGATGTCGATGCGCACGACCTGGCCGTCCTTCACGTAGGTCTTGAGCGGGCAGCGGCTGCCGCAGTTCACATGGCAGGCCGACCAAGTGACCGTATCGTAGTCGAGCGGCTCGCCGCCCGTGGCGGGCAGGCCCTCGCCCTCGGTCTCCTGCGGCGCGGTCGGCGCGCACCCGGTCAGCGCCACGCCGACTCCGGTAACGCCCGCCAGGCCGAGAAACGAACGGCGGCTGAGGGCCCCGAACGTCTGCGCAGTCTTCTCCATAGACTCCCCTTTCCTCGTCGTATCGAGGATCCCGGGCAGGATCCTCCCTCGCTTGGGCAGTCTACGCGCATCACCGTGGAACCTCCATGGGCATTTGGTTCATTTTTCCTTAGGGAATTCTTATCGAAATATTGCGCCCCAGGTGAGAGCGGCCCCCTCCCCGTCGGTCGGCGGCCAAGACGGGATGCCGCAAAGGCCACGGTGAACTCGACCGGGAAGGGAACGCGAGGACGCGAGGCGGCTTTGGGACGCCCGCGCCTCAAACGAACGGGCCTCGGAAGCGCTTCCGAGGCCCGCGAGGGAGGGTATGTTCAGTCGGGAGGGCGGTACGGCAGCCCTAAGCACCAAACCCCCTGTTTCCGACAGACACCGCGGATTTCTCGTCAAAAAGAGGGAGTTTGGTGTCATTTCTCCTGGCGAAAGCGAGGCTTTGGTGCTTTCGTCCGACAAAACCCCAGGTCGGCAGCGAATGGCCCGGCAAATTACAGCACCAAACCCGCCATTTCTGACAGAAAAAGGAAGCGACTGGCAGAAACGGCGAGCGGCGCTCCCGCCGGGAGCCCTCCCGCAAAGCCGTACCGGGACGCCCGAGCCCCCTCCGCAGTACCCAACCCCCTCTTTTTGCCAGACGTCTCGGGTTTCCCGTCAAAAAGAGGGGGTTGGGTACCGTTTTTCCCGGCAGAAAACGGGGGTTTGGTACTTCGACTCGACAAAACCCCAGGTCAGAAATGAACGATCGAGCTTGTTGCGATACCAAACCCCCTATTTCTGCCGGAAAAAGGAAAGCGGCCGGCAAAAACGAGGGGTTTGGACCCATCGAGATGGAAGGCAGGGGGCGCTTACCCGATCTTCCGCGCACGGCGAAAGGTGACCCCGCCGCAATCGGCTACCCGCGGGCGCACGACGCAGAAAGGACCGGGGTGCATTTGGCGCTCCGGTCCTCGAATCGAGCGAATCCCGCATCTCAGGAAAGCCGACGACGTCTGGTGCCCGCAGTGCGGGCGCAACCGCAAAGCCGCCAGCCGCTACCCGCGGGCGCGGCGAGCTGCCAGCAGGCTCTACCCGCGCGCCCTGCGCC
>CANSQM010000051.1 GCA_947649205.1 uncultured Enterorhabdus sp.
AGTCAGGGCCGCGGCGCAGTTGGGGCAGGCCGCGACGATGCGCTCCACCCCGGCGGCGGCAACGGCCGCCCGCAGGCGCCCGTCGGCAGCGGCCCGACGGGCTGTGCCACCCTCCTCGAAGTCGAGTATCTTCCCGCAGCACAGCAGCGAGACGCCCTCGGCGATGCCGGTCTCGGCCAGGTAGTCGCCGAGCACCGCCGCCAGGGCCGGGGCGTAGGTGAGCAGCGAGCAGCCGGGGAAGAAGATCGCCCGGGGCTTTCCGGCGCCCGCTCCCCTTCCGCAGACCCGGGCCCCCGCGCCGTCTGCCCGCAGGGCGATCCGGTGCCCCGTCAGGGCATCGTCGAAGTACAGCTCGTCCACGGCAGACCTCCTCTCTTCTCACGGCTCAACCAGGGGACGCGCGAGAGATGACCCCTCGCGCGTCCCCGCGCCGACCGCGCCCTCCCCGCGCGGCCGGCACCCGCGGGCCCGAGGGCCCGACGGCTTCCTAGTACTTGTTCTCCCCCTGCTTCCACGCGGTCATGAAGCGGGTATCGCTGCTCTTCAGGCGCTCGTAGTAGCGCTCCTCCCCCGGAATGGGGGCGCGCTCGTCGGAGTACACGCACAGGTAGCGCAGCAGCAGACCGCCGCAGAGCACGAGGATGGGGGCGACCACCTCCGAGGCGGCGGTGCCGGCCCCGGCGAGGTAGAGCGCCAGGGGCAGCAGCAGGCCGCCGCCCACCATGCCGCCCCAGAACAGCGGCGCCGTGCGGCCGCGCACCCAGCGGGCAGCCACCTTCTGCGCCGTCACGTTGCCGGCGCCGTAGAAGCTCAGGACCATGACGAGCAGCACCACGATCTCGGCGATGACGAGCACGATGTCCACCTCGTGCACGATCTCGCGGATGAGCTCCTCCACGAGCAAGCCGAGCCCGGCGGCGTCCACCGCCCCGCCCAGGGACAGGGCGATGGCGGCGCAGGCCGTGGAGAGGGCCGACACGGTGAACAGCACCGGCAGCGCCGGGGTGGCCCAGAACGCATGGGCCTTCAGGGTGGACAGCATGACGCCGGTGTAGACCATGATGCCGAAGCCCGCCACGCCGGCCAGGCCGATCATGAGGGAGCGGACGGGAGCCAGCAGGCCGGCCAGGCCGGCCGCCCACTGCCAGCCCAGCAGGGGCAGGTAGCTCGCCCACCACACGAAGCCGCAGATCATGGCCACCGTTAGGAGCACCGCGCCCCACTTGATGATGGCGGTCTTAGTGGTGAACACGCGCCAGAACACCGGGGGCTGCCCCAATTCGAACACGAGGAAGAAGCAGCCGAGGGCCAGGGCGGCCAGGGCGAAGAAGACCGGTGCGAAGAACAGCGGGCCGGCGCCGGGGGCCACGATGAGGTCGAAGACCGAGGCGAGGAAGAAGATGCCGCCGCCCAGGCCGCCGAGGAACAGGTAGATGACAATGGGCGCTTCCCAGTAGTGATGCTTCATCGCGCACCGCCTCCCATCTCAGGAATGTAGTAGATCTGCGGGTCGGTGCCCAGCTCGGTGAACAGGCGCTCGGTGTGGGTGGTGTTGATGAGCTTCGACACCTCGCTGTTCGGGTCGTCGATGTCGCCGAAGACGCGGGCTCGCTGATGGCAGGTGGCCACGCAGTAGGGCTCGGCGGCGGGGTCGGCGGCGCGGCGGTCGCGGCAGAACGTGCACTTGCGGACGTACTGATCGAAGCGGGGCACCACGTGGGACACGTCCCTCATGCCGTAGGGGCAGGCGTTCACGCACACCTTGCAGCCCATGCACTTCGCGTAGTCCACCCACACGGTGCCGTCGTCGTCCTGCTGGCTCGCGCCGGTGGGGCAGCACGGTACGCACTCGGGGTTGGCGCAGTGCATGCACTGGGTGGGGGTCCAGGTGCGGTACACCTCGGGGAAGGTGCCCTTCGTGCCCTCGGAGACCACGGGGTTGTAGATGATGTCCAGGGGAAGGTCGTTCCAGGTGCGGCAGGCGACGGTGCACGACTGGCACCCGATGCAGCGGCTCTGGTCGACGACCATGACATAGCGGGTCATAGCGCTTAGGCTCCTTCCTCGTCGCTGGCGGCGCCGGCCTGGGCGGCCGCGGCCTCCTCGGCGACGATCGGGTTGTACTCCATGTCGTAGCGCGCGCCGGTGGCCTCGTCCACCAGGTTGCCCGTGGCCCCGTCGTAGAGCCAGCCGTAGTAGGCGTCGTGGTAGGCGCCGGTCTCGGGGTCCACGAGCCAGCCGGAGGCCGGGTCGTACACGTAGGGCCGATCGGCCAGCTGCGCGAAGCCGCCCTCGGCGTTCCACGTCAGCTGCTCGGGCACCTCGTAGGGGGCCGCGGGGCCGGGATAGCAGCGCACGCCGCCGCGGAAGACGACCTCCTCGCGGTCCATGGTGTAGCACGTGCCCGTCTCGTCATCCAC
Organism: uncultured Enterorhabdus sp.; assembly: GCA_947649205.1. Taxonomy (GTDB): domain Bacteria; phylum Actinomycetota; class Coriobacteriia; order Coriobacteriales; family Eggerthellaceae; genus Adlercreutzia. The sequence continues at coordinate 2,421 of CANSQM010000051.1, forward strand.
GAGCAGCTCGCTGTCGGGGTCGTAGCGCCAGCCGGTATAGGCGTCGTGGTAGCCCTTGGTGCGCGGGTTCACGAGCCAGCCGGACTCGTCCAGGCGGAAATGGGTGCCCTCCTGGTACAGCTGGCCGTTCTGCCACACCCGGTAGAAGCCCTCGGGGGCCTCCTCGCAGGCCGGGGCCTCGAAGGGAGCGTGGGGCCGGGCCATCTTCTGGTCGCTCGGCATGACGGTGACGCCGGGCTCGGCGGCCGAGCCGGGGATGGACCACTGGGCGTCGGCGGCCTTGTACTCGTGGTCGAGCTCGGTGCAGCGGTACACCCGGCAGAGCAGGCCGCGGTTGGCCCAGCTGCCGCCCATGGGGTCGCAGTCCTCCACGTCCACCGAGGTGAGCACGTTGGTGTTCGACTCCAGGCAGCCGAAGGGGTTGGACAGGTCGGCCGAGCCGTCGCGCTCGGGGAACCACCAGCCGCGGGGCACGTACACCACGCGCGGGTGAATCTCGGGGCTCACGTTGGCCCGCATCTTGATGCGGCCGCGGCGCGTCTCGATCCAGCACCAGTCGCCCTCGGCGATCCCGAGCTTCTCCGCGAGCTCCGGATTCAGCGTGTAGTAGGGGTCGGGGTACAGGTAGCGGATGGCCGGCATCTGGAAGTGCTCGGAGTGGTGGTAGGGCATGAAGCCGCCGCCCGTGGTGAGCACGATGGGATACCGCTCGGCCACCTCGGGGTCGTCCACTTCGTTCTCGGAACAGCCCATGTAGGTGGGCATGCCGGGGTACCCCAGCTCGCGCAGGATGGTGGAGTCGCACTCCACCTTGCCCGAGGGGGTCCAGAAGCCACCGTTGGCCACGAACTTGTTCTGGTGCAGCGGCGGGTAGTACATGCGGAAGTTGTCCACGAAGTCCTCGTAGCAGCCGATGGGAAGGCCCAGGGGCTCAAGGATATGGTAGTAGGCCTCCTCCTCGGTCTCCCAGGGCCACATCTTCTCCGGCTGGCCGCAGGCCAGGCCCAGCTTGCGCCAGAACACCATGTCGGTGTGGCGGTCGTAGAGGGGCTGGATGGCCCGCTTGCCGCCGAGGAAGGAGTCGGTGGCGCCGTAGTGGGTCACGATGGTGGGGCGCTCCAGGGCGCCGGCGGCCGGGAACACGTAGTCGGACAGAAGCGCCGTCGGCGTCATCCAGTACTCTACGGTCACGAGGAACTCGCAGCGCTTCAGGGCCTCCAGGGTCATTTTCGCGTCGCCGTAGGAGTTCACCGGGTTGGTGGCGTTCACGATGAGGGCGCGCACCGGGTAGGGGTCGCCGGTGATGATGGCCTTGAACACGCTCGGGCCGTGGGCCTCGCAGAACCACTCGGCCGGCAGCGTCTTGCCCCAGGTGCGCCGCGCGTTGTCGGAGATGAGGGTGTAGCCGGGCCAGCTCGTCAGCTTGAACTTGTCGGAGCCGATCTGCTTGGCCTTCTGCTCCTCGGGCAGGCACTCGTTGGCCTCCATCTCCTCGTCGGTGAGGAAGTTCAGCGCCGGGCCCGGCATGCCGTCGCCGCCGGGCACGTCCAGGTTGCCGCAGACGGCGCGCATGAGGGCGAGGGTGAGGCTCGTGGTGGTGGAAGCCGTGCCGAGCTGGTCCCAGGTGCAGCCCCACTGGATGCAGCCGGGGGTGTTGGTGGCGTACATGCGGGCCGCCGTGCGAATCTGGTCGGGGGTCAGCCACGTCAGCGGCGCGGCCCATTCCGGCGTGTAGTCGCGCACGTGCTCGCGCAGGGCATCGAAGTCCTGGCACCAGTCGCGCACGAAGGCGAAGTCGTAGAGGCCCTCCCAGATGATGGTGCGCAGCATGGCCAGAGCCAGGGCGGAATCGGAGCCGGGGCGCAGGGGCAGCCACAGGTCGGCCTTGGAGGCGGTCTCGGAGAAGCGCGGGTCCACCACGATGATCTTCATGCCGGCCTTCTGCAGGTCGGTGTAGCCGCGCATGGCCCCCAGCGACGACGCGCCCGGGTTCATGCCCCACAGCATGACGACCTTGGCCTTGCCCAGGTCGGTCTCGAAGGGGGACCAGCCGGCCACGCAGGTCTCGGCCATGAAGGTGGGAATCCAGCACAACAGCGCGTTATGGAACCCGTTGGGGCTGCCGAACTGGTTCATGAAGCGGCGACGCGCCCAGTCGTCGGTGCGGGTGGTGCCGCCGGCCGTGGCCACGGCCTCAGCGCCGGACTCCGCCTTGATCTGGTTCAGGCGCTCGGCCACCTCGGCGATGGCCTGGTCGTAGGGAATCTTCTCCCATTTTCCCTCGCCCTTCTCCCCCACGCGCTTGAGGGCGTGGTTGATGCGGGCCGGGTGGTTCAGATGCAGAAGGGCGCTGTTGCCGCGGCAGCACAGGCCGCCCTGATTGGCGTAGTTCGGGTCGCCCTCGATCTTGATCACCTCCCCGTCCTTCACGTAGGCGAGGACGCCGCAGTTCGCATGGCAGAAATAGCACAGCGACTTGCGCATCTCGACGCCGGGGGCGTGGATGTCAATCTCGTTCCCCATCGATAACTCTCCTCTTCTCTCATCCGTCACGGGATGGGGCCGGCGCGACGGTCGGCCCGCGAACAGGCCTCGATCCGAGCGCTGACCGCGGCTGCCCGAAAGGGGGCGCCGTTGGAGTTTCGGACATCCGATGCCTAGAACTAATAGTAGGTGCTATCTATATTAGATGCAATCAACTATGTGCAGGTGCCTGTTGAAACTTTTTACTACGGCGGACAACGAATGCGCCAGGTTGGGCCGACCATGGCGAGTCCTATCGACAGGCCGTCACCACGATGGCGCGCCGGCGGCCAGAGCATCTCCTCCCGCCCCAGCCGCCATCGCGCGGAATCAGATCGACCGCCCGCGAGCCCCGCCCCCTTTCCTCCGGGGGCACCGATCGCCATCCCCAGTCAATACTGCACGGAGAAAATGTCTCCCCGACGAAATGATTGACTTGATCTATTATTGTATCTACTAGATTATTCCACTCCGTCGAAAGGCACCTCATGTGGCATGCGTGCAACCCGAAGTCCGATGACGATCTGAAGCAATGCGCCGAGTTGGGCAAGTCCCTCTCCCGCATGTCCCAGCCCACCATTCTGGCCGTGCTCGCCCGCTCCGAAGAGCCGCTGCACGGCTACGTCATCGTGCAGCGGGCGGCCGCCTCCCCTATGTTCGGCGGCAAGAAACCCGATCCGGCCGGCATCTACCGCACCCTGAAGAAGATGGAGGAGGCCGGCTTCGTCACCTCCGCCTGGGACACCCCCTCCTCGGGTGCGGCCAAGCGGCTGTTCTCCCTCACCGATGAGGGACGTTCGGCACTGCGCCGCTGGATCGACGCCCTGGCCTGCTACACGGCCACCATCCAGGAACTGCGCAAGGAGGCCGCCGGCGCCCTCGGCATTCCGGTGCCGGCCCAGCCCGTCTGCCTCGGCCACACGGAATAGCCCCGTGACGACCCGAGCGGAGCCCGTCGCCGATGCGGCCGCACCCCTGGAGGGCCCCGCCGTATCGAGCCCTCGCGGCGCCGAAGCGCCGTGCCCCGATGCTGCGGCAGCTCTGGACGACCTGCGCCCCGTTACCGGCCGCGCCATCGCCGCGGCCCTCGGCCCCCGGCCCATCGTTGTCGTGGGCACCCTGCGCGACGGACGGGCGAACTTCGCACCGGCGGCCTTCTGCACACCACTGTCCTACGACCCGCCCCTCGCGGCCCTGGGGCTGAAGCCGTCATCCTGGAGCTGCCGGACCATCGAGGAGACGGGCCGCTGCACTTTGTCCACCGTGGGCGCCGAGGCGGCCGAGGCCGTCCTCTGGTACGGCTCGCGCTCAGGCCGCGCCGTCGACAAGAGCACGGGATTCCCCTGCGCCTGGACCGACGCACAAGCTGCAACAGACGAGGCGGCTGCATCGGGCACAGCAGGCGCACCACGCACAGCGGGCACTTCCGGCACGCCGGCCGCGGCAAGCGCATCGGGCCCGTCGGCCGGGCCCCTCCCCTATCCCGTCGACGCCCTCACGGTGCTCGAAGCCGAGCTCGTCTCCGCCGCCGACGCCGGCGACCACCGCCTCCTCGTCCTGCGCATCACCGGCGCTGTCACGCGCCTTCCCGCAACGAACGAGGGTCGGCTCGCCACCGAGCCGACCCTCCTCTGCCTCGAGCACAGCGCCTTCGCCCAGGCCCGGCCCCTCGCTCCGCGCGAGCCAGGCCGCTAGACCCCGAAGGCCGTCCTCGGTGTTCCGCCGCACGAGCCGAAGCACCGGCTCCAGCAAGCCGCCCTCACCACGACGATGCCAAAAGCAGCGCCGCTCAGGCCTACTCCCTCTCGAACAGCGCCGTGGAGAAGTAGCGCTCGCCGGTATCGGGGGCCAGAGTCACCACGGTCTTGCCCGGGCCGAGCTTCTTCGCCAGGCGCAGGGCCGCGGCCACGTTGGTGCCCGAGGAGATGCCGGCCAGCAGCCCCTCCTCCCGGGCGAGGCGCCGGGCGGTGTCCAGGGCCTCCCCGTCGGTCACTACCACGATCTCGTCGATAAGCTCGGTATCCATGATGGCCGGCAGGATGCCGTCGCCGATGCCCATCTGCACGTGGGTGCCGATGGCACCGCCCGAGAGCAGCGCCGCGTGCTCGGGCTCGGCGGCCCAAATCTCCACGGCGGGAAAGGCCGCCCGAAGCTCGGCGCCGATGCCGGTGATGGTGCCCCCGGTGCCGAAGCCGGAGCAGAAGCCGTCGGCGCACAGGCCCGCAGCCGACAGATCGGCCAAAATCTCGGCCGCCGTGCCTTCCACATGGGCCGCCAGGTTGTCGCGGTTCACGAACTGCTGGGGCACGAAGACGCGCGGGTCGGCCGCGGCCATCTTCTGGGCCAGGGTGATGCACTCCTCGATGCAGGCCCCAATATCCCCCTCGTCGTGCACGGTGACCACCTCGGCCCCGTAGTGCTCCATGATGCGGCGGCGCTCCACCGAGCAGGAATCGGGCATGATAATGCGGGCGGCGTAGCCCTTCACAGCCGCCACGAGGGCCAGGCCCACGCCCTGGTTGCCGCTCGTGGGCTCCACGATGACGGAATCGGGCCCCAGCTCGCCGCGCTCCTCGGCCGCCTCGATCATCTTCAGGGCCGTGCGCGTCTTCACCGAGCCGCCCACGTTCACGCCCTCGAACTTCACGAGCACCTGGGCGTCCTCGGGGCCGGTCATGCGGGCCAGGCGCACGAGCGGGGTCTTCCCCATCGCCTGCAGCACGTTATCGTAGATCATGGGCCATCCTTTACCAGCGCGGTCATCCTTTGTCGCTGGCCATTCTACCCTATCTCGCCGGAGCGCACCTTGTCGCGCAGGACCCAGCTGACAGCCAGGTACAGCCCCATGGTGAGCGGCGCCACCACGAGGAAGGGCACCGTCACCGCGCCCGTGGCGTACAGCACGCTGCCCACCACGGTAACGAACGCGATGGTGCCCACGCCCCGCCAGTGGACGGCCTTCTCCGGGGCCTCCATGTCGATGCCCACCTGACCGATGCCCATCTTGCCGCGCACCAGATAGTAGTCGGTGATGAGCAGTACGCACCAGGACGAGGTGAGGATGGATCCGTAGCTCATGAAGGCGTTCACCTGGTCGAGGATATTGCCCAGGATGAAGGCGAGGCCGATGGCGTTGGCGCCCACCACGGCGGCGGCCCAGGGCAGCTTATGCCCGGTGAGCGAGTGCACGAGGTTCGACACGGCGTTGGCTCCCCCGATGGAGTTCGACGTCTCCACCTTCATCTGGGACAGGCAGATGATGGCCAGGCCCACCCCGCCGGCGGCCAGCACGAGCGACACGCCCGGATTGGTGACCGCCGCGTTGGCGGCCAAGGTGGGATCCATGCCCTGGGCGCTGAAGTAGGACACGGACTTGTCGAAGCCGTAGTACACCACGAGGGCGCCGCAGATATACGTAATGATGGCGAAGAGGCTGCCCGTGGCGGCAACGGGCGCAATGTCCCGCTCCTTGCGGGCGAACCGGGTGAAATCGGCCGCGAACAGGGCCATGAGCCCACTGGTCATGATGGCGTAGTTCACCGAGTAGGCGAAGCCCTCCACGGGCTGCACCCCGGGGATGAGGATGCCGTGAGTGGCCGCGTCGACAATCTGGCCGTCGGCGGCGATGAGGTAGATGACGTAGCCCATGACGCAGAACAGGGCCACAACGAACACGGCGTTCATGCGGGCGATGATCTTGGTGCCGAACAGGGCCACGACCACCCACACGCAGGAGATGCCGATGAACAGAGACCAGCGGGCGAAATCCCCCTCCCAGCCGAAGGCGAACAGGATGGCGTTGCCCAGCTGCACGGTGCCCACGGCCAGCACGCCCACGAGCACGAAGATCCAGATGAGGGAGCCGGCCGCCGATCCCTTCTTACCGAAGATGTAGAAGCGGGACACCACGTTGTTGGAGAGCCCCTCGCGATAGCAGATCTTGCCCACCAGGTACGTGAGGAAGAAGGACAGAACGAAGGTGATGGCCACGGTCACGCCACCCATCTGGCAACCGGCGTAGAAGGCCACGATGCCGCCGCCCATGAGCTTAGAGAGGCTCGACACCACCCCGGAGAGGATGGCCGCGATGTCAGGCCACGCCAGCCGCGCCGAGGCGGGCACGCGCTCGAACAGCGACACCTGCTCGGTGACCGACCCCTTCTTTCCGCTCCCGTCCGAGCCTTCGGTTCCTCCCTGCGCCCGAAGGCTCGGACGGAAGCCCTTCTCCCCCGCCGACGGCGCCCGGCCCCGCCCGGTCTTCGCCACGTCGGCCGTGGGCTTCCCCTTCGCCTGCTCCTCGTTGCCGTCCATAATCGCCTCATCCCCTTCAGATAGATTGCGGACTTCCCTTCCCGCAGGCGCCCGCCCCTCGCAAGACGGGCGCCTTCGGGAAGGGAGCTGGGCCCCAAGGACCCAGCTCCTCCGCGAAGCGAACACCGCGCCGAGGCGCTCGGCGGCTTCGGGGCGCCGGGGGCCGCGGGCGGCTTGGGCGCACCGGGAGCCGCAGGCGGCTTCGGGGCGCCGGGGGCACCGGGGGCCTTGGGG
>CANSQM010000052.1 GCA_947649205.1 uncultured Enterorhabdus sp.
GCTCGTCAGCGGTCCCTTATGGCTGCTTCCTCCCGGACCTGACCAGGTTCGGAACATGTCGCCGCCCATACCCATTCGAGGCACTCGAACTCGTAAGACACTAGTATAGGCGAAGTAGGCGAAACCGAATGCCCCCGCATCGCTGCGCAACCAAACTTCCACAGGGAAGCCGCCCGAGGCGCGATCGCTCACCCGTTGCCCCTTGCCTGCGGTGCGACACGCGCCTCGCAGGCACCCCCGCTCGCGCACGTGTGGCTTTTTGCGCCGCTTGCGTTAAGGAATTTGTAAGAAGCCGCCCCATCGGGGCCGCAAATTGATACTATTAGCCCACCGAGAAACGAAGCTCAAACGCCGCACCCCTAAAAGGAACCCTATGCCCCGCTCCGACTATAGTCGCTCCGACGACGCGCCCCGCCGCACTGGGGGGCTGAGCCTCTCCACCGGCCGCCTCGAAGGTCGGCCCGGATCGGCGAGCGCGAACCGCCGCACCCGGCACAATCCCCTCCGCGATGAAGATTCCGACCACCCGCGTCCCCAACCCGGCACCGCTCGGGCCGGCCGTTCCGCCTCCGGCCGCCGCAATCCCGCAGTAGGCCGCCGCAATAACGGTCCCGAATCCTTCCACGGCGGCCGGCCCGGGCGCTCAAGCGCCGCCAACCGCGGGCGCGCCCCGCACAGCGCCGGCAGCCCCACCCGCCACTCCGGCCTCGCCAAGGCCATCTTCACGGGAGCGGCCTCGGCCTTCACCCCCAAGACCCCGAACTTCGGCAGCCACGGCACGCCCCGCTCGGGCGGTTTTGGAGGCATCGGGGGATTCGCGGCCGGCCTCGATCTGCGCCGCGCGGGTATGCTCGCCATGGCCGTGGTCCTGGCCGTCGTCTTCATCATGGCCATCGCCCATATCGGCCCCTTCGCCTCTGCCACGCCCCAAGACGGAGCAAAGCACGTCGGCGTGCAGGGCCTCAACGCCGCGTCGAACAACGCCATGTACATCAGCCAGAACATGGCCACCCAGGTCAGCCTCGCGCGACCCGTCGAGCCCGATCTGGCCAAGCTGCCGGCCCACACTCCCACCCGCGAGGAGATCACGGCCCTGCCCGACCAGAAAGTGCCCTTCGCCTTCGCCCTGGACACGGCCAGCACCGAAGGCGTCGAGCCTCCCGTGCTCTCCGATCGCTCCCTCGTAAACCTGAGCAACTCACTCACCTATTACGAAACCAACGGCTACGAGGCCGGCTACCTGCTCATGGATCTGGGCACCGGCCGCGGCATCGCGAGCAACCTGGATGCCTCCATCTACGGTGCCAGCTCCTTCAAGGGGCCCTTCTGCGCCTATGTGGTGAACAAGGAGTTTCCCAACGACATCAACCGCACCCGCTCCTCGCGGCTCACCCAGGTGGAGAACACCATCATCTGGTCCGACAACAGCGCCTACGGCAAGCTGCGTCGCGCCTACGGCGACGAGGGCATGAAGGAATGGCTCACCGAGGCCGGAGTGGACACCGCGCTGGTCGACGACACCTACTTCCCCACCTACACCGCCCGCCAGGCGGCCCTCATGTGGCTGAAGATCTACGACTACCTCACCACAGCCGACACTTCAGCGGCCCAGTGGCTCTCGGACACCTTCGCCAAGACCGAGGTATCCTTCCTGCGCAACGGCGCCCTGGGCACCACGAGCGCCGGGCACACCGACTACCTGCCCGAAGAAGGCTCTGGCACCGAGGAGGGCGTGGAAGAGGAGCAGACCGACGAAGCCACCGGCGACGAGGGCGGCGGAGACGGCGACGAAGGCGCGGCGAGCGAGGCGCTCATCTCCGTCACCGGCGCTGACGACGCTGCGGGAGAGCTCGCCGTGGCGGTAACGGGAGAGACCGGTCTCGAGGCGGAGGAGGCTGGCTCATCAGGCGAGGAAAAGACCGTCGCCTCCATCGGCACCAACATCACCGTGCGCAACAAGGCCGGCTGGATCGATGGCGAGGAGGATGACGCCGTCTGCGATGCGGGCATCGTCACCATCAACGGGCGCGACTATCTCATGGTCATCATGACAAGCGCTCCCGATTCCCGCGCCGGCGAGCAGGCCTTCGCCCACCTCGCCCGCACCCTCTTCGAGATTCGCGGCGATCTGGTGTGACGAAAGCCACTCGCAATCCCCTCGCCCCAGCCACGCGGCCGCCCTACTACGTAGGCCGGCCCATCGAGTTCTCGGGCTACGTGGACGACTTCGATCGTACCATCGCCGCCATGGAGTTCTCCCTGGACGACGGCGCGTCCTGGACGGCCTATCCCACCGAGGCCGTGGACAAGAGCCGAGGTGTGAACTGGCGATTCGTCTACACGCCGCCGCAGGCCGGGCGTTATCTCCTGAAGGTGCGGCCGGTGACCGAGGACGGCGAGCCATCGCCTTTGGTGGCCGGATTCGCCTTCGAGGCGCTGCCCCTCGCCCGCACCTTCGGCACGGCGCGCATCCGCGGCGTGGGCGGCTCGTTCGCCGAGGCCCGCATCTTCCGCTCCCGCGAGCTGGTAAATCTCACCGGCGAAGAAGCGGCCTTCCTCTCCCAGGCTTTGGGCATTGCCACCATTTACGATCTGCGCACAGCCGCAGAGGTGGCGGCACATCCCGAACCCTACATCGTGGGGATGAAGACCATCGCGCTCACCCCCGCTGCCGAGACCCGGCGCAAGGACGCCGACAAGCGCCTCGTGGCCGGCGTCATCGGGAAGTACGGCGCGCCCGAGGAGCGCATGAGCGCCAACTACCGGCGCTACGTGAGCGAGTACCCCCTCGTGGGCCAGGCCCTGCGATCCCTGGCCGCCGAGCAGAAGCCGGCGCTCATCCACTGCGTGAACGGGAAGGACCGCACCGGCGTGCTGTGCGCCACCCTGCTGCGTGTCACTGGCGCCGACGAGGACACCGTCATGGAAGACTACCTACGCGTGAACGAGGACCACGCCGACCTCATCGCCGAGGAGGCCTCTCGGCTGGACGCGGGCATGACCACCTACGAGCGCGCCTGCCTCCTGTCGTTTCTCGAGGCGCGGCCAGCCTATCTGCGCGCGTACTTCGACGAGATCGACCACCTCTACGGCGACTTTTCCGCCTACCTCCGCGACGGCCTCCACCTCACCGACGAGGCCGTCGCCCGCTTGAGAGCGCTGGTGGGGTAAGGAGGCGTCGTCGACTAGCGCGGGAGGCTCGTCGGGTACAGGCTCGCGGAGCGGGCAACGAGAAAAGCGGTAGTCACGGCAGGCGCGGAAATCACCAGCGCCCAAGGCCCGAGCAGCTCGAGGACGAACATGCCAGCGGTGAGCGGACAGTTGGTGCAGCCGGCAAAGAACGCGGCCATAACGGCCACAGCGAGCGCGCCCCGTGCAACCTCCGTCGCGCCCAGGGCCGCCGCCCCATCGGCCAGGGCGATTCCCAGGCAGGCTCCAATGGCGAGAACCGGCATGATCTCACCGCCCTTGAAACCGCCGGCTAACGTGAGCAAGGTGAGGGCGGCCTTCATGGCGAAACCCCACCATGGCAGACCGCCGCCGGAGAGGGCCACGGATATCTGGGCCGCGCCCGTGCCGCAAAAGGCACGCAACCCCTCGCAGTGAAACAGCTCCGCATAGCCCAAAACGAGCGCCGTAGCCACCCCTCCCACCGCCAAGGCGAACACCGGGGCGCCCAGCCGCGCCAGCCCCTTGCGCAAGGCCAGCAGGGCCCTGCAGAACAGCAGGGCAATCAGGCCGGCGGCGACCCCTCCCGCAAGGGCCGCTCCTCCCGTCGCCCCGAGCGCCGCAACATCCGGGAGAAAAGGGGCTGCGACCAGGAACCGAACCCCTGCCGCCCCCGTCACGCCCCAGGCCACCAGCGCCGTTGCAACCGGCGCGAAGACATCCGCGGCAGACTGGGGGCGCCTTCGCAGCGCCTCGAAGCTGAAAACCGCCCCAGCCAGCGGAGCGTCCAGCATGGCCCCCAGCGCCGCCGCCAGGGCCGCCGACGGCAGCAGGCGGGAAAGGCGCCCGGGAAGATACTTCCGGAAGGGCTCGCTTGCGGCCGCGCCCATCTGAAGAGCGGCCGCCTCCTTGCCCACCGAACCGCCGCAAAGAACCGTCAGGGACGTGCCGATGATAATGGCCGGAGCAAGCGACACGGGGACGGGGCGCCCATCGCGCACTGCCCCCATGACCCGAGCCGTACTCCACGAGAAATCGATCCTCAGAGCCCGATAGGCGCCATAGGACGCAAACCCCGCCACAGGGAGCAGCCACCCGAGCCATCCGTAGGTTCCGAAAGCAACAGCGGCCCCGTCCACAGCAAGATCGAGCGCCACCGTAAGCGCGCCGACGACGACCCCCAGCGCGGCGAGGGAAAGCACGAGCAGCGCGCCCTCCCCCGCGCTCTGCCGCGTCATTGCCACCTCCCGCCTCCTCTCGCCCGCGCAGCGCGCGGAGAGCGTGTCGTCGCAGCCGCCGCGCAAACTCCTCAGCGATGCGCCGGATCGTTGTACACGACGGCCCCGTCGGGTCGAGCCTGGCAGATGAGCGTCAAATCGAACTCACGGGCCAGGCGGATGGTCTCATCGGTGGGCACCGCTTTGGTAGCCAGAAGGGGAACGCCGGCATGGATGGCCTTCATGACCATGTCCACCGGCAAGCGCCCGCTGGAGAAGATGAGGGCATCCCGCAGATCGATTCCCTGCCTCAAGGCCAGGCCCACCACCTTGTCGAAGGCGTTATGGCGCCCCAAGTCCTCGCAGCAGGCCACTACCATGCCCCCCAGCACCAGATAACAGCTATGGGTGCCGGTCGTGCGCCGATGCAGGGGCGTGTCCTCGGCGAAGGCCCGGGCTGCGGCGAACACCCATTCCGCCTCCCAGGGAATGGGGGTCACCTTGGCCGGACGCGCATCGCTCGTGAAATAGCGATTGTAGGTGCGGTTGCCGGTGCAGCAGGTGGGAACCGTCTCCACCCCCCGGCGGGAGAAGTCGGCCCGGTTGCAGCCGAGCAGCACCGAGGCGCGGGTCCCCTGCTCGCAGAGATATACTTCCTCGATCTCGTCGACATCCCCCACAATGCCCTCGGTGAACAGCCGTCCCACCACGAGATCGACCAGATGATCGGGGGTGCATACCATCCGCAAGGTGGGCACGGTATTCACGAGTACCTCCATAGCGTGCTCGGCGAGCACCGGCCGGCGCACCGGCTCGAAGGATCCGTCGGACCGCAGCAGCGCACCGTCGCAGACCTCCACGGCCTCGCCCTCTCGATATCGGTCGACCACTCTCACGATCCTCTTCCCTTCACCCGTTCCCGGCAGCGTGCGTCGCAGCCTCTTTAAGCCTGCTTCTTATGGTAGATGAACCAGTAGGCCAGGCCCACCACCAGGCCGCCAACGATATTGCCGAGGGTAGCGAGAACCAGGTTGTAGGCCACGCCCCCCGCGGTGATGGCCCCTGCGGCCCCGATACCGGCCACCGTGTTCAGCAGCAGTCCCATGGGCAAGAAGAACATGTTCGCCACGCAGTGCTCGAAGCCGCAGGCCACAAAAGCGGAGATGGGCAACAGGATGCCGAGCACCTTGTCGGCCGTGGTCTTCGAGGAGAAGCCGATCCACACGGCCAGGCACACGAGAATGTTGCAGAGCACCGCCTTGAAGAACAAGGTCACCGGCTCAAGGGCCACCTTGCCGGCAGCCACTGAGACGAAGGCCTCGCCCACAGCGCCCCCGTTCATGGCCTGCAAATTCGACAAGTAGATGATAGCCAGCGCCACCAGGGAGCCGGCCAGGTTGCCGAGCCACACGATACCCCAGTTGCGCAGCAGGCCGGCAAAGCTGATCTTCTTCGACGCCTTGGCGCAGGCCATGAGCACATTGCCCGTGAACAGCTCGGCCCCGCAGCAGAGCACCAGGCACAGGCCCAGGCAGAAGCACAAGCCGCCTACCAGGCGCTGCGCCCCGAAGGCCATGGTGGTATCGCCCAGAAACGTGCAGAAATACATGCCGCCGAAGCCGATGAAGGCGCCGGCCAGCATGGCGGACACAAAGCACTTAGCACCGCCCATGGAGGCCTTGGTCACGCCGACAGCCTCGGCCTTGGCCTCGGTGGCGGCCGGCGCCAGCGCATCGGGGCTGATGGACAGCAGATCCTCTTTTACGATTGACATGGATATTCCTCCCCTATCATAACGTTACAAACGGGTATTGCTCGAAATTGCCGCCCTCGGCAAGGGCGGCGTACACCGACTCCACGGCCGCCAGCACGCGCGGGTGCACGGGATCGAAGAACTCGGTACCCCCGGGCTGGATGCCGAGGAAGGTCACCTCCCCGCACATCTGCTCCAGCTCTCCCAGCAGGTAGGTGATGGGCAGCGTGTGGGTGGTGATGAGCGACTGCACCGCCACGTCCTCGGCGCGCAGACGCCGGACGGCCCCCGGCTCAAGCCCCATGGCCGCCGCGTCCACCAGGAGCAGACGCTGCGGGGCAAGGCGGCGCAGATAGCCCAAATCGTTCTCGGGCGTCTGGCCCCCGTCTACCGCCAGCCAGCCGGCCACGGGGTCGTCCTCCAGGCGCTTGGCCAGAAGCGGGCCGGCGGCGTCGTCGCCGCGCAGGACGCTGCCCACGCAGAAGACGACGTTGCCGCCCCGCGCCCCGGCCTCGCTCGCGGCCAGGATGTCCTCGGCGCTCGCGCTCACGACACCCTCCTTCCCATGGCGTACACGGCCGGCTCGCACTGCACCTCGTCCAGCAGGAACAGAAACTCCTCCAGCCACGACGGCACATCCGCGGCAACCACCAGGCCCGCGGCAGCCGTCCCCGGCTCGGGTACCGTACCGCAGCCCTCCAGAGCCGCCAGCACCGCCGGTTTCAGCAGGGGGACATGCTCCTTCTTCAGCTCGATCTCGCCGAAGCGCTCGATGCCCCTCAGCTTGTCGGCCGCCTCGCCGGTACCGAGGGCCGCCAGCACGTCTGAGAAGACGACCCTGGACGTGGCCAGACGCGGCTCGAGGCAGTCGATGACCCCGGTATGGTGCCCGATGGCCAGGGTGTAGTAGAGCACCGAACGCACGTCCTCGGGAATAGAGCGCTCGTGATCCACGAACTTCTTTCCCAGCCGGTAGAACACCACGTCCCGGGCCGTGCGCCCATCGGTGGTGTGGGCCGCCGCCGGGCGCACGGCCCGTCCGCGCTCTGCTCCTGTTCCCCCGTCCGCACCGGGCGCCCTCCCCGCACCCGGCGCGGACGGCCGTTGGCGCACCGTCACGCTCATTCCTGCACGACCTTACTCAGCAGAAGCGCCTTCAAATCCATGAACACGGCCTTCTTTCGCGTATCGGTCTCGCGCTCGACGAGTCTGTCGGCGGCGGCCAGAGCGTCGGTTTTGTCCTTGGCGAGCGTCATCATGAACTCGTCCACGATCTGCTTGCCGTAGTAGTAGCCGCTCATGCGCCGCGCCTCGCGCTCGAAGGCGGTGCGCACCTTGTAGGGTATCGCCGGGAAGGCCACGGGCGCCTGCTCGCCAGCCGGGGCCACATGGCGGCTTTCATGCAGCTTCTGGTCGAGCAGCCCCAAGGCACAGGCAAAGCCGTAGATAGTGGCCGGCGGCGAGGGCGGGCAGCCCGGAATGTACACGTCCACGGGAAGAATGGGGTCGGTGCCTCCCCACACGCAGTAGTTGTCGTGGAAGATGCCGCCGGTGCAGCCGCAGGCCCCGTAGGAGATGACGATCTTCGGATCAGGCGCCGCCTGATAGGCGCGCAGCGCCGGCTCGCGCATGGCCCGGGTCATGGCGCCGGTGTACAACAGCACATCGGCGTGGCGCGGCGAGGGCACCACCTTGATGCCGAAGCGCTCGGCATCAAAGGCAGCGGTGATGGTGGCGAAGATCTCGATCTCGCAGCCGTTGCAGCCGCCGCAGTCCACGCGGTACACGTACACCGACCGCTTGATGGACTGGAGCAGCTTCTCCTTGGCCTTAGCCACCGACGCGTCCAGGGCCACTGGGTCCGGCCTCCACTGGAGAGACGCGGGGAAATCGTTCTCGATCATCGGGCACCTCCTTCGGTGCGAGCTTGGGCCTGGAAGGCGCGGGCATCCTCGCGGCGACGGCAGGCCAGGCACTCGTCCAGCTTCCCCACATCGGCAGCGGCGGGACCTCCCACGCTCTTCAGAACCCGGCGCGCATAGTCGACCTCCTTGGCGGCGGCGTAGGGCTTGCCGCACACCGCGCAGCGCGCCACCTCGTAGGCGCAGGACTCGGACAGATCGGCCTTGTTCAGCACCGCCAGCTCGAAGTCGGTCGTCAACTCGATGGCGAACAAGGGACACACCTCCTGGCAGCGCCCGCAAAAGATACAGCGGCCGTAGCTGATATCCCAGGCCACATAGGACTGATCATCGTTCAAGTCCATGGTGATGGCGTTGGCCGGGCAGGCAATGGCGCAGGCTCCGCAGGCAATGCACAGCTTCTCGTTGTGCTCCGGCTTGCCGCGGAATCCCGCGGGCATGGCCAGCGGCTCGAAGGGATAGCCTGTCGTGGCGTCGCCGGCCTTGCGGATTTCCTTGAACAGCTTCAACATCGCCTACACCCCCGTTCCCGAGAGCGGCGAGTGGGTGCGGCGACGGCAGTAGCCCTCCAGCTGGTCTTTGGTGAGCACCGTCTCCGTCTTCTTCTTCACATCAACCACCGTCACGCGATCGGTGCAGGAATAGCACGGGTCCATGGAGCCCACGATGATGGCCGCATCGGCCACGGTGTTGCCGCGGAACATGTAGCGCAAGATGGGCCAGTTGGAGTACGTGGCCGCCTTGGCCCTCCACCGGTAGCACTTCTGGTTGTCGCCCACTTGGGCCCAGTGCATGTCCTCGCCGCGCGGCGCCTCGGTGTAGCCCAGGGCGAACTTGTGCGGCGTGTACCGCCAGTCCTCGGTGAGCACCGGGCCCGCCGGAGCTCCGTCCAGCAGCTGCTCGATCATGGTCAGCGAGTCCATGAACTCCTCCACGCGCACCAAGGTCCGGCTCTGCACATCGCAGCCGTCGTGGCTGCGGGCCTTCATGCCGCTCAAGTACTTGTAGCCGTCGAAGGGGTGATCGAAGCGCACGTCGCGGGCAATGCCGCTGCCGCGCAC
>CANSQM010000053.1 GCA_947649205.1 uncultured Enterorhabdus sp.
GCCTCGGCCCGGGCCTTGCGCTCGGCGCGGGCCCGGCGGCCCGGCTTCGTGTCGCGCGGGGGCTCCGGCACGGCCTCTTCCCCAGCGGCCGCCGGGGCCTCCTCGGCCGGTGCGGCGCCCTTCGCGGGCTCCTCGGGAGCAGCTTCGCCGGCGCCCTCGGCCGGACGGGCCGCCGCCTTGCGGCGGGAGCGGCGCTTCGGCTGGGGCTCGGCGGCCTCGACCGGAACGGCCTGCGGGCCCTCAGCGCCCTTCGCGGGTTCCTCGGGAGCAGCCTCATCGGCGCCCTCGGCCTCGACGGCGGCCTGAGTGGTCACCCGGCGCGTGCCGCGGTGATTGCGGCCGCGGGCCGGCTTCTCAGCCTTCTCGGCCTTGTCGGCCGACTCCGCCGCCTCGGTCTTCCCCTCGCCGGCGGCCTCCGCCTCCTCAGCAGCGGCCTTCCCCCGGGTGGAGACCTTCTCCTCGCTCGCGGTGCCCTTCTCCCGAGAGGTGCCCTTGTCCTTGGACGGGCGCGCGGGCTTCTCCTCGCCGCCCTCGGCCAGCTCCACGGTGACCGAGCTGTGGTCCTTGGTGATGTTCACGCGCGTGAACTCCTCCAGCAGCTTCGAGAGCAGGTTGGTGCCGTAGCTGCGCACGTCGAAGTCGGGGTAGCGCTTCTGCAGGCGGCTGCCGATCTCGCCAAGACCGGTGGCCTTCCCGTTGTTCTGGTTGTCGGTGATGATATCCACCACGGCCTGTTCCACGGCGTCCTTGGGCACGGCGCTGCCGTTGCCTCCGCCTGAGCCGCCGGAGCGCTCGCGCTTGTTCTGTATGAGCAGCTCCAAGGTAGTGAACACATCGCAGGCGCGACGGAAGGGCACCGGGGTCTTCTTCTCCCCCATGCCGATGACGGTGCGCCCGCTCTCGCGCAGGCGGCTGGCCAGGCGCGTGAAGTCGGAGTCGCTCGACACGAGGCAGAATCCGTCCACGTTGTCGGTGTACAGCAGGTCCATGGCGTCGATGATCATGGCCGAGTCAGTGGCGTTCTTGCCCTGGGTGTAGCCGAACTGCTGGATGGGGGTGATGGAGTTCTCCAGCAGGGCGTCCTTCCACTTGGAGTGGAGGGTGAGCGTCCAGTCGCCGTAGATGCGCTTGATGGTGACGGTGCCGTACTTCGACAGCTCGTTCAGGATGGGCTTGATGTAGCGGGCCGACACGTTGTCGGCATCGATGAGCAGCGCGAAGCGCTTGTCGGAAGTCTCGCTGAGTGGTTTGGTTTCCATAATGGGAGCCTTACATGAAAAGAACTCCCGAGCGGGAGTTCGATGTTTCAAAATGGTGCTCCGTGAAGGACTCGAACCTTCGACCTTGGGATTAAGAGTCCCCTGCTCTACCAACTAAGCTAACGGAGCACATCGTGCCTGCGCAAAGCGCTTGAATATTTTAGATCATTGCGAAGTTTTATGCAAGACCTAATTTTTCAAGCGCGCTGGGGTGGATGATGGGACTCGAACCCACGATCTCCAGAGCCACAATCTGGCGCCTTAGCCAACTAGGCCACACCCACCATTTCGCGCAAGGCTGAATTATAGGCGTATCCGTTTGTTTGCGCAAGACCTAATTTTTCTCGACCGTTCCCGCCAGATCTCGTACCACTTCCCCGCCGAGAATGAGGCCGGCCACCGAGGGCACGAAGGCCACGGAGCCAGGGGCCGGACGGCTGCCGTCCTTGATGGCCTCGGGGGTGGCGGCAGGGGCGCGGGGCGGCTCGGTGGAGTAGACCACCTTCAGGCCGTCGATGCCCCGGCGGCGCAGCTCCCGGCGCATGACCCGGGCCAGGGGGTCCACCGAGGTCTCGTAGATGTCGGCCACGCGGAAGGCCGTGGGGTCCAACTTGTTGCCGGCCCCCATGGACGACATGATGGGAGTGCCCGCGGCCCGGGCCGCCTCCACGAGCGCGATCTTGGCGCTCACCGTGTCCACGGCGTCGATCACGTAATCGTAGGCGGAAAAGTCGAAGGCGCCGGCCGTCTCGGGCAGGAAGAAGCAGCGATGGGCCCGCACGGTGCAGCCCGGGTTGATGGAGGCCACGCGCTCGGCGGCCACCTCCACCTTGGGACGACCCACGGCCGGCAGCGTGGCGATGATCTGCCGATTGAGATTGGTGGGATCCACCGTGTCGCTGTCGATGAGATCGAGGGCGCCCACGCCGCTGCGGGCCAGGGCCTCCACGGCGAAGCCCCCCACGCCCCCCACGCCGAACACGGCCACGCGGGACGCGGCCAGGCGCGCCAGGCCCTCGTCGCCGAGCAACAGGCGGGTGCGGGCGAATATATCGACGGGCTCGCCGCCGCAATGCTGGTCCACTTCGGCTCCTTCCGCTGGACAACCCTTGAGCTCGGGCCATTTTATCGCAGGTTCTGCGCTACGGGGGCCCGCGGGCCGTGGTAGGCTTAGGAGGAAAGGAGAAACCATGGACCACCGCCTACTCCCCCGCCGCCTGGGACTGCTGCTGGCCGCCGCCCTGCTGGCCCTGGCCTGCGCCCTTCCCGGTTGCGGCAGCGCCGACGAGAGCGAGACCCCGGCTGCCCCCGCCGCCCCCGACACGCCGGCTGCGGCGACACCGGAATCGGAGCCGGACGAGGCGGCCGAAGCATCCCTGCCCGAGACGACCGCCGAGCCCGATGCTGCCCCCGAGGCCGCCGGCGCCCCGGACACCCCGGCCTACCACGACCTGCCCGCTTACGACGGCAGCCCCTACGTCTATGTGAACGACGGGGAGCCCACCTTCACCGGCGAGGAGCGCGCGGCGGCCGCGGGCACCGAGTTCTACGGCGAGCTGGACGCACTCGGGCGCTGCACCACCACCTTCGCCGTGGTGGGCGTCGAGACCATGCCCACTGAGGAGCGGGGCTCCATCGGCGAGGTGAGGCCCACGGGCTGGAAGATGGGCAAGTACGACTTCGTGGACGGGAAGTACCTCTACAACCGCTGCCATCTCCTCGGCTTCCAGCTGACCGGCGAGAACGCCAACGTGTGCAACCTCATCACCGGCACCCGGTACATGAACGTGGACGGCATGCTGCCCTTCGAGAACGCCGTGGCCGACTACATCCACGCCACGGGCAACCACGTGCTCATGCGCGTGACCCCGGTCTTCGACGGCGACGATCTGGTGGCCCGCGGAGTGCACATGATGGCCGAGTCGGTGGAGGACGGCGGCGACGGCGTGGCCTTCAACGTGTTCGTCTACAACGTGCAGCCCGGCGTGGTCATCGACTACCGCACCGGCGAGAACATGGCCGCCGAGGACGCCACGCCCCTGCCCGCCGTATCCGGCGACGGGGCCGAGGCCTCCTCGGGCGACGGTGCCGGTCCTCAGGGCTCTGCCGATGGCGGCACGGCCCTCTCCGACAGCGGCGCGGGCACCGACAAGGGCACGACCGAGTACGTGCTGAACACCAACTCCAAGAAGTTCCACGTGCCCAGCTGCTCCTCGGTAGATCAGATGAGCGCCAAGAACCGCCAGGACGTGGAAGACACCCGCGAGAACATCATCGCCCGCGGCTTCGACCCCTGCAAGCGCTGCAACCCCTAGGGGCACGGCGCGGGGCCGGCCGATGAGCACGGCGTCGCTGGCGCACGCCCGGCCGCCGAGCCCAACACCGCCGGCGGCACCAGGGCCCCGGGCCGCTATCGCCCGGCATCTGCCCCCGTCGCCAGCGCCCGGCACCACCGGCGCCATCGCTCCCCTTCCCCGCCCCCGAACGCCAAAAGGCCCCCGCCATCGCTGACGGGGGCCTTCTCATGTCGTGGTAGGCCCGCCCGGATTCGAACCGAGAACCAAGGGATTATGAGTCCCCTGCTCCACCGTTGAGCTACAGGCCCGTGGACGCTGGCTATTCTAGCGCAAGTGACGCGCGCTCGCCAAACCTACATCTTCTGCGGAGCGGAAACGCCCAGCAGCGTGAGGGTGAGGGCCAGCACGATGCGAGTGGCATCGCACAGGGCCAAGCGCGCGGTCTGCACGGCCGCGTCCTCGGTGAGCACGTGGCAGTTGGTGTAGAACTGGTGGAACAGGGCCGCCAGGTCCTGGGCGTAGTGGGTCAGGCGGAACGGCGCGCGATCGCGGGCAGCCAGGGCGATGAGGTTGCCGAAGTCGGCCATCTTGCGCATGAGGGCCAGCTCGGAGGGATGGGTGAGCGACGAGAGGTCGCAGCCCTCGGGGGCCACCTTCGCGGCCAGCTCGGCCATGGTCATAGTACCGGCCTCCAGGGCGGCCACGTCGGCCTCGTCGGCCGCCTTGCGCAGGATGGAGCAGATGCGGGCGTGGGCGTACTGCACGTAGTACACCGGGTTGGAGGCGTCCTTCTTCTTGGCCACCTCGATGTCGAAGTCGATGGGCTGGTCGGCCGAGCGGGACAGCATGAGGTAGCGGGTGGCGTCCACGCCCACCTCGTCGATGAGCTCCTCGAAGGTGACCATCTCGCCAGTGCGCTTGGACATGCGCACAGCCTTGCCGTCGCGGAACAGATTCACCAGCTGGCCGAGCTGCACCTCCAGCGCCCCGGGCCAGCCCCAGGCCTCCAGCATGCACTCGCAGCGCTTGATGTAGCCGTGGTGGTCGGCGCCCCACAGGTCGATGAGGTGGTCGAAGCCGCGCATCATCTTATCGTAGTGGTAGGCCACGTCGCTCATGAAGTAGGTGGCCTCGCCGTCGCCCTTGATGAGCACGCGATCCTTGTCGTCGCCCAAGTCAGTAGAGCGGAACCACAGGGCCCCGTCCTTCTCGTAGAGGTAGCCCTTCTCGCGCATGGCGGCCAGGGAGCGGGACACGGGGCTCTCGCCGTTCTCGTCCTCCACGTACAGGGAGCGCTCGGAGAACCACTTGTCGAAGGTGGTGCCGAAGCCGGCCAGCACGGCCTTCTGGTTGGCCAGGGTCTGCTCGTAGGCCATCTCGCGGAAGGCCTCCAGGCGCTCCTCGTCGGAGACGTTCAGCCACTTGTCGCCGTCGCGGTCGATGATCTCCTGGGCAATATCCTTCACGTAGGCGCCGCCGTAGCAGGCCTCGGGCATCTCCACGTCGCGGCCGAGCAGCTGCTGGTAGCGCACGCTCACGGAGTTGCCGAACACGTCCATCTGGTTGCCGTGGTCGTTGATGTAGTACTCCTCGTACACGTCGTAGCCGCCATGGCGCATGACCCGGGCCATGGCGTCGCCGAGCGAGGCCCAGCGGCCGTGGCCCACGTGGAAGGGGCCGGTGGGGTTGGCCGACACGTATTCCAAGTTCACGTAGCGCTCGCCCTCGGGGATGGTGCCGCGGCCGAAGTCCTCGGCCTCGTCGCGCACCTCGCGCACGACGCCCTGGAGCACGGCATCGGACAGGCGGATGTTGATGAAGCCGGGGCCCGCGATCTCCACGGCGGCGATCATGTCATTGGCGGGAATATGGTCCACGATGATCTGCGCGACCTCGCGGGGGTTCTTGTGGGCGAGCTTGGCGCAGCGCAGGGCGACGGTGCTCGCCCAGTCGCCGTTGGCCTCGTCGCGGGGTCGCTCCAGGGCAGCTTCGGGGGCTTCCGTCAGCTCCAGGGAGCCGTCGGCACGGGCCGCCTCGATGGCGGCGTCGATGATCGCTTCGAGAGATTCGCGAATTTCCATTGATCCAACTTCCTTTTCGGTGTAGCCAGCTTTTCCACGCATCCGGGCTGTGCCGTACCCGTTTGCGCCTATAAGCTGCCATAGTATCACGGAAACGGCGGAAAACACAGAAGTACCCGAGCGCGATGCCCGGGTACTTCCGCTAGCGGCCCTGGGGCCCGAAGGCCGACAGGACCTTTGCACGCTGCGTCCCGTGCGCCGGGAGGGGCGCTAGGACAGGATCACCATGGCAGCGGTGAGCAGCACCATGCAGACCACGCCCAAGACGATGAACAGCTTCGCGCCGAACTTGAGCCACGTGGAGTACTCCACCTTGGCCAGGGCCAGGCCGCCCATGATGGCGCCGGAGGTGGGGGTGAACAGGTTCACGAGGCCGTTGCCGGCGGAGTAGATCATGACCATGGCCTCGACGGAGAAGTTGAGCTGGTGGGCCAGGCCGCCGAGGATGGGGATGGACACCGTGGCCATGCCCGACGAGGACGGGATGAGGAAGGACAGCACGATGTAGAGCAGGAACGACAGGGGCGCGAACACCACCGCCGACATGCCCGTGAGCGCCGCGGCCGCGTTGTTGAGGATCCACATGTCCAGGCCGGTCTTGGCCATGAGCACGGTGATGGAGCGGGCCAGCGCGATGATGAGCACGACCGACATCATGTCGGCGGCGCCGTTGATGAAGGCCTTCACGAAGCGGCTCTCGGACACGCCGCCGATGACGCCGATGACCAGCGCCATGAGCAGGAACCAGGTGGAGGCCTCGTCGAAGTACCAGCTGCCGAGCGGCACGCCCGTCAGGAAGCTCGACCAGGCCGGGGTGACCTCCTCCTCGGAGACGGAGGTGGCCTCCACGGGCTCGGTGATGGTGGTCGTGGTGGCGCCGTCGTTGGCGTCGTCGATGAACGCGGTGATCTCCTCGCCGGTCATCGTGGTGGTCACTTCCTCGGTGGTGGCGCCGGCGTCGAAGATGGTGACGCCGAGGTCGGCCCAGGGAATGAAGGACACGATCATGATGACGAAGGTCAGCGCGAACACCACGAGGGAGGCCTTCTGGCGACCGGTCATCTTCGGGTTCGCCAGCGCGTCGCCGTCAGTGCCCTCGGCGTCGGACTCCTTCATGCCCCACTCGTCCATCATGGCCTGCTGCTCCTGGAGCGACAGGAAGGTGGAGCCCTTGTCCTCCTTCACCTTCTTGGCGTAGCGCATGACGAAGACGATGGAGATGGCCAGGGTGACGAGCCAGAGGATGAGGCCGAGCACGATGATGATGCCCTGGTTCACGGCGATGCCGATGCCGGAGAGCGCGTCGACGGCCACGCCCACGGCGAAGGGGTTCACCGTGGAGCCGAGCACGCCGCAGCCGGCGCCCAGAAGGACGACCGCCGCGCCGGTGAGGCTGTCGAAGCCCGCGGCCACCATGGTGGCGGCGAGCAGCAGGTAGAAGGGCACCGTCTCCTCGCACATGCCGTAGGTGGTGCCGCCGATGGAGAAGATGAACATCAGAATGGGGATGAGCACGAGCTCGTTGCCCTTGAGCTTGTGCACGAGCGCGGCGATGCCGGCGTCGAGGGCGCCGGTCTCGGTGATGATGCCGAGGAAGCCGCCGAGGATCATGACGAACAGGCACACGCCGATGGCGTCCTGGAAGCCGAACACGGGCGCGGTGAGCACCTGGGACAGGGTCGCCCCCTGGACGCCCTCCACGCCGCTGGCGGCCATGATGACAGTGATAACAGCCAGCACCACCAAGATAATGAGCAGAATCGTGAACGAGGACAGCGGCGCCCTCTTCTTCTTGCCTTTCTCAGCCGTTGCCATGGTTATCCCTCCTTAATCGAAAAACGGGTAGAAAGCCCGAGGGCCGTGCGGCATCCCTCCCGATCCCGCACGGCCCCGAGGTATCGCGATGTATCGCCGGCGCTGCTACTGCAGGGTGGCGTACATGACGGCCTTGATGGTGTGCATGCGGTTCTCGGCCTCGTCGAAGACCTTGGACTGCTTCGACTCGAACACCGCGTCCTCCACTTCCATCTCGGTCACGCCGAAGCGCTTGGCGATGTCCTCGCCGGTGGTGGTGTTGGTGTCGTGGAAGGCCGGCAGGCAGTGCAGGAAGATGGCGGTCGGCTTGGCCATGGCCATGATCTGGGTGGTCACGCGGTAGGGCTGGAGCTGCTCGATGCGCTGGGCCCACACCTCGTCGGGCTCGCCCATGGACACCCACACGTCGGTGTAGATGACATCAGCGTCGGTGGCCGCTTCCTTCACGTCCTCGGTGCACTTCACGGTGCAGCCGTTCTCGGCGGCGATGCCCTCGCAGGTCTTGATGAGGTCGTCGTCCATCCAGCAGTCCTTCGGGCCGCAGCCGACGAAGTTCATGCCCAACTTGGCGCACATCACCATGAGCGAGCGGCCCATGTTGTTCTTCAGGTCGCCGAAGAAGACGAACTTCAGGCCCTTGATGTCGTAGTTGAAGTTCTCCTGCACGGTGAGGGCGTCGGCGAGCATCTGGGTGGGGTGCCACATGTCAGTGAGGCCGTTCCACACCGGCACGCCGGCCTTGGCGGCGAGCTCTTCCACATCGGTCTGGGCGAAGCCGCGGAACTCGATGCCGTCGTAGAAGCGGCCGAGCACGCGGGCAGTGTCCTCGATGGACTCCTTCTTGCCCATCTGGGAGGAGCCGGGATCCAGGTAGGTCACGCCCATGCCGAGGTCCATGGCGCCCACCTCGAAGGCGCAGCGGGTACGGGTCGAGGTCTTCTGGAAGAGCAGCACGATGTTCTTGCCCTCCAGGTAGCGGTGCGGGGTGCCGGTGCGCTTGAGGTCCTTGAAGTTCTTGGAGAGCTTCAGCAGGTAGTCGATCTGCTCGGTGGAGAAGTCCAGGAGACGCAGGTAGGGCTTGCCGGAAAGATTCACAGGCATAAGAGGTTCCTTTCAAGGGAGGGCGGCCGCTGAGGGCAGCCGCCCGGTTCACAGTTCAGCGGGTGCGGCGGTTACGCCGCGGGGCGCGTGCGACGCCGAGCGCCGACGCGGGGTGCGCGGGTGCGCCGACGCCGAGCGCCGACGCGGGATGCGCGGTTGCGCGGGTTGCGTGGGGCCTACAGGGCCTCGCGCCAGGCCGGCATGGACATGCAGCGCGGGCCGCCGCGGCCGCGGGACAGCTCGGCCGACGGCATGACCAGGCAGTTGATGCCGTTCTTGTACAGCACGTCGTTGGTGACGTTGTTGCGCTGGTACACCACCACGGTGCCGGGGCGGACGCACAGGGTGTTGGAGCCGTCGTTCCACTGCTCGCGCTCGGCCGCGATGCGGTCGCCGCCGCCGCAGGGGATCAGCTGCACCGGCTGGCCAACGTAGTCGGTCAGGATGCTCTCCAGATCCTCGTTGCGCTCGCGGATCTTGGTGCCGCCGTTGCCGTCGGGGGTGATCTCGAAGACGGTCAGCGGGCCCATGATGCCGGGGTGGATGGTGAACTTGTCG
>CANSQM010000054.1 GCA_947649205.1 uncultured Enterorhabdus sp.
GCCCTGGCACAGGCCGGCTGCGCCATCGACCCGGCCGCGGCCGCCGCGGTGCTGGCGGCCAAGGGGGTAGCGCAGGGGCGCCCCTGCCGCCTGTGGGTGCACGACTCGTGTCCCGACCGGGGCGCCTACGGCTTCGGCCGGGGCGTGCGCGCCCTCCTGCCGCCGGCGATGCTCATCGACGAGAACCGCGCCCCGGCCTCCCGCTGTTGCGGCTCGACGGCCCGGGCCGCCGGCCGCTTCGACGCCGCCCTCTCCCAAGGGGCCCGGCGGGCCGAGGTGGCCGCCTCCTTCGGTGCCGACGGCTTGCTGTGCGCCTGCATGAGCTGCGCCCCCTCCCTGGCTCTGGCCCAGGACGGGCTGCCCGTCGTCCACTACCTGGAGCTCTTGTGCGAATATCCCCTGGATTGGCGCGCCGTCGCCCGGCCCCTGGCTGTCCGTTTCCTGCTGGAAGACGGCGACGGCCCGGCGGCGGGGGAGGGGCGCTCCTTCATCGCCCTTGGGCCCCGAGGGGAGCAACTCTGATGGGGGCGACGGTGGAAGTGCCCTCGAACTGCCAGTTCTGCGGCTACGACTGCGCTCTGCTGTGCACCGTGGCCGATGGTCGCGTCACGGCTGTGCGCCCCGACCCGGCCCGCTACCCCTATGGGGCGGCGGTCATGGCCTCCTGCCCCCGCTGGCCCCTGAACATCGCCGCCTTGGACGCCCCCGACCGGGTGAACTACCCCCTGCGCCGCGTGGGAGAGCGGGGAAGCGGGCGCTGGGAGCGCGTGGGCTGGGACGAGGCGCTGGACGACATCGCCTCCCGCCTGGCCGAGCTGGCCGCCGAGAGCGGCCCGGAAACGGTTGCGAGCGCCATCGGAGGGCCCCATGCGTCGTTTTGGCCCCTGCATCGCTTCATGAACCTCTTCGGATCCCCCAACAACATGGGCATCGGCCAGATCTGCTGGAATCCCCGCATCTGGATGGACCTCGTCACCTTCGGCTGGACCGTGGAGCCCGACATCGTGATCGGGCTGACCGGCTGCCTCGTGTTGTGGGGGACGAACCCGGCCCAGTCGGACAACTCGGCCTTCTGGCAGCATATCCGCGCCTACGCCGCCGGCGAGGGGGCGCTCGTGGTGGTGGACCCGCGGCGCACCGAGGCGGCCGAGATCGCCGATGTGTGGCTGCCCGTGCGCCCCGGCACCGACGGGGTGCTGGCCTTGGGGCTGCTGAACGTCATCATCGCCGAGAACCTGATCGACGAGTCCTTCGTAGAGCGCTGGTGCCACGGCTTCGCCGAGCTGCGCGCCGCGGCGGCCCCCTTCGCGCCGGCGGCCGTGGCCGTGACGTGCGGTGTGGACGCCGAGGACATCCGCCGCGCCGCGCGGCTGTTCGCGGCCGGCCCCTCGGCGCTCGTGTCGGGCCGCGGCATCGATCAGACGGGCGAGGCCGTCGCCCCGACCCACCGGGCCCTGTGCTGTCTGCGGGCCATCACCGGAAACGTCGATCGGCCCGGTGCCTGCGTCCTGGCCGAGGCCCCGGACTTCGTCACCGAGATGGCCATGGAGATGAGCGACGCGATGCCCGACGCCTGCCGTCGGGCGCCCCTGGGGGCGCATCGCACGCCGTTGCAGAGCTATGCCGGCTACGACGCAGTGCGCGCCCTCACCGAGCGGCTCGGCCGCACGCCGCCCTTGCGCTATCTCGCATCGGCCCATCCCGACCTGGTGCTCCGCGCCATGGAGCACGGCCGGCCCTACCCGGTGCGCGCCCTTATCGTGCAGGCCACCAACCCGCTTATCACCTACGGGGACGCCCCCCGCGTGCGCCGGGCCCTCGAGGCGCTCGATATGCTCGTGGTGCTAGAGTACCGGCTCACGCCGACGGCCATGCTCGCCGACTACGTGCTGCCTGTGGCCGGCGCCCTGGAGCGCCCAGTGCTCCAGGTGCACGGCGGCGTGGCCAATGCCGCCTACGGGGGGCCCGCGGCCGTGGCGCCCTATTACGAGCGTCGCACCGATTACGAGGTATTCCGCGCCCTGGGCCTGCGGCTCGGCCAGGACGGGGCGTGGCCGCACGCGACGCTGGAGGAGGCCTTCGCCGCCCAGCTGGCGCCCGCGGGCCTTACCTGGGAGGCGTTCTGCGAGGCGGGCACCTACTGGCCCGCGCCCGCGTTCGGCAAGCACGAGCGGCGCGACGGTGCCGGCAACCCGGCCGGCTTCGCCACGACGACGGGCAAGATCGAGCTGGCCAGCGAGCTGCTGCCGCGCTTCGGCGGCCCGCGCCTGCCCGGTCCCGCCATCGGCGGCCCGAAGGCGCCGGCGCGGTCCCTCACCCTCATCACCGGGGCGCGCCGCCAGCCCTACAACGCCTCCATGTACTTCGAGCACGGGCGCCTGCGCCGGGCGCATCCCGCGCCGCAGGCCACGGTGAGCCCGCGTTGCGCGGAGCGGCTGGGGCTGTGCGTCGGCGACGGCGTGGAGGTTGCGACCGATGCCGGGACGGCCCGCTTCGTGCTGGCCGTGGCGCCCATGCGCGACGATGTGGTGAGCGTCGATTACGGCTGGTGGCATCCCGAGTGGGGCGCCGACGAGCGGCTCGGCGGGGCCTTCGAGTCCAATGCCAACAACCTGACCCGCTGCGAGATCGGCGAGCCCCTGATCGGCAGCTGGTCCTACAACGCCATCCCCTGCGACCTGCGCCGCAGCGACGAGGCCCTCACCTGGCCGGCGGGGCGCGCTTCGGGCGCCGATGGCGAGGTCCCCGCTCCTTCCCCTGTTGAATGTGGCGATGACGCCATCTCGTAGAAAGGAACTCCCATGGCGACGAAAAAGCACGCGGTGCTCATTTTCAGCAAGCCCCCCATTCCCGGTTTCGTGAAGACGCGCCTGACGCGCTCCCGCGGCGGCATTCTCACCGACGAGCAGGCCGCCGAGTTCTTCCGCCGCAGCCTGTACGACGTGAGCGAGCTGTGCATGCACGCCCTGCTGGAGCTACAGGCGGAAAACGATGCCCTCGCGGCGGCCGACCCTGCGGCCGATCGCATCACCTACGACTTCTACGTGTCCACCACCCCGGCCGAGAACGTGGAGGTAATGCGCGAGACCTTCGACGCCATCGGGCCCTGGCCCATGGAGGTGCACTACCTCGCCGACGCCGGCGCCACCTTCGACGACCACTTCGACGACGCCTTCTCCCAGCTGTTCGCCTTGGGCTACGAGTCGGTGGTCTCGGTGGGCGGCGATATCCCCACCATGCCCAAGGACCACATTATCCAGGCGTTCCAGTGGCTCGACTACTTCAATGCCCTCGGCACGCCGGGCTTTGTGCAGGCGCCCTGCCAGGAGTGCGGCACCTCGCTCGTGGGCTGGAGCGCCGCCACGCCCCTGGACAACCAGGGGGTCTACTACAACACCGGCGGCAAGGCGGCCCTGGACGCCTATGTGGAGAAGCTGCGGGCCAGCGGTGCCCCTTCGGCCTACCTGGCCCCCGTGGCCGACATCGACGAGGGCACCGATCTGGCCCATGCCATCTCGTGCCTGCGGGCCATCGAGGAGGCGGCCCCGCACCAGGGGCTGTTCGTGCCGCGTCGGGTGCTCGACTGGATCGACTTCATGAACTTCCGCGTGACCACGCCTCCCAACGAGAACCACGACCCCCGGCAGTACATTGATTCCGTTCGTCCTGACGGACAAACGGACTAGCCGACGCTGCGGTTCCGACCGGCGCCTGCCCTTGCCATTCAGTGCTTTCCCTTGCAGTCGAAGGCTGCTCGGCCGCGCTTCAAGGCGATGCCAGGCGCCGGTCGGAACCTCGCTGACTTTGTAGGGAAAGTGAGGTGAAGAGAGGATGATAATGGAGATGACACTGATCGAGGAGACCGAGGCGCTGTGCCCGGTGTGCCTGGCGCCGCTGCCGGCGACGGTATCGGCCGACGGGGAAGGCGCGGTGTGGATGGAGCGCACCTGTCCCGAGCACGGGGCCACGCGCACGCGCATCTGGCCCGACGCCGACCACTACCGCTGGCTCCAGTCGCGGGCCCTTCCCAAAACGCCGCCGGCCGCGCCCCGGCCCTGCGCGGGCCCCTGTCCGACGGGCTGCGGCACCTGCGCCCGCCACGAGCGGCGGGGCACCCTGCTGGAAATCGAGGTCACCCGCGCCTGCAACCTGCACTGCCCGGTGTGCTTCATGAGCGCCGAGGATCCCACGGGGGATCCGACCCTGGAGGAGATCGACGCCATGTACGGGGTCATCGCCGAGGCCGTGGGCACCGACGGGGCCGTGCAGCTCACCGGCGGCGAGCCCACCTGCCGCGCCGATCTGCCCGAGATCATCCGCCTCGGCCGCGAGCGCGGCTTCTGGGGCATCGAGGTGAACACCAACGGGCTCGTCATCGCGGGCCGTGCGGGCTACGTGGAATCGCTCGTGGAGGCGGGGCTCACGGGCGTGTACCTGTCCTTCGACGGCCTGACGGGGGACGTGTACGCGGCTACCTGCGGCCGGGACATCCTCGACGTGAAGCTACGGGCCATCGAGCGCTGCCGGGCGGCGGGCATCCAGGTGGTGCTCTCGGTGGCGGTGCTCGCCGGCGTCAACGACGGCCAGCTCGGCGACCTGCTGCGCTTCGCCCTGGAGAACGCCGACGTGGTGGCGGGGCTCGCCCTACAGCCGGTCTTCACCTCGGGCCGCTTCGAGGCCGACCGCGCGAACGCGCTCACGGCCGGCGACGTCATCTTCAAGATGGCCGAGCAGTCCGCCGGTCTCATCGAGCCGCGGGACTTCTGGCCGCTCGGTTGCTCGAACCCCCTGTGCGACACGGGGCTGTTCCTCGTGCGCGACCGCCGCGAGCCGGCCGAGCGCTACCACGAGAGCGGCTTCTACCCGGCCTCGCGGGTGCTGGCCTGGGACGAGTACCGCGCCGGCTTCTCGCCGGACAGCCCCCAGGGCTCGGTCATTCCCGATATCCTGGCGGCCCGGGGCGTGCCGGTGGCCGACGGGCTGTCCGTCATCGTCATGAACTACATGGACGCCAACACCATGGACCTCGCGCGCCTGCGGGAGTGCTCCATGATGGTGACGGTGCCCGACGGGCGGGCCATCCCGTTCTGCTCGTACCACCTGACCGATGGCGCGGGGCGCCGCGTGTACGCCCCCTGGTGCAAGGAGGAGCTGAGATAAGATGAGCGAGAAGATCGCCCTCATTGAGGGGGCCCAGGAAGTGATGGAGGCGGCCCGTTTCGCCGACACGAGCGCCGTGAGCCACCGCGTGCGCTTCGATGCGGCCCTGTGCACTGGCTGCGGGCTGTGCGCCGCCTTCTGCCCCATGGAGGTCATCGCCGTGGAGGACGGCGCCCCGGTGGCCGTGGCCGAGGAGGCCTGCTGGGGCTGCGAGACCTGCTCGGGCCAGTGCCCGACCCATGCCATCCGCATCGAGGCCGCGCCCGGAGCGGCCGAGGTTGCCGCTGAAGAGCCCGCAGAGCCCTTGGACGAGGTGGTGCGCGAGCAGTACCGGGCCTGGGCGGACACCCTCACCGAGGTGCTCGGACTGCGCTGGCATCCCGTGGCCGTCTCCCTCATCGGGGCCGACGAGCCCCTGCCCGCGGTGCCCCAGCCCGAGGAACGGCTGCGCTTCTGCCAGGCCCTCATGGCGGCCCGCCGCGGCCGCGCCCTCATGATGCCCGTGAACCGCCACGCCTGTCCCGACGGCACCTCCATCCTGGGCCTCTCGCCCATTCCGGCCAAGCTGGCCTCCGGCGAGCTCTACATCCTGTTCCACAAGCTCGATTCCGTGGAGGCGGCCCAGCGCATGGTGGCCGAGCGGCCGAGCCTGCCGCCCCGCTCGGTGCGGGCCACGGTCACCTGCCCCTTGGACGACGCCCGTTGCGAGGCCCAGGTCGTGGCCGTCATCGGGACGCCCGAGCAGATGATGTGGCTGTCCATGGCCACGTCCTACTACACCGGCCACCGTCACGACTTCCACGCCTCGGGGTACAATGCCCAGTGCGTCGAGACCACGCTCATCCCGCTCACCTCCGGCGAGATCAACATCTCCTTCGGCTGCTACGGCTGCCGCGCCTCGTCGGACGTGGACGACAGCCTCATGATGATGGGCATTCCCGTCGCCCTCATGGACGACGTGGTGCGGGGCCTGCGCGAATTGGGGAAGCGGGCCATCCCGCAGTCCCGGGACAAGGTGTACCTGCCGCCGTTCTAGGCGGTGGGCCTGCGACGAGAGAGGAGGGCCGCCATGGCCGCATCGCTGTTCTCCCTGCGCCCGGCGCGGAAGGAGGATCTGCCCTACCTGAGCGGCTACGCGGCCGCCGAGGGCATGGACGCCCTGCCCGGTGCGGAGGGGGTCACCGTGGCCGTCAACGATGACGACGTGCCCGTGGGGTTTCTCCGCGTGGTGCGGGAGGAGGGGTGGCCGGCCCACGTGAGCCCTGTGGTGACCTGCGCCCCTTGGCGCGGTTTCGGGGTGGGGCGGGCCCTGGTGGAAGAGGCCCTGGCCCGCACCGGCGAGCTGCGCCTCGTGGCCCGCGGGTCGAGTGTGCCCTTCTACCGGGCGCTCGGCTTCGGGGAGCTTCCCTGGGACGCCATCGCCCCTACGGTGGCCGCCGACTGCGACGGCTGCGACCTGCGCGGGGAATGCGGCCCGGTTCCCCTGGGGAAGGTGCACGACGGGACGGACGGCCCCGGGCCGGCCGTCGGTTGAGAGAGGACGCGACCATGACCTGGCAGAACGCTGTTGAGACCCTGGAGGGGGCCGCAAGCGCCTGCATCCAGTGCGGCGCGTGCATCCCGCGCTGCGAGGTGCTGGAGAGCGCCGAGGGGGCGGGCTGCGCGCGGTCGGTGGGCGAGATCGCCCGGCTGTTCGCCGACGCGGCCGCCGCCCCCACCGAGGAGGCGGCCCGGGCGGCCGTGGCCGCCCTCGCCGAGGGCCGCCCCGCGCTCGTCTTCGCCGTGCGCCGCTGCTGCATGGACGCGCTGTGCACCGCCCCGTGCCCGACGGCCGTGGACGCTCGCCCCGTCTTCGCGGCCCTGCGGGCGCTCCTCCACGATGCTGGCGTCACCACCATGGACGGCTTCACCATGACCCAGGTCGATCGGGAGTGGCACATCTTTTCGGCCTATCGGGCCGTGCACGGCATCTGGTACAACGACCTGCCGTCATTGGACACCGCCCGGGAGCAGGGCTGCGACACCCTATTCTTCCCCGGGTGCACCCTGGCGAGCTACGCCCCCGCGCTGACCCGCGAGGTGCTCCGGTGGCTGCAAGACCAGGGCATGGCCGCGGCCCTGTGCGCCGAGTGCTGCGGGAGCCCCCTGCGCAGCGGCGGCCTGGCCGACCGGGCGGACGCCCACCGCGCCCGGCTCGTGGCCCGGGCCGTGGAGGCGGGCATCCGTCGCGTGGTGCTCGTCTGCCCCGGCTGCCGCGACGAGTGGGAGGCCGTTCCCGGCGCCGAGGCGCTCGAGCTGGTGGCGCTTCCGCGGCTTCTGGCCGAGGGCGGCGCGCGTCCGCGCCCGGAGAAGATCGCCGCAGCCTTCGGCCGCGCGGCGGGGGAGGGCGCGGAAGAGGCGCCCGCGGCAAGCCCCGCCGGTCCGCTCCCGTTCCCGTCGGACGGAGCGGCGGGGGAGGGGAGGGGTGCGCCCGTGCTCGCGCTCATGGACTCCTGCCACGACCGCGACGGGCGCTTCGGCGGCCCGCTGCGGCGCCTCTTCGCCGACTGTCCCATGGTGGAGCTCGCCCACCACGGCGCCGAGGCAGCCTGCTGCGGGGCTGCCGGAGCCGTGTCGCTCGTGGACGGGCCCCTCTGCGAGCGGCGGGCCCTGCGCATGCTCAGGGACGAGCCCCGGGCGGCCGGGGCCGATCTCGTGGTGGCCAACTGTCCCACCTGCGCCTACACCTTCGCCTCCACGGCGCGCGCCCTCAAGGGCGCGCCGGCATCCGGGGGAGGCGACGGCCTTCCCGCCTCTTGCCAGTACCTGGAGCTGCTCTTCGAGGCCTCCTTCGACTGGCCGGCCACCTTCGCCCAGCTGGAGGCCATGTGGACCGGCGAGTACGGCCCCTGGCTCATCCAAGAGCTCCTGTAGCGCCCGCTTCCCGATACCGCTCGGATTCGCAACGGCCCGACCCCTTGACGGCCCCCAGTTTTTCCCTAGAATAGGTCTATCTCTACTATTAGACTAAATCAAATAGTAGAGATAGACACAAGAAAGAGGAACGGGAGGAACCATGGAAAACAAATGCGAGAAGGGGCTCGCCCGGGTGCAGGCGGTGCCGGTGACGCGGCGGCGCTTCGTGGGGGTGGCGGCCTCGGCGGCGGCCCTCATGATGCTCGGCGGATCGCTGGCCGGCTGCGCGGGCGGCGGCGCGCCGAGCGGCGACGGGGTCCCGGCGCCGGGCACCGATGAGGTGGACTACGCCGACTGGGACGCAGTGCTCGAGGCGGCCCAGAGCCAGACCGTCTCCTGGTACGGCTGGGGCGGCGACGAGGCCCGCAA
>CANSQM010000055.1 GCA_947649205.1 uncultured Enterorhabdus sp.
CACGAGGCCCAAGCCGCAGGCGGCCACCACGGTGCCCGCCACGTCGAAGCGGGCGTGGCCGTGGGGGTCCGGCAGGCGGGGGATGGCCCGGGTGCAGCAGAGCACGACGGCGAAGTAGGCGGCCATGATGGCGAAGGTGAGGCGAAAGCCCGCCGAGTCCATGACCGCGCCCAGGGCCAAAGGCGACAGGGTGGAAAGCGCCGCGGCGCCGGCGATGGCCCCGAAGGCGATGGCCCGCTGGCGACCCTGGTAGAGCGCGGCCACCAGCCCCAAGACCGACGGCGTGATCAGGCAGGCCGCCACGCCCATGATGACGCGGCCGCCCCAGGTGAAGACGAGGATGGACGGGGAGGCGGCGGCGACGATCTCGCCGATGACGGCCAGGCCGAGGCCGGCGGCCAGGGCCCGGCGCAGCCCGATGGTGACGCCCAGCAGGCCGCCGGCGATCATGAAGGCGCCGGCGATGAGGGAGAACAGGGTGGTGGCCATCTGAATGTCGTCGAGGGTGGCCCCCAGGGTGCCCACGAGGCTCGCCGTGGCCAGGTTCATGGCCGCGCTGTCGCTGGAGGTGCCGATCTGGGCCAGGGCGAGCACGACCAGGGGCACGTAGCTCGCCTTCGGGATCGTTGCGGGCCGCTGGTCGCTGCGATCAGCGGCGAGAGCCATAGTCGCCATAGTGAACCTCTCAACTGGTTGCGGACGCGAGGGCCGCACAGCCCCATATCTTGTCCATTTCACTCAGAGATTTTCCCCCAACCACTGACGG
This sequence comes from uncultured Enterorhabdus sp., assembly GCA_947649205.1. Taxonomy (GTDB): domain Bacteria; phylum Actinomycetota; class Coriobacteriia; order Coriobacteriales; family Eggerthellaceae; genus Adlercreutzia. The sequence goes on from CANSQM010000055.1 coordinate 767, forward strand.
CGGCGGTCGTGTCTCGGGGAATCTCTTCCAACTGTTGCCATCTTGCCACGGTATCGTCGCCCTCGGCCGCGCCGGCGCGGCTACACTGGTTCCATGAGCGATCCGCTCAGGTACCACCGAGCAGAGGAGGAGCCATGAACAGCAGGCAGGGGGCGCTTTTGCGGGCGCTACTCGATGCCGGCGACTACAAGACGTCCACCGACTACGCCAACGAGCTCGGCTGCTCGGACCGCACGGTGCGCACGGACGTGAAGGCTCTCAACGCCTTTCTCGAGCACGAGGGCTTCGCCACCCGGGTCGGCCGCCAGCGGGGCGCCGGCCTGCGGATCGTGCTCGTGCCTGGCGAGGAGAACCGCCTCGAGCGCATCCTCGGCGAGAGCGAGACCGAGATGCACCCGCGCTACGAGCGCCTGTGCCAGGAGATGATCGCGCTCACCTGCCAGCCGGGCCCCCATACCGCCGACAGCCTCGCGCGGCACCTGTTCCGCAACAAGCAGCAGATCCAGGCCGACCTGCACTGGTGGCAGGGAGTGCTCGCCGTGAGCGGCCTCACCCTGTCCGTCGGCCGCACGGTGGCCGTGGAGGGGCCGGAATGGACAATCCGCGGCTTCGTCATGTCTATGCTGTTCTCCTTCCCGTCCCAGGCCGTGCGCCGCCGCATCATCCCCTCGCTGCTCGGCACCATGGACCCCTACGACCGGCAGTTCCTCGAGCGCTGCATCGACGAAATGGAGCGCGATCTGGGCTTCGAGTTCTCCAGTAACGCTCAGTGGCAGTTCAACGTCTACCTCTGCATCATGGTCACGCGCATCAAGCTCGGCCACGGCCTGGGCCATTGGCGCGACGACGGGGAGCCGACCCAGTTCTTCTCCTACCTGCGCCGCCGCCTGGAGCGTCACTTCTCCATCGCCGTGAGCGAGGCGGAGATGGGGCTTCTGCGCGACATGGCGAGCTGCTGCACCTGGCAGTGGAGCCTGGCGGCCATGGAGGCCTACGAGCCGAGCGAGCGCGCCCGGACCATCGTGGACGACATCGCGGCCGCTTTGGAGGGCGCCTTCGGCGTTCCGCTGCCCGAGGATATGGGCAAGCCCCTGGCCATCCTGCTGGAGAGCGGCCTGGCCCGGCGCTCCTGCGAGCTTCTGGCCCCCAACCCCAACGAGAGCGCCGTGAAGTACGAGGCCATGGATGGCGCGCTGCTTTTGTCCTCGGTGCTGTGCGAAGTGCCCTCGCTCGTGGAAGCGGCCCTGTTCAGCCCCGATTACGCCCGGCTCATCCTCGTGCTGCTGGACTACCTGGAGGCCACCGGGGCCATGCGCTGCTACCGGGTGGGGCTCGTGGTGAACTGTGGCATCGATCTGGCTCTCTGGGGCGCGCACCGCATGGAGAAGCTCTCCTCGCGCCTGTCGGTGGTGGACGTGCTGACGGAAAACGAGGTGCTCGCCGCCACCGCGGCCCCCGCCTGCCGCCTCCACGACCGCTTCGACTTCCTCGTGGCCTTCGAGCCTCTGGACGTGGACTTCCCCAGCGTGACCATCTCGCCGGCCGTGAGCCGCAGCGACATCGACCACATCATCGCCTCGGTGCCCCTGTGGCACCGGGGCCGGGAGGTGCGCGCCCCGTGGGAGCGCCAGACCCTGCGCTGCCAGTCCACGCCCGACAGCCTCTTCCACGGCCTGCACCGCGCTCTTTCGGACGACGGCCTCATCGCCATGGACTTCGAGCGCTTCTCGTGGCTTTCCTGGACGCTGTCCCTCGTGCGGGACCGCACCCTCGTGTTCGCCTGGTGCGGGCCGGGGGCCTCCTCCACGGCCATCCGCATCTACCAGTTGGAAGAAGAGGCCCGCAACGAGGCCGTCGGCTGCACCATGGCGGCGGTGCTCATCGTGGCCGAGGCCGATCGGGGCGATCTCATGCCCCTCACGCAGCGGTTCAAGCGCCTCGTGGAAGACTACGCCGATACCTCCGATCTCGTGAGCGACGACGGCTTCTTCGTCGGCTTCCCCGAGTAGGGGAACCGCCGCGCGTGCTCGGTGGTTGAGCGACCGAGCATGCGCCCATTCTCGCCGTCTGCGCGGCCGAACCGCTCCGCATTCCCAACGTTCGCCCGGCCGAACCGCCGCGCATTCGTCGCGATTGCCCGGCTGGGTCGTTGCCTGTTCCTGTGCTTCGTTCAGCCCATCAAAAAGGGGAGGCCGCGGCGGCCTCCCCTGAGTCGCGCCCGGCCAGCGGGCGCAAGCGCGCGGGCCTACTGGCCGTCGCGCTCGTAGAGGGTCTCGCCCTCCTTGATGGTGGCGAGCACCTTGATGTCGCGGATCTCGCGCGGGTCCACGGCCAGCGGGTTGCGGTCGAGCACCACGAGATCGGCCAGCTTGCCCGCCTCCAGGGTGCCCTTGTCGGCCTCCTCGCCGTACTGGTAGGCGCCGTTGTAGGTGATGGCGCGCAGGGCCTGATACGGCGTCACCTTCTGGTCCTCGTTGAGCTGCGCGCCGTCCTTGGTGATGCGGTTCACGGCGCACCAGGCGGCCTCGATGAGGTTCGGGCGCAGCACCGGGGTGTCGGTGTGCAGGGTGAAGGGGATGCCGTCGCGCTGGGCATCGCCGCAGGCGCTCACGCGGCCGCCGCGCACCGGACCCAGGTTGCGCAGGTGGGCGTCGCCCCAGTACCAGATGTGGGAGGAGAAGATAGAGGGGATCATGCCGATGGCGGCCATCTTCTCGTACTGGTCGGTGCGCGCCGTCTGGGCGTGGATCATCACCGGGCGCAGGGCCATCTTGTCCGGGTTATCGGAGGCGTCCCGGGCCGCCTCGTAGACGCGCAGCAGTTGATCGGCCGCCGCGTCGCCGTTGCAGTGGCACAGCAGCTGGTGGTTGGAGTCGATGGCGATCTTCGCGAAGGCGGTGGCGTCCTCGTCGGTCATGGTGCTGTAGGCCACCCAGTCCTTCTCGCCGTCGGGGCCGGCCACGTAGGGCTCGGTCATCCAGGCGGTCAGGCCCTGGGGCGAGCCGTCCAGGAACATCTTCAGGCCGCCGAAGCGGAAGTGGCCGGTGTAATTCTGGCTGTCGAACTCGGCGTTGGCGGCCAGGGTGGCCATGACGTCGGTGCCCCACATGGGATAGGCCACGATGTCCATCTTCAGCAGGCCGGCCTTGGCCAGGCCCACCATGACGGCGGCCATGTCCGGGGCGGTGGCGCCGTCCTGGCAGGTGGTCACGCCGTGCTCCAGATAGACGCGCTGCATGTCGCCGATCATGGCGTTGAAGTCCAGGCCCAGCCGCGGTGTGGTGATGGCGTAGAAGGGGTTCATGGCCGCCGGCTCCTCGGCGTAGCCGTCCAAATCGCCGGTGCCGTCCATGCGCCCGTAGCGGCCGCCTTCCGGGTCGGGGGTCGTGGGCGTGATGCCGGCCAGCTTCAGCAGGCAGTCGTTGGCCACGCCCATGTGGTTGGACACATGGGTGATGAGCACCGGGATGTCCTCGGACACGGCGTTCAGGACGGACTTGTCGGGGTGGCGCTGCTCGATCAGGTTGTTCTGGTCGTAGCCGTTGCCCATGATGACGCCGTCGGCCCCGATGTTGCGCTTGGCGGCGAACTCCTTCAGGGTCTCGGTGATCTCGGCGAAGGAGGTGCACTCAGACAAGTCGGCGAACAGCAGGTACTGCAGCGAGCCGGTGAAGTGGCTGTGGGGGTCGATGAGGCCGGGCAGCACGGCAGCGCCGCCCAGGTCCACCTCCTCGGCGCCCTCGGCGCGCTTGCGGGCCTCCTCCAGGGGGCCGACGAAGGCGATGCGGCCGGCCTCGTCGGTCAGGAGCGCGTCGGCGGTATCGAACTCGTCGACCATGGTGACGAAGGTGGCGTTAGTGAAAAGCCGTTTCATGGTCTTCCTTTCTCGTTGTCGGATGACGGGGTGCGCAGGGGAGTGCCGAAGGGGGCATCCCCGATAGAAGAAGGGGGTGGGTGCGCGTCCCACCCCCTTCGGTCAAGGACGGGGTATCGTCCGGTCAGTCAGAGGGCGCCCGGCCTACATCTCGCGGTCGACCACGGGCTCGAAGGGCTGCTCGCCGGCCGTCTCGGGAACCACGGCCTCCTCGGTGCCATCCTCATCCTTCTTGAAGATGGTGATCCAGCGGGTGGAGAGAAGGCCGAGCAGGATCAGCACAGCGGCCACCACGTAGGAGGTGATGGTGGACTGGATGCGGGCGTCGGAGTTCAACTGCACGAGCTCGGCGCGCTGGGCATCGTCCATGGGGATGTCGGCGATAGTCTGCTCGAACTGGGCATCGCCCATGAGCGTGATGTTGCGCTCGGCCACGGCCTGCTGCACCTCGGGGGTGATGACGGGGCTCTCGGCCATGGCGTTGTTGATGTTGGCGGTGATGCCGAACAGGAGCACCGCGCCGATGGCGGCCACGCCGATGGCCTGGCCCACGTTGCGCATGGTGGTCTGGATGCCGCCGGACTGGGAGGCGTCGCGCTCGTTCACGGCCAGGGCCACGATGTTGTTCGTGTGGGAGCTGACAATGCCGGCGCCCGAGCCGGCGATGGCCAGGCCCAGCCACATGAGCGCCGTCACCTCGGAGCCGTGCAGCGAGAGGCCCATGGGCACGAAGGCCGCGGCCATCACGATGTAGCCGATCTGGATGACGCGGCGCGGGTTGGCGTTCGGGGCGATCTTGGGGATGCCGAAGGCGAAGATGAAGGTGGGGATGCCCACGGCGAGCGCCATGACGCCCATGAGCACCGGCGACCAGCCGGCCACGAGCTGCAGGTAGGGGGACAGCAGGATGGCCTGGACGCCCATGAAGAAGAAGGTGATGGCGCTGGCCACGAGACCGGCGCGGACCTGGGGGGTCTTCAGGAAGGACTGGGGCAGCAGCGCGATGCCGTTCTTCTGCTCGACGCGCTTCTCGATGGGCACGAGGGCCACGATGAGAAGCAGGCCGAGGGCCGCCATGGGCAGGGCCGGCGAGATGCCGAAGATGGTGAAGGGGCATGCCGCGAAGGGCTCGATGAGGCCCCAGGCGGAGATGCGGGACAGGCCCACGAGGAACAGGAACAGGCCCACGGCGGCGATGCCGGTGCCCAGCCCGTCGAACTTCAGCTTCTCAGCGGGCTTCTCGATGGCCGGCAGCTTGAAGGACAGCAGCAGCACCAGGGCGAAGTACACGGCCAGCACGCCGAAGGTCACGCGGAAGCCGCCGAACTGCATGACGATGCCCAGGATCAGCGGCAGGAAGGCCGACAGGCCCGAGGCGGCGCCGATGCAGCCGAAGGCCAGCACGCGGTTCTTGCCGTGGTAGATGAAGGGGATGAGGCCCAGCACCGAGGGAATCATGAAGCTGGCGCCGAAGCCGACGAGAATGCGGCCTCCCCAGATGAAGATGGTCATGTTCGGCGACAGCGCCATGACCAGCTCGCCCGCCGCGCAGAGAGCCGCGCCCAGGCGGAAGTTCGTGCGCCAGCCGATGATGGTGCCCACCAGGCCGCCTGCCACCATGAAGGCGCCGGCCATGAGCGAGTACACCATGTTCGCCAGCTGGATGTCGGGGGTGGTGGCGCCCAGAACATCGACCAGCTGCTGATTGGCGAGGCCGAGCGCGCCGTTGTCGCCCGAGGTTCCCATCTGCGCCAGAATCAGCACGATAATGGGCAGTACCAGGAACTTCTCGACACCTCCCTCGGGATGTGCCGCTTTTGTCTTCGCCATTGTTCCTCCTTAAAACTTGGATGGGATGCCTACACCGAAGAGGGTAGTCTTACGAAAACCCTCTGAAACTCGGCGGCGATCATTGTAGGGAGATTGCTCCCTTTCCGAATGGGAAACGTTTTCCGCAGCAACGGAAATGGTTCATGCGCGGAAAGAGAACACCGGTTCCTATAATGCTCCCCGTCAAATCGCCGTGCCCCTTCGGGGCCGGCCCCACGGAGGAAGTCGCGGCCGCACCGCGAGGCCCCCCTCCGCACTCAGAGCATTGCAAGAAGAAAGGAACGCTCACCTATGGCAAAGTCTCCCAAGGCCCCCCTGTCCTTCAAGTCCTACGCGCTGAACAAGTGCCTCATCGGCTACGGTCTGGTGAACGGCATCATCAACGCCGCCATCTTCGCCGGCCTGCACGCCTCGGCCGAGGGCGCCACCTTCGACATGGCCGCCGTCGTGTCCGACCTGTCCTTCACCGGGCTTCTGCTGGGCATGCTGCTGTTCGCCTGCGTGGTACCGCTCACCCGCATGGACCTGCGCAAGAACGTGTTCAAGCTGCCGGCCGGTGCGGGCGCCTTCCCGCTCGTGTCCGGCTCCTATGCCGTATCCATCCTCGCGGTGGGCGCTCTGGCGACGGTGTTCATGACCGGTATCGGCGCCCTGCTCTCCCTGGCGCTGCCGGTCGGAGGCGCTACGGTCACCGGCATGATGATCCTGAAGGGCCTCGTGTGCGCCTGCGGCGGCGCCGTGGCCGGCTACTTCACCATCAGCTTCGTGGTGCGCGGCCAGCAGAAGGCCGACGAGGTGGCCGAGGCCATGGCCGCCAAGACCGCCGGCATCGGCGCCTAGCGCGGCAGGTGCCCGGCGGCGCCCTGGCGGCTTCGCGCCCGGCAATCGCGCAAAAGAGTCTTCGGAAAAAAGAGTCTTCGGAAAGAGAGAACCCGCGGGCAGTCCCTGCGGGTTCTCTCCTT
>CANSQM010000056.1 GCA_947649205.1 uncultured Enterorhabdus sp.
TTGTTGTTGTTGGGCCGTGGTGTGGTGGTGCGCCTGCGGCTTTAAGCTTGGCGTTCCAACCTATTAAACAAAAAATCGTGGCGCCGGTGCATCAAATTTCGCAGCGGCGCCTCTTGCGTTTGAACACGGAGGTGCTACTTGATGCAGCAGGAGGGAACCTCGTGCTTCACGCGGTCGTGCTCCTCGGCGCGCTTGGCATCGTTGAAGCGATCCAGCGTGCCCACCAGATAGCCGGTGATGCGGCGGATGCGGTCGAACTTCACCGGGGCGAGCCCGTAGTGGATGCCCACATCCTCGCCGTCCACGTCCAAGGTGAGGGATTCCAGCTGGCCATGGGGGTACTTGTCGTGGGCGCGCTTGATGTAGGCGGCGATCTCCTCGTCGGAGACGGGGGCGTCGCTTGCCTGGGCGTAGTTCACGGCCACCTTCACGCCGTCGATGGTCTTGTTCTCCATGGGTGCTCCTTGCTGTCGGCGGAACGAGCGGTTAGCCGCTGCGATCCCAAATGTTCACCATATGTAGTTAGCGATTGAGAATACTACCACAATATCTGGGAGATACAACGGTTATTCCCGAGAAGTTGAAAAGTTTCCGCGTATACGGGGAGAAGTTCAACGCCCAGTGGGAGCTGGACGACAACAGCGCGGCGGCTCATGAGTTCTCGATTCGCAAGAAGATCGTGCTGGTGATCTTTGTGATGGCCTTCGTCATCATGATCATCGGCGTCATGAACCTCGGCTGGTGGTTCCCGCAGATGGCAGCTGAGTTCGTGACCTTGTCCATTCTCGTGATGTTCATCGGCGGCACGGGCAAGGACGGCGTGGGCGAGGCGAAGATGGTGGACGCCTTCGGCTCCGGCGCATCGAGCCTGGTGCCCGTGGCCCTCATCATCGGCCTGGCCCGCGGCGTGAACCATGTGCTGACCGAGGGCATGATCAGCGACACCATGCTGAATGCCGCGTCGAACATGGTCACCGGCATGAGCGGCCCGATGTTCGTGATCTGCTTGCTGCTTATCTTCTTCGTGCTCGGATTTGTGGTGCCCTCCTCCAGCGGTCTGGCCGTGCTGTCGATGCCCATCTTCGCGCCGCTGGCCGACACCGTGGGCATTCCGCGCTGGATCATCGTAGCCGCCTATCAGTTCGGTCAGTACGCCATGCTCTACATCGCGCCGACTGGCCTGGTGATGGCGACCTTGCAGATGCTGGACATGAAGATGTCCCACTGGTTCAAGTTCGTGTGGCCCATGATGGTGTTCACCCTCGTGTTCGGAGCCATCCTGCTGAGCGTCTGCTCCGTGGTGTTCGCCGTGTAGTGTCCCAGCCGCCATCGAGCGCCCGTTGCGGCTCTCTGCCATGAGGCCCTCCCCGCTATGCCGGAGAGGGCCTCGCCTTTTGAGGAAGGGGCCATCTGTCCTCTCGAAAAAACCGAAACTGCCCCTGTGGCTTGTGCCTTTCCGCTTCGTACCATGCGCGATGGAAGGAAACCCTTCCACCCTTTTGGAGAGAGGAGAGGAAATGACCGACGACCGATTCGCGCAGCGAGAGCCGGCTATGGACCGCCGTGCGTTTGTGGCTGCCTCGACGGCGGCTGCGGTGGGCCTGTCCCTGGCTGGATGCGCGCCCTCGGTGGAGAAGATGGCCGAAACTGGCGATGCGCCATCTGAGCCGCAGGAGCAGGCGGGGGTGTGGACGACGATCTCCTGCATGCAGTCGTGCGGCGGCCGCTGCCTGAACAAGGCGCTCGTGGAAGACGGCGTCATCTTGCGTCAGAAGACCGATGACACCCACGAGGACAGCCAGGAGTTCCCCCAGCAGCGCGGTTGCCTGCGCGGGCGTGCTATCGGGGAGATGGCGTTCGGGGCCGACCGCATCAAGTATCCCCTGAAGCGCAAGGGCTGGCAGCCGGGGGGCAAGGACTTCCATCCCGAGTTGCGTGGCCGCGACGAATGGGAGCGCATTAGCTGGGATGAGGCTATTCGGTATGTCGCCGACGAGACTAAGCGCATTTACTCGACCTACGGTCCGCGCTCCGTGCTCGTGCCCAGTGCCTTTGGCAGCGCGCTGCACGGCTATCTCGGGGGTTATGTGGGCATGTGGGATACGAACTCCCAGGGCTCGGCTCGCCTCGGGCCCTCGAAGCTCGGCCTCACCGACAACGCGAAGCGCGGTCAGTGCAACGATCGCTACGACATGGCGACCAATGCCGAGACCATCGTGTTGTACGGTTGCAACCCCGCATGGTCGGCCATGGGATCTCCCACGTGGCATTTCCTGGCCGCCAAAGAGCGCGGCGCCCAGTTTGTTTTCGTGGGGCCCACTTACAATGCCAGTGCCAGCATGCTGGAAGCGCGCTGGGTTCGCACGCGTCCCGGCACCGATACCGCCTTGCTGCTTGCCGTGGCCTACGAGATGGTGCGACAGGACGAGGCTGGCGAGGGCCTTATCGATTGGGATTTCCTGCATACCTACTGCATCGGTTTCGATGAGGAGAGTCCCTCTCGGGACGGCGAGCACTTCCTCGGCTACGTGCGCGGCGACTACGATGGTGTTCCCAAGACGCCCGAGTGGGCGAGCGAGATATGCGGCACCCCCGCCGAGGACATCACGTGGTTTGCTCGCGAGCTCGGCTGCGACAAGGCTGTCTTCATCGCAAGCTCCTTCGCGGCCTACCGTTGCAACGGCGCCGAGGACCTGCCCCAGCTGATGATGACCGTCGGCGCTATGGGCGGCCACTTCGGGAAGCCCGGGCATGCTTGCGGCGTCTACTATGCTGACAGCGCCTCAGACGGTCCGGTGAACCTCATTCTCACCGGCGGCTCGGGCGAGGCCGAGGCTGCCGAGGCGCTGGGCGTGGATGGTCCCGACTTCGGTTTCGAGGCCCCCGACGACCTCATCGGCTCCTCGGAGTTGTGGCGGGCGGTGGCCACCGGCTCCTACCGTTTTATCGGCAACCCGTGCGGCATCGACGTCGTGCCCGGCGAGGAGCGCACCATCGACATCCGCATGATCGAGAACGGAAACTGGTCGCCCATGCGCTCTCTGCTCGACACCAACCAAGCCGTGGAGGCGCTGCGCGGCGACCGGGTGGAGTTTGTTGTGAACCGCAGCTTCGTTCCGCGCCTCGATGCCCAGTACGCCGATATTATCTTGCCGCTATGCAGCGACTTGGAGCGCGACGGTGGCACGCTCATGGGCACGGGCGATGGGGGTCGCGAGGTCGTGTTCTGCTATTCGCAGGTCTGCGAGCCGGTCTACGAGTCGAAATCGAGCGATGAGATAGACAACCTGATTCTCGAGGCTATGGGCTACGACCACCGCGGGCTGCATCCCCTGTCGGAGCGGCAGAAGACCTTCAACGAGATTGCCGGCACCACGGTGGCCGATGGCTCTGCGGACAACCAGGTAACCCTGGTATCCATCACCCAGGAGGATATCGACGCCTGGGGGGTGGAGGGCACCCCGCAGGAGGGCCTTATCTCGTGGAGCGAGTTCCGAGAGAAAGGCGTCTACCAGATTCCGCGGTCCTCGGCCGATGACGGCTACGGCTATATCGCCTACGAGGATTTTGTCGCCGACCCCCAAAAGAACCCGCGCGAAAGCGAGAGCGGCAAGTTCGAGATCTGCTGCCAGTGGAAGGCCGATGCCCTGAACGCCATGGGGTACTCCGAGGATACGTACAAGCCCTATCCCACCTACCATGTACCCGTCGAGGGCTTCGAGCAGACTTTCGACGATTGGGGAGCCAAGAAGAAGGGTGATTACCCCTTCCAGTGCTACAACCCCCACTATATGCGCTTCGCCAACGGGGTGTTCGGAAACACCATGATGTTGGCAAGCATTCTCGAGCACCCGGTCTTTATGAACAACGAGGATGCGATGGCTTTGGGTATCGAAGACGGAGACACGGTGCTCGTTTCCAGTCGATACGGCTCGGTGCTGCGCCATGCCAGCCTCTCGCCGCTGACGATGCCCGGCTGCGTGGGGCTGCCCAACGGCGCCTGGGCTCAGTTCGACGAGAACGGCGTGGATGCTGCCGGTGCGGTGAACTCCCTTACGGGGTCGGTGCGCGTCGGCATGGGCACGGCGGGCTACAACACGCTCAACGTGAAGGTCGAGCCATATGCCGGAGCCGCTTTGAGGGCAGATGCGGCTGCCCAAGTGGTTCTTGCCGCGAACGAGTAAGAAGGGGATTGCCATGAGAAAAGGTTTTTATTTCGACGAGAGCGCCTGCGTCGGCTGCCGTACGTGCCAGGCGGCTTGCATCGAGGCTCACGATGTCCCGTTGGGGGTGTCGTTTCGCCGGGTGTTCAGCCTGACGGGTGGCGCCTACCCCGAAGCGTCTATGTTTCACGTGAGCTTGGGGTGCAACCACTGCGAGTCGCCGGCCTGCGTTGAGGTGTGCCCTGCCGGCGCCATGGCCGTGGACGAGGCGGATGGTACCATCCAGCACGACGACGAGGCGTGCATCGGCTGCCAGTCTTGCGTGAAGGCATGTCCCTACGGGACGCCGCAGTTCCGCGACGATTTGAAGATCGTGCAGAAATGCGATGGCTGCCTCGGCTTTCGCGAGCAGGGGGAAGACCCTGTCTGCGTGGCCGCTTGCACCATGCGCGCGCTGAGGTTCGGAGATATCGAGGAGCTGCGCGCCCAGTATGGCGGGGAATGCGTGTCCGAGCTGCCGTGCATGCCTTCCGCTAGCGAGACGACCCCCTCGCTGATTATGCGGGCGAAGGCCGTTGCCCTTGAGAACGAGGGCTCGGCGTTTACCGTATAGGCACCCCTCCTTGGGCCGTGCGGCGGACGAGGCGTCTTGTCCTCGGCTGCCGCACGGCCGATTCCCGTTTCATCAAAGGAGTGATGATGGAAATCGCTCATGCCGACATGATCGAGACCGAAGCGCTTGCCGAGCAGGCGGCCGCGCGCCACTACCTCTACCAGTTGCTTGCCCGCGTGTTCGCCGAAGAGCCCGATGACGCCTTGCGAGAAGCGCTGTCGTCGCCGCTGACGGCGCAGGCTTGGCGATGCCTGGTGGAAACGGGGGCTGTGGAGAAATGCGGCGAGCTCGATTCTGATCTGCGGCGCTCCGATCTGGCGGCGGCCCTGTCTCGCCCCGAATACACAAGGCTGTTCCTCGGCCCTGGCGTCTTGCCGGTGCCTCCTTGGGAATCGGCGCACACGGCCGGCTCGCGGGGGCTGTTCTCCCGTGACACCTTGTCGGTGCGAAAGTTCTACGCATCCTTCGGATACCGCGTTCAGGGTTATCCGCGGGTCTCCGAAGATTTTCTTGCTACGGAGTTGTATTTCGTGGCAGCTCTGTGCCGGGAAGAGCTCCATGCTCTGAGCGAGGGGGACGACGCCGCTGTTACCCGTGCGAGAGGGGCTCGGCAGAGGTTTCTGCGCGAGCACGTGGGGCGGTGGATCGGTACGTTCTCCGTTCGCCTGTCGGCACAGGAGCCGTCTTCGGCTTATGCGGTGCTCGCCCAGGTGGCGAGCACCCTGGTGCAGGGAGATGGCTCGCGAGCGGAAAACGCCTTACAATAGACCCGAGAAGAGGGGGCGGGCATGATTTCTATTGAGCGAAGTTCGGCAACACCGGCCTACGTCCAGTTGTACGAGGGCTTGCGCGAAGACATTGTGCGCGGCATTTACGAGCCCGACGCAAAGTTGCCTTCGGTGCGCTATGTGGCGGAAGAGCTGGGCGTTTCGCGCAACACCGTGGATAAGGCCTACCAGCAGCTCTACGCCGAGGGCTATGTCGTGTCCCGGAACCGCTCGGGTTATTACGTCGATCCGGCTATGCCGACGGAAGGATGCGGGGCCGATTGGCCCGGGCGTTCGGAGGGCATTTTGGCGGAGATGCTCAAGGCCCCCGCAGATCCCCCGGTTCCCTATGACTTCTTTTACGGAAGCCTTCCAACGGAGCTGTTTCCCGCTGAAGCGCTGCGCAAGGCGGTGGGGGAGGCGCTGTGCTCCCTGGAGGGTTCCAACGACTATTCCGACGAGTTCGGGTTGCTCTCGTTGCGCGAATCTCTGAGCGGCTATCTTGGCCGCGCCCGCAGCGTGCGGTGCTCGGCCGGGCAGATTGCCATCCAATCGGGAACGCGGGACGGCATTGAGCGGCTCATGCACCTGTTCGATCCTGAGCGCCATATTGTCGCTATCGAGCAGCCGGGTTTTGCCGGTGTGGCGCAGGTGCTTGCAAACAACCGGTTCTCGATAGCCCCGCTTGATGTGTCGTCAAGCGAGGCGTTCTTCGGCGATTTGGAGCGCAGCGGCGCAAAGATCGTATTCGTGACCCCTTCCCATCAGTTTCCCACGGGGCGTATCATGTCCTACGCGGATCGGATGCGGCTTATTGAATGGGCCCATGCCCAGGGGGCTTTTATCCTCGAAGACGATTACGATAGCGAATACCGATACCAGGAGCGTCCCATACCTTCGCTTCAATCCTTGGACCGCTACGGATGCGTCATCTACACGGGCACATTTTCCAAGGCCTTCTCGCCGGCTATGCGGGTGAGTTATCTCGTACTGCCTCCTGAGCTTGTAGGGCCTTACCGCGATCGAATGAGGTCGTACTGGTGTCCTGTCTCATGGGTCACGCAGAAAGCCCTGGGCGTTATGCTCGGGAATGGCTTCTATGAAAAGCACGTGCGGCGGCAGGTGAAGTACCATCGCACGTCCCAACGACTTCTCATAGGGGCGCTCCATGAGGCCTTCGGCGATAAGGTTGCCATCGACGGAGAAGGAGCGGGACTGCATCTGTGGCTCCATGTGGACGATGCTCGTCCGACTGAGGAGCTGATAGCCTTGGGGCTTGAGGAGGGCGTGCGGGTGTATCCTTCACATCCTTATTGGGTTGACGCGAAGAAAGCGCAGCCAGGAACGTTGCTCATGGGCTACTCTGCCATTTCCCATCGCCTCATTGCCCCGGGCATCCGCGCCTTGGCTCGTGCTTGGCGCTGAAGGCGCCCGCCCTCGAGCAGAGCACGTCTTTGGGCTTCTTCATCCAGAGGAGCGCCTTGCGAACCATGGCCCCGAGAAAAGACAAAGGGTTCTGTCCCCTCCAAAAACAGAACCCTCATCTATGCGAAGCTTGGACGCTTCCTCGTAAGTCGCTGACCATTATAGCAGCATCATAGAAAAAGCAAAACAAAAACTTTAGCCGTTACTTTTGATGCCTGCGGCCCTTCATGAGCTTGGCGCCGAAGGCGCAGA
>CANSQM010000057.1 GCA_947649205.1 uncultured Enterorhabdus sp.
CCACGGGCTGGGCGGGCACGCTGCGCACGGCGTACACGTACTCGGTGCCGTTCTCGTCGCGGCGCTCCAGGGCATCCACGTCGAGCCCCTTGCCGCGGGCGAAGCCGATTGCGGCCTTGGTGGGGGCGCCGGCCTCGTCGAAGGCGATCTTGGCGGCCGGGCCGCGGAAGACCTCCTCCAGGGCCTCGGTCTGGTCGGCCACGGCGTCCACGATGGCGATGAGCCGGCGCGGGCTCGTGTAGATGGCCACGTCCCCGTGGGGGATGCGCACGGCGTCCAGGGAGGCCGGCACCAGCTCGGCCAGCTGCTCAGTGGCGCGCTTCAAGTCGAAGGCGGGAATCTCCTCGGTGCCGATCTCGAAGGCGAGGGTCGCGGTATTCGTCATCTTAGGCCTCCTTCTCGGTCGAAGCGTCGTCGGCGATGGTCACGAACTCGAAGGCGCGCTCGGTATGCTCGGCCGCAGCCGCGGCGCCGGGACAGCCGCCGGCCTCTTCCGGATGCATCGGCACCAGGTTCGCCGGCTCTTCCGCGACGGGCTTCGCGAGCGGGTCGGGCACGTCGGCCAGCAGGGCGTCCAAATCGGCGGTGTCCACGTCCATGCCCACCACGTTCTTCATGTAGGAGGCGCAGCAGGCCTTGGCCAGGGTGCGCACGCGCAGGATGTAGGCCATGCGCTCGGTGGCCGAGATGACGCCGCGGGCGTCCAGCAGGTTGAAGGCGTGGCAGCACTTCAGCACCGAGTCGTAGGCCGGCAGCGGCAGGTCGGCCTTCAGGGTGCGCAGGCACTCCACCTCGCGGTCGGCGAACTCCTGGAACAGAAACCCGGTGTCGGCCACCTCGAAGTTGTACTTCGAGTACTCGCGCTCGTTCTCCAGGTACACGTCGCCGTAAGTGAACACCACGCCGTCGTCGCCGCGGGCCCACACGATGTCGAACATGTTGTCAACGCCCTGGACGAACATGGTCAGACGCTCCAGGCCGTAGGCGATCTCCACGGGCACCGGGTCGCACTCGAAGCCGCCCACCTGCTGGAAGTAGGTGAACTGGGTCACCTCCATGCCGTCGATCCAGATCTCCCAGCCCAGGCCCCAGGCGCCGAGCGTGGGGCTCTCCCAGTCGTCTTCCACGAAGCGCACGTCGTGGGCCGCCACATCGATGCCGATGGCCTCAAGACTTCCCAGGTACAGGTCCTGGATATTCTCCGGCGAGGGCTTGATGAGCACCTGGAACTGGTAGTAGAACTGCCCGCGGTTGGGGTTCTCGCCGTAGCGGCCGTCGGTGGGACGGCGGCAGCCCTGCACGTAGCAGGTGCGCCAGGTGTCGGGGCCGAGCGAGCGCAGGGTGGTGGCCGGGGCGTTGGTGCCGGCGCCCACCTCGTTGTCGTAGGGCTGCAGGACCACGCAGCCGGTGCTGGCCCAGTAGCGCTGCAGGTTCATGATGACGTCCTGGAAGGTGGGGGGCAACGTCTCCTCCACGATGCGTGCGGCATCCATTTCCATGGCTCTCCTTCTTCGGTCGGTTCCTACAAAGTCTCCCGCGCAACCCCCAAGGGCGGCGCCTCCACCGCGCCCGGCGCGGCGGCTCCCGCTCGGCCCTCGGGCCCTAGAGCACGCCCACGTCGGTCAGCGGCCAGTAGATGAATATCGCCTTCCCGGTGACCGATCGCTCGGCGATGGCCCCGAAATAGCGGGAATCCTGGGAATTGGTGCGGTTGTCCCCCATCACCCAGAGGGAGCCCTCCGGCACGGTGTAGGGGTAGTCCACCGTGGTGCCGGGCAGAGACGTCAGGGGGAAGGACGGCTCGCCGCGGGTATAGGGCTCATCCTGGAGCACGTCGTCCACGTAGACCCGGCCGTCGCGCAAGTCGACCACCTGGCCGCCCACGGCGATGACCCGCTTGATGAGGATGCGGCCCGCGTGATCGGGGTCGGGATCCTCGAAGGTGACGATGTCGCCGGGGGCCGGGTCGCTGCTGTAGTAGGTGATCTTCTCGGAGAACACCATGTCGCCGGGTTTAATGGTCTCCTCCATGGAGCCCGAGGGAATCTCGTAGGCCTGGAATACGAAGGTGCGCAGGCCCCAGGACAGCACGAGCACCATGGCCACCAGGCCGATGACGCTGAGCAGGGTGCGCAGGATGCCGGCCGACTGGCGCGGGCGCTGCTGATAGGCGGCGTGATCGCTTTCGTACATCGGTGGGCAGCCCCTTCTCTGCGGTGTGAACATACCATGAAAGGCCATGATACCCCTTCGGCCGCCCTTCGCTCTCCGGGTTCGCGAGACAACAGAAATTTCTGGTCAGCGGACGGTGCGCGGCCCTGCTAGGCGAGGGAATCGAGGAAGGTGTGGTCGGCCTTGGTAAGGGCGCCGGCCGCCGCGAAGCGCTCAAGCAGGTCGGGACGGGCGACGGCCGTGCGGGCGAGGCTCTGCTCCCGGCGCCAGCGGGCCACGGCCCCGTGGTTGCCCGACAGCAGCACCGCCGGCACCTCCATGCCGCGGAAATTGGCAGGGCGCGTGTATTGAGGGTATTCCAATAGCCCGCTCGTGAAGGACTCGTCGATGGGGCCCTCCGCTGCCCCCAGCACCCCCGGGATCTTGCGCACCACGGCGTCGATGACCACCATGCTGGCCAGCTCACCGGAGGTGAGCACGTAATCGCCCAGGGAGATCACATGGTCGGCCAGGGTGTAAACGCGCTCGTCGATGCCCTCGTAGTGGCCGCAGATGAACAGCAGGTGCTCCTCGGCGGCCAGCTCGGTGGCGTAGGCGTCGTCGAAGGTGCGCCCCTGCGGCGCCAAGAAGACGATCTTGGGCGCGGATTGTGAGACGCCGGGGGGCGAAGCTACGGGGTACCCTGATTCGCTCAGACAGTCCTCGCTTGGTGAAACA
Organism: uncultured Enterorhabdus sp.; assembly: GCA_947649205.1. Taxonomy (GTDB): domain Bacteria; phylum Actinomycetota; class Coriobacteriia; order Coriobacteriales; family Eggerthellaceae; genus Adlercreutzia. The sequence continues at coordinate 2,890 of CANSQM010000057.1, forward strand.
GTCCACTGGACTGTTTCAGTCGCTGCGGAACTCGCTCGGTCAGGGCACCCCGTATCTTCGCCGGGCTCAACCTCGGTTGAAGTCGCTGCGGAACTCGCTTGGCGAGCACCGCCCGAAATCCCTCTGCACTCTTCCACCGTTGAAGCCAGCTTCGCTTCGACGATTTCTTTTCCGAGAATATCCTCCACCGCCTCGAAAATGGGCTCGCACTTCATGACGAGGCCGGCGCCGCCGCCGTAGGGGTCGTCGTCGGTGGTGCGATGGCGGTCGTGGGTCCAATCGCGCAGGTCGTGGGCGCGAAATTCCAGCAGGCCCTTCTCCTGGGCGCGCTTCATCATGGACTCCCCCATGACCGAATCGTACATGTGGGGGAAGGTGGAGAGGGTCTCGATGAGCATGGGCGGTCCTTTGCCGTCGGAAGTGAGCGACCGGGCGCCCTAGAGGTCGAGCAGGCCGTCGGGGCAGGTGAGGCGAATGAGGCGGCGCTCTTCGTCCACCGCGGCGATGAAGGCGTCCACGAGGGGCACCAGGGTCTCGCGGCCGTCGGGACGGGCCACGGTGAGCAGAGGCTGGGTGGCGCGCTCGTCGATGGAGGCCACTTCCCCCACGTAGCCGGCCCGGGCGTCCTCCACGGACCAGCCGGACCAGTCGGGCAGGGCCTCGGCCTCTTCCAGCACCGCCAAATCCACCGCCTCCTCGCGCACGAGGACGCGCCGGCCGGCGAGCATCTCGGCCACGGTGAGGTCGTCCACGCCCTCGAAGAACACGAGGGCCTCGGCCTCCGACAGCGCCTGCACGTCGCGCACCCGGGCGCGACGGGGCGCGTCGATGACTGGCGGCACGAAGGCCACCTCAAGGCCCTCGTACAGCAAAGCGGGAAGGCCCGACGCACCCCGTGCGACGAGCCCTCCATTCAAATTCTTTGGTTTCGCCAGATAGGCGACATCGATCCAGCCGCGCATTTAATCGATGAGCTCCACCTCGACGAGCTTGCCCGTGCGCGAGGCAGCGGCGCGAGCCAGCGTGCGGATGGCCTTGATGACGCGGCCCTGACGGCCGATGACCTTGCCGGCATCGCCCTCGGCGACGCGAATCTCCACGACGATGCCGCCGTCCTCGGCCTCGGTGGCGACAACCTCCAGCGCGTCGGCCTCCTCCACGAGGGGGCGCACGATGGCGTCGACGAGACCGGCGAGATCCTCAGTCAGATCAGCCATGGCTTAGGCGTTCTCGCGGGCGACCTTGATGAGACGCTCCACGGTGTCGGTGGGCTGGGCGCCGTTGGCCAGCCACTGATCCAGCTTCTCCATGTCGAACTTGATGAGGTGCGGATGGCAGCAGGGGTTGTAGCGGCCCACCTCCTCGATGAAGCGGCCGTCGCGCGGGGCGCGGGAATCGGCGACGACGATGCGGTAGTACGGGCGCTTCTTGGCGCCGTGGCGAGCGAGGCGAATCTTGACTGCCATGAAATGGAACTCCTTCTACAACTGATATTTCTCTATACGCAAGCACTGCTCGCACAGTGCGGCGAAAACAGCAATTGCTTATATTACGGCTTCGCGCTCCGTTTGACAAGCGCCCGTCCATGAACTATCCATGGACGGCGAACCCCTGGGGCGCGAAACGGCCCCGAGCGAGGCGGAACCTTCCCCTTTCTCAGGCCAGGGGCACCACCCGGGTGGCGATGCGGGCGGCCAGGGCCGGAGAATGGGACACGAACAGGAGCCCCAGGTCGCGGCCGCGGGCCTCGGCCAGCAGCACCGACCAGATCTGGGCCTGGGTCACGGCATCGAGCATCGTGGACACCTCGTCGGCGATGAGGTAGCGCGGGGACGCGGCCAGAGCCCGGGCGATGCAGAAGCGCTGCAGCTCGCCGCCGGAGAGCTCCCGGGGGTAGCGGGTCAGCCACCGGTCCTGGATGCCCAGCAGGGCGCGCAGGCGCTCCTCTTCCTCAGGCGCGGCCCCGGCCTCGGCCAGGACGGCGGCCATGGTCTGGCGCGGGTCCACGGTCAGCTCGGGATGCTGGCCCACGAGCTGCACGGGACAGCGCCCGCGCCGCGGCAGGGGCGCCCCGTCCACGAGCACCGTGCCCGCGCGGGGCCGCTCGTAGCCGGCCAGGATGCGGGCTAAGGTGGTCTTGCCCGCCCCGGAGGGAGCCGCCAGCTGCACCCGCTCGCCGGGGGCCACGGCCAGGGAGAACCCCTCGTAGAGCAACGGGCCGCTCCCGTAGCCGAAGGAGATGGCGCGGGCCTCTAGCATGGGGCACCCCCTTCTCCGCACTCGTCACCGGGAGCGGGAACGGAAGGGGGCGGGGCGAAGTCGTGCTCGGGCAGGGCGTGCCAGAGCTGGCAACTGAAGGGATGGGCCAGGGTGTCGGGCCCGGCGAAGCTCTCCACGGCGGTCTCCTCCACCACGGTGCCGTCGCGGAACACCGCCACGCGGTCGGCCACGGTAAGGGCCAGCTCGATGTCGTGGGTGATGAGCAGCACGCCCCCGCCCCCGTCGGCGAAGGCCCGCAGGTCGGCCAGGGCGCGCACGGCCAAATCGAGGTCGAGGCCCGGGGTGGGCTCGTCGGCCACGATGAGCTGCGGGCTCTCCATGAGGGCGCAGCACAGGAGCACGCGGCGGGCCATGCCCCCCGACAGCTCGTGGGGAAACAGCCGCGCTACATCCTCGTCCAGGCCGTAGCGGGCGAAGAGCTCGCGGCGGCGCTCGGCGCGCCGGCGCTTGTCGGCCCGGCGGGCGGCCCCGCGGCCCTGGGGCGCCCCCTCCACCTGGCGGCCCACCCGCATGAGGGGGTCCAGGCTTGCCACGGACTGGGGCACGAGCGCGATGCGGGAGCCCCGCACGGCGGCCAGGGAGGCCGCGTCCATGGGTTCTCCGTCGAACCAGATGCGGCCGCGCACGAGGGCGTTGGGCTCGAACAGCCCGAGCACGGCATCGGCCAGCAGGGTCTTGCCCGAGCCCGAGGCCCCCACGACGGCCAGGATCTCCCCCTCGTGGACCGACAGGCTCAGGGAGTGGATCACCTCCACCTCACGCTGGGGCGCCTCCAGATAGCGGCGCCATGCCGAGGGACGGCGCTGCGCTCGCTTCGCCTCCCTTCCCCCCTTCTCTCCTCCTGACTTCTTCCCTTTCCCTGGGCCCGTTTCCTTCTGCCCCTTCACAGCCTTCTTCCCCTGCCCCGCTTCCACGGCCTCCTCGTCGTACATGCGGAAGGCCACGGTGAGGTCCTCTACCGTGAGCAGGTGGTGGCCGTGGGCGTGACGGGAGGCGGCCCCGTGGGAATGGTGGTGGTGCACCGCCTGGGTGCCGTGATCGAGAGTCTCGTGAGCTTCCATAACCTTCCCCTATTCCTGGGCGCTCGCCGGATCGACGAGCCGGCGCAGGCCCGCGCCCACGCTATCGAACAACAGGACGCAGGCCACCAGGGCCGCGCCGGGAAACACCGCGAGCCACCACATCCCCGCCGAGAGGTAGCCCATGGCCTCGGAGAGGATGATGCCGATGGCAGGCATCTCCGGGGGCAGGCCGAAGCCGAGGAAGGTGATGGCGGCCTCGTGGAGGATGGCGTGAGGGAACAGGAGCACGAGCCCCACGGCGAACTGGGGCAGCACGTAGGGCACCATGTGCCGCAGGGCGATGGAGACCGGGCTCGCGCCGAGACGGGCGGCCACGGCCACGAAGCCGGAGGCGCGGCACTGGAGGATCTCGGCCCGCAGGACGCGGGCGAGGCTCGGCCAATGGGTCAGGGCCACGCCGATGGTGACGCCCCAGAAGCCCTTGCCCAGAGCATAGGAGATGAGGATGAGCAGCACGATGTGGGGAATGCCCATCATGAGGTCGGTCAGCCAGCTCACCGCGCCGTCGGCCCAGCGGGGCCCGAGGGCCGCCGCCGATGCCAGGGCCAGGGCGATGAGGGAGGAGGCCACGGCCGCGCCGAGCCCCACGAGGATGCTCGTGGACAGGCCCGCGAGCGTGCGCAGGAACATGTCGCGGCCCATCCAGTCGGTGCCGAAGGGGTGGGCCCAGCAGGGCGCGAGGTTCTTGGCGGCGAAATCGGTGGCCTGGGCGGCCGGGCCCAGCAGTGCCCCGGCGATCACCACCAGGGCCAGGGCCGCGGCGGCCCCCAGGGCGAGCCCGGCGGCACGGCGG
>CANSQM010000058.1 GCA_947649205.1 uncultured Enterorhabdus sp.
GCGGTGGCTAGGGGCACGGCCACGGGCATCTCGTCGCCGGTCTGGGCGAGGCGGGCGCCGGACTTGACGGTGGACTTCACCGGGGTCTTCGCCGCCGGGTCGGCCACGGTGTAGGCGGCCTCGATCACGCGCTCGGCGCCGTCGGGCATGGCGTAGACGGCCGTCACCTCGTAGGTGCCGGCGCGGCGGGGGTCGATGGCCTCGACCTCCTCGCCGCCGAGCATGATGGTGACCGCCACGTCCTCCGCGCCGGTCGGGAAGCCCTCGCGGGAGCCGAAGCGCTTGGCCAGGTCGCGGACGATATCGTCCTTGTCCATGGCCACGCCCATCGCGTTCAACGGCAGGGTCACGGCCTCGGAGAAGGCCACGGTGCGCTTCGGCGCGGGGTCGGCGGTGGCGCCGCCGTCGGAACCGCCATTTCCATTATCGGAACCAGAACCATCCCCACTGCCGGAACTCCCGTTGGAGCCGCCGTTTCCGTTACCGGAACCGGAGTTGCCCCCATCGCCGCTACCCGAACCAGAGTTGTTACCATCCGAACCGTTGCCCGACCCGTCACCGTCGCTGCTGCCCTCGACAACGGCGGTGTAAGTCCCCGCCGTGCGCGCCGGAATGGCATCGGCCGCAAAGACCTCCCCCTTCTCGTTGCGCCACTTCAGCGGTCTGCCGTCGCGCCAGTCGGGCAGATCCGCCTGGACAAAGTCGCCCGTAGCCGGGAGAACGATCTCATCCAGTGAGAAGCAGCCGTTGAGCATGTAGTCCATGTTCGTCCCCCTGGAAATGTCAAAACTCGAGAGATCAAGGAACTCCAGCGACGAGCACAGGAAGAACATGGAGCCCACGTCCGTCACGCGACCAGTTACGAAGGAGGCTGGGAACCGAATGCTTTTGAGCGAGGAACATTCTCCGAGCATTTTACTCATATTGGTGACCCGAGAAGTATCGAATCCGGAGAGGTCAATGGACTCAAGGGCGGAACAGCCGTAAAACATGAAATCCATGCTTGTCACTGCCCCCGTATTGAAGCCCCTTGGGAACGAGAGCGACCTCAACGACGAGCAATCCTCGAACATGGAGCCCATGTGTGTCACCTTGGATGTGTCGAACTTCGAGAGGTCAAGGGACGTCAGCGAAGAGCACCCGGAGAACATGGAGCCCATATGGGTTACCTTTGAAGTATCAAACTTGGAAAGATCGAGGAACTCCAGCGAGGAGCATTGGTAGAACATGCCGGCAGCATTCTCCAAATTTGCGGTGTCAAACCTTGAGAGCTCCAGAGACTCCAAGGACAAACAGCCTGAGAACATCTCAACGGCATCCTTCACTTTAGACGTATCCAACTTCGATATGTCAACCTGCTCAAGATTCGCCAAGCCCTGGAACCACCTCGATACATCCTCGGGCTGAAGCACATCGGCCACGACCGCACTCCTCACATGGAACTTCTTGTCGTATATCGGATTATCCGAGCCGTACCTACGATAATCCTGCAGCGAATGGATCTCAGACAGGGTGCCGTACTCAGTTCGGGGCGCCTCGCCCTTCTGGAAGACAAGCGTGTAGCCGCCTTCTTCGCGAGAATACAGGGCGACGAAAACATTGTCGTCCACAACAGGAAAAGCCTCATCCGCCCAGGCATCGATAGCGGACACGAGGACAAGAGCGAGCGAGCACACAAGAGCAATCGATCCGAAGATAAAACCCGTTCGCCTGACAATAGCCCCCTTATCGACAGTCGCCATAATCATTCCTTTTCCTCATTCTGCGCATTCCCTGCAGCCTGTCGGCTAATTACGCGCAAAGCGCACCCAGCGATATGACCCCTGCAAGGCCGACAGACAGTCCGATTAAAACCTTACTCCGAGGGTAGCAAATAAGTGCCCCCCCCCCCCGCAAGGGGTCAATTCGGGATCGGGGCAGATTCACGCCAGAAAAAGCTAGGCCGCAGACGGGAGCCCCGGCACTTCCACCGGCGAGCGTCGGGCGCAGGAAGGCCCAGGGCTTCCACTGGCGAGCATGACACACGAAAAGGACCGGGGCGCATTTGGCGCTCCGGTCCTCGAATCGAGCGAATCCCGCATCTCAGGAAAGCCGACGACGTCTGGTGCCCGCAGTGCGGGCGCAACCGCAAAGCCGCCAGGCGCTACCCGCGGGCGCGGCAGGGGGACGCCAGCCACCGCGAGCACGGGCACAGGCTCATCCGCTACCCGCGGGCGCGGCGGTAGCCTGTCAGCGAGCCGCTATCCCCGGGCGTGGCGGCGGCTTGTCAGCCATCGCGGACACGGGCGCAACCGCAGCCGCAGGGTCGCCAGCGAGCCGCTATCCCCGGGCGTGGCGGCGGGCTGCGACGGCGGCGGACCGTCAGCAGGCGCTACCCGCGGGCGCGGCGAGCTGCCAGCAGGCTCTACCCGCGCGCCCTGCGCCGGACTGCGACGGCGGCGGCCAGGGCGCAGGCGGCGAGGGCGGCGGTGGCTAGGGGCACGGCCACGGGCATCTCGTCGCCGGTCTGGGCGAGGCGGGTGGCGGACTTGACGGTGGGCTTCACCGGGGCCTTCGCGGCCGGGTCGGCCACGGTGTAGGTAGCTTCTATCACGCGCTCGGTGCCGTCGGGCATGGAGTACACGGCCGTCACCTCGTAGGTGCCGGCGCGGGTCGGGTCGATGACCTCGACCTCCTTGCCGCCGTGCACGATGGTGACCGTCACGCTGTCGGCATCGGCTGGGAAGCCCTCGCGGGAGCCGAAGCGCTTGGCCAGGTCGCGGACGATGTCGTCCTTGTCCATGGCCACGCCCGTCGCGTCCAGCGGCAGCGCCACGGCCTCGGAGAAGGCCACGGTGCGCTTCGGCGCGGGGTCAACGCTGCCGGAGCCGTTGCTAGGGCCAGAGCCGTTGCCATTACCGGAACCATCATTATTGGAGCCGCTGCTGCCATTGCCGGAGCCGTTTCCATCGCCATCACCCGAGCCGCCACCTTCGACAACGGCAGTGTAAGTCCCCGCCGTGCGCGCCGGGATGGCATCGGCCGCGAACACCTCCCCCTTCTCGTTGCGCCACTTCAGCGGCTTGCCGTTGCGCCAGTTAGGAAGTGCGGTCTCATGGAAGCCACCGGCTGGGGAAAGAGAGAAGTCGCCCGATGAGGGCAGGGAGACCTTCTCCAGCGATTCAAGGTAAGCGAGCGGCAAAGACGGCATCCCATCTCCCAGCACAAGGCCACTTAAATCGAGGGTCTTCAGGGAAGGACAGGTGCCAAACACGGTAGCTACACCAAAAGTCGGCATCTTGGAGAGATCGAACGACGAGAGGTCGAGAGATTCCAACGACGGACAGTTGGTGAACATATAGCCCATGCTGGTCAAGTTTCCAATAGTGTACTTATCGGAAAATATTATCTTCTTGCATTGGGATCCGTTGAACATCCAGTCTGCATTTTGCACATTCGCCATGTTGAGGCGCGACAAGTCGAGCACATCCGCGCCCACGCCCGCGAACATCCGCGCCATATCCGTCACCTTAGAGGTGTCAAACCTGGAAAGATCGAGGGATTTCAGCGATGCGCAGCCGCTGAACATGGCGCCCATGTCCGTCACTTCGGAAGTGTCGAAACTGGAGAGGTCTACGGTCTTAAGAGATGAGCAACCAGAGAGCAGCCCGGCCATGTTTACTACTCTCGACGTGTCGAACGTCGACAAGTCGAGATCCTCCAAAGAAGAGCAACCGTGGAACACACCGCCCATCTCAACAACTCGAGACGTATCCAAACCTGACAGATCGAGGCGCTCCAAAGAAGAGCAGTCGCCGAACATGAAGCTCATATCATCAACTTGGGACATATCCAGCCCAGCGAGATCGATGCTGTCCAGCTTCTTGAAGTCCCAAAACCATCCGCGCAAAGAATGCGGACGCACAGAGCCCTTGATGACTACACGGGTTGCATTGTCGACACACCCTCCCCTCAGATCCGGAAGGGTTGTTACCGACCCCCCCCATCAACGATGTGGTGCCAGCCGGAGCACCTGCACCCCGATTCCCCATCTGTTGCCGCCCCATTACCGCCGTCGCAGATGCGAAGAATCTGACCGTCACCGGGCTCTTCGTAGGCGGGGTCGAGCACGTCGCCATTTTGGATGACCAGGGTGTAGGACTTCCCGTCGGGATTGTCGTAGAAGATGGCGTAGATCTCCCTATCGGCATCGGCCCTCGGGGCATCAGCGGCCGCGTTTTCCTCACCTGTGAAGCCCGAGGCCTCTTCGCCGGCGGCAGCGGGGGCTGGGGCCGCAGCCTCCCCTGCTGTCTCACCCTCAGCCGCCAGCGCAATCGGAGCGATCCCCGCCAGAACTGCGAGCGCAATGGTTGCCATCACCGTCACCACTCCGAGGATTCCCAGGGCGCGGGCCCCGAGCCCGCGCATCGTCTCTCCCATGTTCGCTTCCCTTCTCTCGGCAGGCGCCGGTCGACAGGCCCGGCGCATCTTCTCCACCTGAGGGTAGCAAATAAGTGCCCCCCCCCCCCGCAAGGGGTAATTCGAGAGTCGGGGCCCATGCCGAGGGAAAGACCTATTGCAGGCACGACTGATAGGCACCGATGCGCAGAGCAGCCGACTGCGAACACAGAAAGGCCCGGAGCGCCTAGGCGCTTCGGGCCTCGATGGTGGAACAAGCTGTATTTGGGAACGCGGATGCAGGACCGCCGACGAGCCCTACCCCCGAGCGCGGCGGCGGCCTGCCACAGCGGCGGCCAGGGCGCAGGCGGCGAGGGCGGCGGTGGCCAGGGGCACGGGCGCCGGAATCTCGTCGCCGGTCTGGGCGAGCCGGGTGCCGGACTTGGCGGCGGACTTCACCGGGGCCTTCGCCGCCGGGTCGGCCACGGTGTAGGCGACCTCGATCACGCGCTCGGTGCCGTCGGGCATGGAGTACACGGCCGTCACCTCGTAGGTGCCGGCGCGGCGGGGATCGATGACATCGACCGCCTCGCCGCCGCGCATGATGGTGACCGCCACGCTGCTGGCGTCGGTCGGGAAGTCCTCGCGGGAGCCGAAGCGCTTGGCCAGGTCGCGGATGATGTCCCACTTGTCCATAGCCACGCCCGTCGCGTCCAGCGGCAACGTCACGGCCTCGGAGAAGACCACGGTGCGCTTCGGGGCGGGATCGGCGGTGGTGCCGCCGTTGGAACCGCCATTTCCATTACCGGAGCCGTTCCCATTTCCGTTACCGGAACCGTTTCCATTGCCGGAGCCGTTGTCGGAGCCGCCGTTGCCATCACCCGCACCGTTTCCGGAACCATCGCCGTTGCCGTCCCGCTCAAGCACGGCCGTATACGTCCCCGCCGTATGGGCCGGGATGGCATCGGCCGCGAACACCTGTCCCTTCTCGTTGCGCCACTTCACCGTGTAGTTCACGAAGCCCTCGGTGAAGGTGCCGAACATGAACGAACTCGTCAGGCCCGCCTTCGAGAAATCGCCGTTGACGGGCAGCGTCACCGCGATCTCCGTGAAGCGGTCAGGATCGACACCGTTTTGGGGCAACACGAAGCAGAGCATAGATCTCATCTCTTTCACGCGCGAGATATCGAAGGATGAGAGATCGAGGGATTCCAAAGCGGAGCAGTTGAGGAACATGGAAGTCATGTCCGTAACCCAGTTCGTCTTCATACCCGAAGGAAGCGAGAGAGATTTGAGCGACGTGCAGTTAACGAACATGAAGTTCATGCTCTTCGTCATCGAAGTGTCGAACTTTGAGAGATCGAGAGAGGGTAGGGACTGGCAGTCACGGAACATACCCTCCATTGTCGTCACTTGAGACGTGCAGAACTTTCCGAGCAGATTCAACGCTTTCAACGACTGGCAGCCGTCAAACACCTCCTTCATGTCTGTCACTTTGGAAGTGTCAGACTTGGACAGATCCATGCTTTCCAAGGCAGAGCAGCCGGAAAACATACCGCGCATGCTGGTCACATTCGATGTTTCTAAGTGCGAGAGATCGAGGGACTTCAAGGATTTGCAGTTGCGGAACATCTCACCCATGTTGCGCACCTTCGACGTATCGATCTTGGAAAGGTTAAGGGATTCCAGCGACGTACACCCGGAGAACATCTCGCTCATGTCCTCCACCTTCGACATATCCGACCCTGGCAAGTCGACAGATTTCAGGGACACGCAGTCGCGAAACACCCCCTTCACGCTCGTTGTCTCAGCGGCGTCCAAATGGGCGAGATCGACCGATTCAAGGTTCTTGTAGCCGGCGAACCAGCCATCGAGGGAATGGGGCGCCACCCCCTCCTTCACTACCGCTCGAGTGACGAAGTGCCTCGCATCCTCGCTTCCCCCGCCGCTTATCCCGTAATCATAAGAGCAGCCGCAAGTGCCGCTCGTGCCGGAATCCTTGTCGCACAGGAGCACCACGAGGTCGTCGGCCGGCTTCGGATAGGCAGGATCCAGCGCGTCGCCGTTCTGGATGACCAGAGTATAGGACTGACCGTCGCTGTTCTTGTAGAAGATGGCGTAGATTCCCTGGTCAGCAGCATCGGCCCTGGAGGCGTCGGACGCGACACCGTCCGTCTCGGCTGCTGCGACCGGAGTGATATCGGTCGTGGGACCTGAAGTCGCCGCAGCGTCGGCCCCCGAAACCGCTGTGGCCGCCCCTCCCGCCGTCCCAGCCTCAGCAGCCAGCGCCGCTGGAGCGGCTCCCGCCAGAACCGCAAGCGCGAGAACTCCCGCCATCGCTATCACGCCGCAGGCTCGCCAGACCCCGGCCCCGAGCCCGCGCATCGTATCTCCCATGTTCGCCTTCCCTTCTCTCGGCACG
>CANSQM010000059.1 GCA_947649205.1 uncultured Enterorhabdus sp.
GAGGCCTCCCTATTTGTCACTACCCGGATGTAAACAACGTCTTGGCACTAAACACCTAGCGCGACCCGGGCGCCCGGCGCTTCGCCGGAATAGGCCAGCACCCGGAGCGCTTGCTTCCTGGCGGCTTCGCGCCCGGCAATCGCGCAAAAGAGTCTTCGGAAAGAGAGAACCCGCGGGCAGTCCCTGCGGGTTCTCTCCTTGTGGGCTCCTTCGCAGCTTGGTCGGGGGCTATTTCCCGGCGGCCGTCTCCACGAGGTGGCGGGTGCCGATGAGGCTGAGGGCCATGACGGCGCCGAGCAGGCCGAAGGTGAGGCGCAGGGCGTCGGCCTGGGCCTGGCTGTGGATGGCGGCGAGGGCGGCGCCGTCGGCGGGGGCGGCTCCCCACGTCGCCGCCAGATCGGCGAAGGCCTCGGGGCCCATGAGGGTGCTGCCCTGCTCGGCGGCGGTGCGCACCAGGTCGCCGGCTATTGACGCCTCGGCGGCCCCGCCCGCGAACAGCGTTGCCATGGCGAGCAGCAGGCAGGTGCCGCCCACGGCGGTGCCGAGGGCCAGGCCGATGTTGCGGGCGGCTCCCTGGATGCCCCCGGACTGCTCGGCGTCGCGGCCGCGCACGGCCGAGGCCACGGCGTTGTTGGCCTGGGAGTTGACGGCCCCCACGCCGATGCCGCCCAGCACTGTGCCGGCGAACAGGGCGGCGCCGACCGCGTCCCGCTCCACGCCAAGGGCCATGAGGAGGCAGGCGGCGACAATGGCGGCAAGGCCGGCGCGGATGATGAGGCGCGACGAGAGGCGCGGCGCCAGCTTCGGCAGAAACGTCGCCAGGCAGAACATGGGGATGCCCGACAGCAGCGACAGCATGCCGCTCTGCATGGCCGTAAAGCCTGCTACGAGCATGAGGTAGGGGGTGATGAGGATTCCCTGGGCGCCCATGAAGAAGAACGGCATCGCCACGGCGAGAAGCCCCGAGCGCACGGCCGGCGAGCTGATGTAGGATCGGGGAATAAGGGCCCCGCCCGCCCTCTCGGCCGCCCGTTCGATGGGCGCGAGGAGGGCGAGCAGCGCAAGTCCCACCGCCATAAGGGGCAGCGCCGGGGAGAGGCCCGCCACGGTGAAGGGACAGGCGGCCATGGGGGCCACCACGCCCCAGGTGGACAGCCGCGAGGTGCCGAGCAGGAAGAGGGCGAGGCCCGCGGCGGCAACGGCCATGCCGGCGATATCGAAGCGCTTGCGCCCCGCTTGCGGGGCGGCGGGAGGCAGCAGCGCGGTTGTTCCCAGGACGAGGGCGAAGTAGGCGGCCAGCACGGCGAAGGTGACGCGGAAGCCCGCGGCGTCCATGATGGCGCCGAGGACGATGGGGGAGAGGGTGGACAGGGCCGCGGCCCCGGCAATGGCCCCGAAGGCCACCGCGCGCCGCCTCCCCTCGTAGAGGGCCGCCACCAGTCCGAGCACCGAGGGGGTCACCAGGCACGCCCCGGCCCCCATGAGCACCCGGCCGCCCCAGGTAAATAGCGCGATATGGGGCGCGCAGGCCGCCGCGATCTCGCCGAGGACGGCCAGGGCCAGCCCGATGCGCATGGTGCGCCGCAGCCCGATGGTGACGCCGATGAGGCCGCCGGCGATCATGAAGGCGCCGGCGATGAGGGAGAACACCGTGGTGGCCATCTGGATGTCGCCCAGGGTGGCGCCGAGCTCGGCGGTGAGGCTGCCCACGGCGATGTTCATGGCGGCGTTGTCGCTGGAGGTGCCGATCTGGGCCAGGACGAGCACGGCCAGGGGCGCCCAGCTCCCCGCAACCGGCTCGCGCTCGCCGGCCCTTTCGCTGCGGCGGCGCACAGCTGCGCGGGGTGTTTCTGCGACGGGGTTCGTGGACGTCATAGGGCCCTCCAAACTGATGGCGCGAACACGGGAAACTGAGGGGATTGTAGGTCTGCCCCGGGCGGCGGCGGGGCACATCTCTTGCCGCAGATGCGGTAAAAACAGTGGTACGCAGGGGGTTTACCGCATCTGCGGTAATTTGTCTGGCCTCTGCGGCACGCGCGGCCAAGGGGAATTCAGTACACTATTGCCGAGTTAATCGCTCAGCTTATTCCCGAGAACCACGAGGGGGAGCCCATGAACGCCAGACAGGGATCGCTGCTCCGCGCGCTGCTCAACGAGGCCGAGTACAAGACCTGCGCCTGGTACGCCCATCTGCTCGGCTGCTCCGAGAAGACGGTGCGCACGGACGTGAAGGCCATCGACGGGTTCCTCAGCCACGAGGGCTTCGCGTCCCGCGTCTCGCGGCGGCGCGGGGCGGGGCTGCGTCTCGTGCTGGCCGCCCATGAGGCGAACCGCCTCTCGCGCCTGCTCGATGAGAGCGAGGCCGCCATGCACCCGCGCTTCGAGCGCCTCTGCCGGGAGCTGGTGGTGCTCACCTGCACGCCGGGGCCCCATACCGTGGAATCCCTCACGCGGGCGGCATTCACGAACAAGCAGCAGATGCAGAGCGATCTGCACTGGTGGCAGCGGGTGCTCGTGGGCCGGGGGCTCGCGGTGCATACCGGCCGGCGCATCGAATTAGCCGGGGCCGAGTGGACTCAGCGGGGCTTTCTCATGTCGGTGCTGTTCTCCTTTCCGCCCCAAGCCGTGCGCCGCCGCATCGAGCCGCTGCTCTTGGACGCGGCCTCCGGCTGCGACCAGCGGTTCTTCGACCGCTGCATCGAAGAGGTCCAGGACAACCTGGGCTTCACCCTCTCCAGCAACGCCCGCTGGCAGCTCGGCGTCTACCTGCGCATCATGGTGGCGCGCATCCAAATGGGCCATGTCATCGCCGACCGGCCGCTTACCGGCGAGCTGTCCGGGTTCTTCGCGAGCCTGGGGAATCGCCTCTCGCGCCACTTCGGCATCACGGTGAACGAGGCCGAGATGGGGCTGCTCCAGGATATGGCGAGCTGCTGCACGTGGCAGTGGAGCGCCGAGCTTATGGAGCGCTACGAGCCCAACGACCGGGCCCGGGCCATGGCCGGCGACATCGCCGCGGCCTGCGAGGCCGCCTTCGGGGAGCCGGTGCCCGCCTCCCTCATCCGCCCGCTGGGCATTCTCGTGGAGAGCGGGCTGACCCGGCGCGCTTGCGGGCTGGTGGTGCAGAATCCCAACGAGCTGGCCGTGAAGTACGATTCCATGGACGGCATGTGCCTGCTGTCCTCGGTGCTGTGCGAGGTGTCCGCGCTCGTGGAGGCGCGGCTGCACACGTCGGATTACACGCGTCTGGTGCTGGTGCTGGTCGAGTACTTGGAGCGGGTGGGGAGCCTGCGGCACTACCGCGTGGGGCTGGTGGTAAACAGCGGCATCGATCTGGCCCTGTGGGGCCGCTACCGCATCGAGAAGCTGTCGAGCCGCGTGCAGGTGGTGGACGTCATCGCCGAGAACGAGGTGCTCTCGGCCTGCGCGAGACCCTCCTCGCCCTTGCTCGATCGCTTCGACTTCCTCGTGTCCTTCGAGCCCTTGCCCGTGGATTTCCCCAGCGTGACCATATCGAGCCTCGTGGACGAGCGCGATCTGGAGCGCATCGTGGAGGCCATTCCCCTGTGGCGCCGCGGCCGCGAGGCGCAGGTGCCCTGCGAGCGGGTGCGCCTTGCGGTGCCCGCGGCCCCGAGCGCTCTGCTGCCGGCGGTCCATCGCGATCTGGTCGCGAGCGACGCGGTGTCCCTCGATCTCGAGCGCTTCCGGTGGCTCGTGCGCACGTTGGGATTCATCCACGAGCGCAGCCTCGTGCTCGCCTGGTGCGGCGAGGGGGTCGAGCGCACGGCGGTGCACCTCTACGATTTGGACGGGGGACCGCAGCTGGCGGGTAAGCGCTGCGTCCAGGTGGCGCTGCTGCTCGTGCGCGCCGACGATCGGGGCGATCTGACGCCGCTGACCGAGCGCTTCAAGCGCCTCTTGGAGTCCCAGGGCGCCGAAGGGGCGGAGGCGGCCGATGACGATTTCTTCCCCGGCTTTCCCGAGCTGCGGGGCGCGTTCTAGAGAAGGAAACGGCCGGCCGCCCCCTCAGGGGCTCGGCCGGCCGCAGGAATGGCGGGGAAGGGGGCTCTTATGCCTCGTCGCGCCGGTAGACCACCGTGCCCTCCTTCACCGTGGCCAGCACCGTCACGTCGCGCAGTTCGGCCGGATCGGCGGCCAGCGGATCGCGGTCGAGCACGGCCATATCGGCCAGCTTGCCCACTTCCAGCGTGCCCTTGTCGGCCTCCTCGCCGTACTGGTAGGCGCCGTTGTAGGTGATGGCACGCAGGGCCTCATAGGGCGTCACCTTCTGGTCCTCGTCCAGCTGCGCGCCCTCCTTGGTGACGCGGTTCACGGCGCACCAGGCGGCCTCCAGCAGGTTCGGGCGCAGCACCGGGGTGTCGGTGTGCAGGGTGAAGGGGAGCCCGGCCCGCTCCGCGTCGCCGCAGGCGCTCACGCGCCCGCCGCGCACGGGGCCGAAGTTGCGCAGGTGGGCGTCGCCCCAGTACCAGATGTGGGAGGAGAAGATGGAGGGGATCATGCCGAGCTCGGCCATCCTCTCGTACTGGTCGGCCCGGGCGGTCTGGCAATGGATCATCACCGGGCGCAGGGCCGTCTTGCCCGGGTTGTCCGAGGCCTCGCGGGCCGCCTCGTAGACGCGCAGCAGCTGGTCGGCCGCCGCGTCGCCGTTGGTGTGGCAGAGCAGCTGGCGATTGCCGTCGATGGCCTTGCGGGCGAAGGCGGTGGCGTCCTCGTCGGTCATGGTGCCGTAGGCCACCCAGTCCCTCTCGCCGTCGGGGCCTTCCGCATAGGGCTCGGTCATCCAGGCGGTCAGGCCCTGGGGCGAGCCGTCCAAAAACATCTTCAGGCCGCCGAATCGGAAGTGGCCGTGATAGGCGTGATCGTCGAAGCGGCTGTGCTCGGCCAGAATGGCGTCGGTGTCCTCGCCCTCCATGGGGTAGGCCACGATATCCATCTTCCACGCGCCGGCATCGGCCAGGGCGCACAGCATGGCGGCCATGTCCTTGCCGGTAGCTCCGTCCTGGCAGGTGGTCACGCCGTGCTCCAGGTAGACGCGCTGCATATCGTCGGCCATGGCGGCGAAGTCCAGGTTCATACGGGGCATGGTCACCGCGTAGAGGGCACCGATGGCCGCAGGCTCCTCGGCGTAGCCGTTGGGCTCATCGGTTCCGGCCACCCGTCCGTAGCGGCCCCCGTTGGGGTCCGGCGTGGTCTCATCGATGCCCGCCAGCTCTAGGAGAAGCGAATTGGCCACGCCCATATGGTTCGACACGTGGGTGATGAGAACGGGGGTGTCGGTTGAAACGGTGTCGAGCAGGGCCTTGTCGGGATGGCGCCCCTCGGCCAGCAGGTTCTGATCGTAGTTGTTGCCCAGGATAATGCCGTCGGAGCCGATGTTGCGCTCCTCGGCGAAGGCGCGCAGCGTGTCGGCGATCTCCTCGAAGGAGGAGCAGCCGCCCAAATCGGCATAGAGCAGGTACTGGAGGGCGCCGGTGAAGTGGCTGTGGGGGTCGATGAGGCCGGGCACGACCGCCGCGCCGCCCAGATCCACCTCCTCGGCGCCCTCGTCGAGGGCCCGGGCCTCCTCCAGGGCGCCCACGTAGGCGATGCGGCCGTCCTCGTCGACGAGCACCGCCTCGGCGCGGGCGTCCTCATCGGTGAGGGGAATGAACGTTGCGTTGTGGAACAGCTTGCCCATAGGTCTTCCTTTCATGGTCGGTTCCGGTCTCGGATGCAAGAAGCGGGTGGGCGTTCGTCCCACCCGCTTCGTCTTGCCAGGTTCAGGGGTCCGGCCGCCGGGGCGGCAGGTGCGGGCGCTACATCTCGCGATCCACCACGGGCTCGAAGGGCTGCTCGCCGGCGGGCAGCGGCTCAGACGGGGCGCCGCCCTCCTCGTCCTTGCGGAAGATGGTGATCCAGCGGGTGGTGAGCAGGCCGAGGAGAATGATGACGGCCGACACCACGTAGGCGGTGATGGTGGACTGGATGCGGGCCTCGGAGTTCAGCGACACCAGCTCGGCCTTTTCGGCATCGTCCATGGGGATGTCGGCGATAGTCTGCTCGAACTGGGCGTCGCCCATGAGCGTGATGTTGCGCTCGGCCACGGCCGCGCGCACCTCGGGGGTGATCGTCGGGTTGTCGGCCATGGCGTTGTCGATGTTCACGGTGATGCCGAACAGGAGCACCGCGCCGATGGCGGCCACGCCGATGGCCTGGCC
>CANSQM010000060.1 GCA_947649205.1 uncultured Enterorhabdus sp.
AGTATCCGGTTGTCAAGGTTCCGCGGGCCTCGCCCGCCGCCGTCTCTCGCGAGCGACGCAAGGAAGTACTTTACGCGCTTCTCCGATCGGTGTCAACTCATTCACAAAGTCTTGACAACTTCGCTTTCTCGTCGACCGCCACGAAGGACGCTTACGAGGTTGCCTTTCGCACTTCCAAAAAAGGCAACTTGTTCATAATACCTGTCTTTTCCGAAAGCGCAAGGGGTCAATTTGAGATTTCTCGAAAACCTTTTCTTATCCGATAGCGCCGGAAATCCTTTCGCAAAGAGAGACCGCTATACTGGGTATTTACGGTTCTCCTCCTATTCAAAGGACACGCCTATGGCCCGCATCCATCGCAACCCGAACACCAGTGCCCGCCCCTTCCGCATTGCAGGGGCCGGCACTCCGGCAGGCGCCGCGCACGGCGGCGCGATTCCCCTACCCGAGGTCGCCTGCGAGGCGCTGCGCATCCTGGCGGGAGCCGGGGGCGAGGCATGGTGCGTGGGCGGCTGTGTGCGCGACGCGCTTCTGGGGCGACCCGTTCACGACGTCGACCTGGCCACGAGCCTGCCGTGGACCTCGGTGCAGGAGGCGTTTCGCACCGAGGGCTGGGACACGGTGGAGACCGGAGTGGCCCATGGCACCCTCACCGTCGTCCGCGACGGCGAGCCGCTGGAGATCACCACCTACCGCTGCGACGGCACTTACAGCGACGGACGGCACCCCGATGCGGTGACACCTGCTGCCACCATCGAGGAGGATCTGCTGCGACGCGACTTCACCGTGAACGCGCTGGCCTACCATCCCGAGCGCGGCATCATCGACCCGTTCGGGGGCGCGGCGGACATCGAGCGCGGCGTCATCCGCTGCGTGGGCGATCCGACGAGCCGCTTTTCCGAGGACGCCTTGCGCATCTTGAGGGCCTGCCGTTTCGCCTCGCAGCTCGGATTCGCCATCGAGGGGGCCACCTTCGATGCCATGCTCGCGTCGAAGCACCTGCTACGCAAGGTGTCGGGCGAGCGTGTCTACCGCGAGCTGGAGCGCCTTCTGTGCGGCGACTACGTACACGACGCGCTTATGGAGACCGCGGACGTGCTGGCCTTCGTGCTGCCGGAGCTGGTGGCCATGAAGGGCTGCGAGCAGGTGACGAAGTACCACATATATGATGTACTGGAACACACGGCCTGGGCGGTGCAGCGCACGCCGCCTCGGCCCCTGCAGCGCTGGAGCGCGCTGTTCCACGACATGGGCAAGCCGGCGGCCGCCTTCTTCGAGGAGCGCGACGGCGGGCGCGTGGAGCACTTCTACGGCCATGCCGCCGTGAGCGTCGTGCTGGCCGAGGGCGTTATGCGGCGCCTGCCCTTTCCCGCCTGGCTGCGGCGCGACGTACCTGTGCTCGTGCGCATCCACGATGACGTGGTGCCCCCCAACACGCGGGCGGTGCGGCGCATGCTCGGGCGCCTGGGTGGCCGCACCGACCTGTTCGAGGCGCTCTGCGACATCAAGCGGGCCGATGCGCTCGCCCAGGCCCCCTTCTGCGCCCCCCGGGCCGATACAGCCGAGGAACTGCGGGCCCTGATGCGCCAGATTCTGGAAGATGAGTCCGCGTTCAGCGTAAGGCACCTGGCCGTCAACGGGAACGACATCGTGGCGCTCGGCGTGGAGGCAGGACCCGAGATCGGACGCATCCTGAACGCGGCCCTAGACGCCGTCATCGACGAGCGCGTACCCAACGAGCGAGAGGCGCTGCTGGCCTTCGCGAAGAGCGCAGCCGAACGCGACTGCATTTTACCTGATCGCAATCGTCTAAGCGCAACTGTTTAGACGATTGCGAAAAAATGAGCGTCGCTGATAATACCCAAGCTTCGGTTATTTCCCTAGACTCCCCTTCGTACCGAGCGGAAGGCCGCTCATTCACCGTCGAAAGGGGACCCTATGAAAATGGAGGGATACGTCTCGAGAAGGAACTTGATCAAGGGCACAGTAGCAGCTTTGGGTGGCGCGGGCCTTGCGTTAGCAGGCTGTTCAAAACCACAGACCCAAGAGAAGGCACAGCTTATGCCAGGCACCTACACGGGCGCCGCAATGGGCCGCGCGGGAGAGGTAGTCGTCGAACTTACTGTTAAAAACAACTGCGTTGTGAAGGCAGCCATGGTAGCGAGCGCGGAGACAGCCGTTATTTCTGAGAATGCGGCGAAAAAGGTACTCGGCGACATCGTCGAGCATCAGACGCTTAATGTAGATACCGTCTCGGGAGCAACCCTCACGAGCATGGCAGTGCGAAGCGCCGCCGAAGAAGCACTCAGCCAAGCAGGAGACATTTCGGCATTCGAGAGTCCGGCAGACTACCCCACTCCTGAATGCGAAGACTGCGCCTGCGACGTCGTGGTGATCGGAGCCGGATCGGCGGGAATGAACGCCGCCTCCCGTCTGGCAGATGAGGGGGCTAACGTCATCCTCGTCGAGAAGCAGGGATTCCTAGGCGGCGGCGATACCATGTTCGCCTCAAGTGGTCTCGCCGGCGGCGGTGGATACACCGTCTATAAAAATGACATTGAGGGCGCCTCCGAGCAAGACTACCTCAATACAAAGTTGAGTGCTGCGGAGAAAAGCGGACTGCCCGTCGACATCGATTGCCTCACCGCCTACTCGCTCCGAAGCGGCGATGCCGTGGATGCATATATCAGCATCGGGGTTCCTTTTGGCAAGTTCGCAAAATTCTCCAATACCACCATCGACGGCTCCTCTCCTGGCACGCATATCATCAAGCACCTCTCCGAGCAAATGGATGCAAAGGGCATCGACTACCGTCTGAACACATCGCTCGTCTCTATAGCACAAGCAGGCGACGAGGTTACAGGCGTTGTCGTTGCCAATGAAGCTGGACAATACGCGATATCCGCCGATGCCGTCCTCCTCGCATGCGGAGGCTTTGGCAATAACGAGGAAATGCTCACCGCATACGCCGACGCCGGCGATTATTGCGGACTGCCACATTCCGGCTCTGCCTCGGCTATGGGTGACGGCATCCTCGCAGCCGAGGCCATCGGAGCCGCCCTTGGCAACATGACGGCCATAAAAGCGAACAACATCTGCCATATTACAGACAGCGGAGCCGTTATTTCCCTTGCCGCCATCCAAAGCATCGCCGTGCTTGTCGACAATACGGGAAAGCGCTTCATCAACGAGACCGACTCGACCGTTCACGAGAAGTCGGATGTGGAGCTCACTCTTCCGAACCAAGAAGCGTGGGCGATCTTCGACCAGAAGACCATCGACGAGAAAAAGCTCATAAGCGACTACAACGATCTTGGCTATTTCGCATCTGGAGAATCATGGAAAGCTCTGGCGGGCAACATGGGTTTAAGCGACGAGGCGCAGACCGCCTTCGTTGACACCATGGAACGATGGCAGGCCGTCGGAGAAGGTAATGTCGAAGAAGAGTTCGGCGCGACGGTTGCAAGTACCTTCCAAAACCCGCCCTATTACGCAGCCCTCGTCAAACCCGCCATGCAGAGCACCTATGGCGGAGTGTGCACCGATGCGGCGGCAAGAGTGCTCGACGACAAAGGAACACCCATCCCGGGGCTCTATGCGGCAGGAGCCGTTTCCGGACACGGATGCTTCGGCAACCAGGTCGGCAACGGTCTGACCATCGCCTCCGCTTTCGGCATCATCGCAGCTGAAACCATTTTGTCTGACTGCAACGCCTAAGGCATCGAAACGCCGGCGAACATGGCGCCAGGCCTTCGGAGTCTGGCGCCATGCCGAAAGGCCAACGGAGGAGTCAGTGAATTTGGCGATCCACGAGTTCATCCAACTCCTTACGAGAGTGAACCCCCAGCTTCTTATAGATACTGCTTGTATGCACACGCACTGTGCTCTGCGCCAGAAAAAGTTCCTCGGCGATCTGAGCAGTGTCCTGCTTTTGGGCAAGCATGAGAAACACCTGCCCCTCTTTGGGTGTGAGACGATACTCCTCGGCAATGCGTGCGCAGGTGGCATTGCGAGGATCGACGTTCTGTTCGCGCCAACTGAACTTATCAACGACATTGCGATCCTGAACGAGCACGATGCTCGCGATGACAACCACCACAACCATGACGATGGCCAGAGCAGGCGTGGAGGCCGCACTGTCATGAAGTTGCCCTGCAACGACAAGCCCCAATCCCTTGCCGGCCTGCAGAAATACCTTGTATAGGCCAGCGAAAAGCCCCGCAAGGTACACGGCAGAGATATTAAGTTTGTACGCCGTGATACACGCGACAGCGTACACGAGGATGAGGTATATCTCACTGCTTGCGTTCACGAGAACAAACGACGAAATGCCCAGATGACTCACGAAGAACGCACCGATGAGGCCCGCCACGACAAACGGCGCCGCCACTGTAACGAGATATTTAAAGCTGAACTGCCTATAGAAGAACAGGGCAGAGAGCAGCACGAGCAATTCCGGTATACCC
This sequence comes from uncultured Enterorhabdus sp., assembly GCA_947649205.1. Taxonomy (GTDB): domain Bacteria; phylum Actinomycetota; class Coriobacteriia; order Coriobacteriales; family Eggerthellaceae; genus Adlercreutzia. Next base: position 4,467 of record CANSQM010000060.1, read on the forward strand.
ATCCCCACCTTGCTCACCCACGTAAACATATTTTGCCCAGTAACGGCATCGCCAATGCCGAATGCCAGAGCGAAGGCGGAGAGGGCGACGATGAGTTTCCAGGGAATGGCGGGCCAATGGGTCATGGCGACGGGGAGGTTGGGCAACGGGATCGAGCAGAATCCCTTGAAGAGCATGAGCAAGCTTCCCGCAGGCAGCAAGCACAGAACCACATCGAGACTTCCGGGAACAACGATCTGATCCAGTCCCCAAATAAGAAGGGCGACGAAGTAGGAACCCGTCCAAGCTATCAACATACTACGCGCGGTAAGACAACCGTACAGCTCGAGCCAAAGGAGAAAGAGCAGCGCATAGCCAACGCCGCCCAATACAATAATCGCAATAGCCCAGCCATCAGCAATGGGAAGGGCGGGGGCCCAGAGAGTGAGCGCGCTTGTGCCGATCGTCAACGTGAGTGCAGCCGCCGCGACCGAAGGGCGCTTGAAGAATGGGGCGAAACGCCGAGCGAGGATGAAGAGGAGGAGAAACCCCAGTATTTCCCCTAAATCGAAGAGCAAGTGCCCTTGATGCTTCGTATAAGCGGGATAGGCATCGGAGTAGCAGACGAGGGACAGCATCCACCAAAGCCATGCGCGAGCGAGCCCGCATCCAAGGAAAGCGACAGCCACTTTCGGAACAGTACCTAGACGGTCAAAGAGCGCTCTTACGGTATCCCAGAACATATAGACCTGCTTCCTGCCTCTACCTGGAAGCATTATAGCGAAAGCCCTAGGCGAGGAGGTCGGATACGAGCTTGGCGGCGAACAGGGCGATGACCACGAGCATGACGGGGCGCAGGACGAGGGCGCCCTTCTTGTCGAAGAAAGTGGAGCCGAGCCAGTTCCCCGCGATATTGAAGGCCGCAGCGGCGAGCCCCAGGCCGACGAGCACCTGGCCGTTGGCAAGGAACACGGCGAGGGCCGCCGCATTGGTGGCCAGGTTGATGGCCTTGGTGGTACCCGCGGCGCACTTCACATCCTGGCGGCCGAGGGCCGTGAGCAGCAGCATGAGAATGGTACCGGTGCCCGGCCCGTAGAAGCCGTCGTAGACACCCACGGCCAGGGCGATGGCGCCGGTGGCCAGAAGGGCCCGGCGCGGTGACAGCGGATGCTCGGAGAAGCGGTTCAGGTCCTTGGCGCGAAACACGAGCACGGCCACAGGCGGCAGGGCCGCGAGCATGAACACCATGAGTGCCGTGCTGTCAGCGAGCAGGGCTAGATTCGCCCCCGCCACCGAGCCCGCCAGACCGCACGCAACGCCCACGGCGACGAACCGCTTCACCATATAGCCGAAGAGCGCATAGCGCACCGTTGCCACAGCGGTGCCCAGAGTGCTCGACAGCTTGTTGGTGGCAATAGCGGCGTGGGCGGGAAGACCGGCGAAGAAGTAAGCGGGAAGCGAGATGAGCCCTCCCCCGCCGGCGATGGCATCGACGAAGCCGGCGATGAGCGCCAGCGGGCACACGATGAGAAACTCCACGGACGCCCCTTCCTCCCTCGTTGCCGGCCCTCAGGCGCGGCCCGCGCGGATGCCCGAGTGCTCGGCAACGCGGGTCGCCTCCGCGGCCGCCCCTCCCGCGTTCGGGAGACACCAGGCCGCCTGCACATGAAAAGAGCCGCCCGAAGGCGGCCCGGAAAGTTCATGGTAGCTCCGACCGGATTCGAACCGGCGACCTCCGCCTTGAGAGGGCGGCGTCC
>CANSQM010000061.1 GCA_947649205.1 uncultured Enterorhabdus sp.
CCCGCGGCCCAGCCGAAGCGCCGCGCCCGCCGCACGGCGGCCGCTCGCCCGGCTGAGGCCGAGGCCGCGCCGGCCGAGCCGATCGCCGAGGCTTCCGCAGCCGAGGCTTCTCTGGAGGCGCGCGAGGCCGCCCAGCCGAAGAAGCGCGCGCGGAAATCGCCGGCGAAGAGGGGGGCGTCCCAGCCGGCGGCCGACACGCCGGAGGGCTACATCCGCCAGATGGTGGTCGAGGGTGGGGAGGGGGGCATCATGCTCTCCACCATCACCGACCGCCTGCGGGCCCGCTTCAAGGACTTCAAGGTGCGCGACCTCGGTTACGCCCAGATGCGCCAGTACATGGCCGCCATCGGGGACTACGACCTTGAGCAGAGCGGCCGCAACCTCCGTATCCGTCTCGCGAAGTAGGCGGCGCAGCGACCCCCGGTCTTGTTGGTTTGCCGAGTGCGGGCGCCCTTTCGCTGGAAAGGGCGCCCGTCCATGTTTTACAATAGCGTACTCCCGTCAACCTGCGTTCCGAAGGAGATGCGTCTGTGGAAGCCCTGACCCTCGGCCTGCTCTTGCTTGCCGCCGTGCTGGCGTCCTCCCTTGTTGATCAGATCATTCCCCGCATATCGCTGCCCCTCATCCAGATCGCCATCGGGCTCGTCATCGCGCTCGTGGCCGGCGGCGATGTGAAGGTCACTCTCGATCCCGAGCTCTTCTTAGTCATGTTCATCGCGCCTCTGCTCTACGACGAGGCGAAGCACGCCGACAAGCAGGCCCTCTGGCGCGAGCGCCAGCCGGTGCTGTCCCTGGCCATCGGGCTCGTGGTGGCCACTACCCTCGTCATCGGCTTTCTGCTCCACGCCTTTGTGCCCTCCATCCCCCTGGCGGCGGCCTTCGCCCTGGGCGCGGCCCTCGGCCCCACCGATGCTGTGGCCGTGTCGTCCCTGTCCAAGTCGGTGGACATCCCCAAGCGTCAGGCCTCCATGCTCAAGGGGGAACTGCTGCTGAACGACGCCTCGGGCATCGTGTCCTTCCAGTTCGCCATCGCCGCCGTGCTCACCGGCTCGTTCTCTCTCGTGAACGCCAGCGTGGACTTCCTCGTGGAATTCGTCGGCGGCCTCTTACTCGGCGTGGTGCTCGGCCTCATCGGCAACGGGGTGGTGCGTCGCGCCCGCTCCATCGGTGTGGAGAACACCAACTTCCATGTGCTGTTCGAGGTGCTCATTCCCTTTCTCATCTACCTGGTGGCCAACGTCTGCCATGTGTCCGGCGTCATCGCCGTGGTGGTGGCGGGCCTCATCAACGTCACGTCGCCGAAGGGGGTCATCGGGCCGTCGGTCTCGCGCATGAACATCGTCTCCGGCAGCGTGTGGCACGTGCTCACCTACGCCCTGAACGGCATCGTATTCGTGCTGCTGGGCACCCAGCTGCCTTTGGCTATGCAGGAGACTTGGGAGAACGTGCGCATCACGAACTCCACCCTGGTGCTGCTCGTACTCGGGCTCACGTTCGTCCTTCTGGCAACCCGTTTTCTCTGGGTGCTCGTCATGGACCTTGTCCATGTGCGCCGTGTTCAGCATCGTCGCTTCACGGGTCGTGATGTGCGCAGCGCCCTCATCACGACCTTCTCGGGAGCCAAGGGCACCATCACGCTGTCTATCATGTTCTCCCTGCCCACCTACGCGGTCATCGGGCCGCCCAACGTGCCCTTTCCCCAGCGCGAGCTGCTCATCTTCCTTGCCTGCGGCGTGATCGTGTGCACGCTGCTGTTGGCCACGTTCGTGGTGCCGCTTTTGGCCCCGGCCCGCGACGAGGGGGAGGACGAGCAGCGCCGGGCCGACCAGGATGCCGCCACCACCATGGATATTATGCGCCAGGTCATCGAGATGCTCACGGCTCAGCAGAACGCGGAGAACAGCGCCGAGACCCAGGCTGTCATTCGCTCTTACAACGATCGCCTGTCCCGCATCAAGGCCAACAACGGCATCGAGGACGAGCCCAACGTGGCCCTGCGCTTGAAGGCCCTCGGATGGGAGTACGATCGGGCCATGGAGCTCATGGAGCGCGGTGTGGTGTCCGGTGTGGTGGCCTACCGCTATATGGGCCGCCTCGAGCAGGTGATGGGCCTTTTGGAGCATGGGCGCGGCCGCGGGCGCCTGCGGCGCTGGAACGGCCGCTTCCGGGCCCTGTGGCACCGGGGCCTGCGGGCGGTGCTGCGAGAGCTGCCGGGCAACACGGCCCTGGCCGAGCGCACCGAGGATATGCGCTGGCTGCAAACGGCCACGCGCACCTATGCCATTGAGCACCTGGAAGAGGCTGTGGCCTCCAGTCAGGTGCCCACCGAGGACGCGGCCACGCTGCTCGTGGAGTACCAGCGCTCCGTGGCGGCCCTCCACAGCGCCCGGCCATCGGTGACCTCGGTCATCAAAGTGGACGATCTGGCCGACGGCATCAAGCGCCGCGCCTACGCCTTCGAGCTGGAGCAGATCCAGGACGCCTACGAGGACGGCCGCCTCTCCCGCGCCCATGCCCAGCGCATGCGCGAGAGCGTGCAGCTCATGCAGATGGATCTGGAGGACACGGTGTAGGGAGTCCCGCCACGGGACCGTGCGCTTGGCGTGCGATCCCGCGGCCATCGTGCGGCGTCTCCGCGACCTTATTTTCGGCCGCTGTGCACCTGGGCCCCGCGACCCCGTTTCCGGCCGCTGGCCTTTGCCCCATCCCCGTTCCGTATGCAAAAAGGCCCGCGAGACGTCTCGCGGGCCTTCGCCGTTCGGGGGGAGGGATGGGGCGCTAGTACACCATGCCCATGGCCTCGCGCACCTCATCGAGGGTGGCGTTGGCGATCTCGTTGGCGCGGCGGTTGCCCTCGTACAGAATCTCGCGCACCATCTCCGGCTTGCCTTCCAACTCGCGGCGACGCTCGCGGATGGGGGCGAGGTATCCGTTCACCGCCTCGGTCACGTAGCGCTTGAGGGCGCCGGCACCGTCGTTGCCGATCTCGGCGGCGATCTCCTCCTCGGTGCGGCCCGTGGTGAGTGCCGCGGTGGTCAGGAGGGCCGACACTCCGGGGCGGTTCTCCTTGTCGAAGGTGATGAAGCGCTCGGAATCGGTCTGGGACTTCTTGATGAGCTTGGCCGTCTCCTCCTCCGTGGCCGACAGGGCGATGGCGTTGCCGTAGCTCTTCGACATCTTGCGGCCGTCGAGACCGGGAATCTCCACGGCCTCGGTCAGAAGACCGTGGGGCTCGGGGAAGATCTGGCCGTAGCGCTCGTTGAAGCGGCGGGCGATGAGGCGCGTCTGCTCGATGTGGGGCAGCTGGTCTTTGCCCACGGGCACGATGTTGCCCTTGCAGAACAGGATGTCGCAGGCCTGGTGCACCGGGTAGCTGAGAAGCAGTCCCGTGAGCGCGTGGCCTGAGGCCTCCTGCTCGGCCTTCACCGTGGGGTTGCGCATCAGCTCGGCCTCGGTCACCAGCGACAGGAAGGGGAGCATGAGCTGGTTTAAGGCCGGCACGGCCGAATGGGTGAAGATGACGGTCTTCTCCGGATCGACGCCGCAGGCCAGGTAATCGATGACCATGTTGTGCACGTTGTCGGCGATATTGGCCGTGGTATCGCGGTCGGTGATGACCTGGTAGTCGGCAATGATGATGTTCGTGCGAATGCCCATGTTCTGATGGGCCACGCGCTCCTTGATGGTGCCGAAGTAGTGGCCCATGTGCAACCGGCCCGTGGGACGGTCGCCCGACAGCATGGTATATTTCTCGGGATGCAGGGGCAGATCGGCGTTGATCTCGTCGCTGATCTTCTTAGAAGCGAGGAAGGTCTCGCTGGTCATATCGCTCGCCATCGGTGCTTTCTTCTCCTTTGCGATGGAATTGTGAATATCTAGGGGTAGTATACAAGATTACCCCTTGCGCGATGTTCGGAACCTGTGTATTATGTTTAGCCGTCGCAAGTCACTCAGTGAGTTGCGCACGATCCGGTCGCTTGGCTCAGCGGGAGAGCATCGCCTTCACACGGCGGGGGTCACAGGTTCAAATCCTGTAGCGACCACCATAACTCACAGGCCCCTCTGCGGAGGGGCCTTTTGGTATCTCCGGGCCGATGATATCGCAACCTTATCCCCCAATCACCCCCCAAGTCACCCCCCAAGTCGAGCAGCTCCTCGAGGCTCTGGGCGCCGTCTTCGGGGGCGCGCTTAGGGCCCGGGGTCCCTTCGTGCTACACTATGCAGTCGGCAATAATGGGGGTGGCCGCCGGGTCGCCCCGTTTCGACGATGACATCCAGAAGGCACCATCATGATTCTGCAAACTGAACATCTTTCCAAGGCCTACGGCGGCCGCGTGCTGTTCCACGACGTCACCTTCCGGTTGGAGGAGTTTGATCGGCTGGCGCTCGTGGGCCCCAACGGGGCGGGGAAGACCACGCTTTTGAACATCATATCGGGCGAGGACGACCCGGATGAGGGGCGCGTGCTGTTCGCCAAGGGGGCCCGGGTGGGCTACCTGGAGCAGGAGGCCATCGAGATGGGGAACTTGCCCGTCTTCGAAGAGGTCATCTCGTCCCAGACCGAGGTGCTTGAGGCCGAACGTCGCCTGCACAAGCTGGAGGCCGAGCTGGGGCCTGCGCCCACCGAAGCGCAGCTGGCGGCCGTGGGGCGGGCGCGGGATGCCTACGAGATGCTCGGCGGCTACTCGCTGGAGTCGAAGGTGCGCAGCGTGCTGTTCGGCCTCGGGTTCACTGAGGGGGACATGGCTCGATCCACCACGGAGTTCTCCGGTGGCTGGCAGATGCGCATCGCGCTCGCGAAGCTGCTCATCCGCAATCCGGAGGTGCTGCTGCTCGACGAGCCCACCAACCATCTGGACTTGGAGTCGGTGAAGTGGCTCGAAGGTTTCTTGCGCGGCTACGCCGGCACGGTCATCGTGGTGTCCCACGACCGCGCCTTCATGGACAACATGGTGGACCGCGTGGCCGAGATCGACAACGGCCAGGTGAACCTCTATAAGGGCAACTACTCGAAGTACCTCGTCATGCGCGAGGAGCGCCTGGAGCGCCTGCGGGCCGAGCGGGCCAAGCAGCTCGAGGAGATCGCGCACCTCCAGGCCTTCGTCGATCGCTTCCGCTATAAGGCCACCAAGGCCAAGCAGGCTCAGGAGCGCGAGCGCCGCATCGAGAAGATCAAGGAAACGCTGCCCATCATCCCCGAGGAGAAGAAGACCGTTCACTTCAACTTCGTGCAGCCGCCGCGCACCGGCGACGAGGTGGTGCGGGCTCGCAACCTCGTGAAGCGCTACGGCGACCACACGGTCTACGACGGGGTGGATTTCACCCTGTACCGCGGCGACAAGGTGGCGCTCGTGGGCCCCAACGGTGCGGGCAAGTCCACGCTGCTGAAGATGATCGCCGGGGTGGAGCGGCCCGACGGGGGCACCATCGACTACGGCGTGAACGTGGACCTCACCTACTACGCCCAGCACCAGCTGGAAGAGCTGCACGCCGGCAATACCGTGTTCGAGGAACTGGACCACGCCGCTCCGGGTTGGTCCATCTCCCAGGTGCGCAGCCTGCTCGGCGCCTTCCTGTTCACCGGCGATGCCGTGGAGAAGAAGGTGGGCGTGCTCTCCGGCGGTGAGAAGGGACGCTTGGCCCTGGCGAAGATGCTCGTGGCCCCCAAGCCGCTGCTGTGCCTGGACGAGCCCACGAACCACCTGGACATCTCCTCGGCCGACATCCTGGAGCAGGCCCTGCGCCACTTCGAGGGCACCATCCTGTTCATCACCCACGACCGGCACCTCATCCGCGGGGTGGCCAACCGCATCGTGGAGGTGAAGGACGGCCGCATCACCAACTACGACGGCGACTACGACTACTACCTGTACAAATCGGGCCAGCTGGAAGGCGACGCGAGTGCCGACCGCACGCTGGTGGACGAGGCCCTGGCCGATGCCGGCATCCACGGGAAGGGGAGCGCCGGCGCTCCCGAGAAGCGCGCGCCCGGCGGCGCTGCGGCCACGAAGATCACCGTGAACCGCCGCCGCGACCGCAACGGGGGCGGGCCGGGGGCCAGTGCTCCGGCGACCACGACGGGGGCCGCGCCGGAGCACTGGCC
>CANSQM010000062.1 GCA_947649205.1 uncultured Enterorhabdus sp.
TCCCGAACCGCGTCGAGGATCCCACCCTCGTGCGCCCCGAGATGTGGAAGTAAGCACGACCTTTGCCAACTCTCAGCCGCTGAGGGCAGCGGCTTGAGAGAAGCCTTCCGATCGGGACAGCTGAGGGCAGCTGCCTGACGGAGACCTAGAAAGAAAGGGGAACAGGTTTCAACGCACCGTGCGCGGCCTGTTCCCCTTTTTTCGTACCCGATGCAAGGGCAATCCGGGTGCGAGCGGGCGCCGGAGCTCATCCGGGGTCTCGACTTATACTTCAATCACCTCAGAGGGAAAGAAAAAGGAGGGATTATGGCACAGGAAAACACCACCGCCACCGAGGGCTACCAGATGCGCCTTGGCTGGGGTACCATCGCCATGCTCATCTCTGCAACCGGCATGGGCCTCGTGCCCCTGTTCAGCCGCTGGGCCACTCGAACCGATATGTTCGACGGCACCCAGGGCCTGAATGCCGGCGACTCCGTCGGTGCTCTCATGGCCTGCGGCCGCATGGGCATGGGCGTGCTGTTCTTCGTCATTCTGATGGTCGCCACCCACAAGGTGAAGACCTTTAAGGAACTCAAGCTCACCCCCGCCATCGCGCTGGGCGGTCTGATGATCGGTATGTCCTTGGCATGCTACGTGACCTCGACCCTGCTCACGACCGTTGCCAATGCCGTACTGTTCATCTACATCGGCCCCGTGGTCTGCGTACTGGCGGCTCGTATCTTCCGCAAGGAGCCCATGAGCGGCCTGCAGTGGATATGCCTGGCTGCCGTGTTCGTCGGCATGCTGTTCGGCAACAACCTGCTCGGCTTCGGCGTGGGCGGTCAGGCCTTCGGTCTCGACTTCAACCTGGTTCCGTCGACCCCCGAGTTCCCGCAGAAGGGCGTGGGCGACGCCTTCGGTCTCGCCTCCGGCGTGTTCTACGGCCTCTCCATGTTCTTCAACGGCTACCGCAAGGATGCCGACACCACTGCCCGTGGCGTGTGGAACTTCATCTTCGCCGTGCTGGGCGCGGGCATCATCACCATTATCCTGAACTCCCTGGGCAGCCAGCCTGGCATGGAGAACTGGGCCCTCAACGTGCACTTCACCACCTTCAACTGGATTGGTGCCGTGCTGCTGTGGATCATCTGCGGTCCCATCGCCCTGGGCTTTCTGCTGGTGGCCGGCCGCAACCTGCCGGCTGCTGACTACGGCACCATCGCCTACTGGGAGGTGCCCGTGGCCATCTTCGTCGGCCTGGTCGTGTTCGGCGAGGCCCTGACGGCCAACACCATCATCGGCGGCCTGCTCATCATCGCCGGTGGTGCCATCCCGTCCGTCAAGGGCATGGTGGCCGGTCGCAAGGCGAAGCAGCAGGAGGAGATCGCCGAGAACCTCTCCGCTCGCATTGCCGAGCAGGAGGATATCGAGGGTCTGTAAGTTTCGCGTCAGCAATGACTACGACCGTATAGGAAGAGGCTTCTTATGAAGATGACCAAGAACCTGACGCACATTGCCACCTCGGTGGACTTCGAGGCCGCGATGACCGAGGAGCAGCTGCAGGCTGCGTTCGCCGGCGCTGGCGTTCAGGGCTTCGCTGCTGAGCTCGACATCGCCGAGCGCACCGAGGACCATGTGCAGATGGTGTCGCTGGAGAGCTTCCTCGCCTTCGCCAAGGCGTCCGGGCTTTCCGCCGTCACCTACGATGTGACCTATTTCCCCCATGCCGATGATGCCGAGGTCGAGTACCAGCTCAAGCAGCTGGCCCGCGATCTGGAGATCAGCGTGGAAGTGATCCGCGACGTGTGCGCCGACGAGATCGCCGAGTACATCAAGCTCGACGCCGAGCGCGATGCCTCGCTTCCCGTGCACAGCATCGTGGAGTGCTACACCGGCGGTACCGCGTTCGCGTGGTACGGCATGAACGAGTACCCTCGCCTGAAGCGCGTGGTGCTCGGCAAGCTGGCCGCTGGCGGCAAGAAGGCTGAGAAGGCGTTCGTGCTGCGTGCCAGCAAGGCTCAAGTGGACTACTTGGGCGACTACTAGGATCTAACCGAGGGGCCGTGCGGCGTGGCTGCGCGGCCCCTCGGGCACTCAGGGCGCGCACGGCCCCAAGCGTGCGGAATGTGTGCTGGCTGGCACAGGAACAAGGCCCTCCGGGGTAGTGCTGGCTCGCACAAGGAAAGGAGGTCCGCGTATCTGTGAATCACGGATGCCGGACCTTCACTATCTCTAAAGGGGGTGTTTCCCATATGCGGAAAACACAAAGCAAAAAGGGGTTCGGAAAGGATCTGGGTGATTTCCATGGCATCTAGCGACACAGTGGCCACGATCCACAGCGAGGAGGACGAGCACGCGACACTGCGACGGGTGGCCGTCTCCTCCTTCCTCGGTAACTTCATCGAGTGGTTCGACTATGCTTCCTACTCGTATTTCGCGACGGTTATCGCGCTCGTGCTGATGCCTCCGGGCGATCCCACGGTGGCCTTGCTGGAGACGTTCGGCGTGTTCGCGCTGTCGTTCCTCATGCGTCCGGTGGGCGCGTTCTTCTGGGGTCACATGGGTGATAAGAAGGGCCGCAAGTGGGCCCTGGCCACGTCCATCCTCATGATGTCGGCCGCCACCTTCGTCATCGGCTTGCTGCCGACCTACGAGGCCGTGGGCATTCTGGCCCCCATTCTGCTGCTGTGCCTGCGCATGGTGCAGTCCTTCTCCGCTTCCGGCGAGTACGCCGGCGCCGCCACGTTCTTGGCCGAGTACGCCCCGGCCAACCATCGCGGCCTGTACTGCTCGCTCGTGCCGGCCTCCACGGCCGTGGGCCTGCTCGTGGGCTCTACCCTGGCCACGCTCATGTTCGTGAACTTCGGCCACGACTCGGCCTTCGTGACCGAGTGGGGCTGGCGCATTCCGTTCTTGCTGGCCGGTCCGCTCGGCATCATCACGCACTACATCCGTACCCGCGTGTCCGATTCGCCGGTGTACCAGGAGATGCAGGAGAAGCTGGAGGCCAAGGGCGAGTCCGATGACGAGCCCATCAAGCTGCTGCTGACCAAGTACCTGCGCCCGCTCATCATCTCCTTCGGCGCCTGCATGCTGAACGCCGTGGGCTTCTACGCCGTGCTCACCTACCTGCCGAATTACTTGCAGGACACCGTGGGCTACGACGCGGGCCAGTCGTCGCTCATCACCACGATCTGCCTCGTGGCCTATGTGGCGTTCATCTTCTTCTCCGGTAAGATCTCCGATCACTTCGGCCGTAAGAAGATGCTCATCATCGCGTCGGTGGGCTTCGTGATCTTCACGGTGCCGGCATTCTATCTGCTGAACACGATGAACTTCGCGGTCATCCTCATCGCTGAGCTGTTCATGTGCCTGCTGCTCACCATCAACGACGGCACGCTCTCGAGCTATCTGTCCGAGACGTTCCCCACCGAGGTGCGCTATTCCGGCTTCGCGCTGAGCTTCAACTTCGCCAACGCCATCTTCGGCGGCTCGGCGTCGTTCATCTCCATCGCGCTGATCCAGGCGACGGGCAATCCCATCGCGCCGGCGTGGTACATGGTGGCCATCTCCGTGGTGGCGCTCATCGCCATGTGCATGACCCACGACAACTCCAAGAAGAAGTTGACGGACATCGAGTAGAAGGCGCTGCGCGACAGGGGACGTTGCGCGGAACGCCGTGTCGTCGGCTTCGTGCGCCCGGGCGGTTGGGGAGGGCCGCTCGGGCGCATTTTCTTTGGGCGTTCGTCCAGATGGCTCGCGGCAATGGGCTGCCGCGCCGTCTGCGGGCCCCAGGATGGGAGCTGATGGCTGCGTGACCGGACGGGATGGTTGGGGAATTTCCCCGGTCCACAGGGGAGCGGAGATTTATGTGGTGTCAACAGAGTTCCCCTTCTTGTTCAGCTGCACAACCAGCTCCGATGTAGGAGTTTGCTTCAGGTTTTGCGAAAAATAAGCCCTATCAGGGCTTACAATCGTAGTGCATTTCTGTTAAAGTCGCACAAACGCCAATCACTTGAAAAGAGATCGCCATGACCAAACCATTGGCCAAACCCAAGTCCCTGAAGGCCCAAATCACCCGCACGTCGCTGGTGTTGGCCGCGGCGGCTCTGCTGCGCGAGCGCGGCCCGGAGGCGGTTACCTACCGAAAGGTGGCCGAATGGGCCGGCGCCGCCTCGTCTTCGGTGGGCTACTACTTCGATTCCGTGACCGACCTCTTGTACGAGGCGGGCTGCTACAACATCGAGCTGTGGATCGCCCGCGCCGAGAAGGTGGCTCAGGTGGCTGACGGCCTGGAAGGCGAGGAATGCCGCCGTCGGGTGGTCGACCTGCTGCTGGAGGCGTGCCTGCCCGATGACAGCGTGTCCATGCCGGCTCACTATGCCCAGCTGATCGCCGCTTCCGAGGCTCCGGTGGTGACCGAGGCCTATCGCAAGGGACGCGAGGCCCTGGACGCCGCCGTGAACCGCATCCTCGTTGACGCCGGCGTGGGGCTCACTCCCTCGGTTATCGTGGCGCTCGTGGACGGGGGAGCAGTGAAGGCCATCTCCGAGGGCTATGAGGTGCGCGAGATCGTGCGCACGCTGCTGGAGTCGGCTATCAACGGTCGCTAGGGGCGTTGTTCTCCTCCGGGGGCGCCGTCGGGGGATGGTTTCTGCTCGCGTCGTCGTTCGCCCCGTCGCGATCGAGGGGCGCCCGTGGGTTTGGGCATCCGTGGTGGCAATGGGGAGCGGTGCCCAAGACCCTTACCAGCAAACGGGCTCGGCTCATGATGTTTTTCTGAGTTATAAGGTAAAATTTCGGTAAAAGGCTTTTGTGCAACTGCAAAAAATGGTATAAAGGATGCGCCTCGAAATCGGGGCGCATTTTGCTGCTAGAGAGAGATAGGAGCACATTTATGGCAAAGATCGTCAGCTCTTGGAACGACTGGGACCCGCTGAAGCGCGTCATCG
>CANSQM010000063.1 GCA_947649205.1 uncultured Enterorhabdus sp.
CCGCGGAACACCTTGTCGCCGGGCTTGGCCGGGTCGGCGCCCGGGTCGGCGGGCTGCCCCGGCCCCGTCGACACCTCGGGCTCGGGCGCGTCGGGGTCGGTGCAGTCGGGGTCGGGCTCGGGCGTCACCGCGGGGTTGGGGTCGATGGGCGAGATGGCCACCTCCACCTCGGGGGCGTGGCCGGGGTCGTCGATCGGGCTCGCGCTGGCCAGGTAGTTCGCCGGCGCCGCATCATCGTCGTTCGGGGGCAGGTACTGCACCGAGATGACGTGGCGGCCGTTGGGGGTGGCCACGGGCACGAGGTGGTCCACCTCGGCCGGCGAGGCGGTGTAGGTGAAGGTGGTCGTGTCCCCGCTGGCCGTGGCGTTGGCCGGCAGCACCGTCCCGTCAGGGAGCGTCTTGTCGGCGAAGAGGATCTCGATGGGGTCGCCCACCTTCTTCCCGTCCACGAACAGCTGGATGTAGCCCTGGGGCGCGGCGCAGGTGGCCTTGGTGGGGGCGCCGGAGGGGTCGGTGTCGGCCCGCCTCACCGCGCAGGTGAGCGACAGCTTGCGGTCCGAGGGGTTCTCCTGCGAGCTGGCCTGGCCGTTCTCCCAGGTGGCGCTCTTGATGGCCACCTGGGATCCGATGGGCCGGATCTCGCAGCGGCCCGTGGCGCGGTGGCCCCAGTAGCTCTCCGAGAAGTTCCCCTCGGTGTCGTCGGAGTACTGGGTCGATATGGCCGTGAACGTCATGGCGCCCACGTCGGCGCCGTTGTCGGTCTCGGCGCCGACGGGGTTGCCCGACGGGTCGAGGCGCTGGTACTTGAAGGTGATCTTGTCGGCCTCGGTGAGGTCGCGCCCGTCGGGGGCGCGCAGGGGCAGCGGGAAGACGGGGAACGGCTCGCCGTCGTAGTACTTGCTGAGGCCGGCGAGGTAGTCGGCGTCAAGCTCGAAGTCCACGTAGCGGCGCAGCTTGCCGTCGTTGGTGACCCCGGGCGGCAGCGAGCTGTCGGCGGGGCGGAACAGGGGCAGCGGCGTGACGGGGGTGGGGTTGCCGCTCTCGTCCAGCTTGTCGGTGTCCAGGTAGGTGAACTCCACGGTCACCTCGGAGTCCCTCACGACGCGCTCGGGCAGCCACAGGTACAGGTGCCCCTTGTCGAACTCGGCGGGCGCCCCGTAGTCGTAGGGCACGCCGTCCACCTTGAGCTCCCACTCGCTGAGGGCGAAGGCGCTCTCGCCCACGTCCGAGGTGAGATCCACCTGGATCATCTTGATGGGCTCGCCCTCAGCGTTGTGCGCGCTGCCCTCGAAGGTGAATCGCTCGGGGTCGCGGCCGTTGCCGATGGAGCCGCCGGTGATGGTGATGTCGGCGTTCGGCGCGCCGATGTCCCCGCAGCCTGCGATGGGAGGATAGGCAGTTGAGGGGATGAGAGTGCCGCCGGTGAAGATCATCTTGAACGCAGAGCTGTCGGCGGGGATGCAGGCGGCTCCGAACCCGCTGCCGTGGTCGCCGCCCTTGGAGATGACGTAGCCGCCGTTGATGCGAATGTTGCCGCAGGCGCCCTGGTTGCCGCTGCCCACGCCGGCGCCGTGCTGACTGCCGATGGCGGTGAGACGGCCTCCGTTGATGGTGATCCAGTCATCGAGGCCCGTGCCGTTGCCTCCCCAGCCGCCACCGCCGATGCCGGCTGAGCAGTTGTATCCCCCAGCCTCGTAATTGTACGAGCTGCGGGCGGTGACGAGGCCGCCATTCATGGTGAAGGCTCCCCCATCCTCCCCTCCGGTGCCGTACGAGGGGTCACCGCGGCCGCCAATGGCCGCAGAGATCCCTGCGGTGCACCAGACAACAAGGGACCCCGGGTTCTCGCTGTCCATGACGGTGAGGGGGTCACCCTTTTTGATCTTCGTACCGTTGGCCAGGGTAATATCGGCGGGGACGAACCCGTTCTCGGGGACTACGGTGTTTCCCGAGCGATCCTGGTTGAGAATCGAGTCGTCGATGGTAAGGGCGGCTCCCTCGGGGTTATGGATGCCGGAGCCGTTCGACGCGAGGGCGACAAGGGAGTTCTGCGTGCCGTCGGCGAGTACCAGATGGCATGAGGCGCCCTTGGCGATATCGAGGGCGCTGTAGGTGGCGACGGACGATGGCGCGCGAACGCCGACGCCTGCCAGGGTGATGTGGGCCTCGCGGCCGGCGGGAACGATGAGGCGCGTGCTCACGGGGTTCTTGTGGATGCCCGGGATTGTGCGCGCGCTCTCGTCCTCTTTGTCGGAGATGGTCTGGTCGTCCGTTTGCAGGGCGAAGTGCTTGTCGGTGTTCACCGTGAGCGATTGGGCGGCATCGTCGTAGGCGAAGTCGGCGGCGGTCACCGCGTCGCCGTCGACGCCCCAGATGGTGAACCCGCCCAGCTCGAAGGAGCCGGGGGCGGGAGCCGGCTTCGCGCCGTCGGATACGGGGATGGCGTCGGCTGCCGCCGCAGCCGGCGCGCCGGCGGTCAGATGGGCCATGCCGGCCGTGATGCGGCCCAGGGGAGATGCCGTCGCGGTGCTCGTGGCGGGAGAGTCCGGCACGTCGCCGGGAGAGGAGCTCTCCCCGTCGGCCGATGCGCCGTCGGAGGGGCTGGTGGCCGCAGGGGAGCCGTCCTCGCCGGAGGAGGCTGGGGAGCCGGAAGAGGAAGATGGGTCCGGGGAGTCCGGGGGAGAGGAGGAGGGAAGGCCGTCGTCGGGCGATACGTCGCCTACCGGCTCAGAAAACTCGATGGGGGGGGGTCTCCGTGCCCTGGCCCTCCGGCTCGGCGAGGGCCGCCGCGGGGAACATCCCGCAGGCGAGCGCGGCCGCCAGGCCGAGGGCCAAAAGCGAGACCGCTCGCTTCTCTCTCATGTCGGATCTCCTTCTCTCGCAGGCCGGGTCGCATCCTTCGGGTGCGCGGGACTGCTGCCGACCTGTCAGCGTACCGTGGCCGAATATACCCCTTCGGCCCGCTTTCCGCAACCCTGAGTGGGTCAGTCGGGGTTGGAGGCGGCGGAGGGGCCGGGGGCGCGAAGCCGCCGGCCCCTCCTGCATGATGGGCGGACTTTTGCCTACCGCGGGCTGCGCGCCCTGCGCCGCCGCGACGCGAGCAGGGCTGCGCCGGCCGCCAGGGCCAGCGTCAGGGGCAGGAGCGCCGCGGCCAGCAGGGCGTCGCCGGTCTGGGCCAGCTTGTGGGCGATGGTGGTGCGCCGCTTGCCGCCTTCGTCGCCGTCCAGCACGCCGCCCGAGGCGTCCGCGCCGGGCGGATAGGCGGGGTCGGAGACGGCCTTGCCGCGGCCCTGCTCCCAGGCGTCCCAGCCGCCGTCGGGGGAGAAGGGGGCGCCTGGCTCGGGATGGGTGCCGTCGGGGTCCCATGCGCTCGGCGGCGTCCCGTAGCCGAGCGCCACGTTCCCGATGTCGGCGCCGACGGCGTCGGCGGTCACGAGCGCGTCGAAGGAGAGGACGGCGGCCTGCCCGCCGTAGAGGTGCCCGCAGGCCACGGCGAGCGTCCTCGTCTTCGGGTCGTAGGCGGCGTCGTCGACGGAGACCTCCGAGCCGTCGGGCAGCGCGAGCTTGATCGTGCCCGCCACGGGCTCCAGGCCCTCGGGCACGTCGTCGCGGATCGCTGCGTCCATCCAGCTCGTGCCCGCCCCCTCGTTGCGCAGGGTTATCTCGTAGCGCACCGTGTCGCCCACGCGGGTGGTGCCGTCGTCCCGGCTCGTGTTCTCGGCCGTCTTCCCGATGGCGACGTCGCCCTCGGCCGGGTCGTCGCCCACCACGACGGGCGGGACCGCCGGCGGCGAGGACGCCTCGGGCTCGCCCGCCGGGGGCTCCGCGGGCCCTCCGGGCTCGGGGGCCTCGGGGCGCGCCCCCGGGTTCTCGGAGGGCACCTTCCCGCCGGCGTGGGCAGTGTTCGCGTTGTCGGCCCCGAGGGCCGCCTCGCCCACGGTGCACTCGAAGGTCAGCACGGCCCTGTGCCCGCCCCACACATCGCCGCAGGCCACCGCAATGGTGCGGCCGGCCCGGTCGTAGGCCTCGTCGGGCACGGCGACGGGCTCCCCTCCGTCCACGGAAAGCCGCAGGGTGCCGGGCACGGGCTCGATGCCCGCCGGCAGCGGGTCGGACACGACGGCGCCCATGAGGCAGCTGTCGGCGGCACCGGCGTTCGAGAGCTCGATTGTGTAGCGCAGGCGGTCCCCCAGGTGCGTCACCTTGCCGCCGGGGGCGGTCAGGTTCTCCACGCTCTTGGACACCCGGACGTCGGGGTCGGCCGGCGCCACGGTGCCTCCTCCGGGGGGCGTCGCCGGGCCGGTGTCGGGCGGGGCCACCGGCCCCACGTCGGGGCCGTCCGGGTCGTCGGGGTTGGGGCGCTTGCCCGTAG
Organism: uncultured Enterorhabdus sp.; assembly: GCA_947649205.1. Taxonomy (GTDB): domain Bacteria; phylum Actinomycetota; class Coriobacteriia; order Coriobacteriales; family Eggerthellaceae; genus Adlercreutzia. The sequence continues at coordinate 4,373 of CANSQM010000063.1, forward strand.
CCGAGGCGATGTTGCCCAGGTCTATGGCGGCCGGGTCGGAGAAGTCGAGCCCCCCGCGCACCGTGCACTCGAAGGTCACCGTGGCCGAGGCCCCGCCGGCGACGTTGCCCACGGGCA
>CANSQM010000064.1 GCA_947649205.1 uncultured Enterorhabdus sp.
CTCGCGCACGGCGTTGGCGGGCAGCACGGTGCCGTCGGGCAGCGTCGCGTCCTCGAAGCGCAGCTCAACCGGGTCTCCCACGGGCTTCCCGTCCACGTACAGCTGCACGCGGCCCTCGGGCGAGGCGCAGGTGGGCTCGGTCAGGTTCGACCCGTCGGCCGCCGGCGGGGCCCCGTCCACGGTGGCGCCCCGCTCGACGACGGCCTCCACGGCCAGCGCCCGGTCGGCGCCCTCCCCGGCGCCCCACGAGGCCTTCACGTCTGCCACCCTCGAGGGGATGGCCCATATCTCGCACCACCCGAAGGCGCGGTGTCCCCAGTAGTTCTCCTTGAAGCCCTCGGTGGTGGAGTACTGCCGCGAGATCATGGTGAACTTCATGATCCCGACGTCGGAGGGCATCTTGTTGCCCGTGGACACCTCGCCGGACACGGCGTTTCCGCCCACGGCGTCGAAGCGCTGGTACTTGTAGTCGCAGGCCAGGGGGTCGTTCAGCACGCGGTCGGGGTCCTTCGGCGGGGCGATGGGCCTGGCCTTCAGGTCGTAGGCCTCGAGGGGCCGCCCGTCGTAGTACTTCTTCAGGCCGGCGAGGTAGGACGGGTCCAGCTCGAACTCCTCGTAGCGCTTCAGCTTCGTGCGGTTCGGGTCCTCCGGGTCGGCGGGGCTCGCGGGGTCGCGGAACAGGGTGTCCGGCTCCACGCGCGTCCCGTCCTCCCTCTCGTAGCCCAGGTCGATGGAGATCACCTTGTCCTTGGCCGACGCGGGCAGCCAGAGGTACAGCTTGCCCTCGTGGAACTGCGCGGGAGCGCCGTAGCCCTGCGGCACCCCGTCGATGCTCAGGCCCCATTTGTCTATGGTCTCGTTGCCGACCCCGTCCGAGCCGAGGTCGACGGTGATCATGAGCACCTTGTCCTCTTCTCGGTACTCGCCTTCGCTGCCGTAGGCTGTACCGCCGAGGCCTTGGAAGCGGCCCGATGAGAAAACCGAGCCTCCCGCGATGACGACACGCCCTTCGCTTCCAGCATCGAAGTCCATGAACGTGCTGCCGAGAGTACTAGGGATCAGCGTACCGCCCGTCACCTTAATGACGTTGCCGGCGTTTGTGCCGCCGTGGCAGCTGGTGCCGAAGCCGCCGCCGTGAGAGCCGCCCACCGAGGTGATGAGACCTCCGTTTATCTCAATGTTGCCAGCGAGAGGGTAGTTGTAGTTTCTGCTCAGAATAGTGTCCGGAGGAGCGAGCGAGGCGAAGTTATTGCCGTTCCAGGCGCCCGCTCCGATGCCTGCTGAATGAAAGCCGCCATGGCTTTCGATACGCCCTGAATTGATAGCGAGCGTCGTGTCAGTGGTATTGCCGCCCGATCCTCCTCCGATCCCCGCTCCTGTGTCGGAATCGTTGCCGCCATACGAGGCGCTTGCTGTTATCTTGCCCCCGTTGATAGTGATTCTGCCGCCGCTTTCCTGACATGAGCCTCCGATGCCCGCGGCCGCCCCGCTGCCTGAAACAGTGAGTACTCCGGGGCTACGACTGTCGAGGGCGGTGTGGGTGCTGTTTGCGGTCAATTTCTTACCGTCTATGAGCGTGACTTCGCGGTTGATAACACCACCGATGGGAATCACCATGTTTCCGGCTGCATCGAGGTTGCGAACGGCATCGTCAATGACGAGATCCGAGCCCTCTCCGCACCGAATGCCAGGGCGATGTCCACCCGACGACGCGAGGCTGTTGTCGCTTTGGTCGGCCAGTACCAGATATAGGCTTGTCCGGTTCCTGACCTGCGCGCCTTCCATCGCCTTTGTTCCGTTGTCGGTATCGAGGCTATGGGTCATGACATTGAGGGGTATCTGATGGGAGACATGCACGCCGTTCAAGGTGATGGCCGCGTGCACGCCGGGGTTCACCTGGATGCCCGTGGCGCCCGGCGCGTCCTTGCTGTGGCCGGCGGCATCCGAGAAGACGAGGGGCGCGGAGGTGAGCACCTCCACGACGTCCGATGTGCCGTAATCGGCCCCGTTGTACTGCACGGCGCCGGGCGTGTACGTGAAGTCCACGCCGTAGGCCCCGCCCTTCACGCGCAGGTCGCCGCAGGTGACCCACCCCTGCGCGTCGGGGGAGGGATCGGCCGAGGCCGCGGCGGAGAGGGGCAGCCCCGCCTCGGCGAGGGCGCGCGCCACGGGGTCGGGGGTGCTGCCGGGCGCTACATCGGGAGCGCCCGGCTGGGGAGCGGTGTCGGATTTTTCGAAAGAGGGAGAAGCGGAGCCCGCGGCATCGGTGGCTTGCGGCCGGCTGTCGGGCGGATCGCCTTCGGCCGGGATGGTCTCGCCGGGGTCGGTAGCGTCGTCTACGGCCTCAGAAAACTCGATGGGGGGGGGTCTCCGTGATTTGGCCCTCCGACTCGGCGAGCGCGGCCGCGGGCATCATCCCGCAGGCGAGCGCGGCCGCCAGGCCGAGGCTCAGAAGCGACCCCCGTCGCTTCTCTCTCATGTCGGATCTCCTTCTCTCGGGCGCCCTTTTGGCGCCAGGTCTGCCCGAATATACCCCTTCGCCCCGCTTTCCGCAACCCTGAGCGGCGCGGTCGGGGTAGGGGAGACGCCGTAAAGTTGAGAGGGGTGCCCCTAAAAGCTTTACACCGAGCAGCTAGGCGGGAGAAAGGTTTTGGGGAAAGAGCGGGCCAGATGCCGACGGACCTATTCTTCATACGTATACATAATATTTTGGCTGAATCTTGAATATCTTACGTATACGTATGATACTATAGACGACACAGAACGGATTACCTATACGTAAGAAACGAGGCGTCATGGACATAAGCCGCGATCAGATCATAGCCCAGGGGGTGCGCGTGACGGAGGGGGCTGCGCTGGGGGCGGCGCTCAGGAGCCGCCGCAAGAGGCTCGGCTACACCCAGGAAGATCTTGCGGACATGCTGGGCTTCAGCCCGCGGCTGGTGGGGGAGATCGAGCGCGGCCGCGGCACGGTGGGGATCGACAAGGTGCTCGCCTTCGCGACGGCCCTGGGCGTCGACGTCGTCGCGTTCGAGAGGTGAGTGCCATGAAAGACACCGAACTTGTGGTCTACCGCGAGTACTTCGGCCGCTTCGAGGAGGTCGGCCGGGTGGTGCCCGCGGGCGGCAGAATAGGCTTCGCGTATTCCGAGAGCTATCTCCAGAGCCGTACGGCGCAGTCGATCTCCCAGGCGCTTCCCCTGCGGCCGGGGGCGTTCTCCGCCAGGGAGACCGAGTCGTTCTTCAACGGCATCCTGCCCGAGGGGAGCATGCGGCGCAGCTTGGGTCGCGCCTTTCACGCCGATATCGACGACGTAGGCGCCTTCATGGCCCGCCTGAACGACGAGTCCGCCGGGGCTCTGGTGTTCGGCAAGGGGGAGGAGCCCCTTCTGGAGGGCCGCAGCTATGCACCCGTGGGGGAGGAGGACCTCGTGCGCTTCGCCGCGCGCCCCGGGGAGTTCGCCCCGCGGGCCGCCAGCCGATCGAGGTTGTCGCTGGCGGGGGCGCAGATGAAGATCGGCCTCTTCTTCGACGCCTCGTCCGGATTCTGGTTTTACCCGCAGGGAGCGGCTCCGTCCAGCCATATCGTGAAGGCGTGCGACGGCAGCTTTCCCGACCAGACGGTCAACGAGGCCATCTGCATGAGGACGGCCGCCGCGCTGGGATTCGATGCGGCCCCGTGCCGCCTGATTCCCGTTGCGGGCCAGGAGCCCCTGCTCGCCGTGGAGCGGTTCGACCGCATCGACGTGGGCGATGCGTTTTTGCACCGCTTGCACCAGGAGGACTTCCTCCAGGCCTTGCCGGACTATTTCGACAAATACGAGCCCACGGACGGGAACTACGCGAACCACTGCGCCCGGGTCGTGAACGAGGGAAGTCGCAATCCGTTCGGGGACAGGAGGCTGCTGTTCTCGCGCCTGCTTCTGGACTGGGCGATGGGGAATGCCGACAACCATCTGAAGAACCACTCGATGCTGTGGAGCGAGGACTGGTCGTCGCGGGAGTTGTCGCCGCTGTACGACCTCACGTGCACGACGATATACCCCGACCTCGATCGGGAGATGGGGGTGTCGTTCGGTGGCTCGCGCCGCATCGACGATGTGAGGATGGAAGACGTTGCGGCAACTGCCCGGTCGTGCGGCGTCGGCGTCCGCTTTGCCCGTGACGAGCTTGAAGAGCTGATCGAGGTGTTCCCCTCGGTCCTGCGCGAGGCGGCCGGGGCCGTCGCCGAGGAGGGCTTCCCGCGGGCCGCCGAAGTGGGCGGGCGGATTGAGGAAGGCTTTCTGGGGCGACGCGACGCGCTGCGATAGGAGCTGCAAACGAGGAGGGGCCGGCGGCGCGAAGCCGCCGGCCCCACCAGCATTCCGGGCGGACTTTTGCCTACCGCGGGCTGCGCGCCC
>CANSQM010000065.1 GCA_947649205.1 uncultured Enterorhabdus sp.
AGCGGGCCCCGGCCGGGTCCCGCTTCGGCTTCGTCGGCGCCGGCGGCTTCGCGGCCCGCTTCCGCACGCCGGCCGCCGAGCGCATCGAGATCGGCCGCGGTCGGGCCGAGGCGGTGCTCGAGCGCTTCGACGCGCCCCCCTGCGAGCCGGCGGTCATCGCCGTGGCGAACCCGGCTGGGGGCACCGAGCTTTCCGTGGAGGTAAACGACGCCGCCTCGGCCCAGTTCGCGAGCCGTCTGCGCAAGGTGGCCCGGGAGCGGCGCAAGTGGGCCGCCCGAGAGGGCGTGGCCTGCTACCGCCTCTACGACGGCGACTTGCCCGAGTACGCCTGCGCCATCGACCTGTACGAGGGGGCTGCCGACGCCGAGGGCATCCTCTACGCCCATGTGGCCGAGTACGCTCCGCCCAAATCGGTGAACCCCGATGTGGCCCGGGCCCGCTTCGAGGACGTGCTCGCCATCGTGCCGGCGGTGCTCGGCATCCGGCCCGACCATGTGTTCTCCAAGGCGCGCCTGCGGGCCCGCGGCGGCGGCCAGTACCGCGATGCCGGCGGCCGCAGCTACGTGACCCACACGAGCGAGGACGGCCTCGTCTGCGAGATCGATCTGGGCGGCTACCTGGATACCGGCATCTTCCTCGACCACCGCCTCACCCGCGAGATGGTGGGGAAGATGGCCGCGGGCAAGCGCTTTCTGAACCTGTTCGCCTACACCGGCGTGGCCACGCTGCACGCGGCGGCCGCCGGGGCCGAGGCCACTACCACGGTGGACCTCTCCCAGACCTATCTGGACTGGGCCGCCCGCAACCTGGAGGCCAACGGCTTTACGGCGGTGGGTGACGCCCGTGCGGAAGGGGGCCGGGTCGGCAAGGGGAGGAGCGGTCGGGGAGTGGCCTCCCGCGGGCGGGGCTCCCACGAGCTCGTGCGCGCCGACGTGGTGCGCTGGATCCAGGAGGCCCGTCGCGCGCGGCGCACCTGGGACCTCATCTTCGTGGACCCGCCCACGTTCTCCAACTCCAAGGCCATGGGGCGGCGCACCTGGGATGTGCAGCGCGATCATGCCGAGCTGCTTATCGGCGTCTCCCGCCTGCTGGCGAAAGACGGTGTGGCGGTGTTCTCCTGCAACCTGCGCGGATTCAAGCCCGACCGCGAGGCTCTGGCCAAATGCGGCGTGGCCATCGAGGACATCACGGCGAGCACCATACCCCACGATTTCGAGCGCAACCCCCGCATCCACCACTGCTACCTGGTGCGACGGGCCCTCTCGACGGAAGTAGGAGGCGGTGCCTGAGGCCGGGCCGCCTCAACGGACGCAGGGGCTGACGCCCGAGGCCGGCCCGACTAATGCCTGAGGCCGCGCCCGGCCGATGCCGCGACCGGAAGGCTCCGGTGCCGGAGCCGTCGGGTGGCCGGTGGGAACTATTTTCGCATCTCAGCAAAAAAAGTTCTTGCAAACCCGTGGCGCTTCGGTATAATTCTATCTTGCGCTGAGGGCGAGAAGCCCCGCCGATATTCCTCGGTAGCTCAACGGCAGAGCATTCGGCTGTTAACCGAAGGGTTGTAGGTTCGAATCCTACCCGGGGAGCCAGAATACCAGGTCAGGAGTGAAAAGCTCCTGACCTTTTCTTTTTCAAATTCCAAAAATGGTCTCAAGAGGGTTCTCTCTTTTCCAGATTTCCCCGGGCATCTCCTCGGCGACGGTCCGCCCGATTGGCCTGCATTGAACCGCGCCCTTCGCGGTGCTCGGCTCGCTCCAGCGGGTCGCGCCCTGGAAGGCTCCGCCGCCGATGGCCAAATGCGGTAATTGGGCATTGACCCCTTGTCAGGGCGGGTCTTTTGCTATCATGGAGCGACGTGGCGAAGATGCTTCGCTGCGAGTTCGGCAATGCGGGCGTGGCGGAATTGGCAGACGCGCCAGATTTAGGTTCTGGTGGGCAACCCCCGTGAAGGTTCAAGTCCTTTCGCCCGCACCATTTTGCTTTCCGGCCCTCGGCCGGGCAGCCGAGACGCGCGCCGGAGGCGGCGTGCGCGAAGAAAAAGGAGAATCACCTTGGCAGTCCCCGCAGTATTCAGGAAGTACAACGAGATCAGCCTCATTAAGCGTATTCTCGTTGGCCTTGTCATCGGTGTCGTTCTGGCGCTGCTCATCCCCAACGCGCAGCCCTGGACCGACGTCATCACCCTTCTGGGCTCGCTGTTCGTGGGCGCCCTGAAGGCCGTGGCTCCCGTCCTCGTGTTCTTCCTGGTCATCAGTGCCCTGTGCAACGCCGAGGGTGCCGGCACCATGAAGACCGTCGTCGTCCTCTACGTGGTCAGCACGCTCGTGGCCGCCATCGTGGCCCTCATCGGCAGCGAGCTGTTCCCCTCCGTCCTCACGCTGGACACCTCCTCCATGGTGGAGCAGGCCGCTCCCGAGGGCATCGGGGAAGTGCTCACCACCCTGCTCATGAACATCGTGGCGAACCCGGTCGACGCGCTCATGAACGCCAATTACGTGGGTATCCTCGCCTGGGCCGTGGTGCTCGGCATCGCCCTGCGTGCCGCCGGCGAGCGCACAAAGGAAGTATTCACCGCCATCTCCGATGCCGTGTCCAAGGCCGTGCGCTGGGTCATCAACTTGGCTCCCTTCGGCATCCTCGGCCTCGTGTACGCCTCGGTGAGCACTTCCGGCACCGACATCTTCTTCGAGTACGGTCACCTCATCCTGGTGCTCGTGGCCTGCATGCTCGTCATCGCGCTCGTCACCAACCCGCTCATCGTGTGGGTGTGCACCCGCAAGAACCCCTATCCGCTCGTGCTGCGCTGCCTGAAGGACTCGGGCCTCACCGCGTTTTTCACCCGCAGCTCGGCGGCGAACATCCCCGTGAACATGGAGCTGTGCCGCAAGCTCGGCCTGAACAAGGACAACTACTCGGTGTCCATCCCGCTCGGCGCCACCATCAACATGGCCGGCGCGGCCGTCACCATCACGGTGATGACCATGGCCGCCTGCCAGACTATCGACCTGGCCGTCGATCCGGTGACCGCGGTCATCCTCTGCGTGCTGGCCGCCGTGTCCGCTTGCGGCGCCTCCGGCGTGGCCGGCGGCTCGCTGCTGCTCATCCCCATGTGCTGCGCCCTGTTCGGCATCACCAACGACATCGCCATGCAGGTGGTGGGCATCGGCTTCATCATCGGCGTCATCCAGGACTCCTGCGAGACCGGCCTGAACTCCTCCTCCGACGTGGTGTTCACGGCCACGGCCGAGTACCGCCAGCTCATCAAGGAGGGCAAGGAAGTGCACCTCGGCCAGGACGCTTTCTCGGCCGACGAGCTGGCCTAACTTCGCCGACGACCATCGTCCAAGCGCACAGGAACCCGCCTCGGCGGGTTCCTTTTTTGCGTGCACCACGTTGCGCAGCCGCCCAACCGCTCCCTAGGCCTTCGCCTGCTCGGGCTTCTTCTCGCGAGGGGCGGAGGTCTCCACCAGGTGGCGGGTAGTGAGCAGGCCCGCAGCCATGAGAGCGCCCAGGGCCCCGAAGGTCAGGCGCATGGCATCGGCTTGGGCCGTGGACTTCGCCGCCACGAGCTGGGCCGCCTGCACCTCGTCGGCGCCCCACTGGCCCGTGAGGTCGTCGAAGGCATCGGCGCTCATCAGCGCGGATGCCTTCTCGGTGGCCGTCGCCACGAGTTCGTGGTCGATGCCGGCATCGGTGGCCTGGGCCGCGAAGCCGCTGGCCATGGCCAGAAGCAGGCAGGTGCCAGCCAGCGCCGTGCCGAGGGCTAGGCCGATGGAGCGGGCCGCGCCCTGGATGCCGCCGGACTGCTCCGCTTCCTTGCGGGTGACGGCGCAGGCTACGGCGTTGTTGGCCTGGGAGTTCACGGCGCCCACGCCGAAGCCGCCCAGGGCCATGCCGACGAACAGGGCGATGCCCACGCCCTGCTGCTGGATGCCGAGGGCCATGAGTCCACAGGCCGCGGCGATGGCGACGAAGCCGGCGCGGATGATGAGCCGCGAGGAGAGGTGCGGCGCCACTTTCGGCAGGAACATGGCCAAAAGGAACATGGGAATGCCCGACAAGAGCGAGAGCATGCCCGTTTGCAGGGCCGTGAAGCCGGTGACCAGCTGGAGATAGGGGGTGGCCAGAATGCCCACGGCCCCCATGTAGAAGAAGGGCAGGGCCACGGCGGCCAGGCCGGCCCGCACGCCGGGGGACGTGACGAAGGCCGTCGGAATGAGGGGATTGCCCCGGCGCTGGGCCCGGCGCTCCGTAGGCACGAGCAGCCCCAGGAGCACGAGGCCCGCGACGATGGCCGGCAGGGTGGGGGGCAGGCCGAACAGGGTGCGGGGGCACAGCTTCTGGGGGGCGGTGATGCCCCAGTCGGACAGG
>CANSQM010000066.1 GCA_947649205.1 uncultured Enterorhabdus sp.
GTCGCGGGACGGTCGCAGGCTTCCGGCGCCGCCGGGCGTGCGGGTACCGCGGTACAGTCGGGGCGCGGCACGGGCGGCAAGCTGACGGCGCGCGGGGAGCGCCGGGCCGCGACTCAGGCCCGGGGCGAGGCGGCCCGCGACCGCTTGGCGGCCAAACGGGCGGCCCGGGCGAAGAAGCGGGACGAGTAGCAGGAGCGGCCGTCCCTGCGGGCGAGCCGTCACGCGACGAGATGGGGCGGTTTGCCACGGCCATCGGACACGCGCTGGGCTGCATGGCGCCTGACGTGGCACGGCGGCGTTCGGCAGACTGTGAGAGACAAAGGGTGAGAGAGGACGATTATGGGAACGAGCCATTTCTGGCGGGGCGTGGCCTGCACGCTGGGCGGGGCCACGCTGTGGGGTTTCTCGGGGGCCTGCATCCAGTTTCTGGGGGAGAGCTACGCCATCACCTCGTCGTTCATCTCCTTCGTGCGGGCCGCCGTGGCGGCGGTGCTGTTCATCGCCGTGGTGCTGGTCACCCGCCGCGAGGCCCTGCTGTCGCTGCTCGGTGCCCGGGCGGCCTGCGGGCCTCTGCTGCTGTTCGGCGTGGGGCTCTACCTCAGTCAGATCACCTACGCCATCTCCATCGAGTACACCAACGCCGGCACGGCCACGGTGCTCCAGGCCACCTGCACGGTGTTCGTCATGCTGTTCACCTGCCTGAAGCTGCGTAGGGCGCCCCGACTGCCCGATCTCATCGGCCTGGTGTGCGCCCTGGCCGCCGCAACGCTCATCGCCACCCAGGGTGACTGGGGCGTCATCGTGCTGCCCGTGGCAGGCCTGGCCTGGGGCATCGGCAACGCCCTGTCCGAGACCCTCTACATCATGGCGCCCCAAAGACTGTACAGCCGGTGGGACCGGGTCACCATCATCAGCTGCGGCATGGTCATCAGCGGCATCGCGGCGGCCCTCGTGTGGGTGGTCCAGGCCGCGGGCGGCGGCGCAGGCTCTTCTCTCGTTCCGGCCTTGGACGCCGTCGGTTGGCTCGCTCTGATCGGGGGCGTGGGGTTGCTCGGCACCTTCGCCGCCTTCGGCCTGTTCCTCTACGGCGTGTCCCTCGTCGGCTCCGTGAAGGGCAGCCTCCTGGGCGTGGCCGAGCCGGCCGGCGCCATGATCATCGCCGCGCTGTGGCTCGGCACGGCGTTCTCGGGGGCCGATTGGCTCGGCCTCATTCTCATGGCCGCTATGATCGCCCTCGTGTCCCTCTCGGGCGCGAAGGGGGAGCAGGTTTCGGAAGCGGCTGCCCCGCCGGTATCGTAGGGGAGTGACGGTCCGACCGCCACGGGTTCTCGTTTGGAAACGAAGGGACGCTCTGCCTGCGGGGTGCGCGGCCCGAGCGCTATGATGGGCTTCCCATGCAGGAAAGGAGCCTGTCCATGAAGAAGTTGCCGCCCCTTGAGAAAGTGTACGAGGCCTACAGCGTGCTGGCCGACGAGCGGTTCGATCTCGCGCCCCACCGACTGACCGTGCGTTCGTCGGACGGATCGAAGGAGTACACGGTGACGTGGGACGACGACGGCCATTACCGATCCAACGACAGCGCCACCTACTGGCAGGGCTACGCCGGCTACCCGGTCATCGCGGCTCTGCTGCTGCAGGGGCGCCTGCCCTTGGACGAAGAGGTGGCCAGCTGGTTCGCCGACATTCCCTGGAAGGCGCTCAATGACGCCCATAAGTGCGATTACGCGGCTGCGGCGGCCGAGGCCTTCGACCGGGAGGGGCTTAATATGAGCCAGCGGCTGCGAGCCGAGGCCACGGCCGACGAGGCCCTGGCGATCCTGGCTGACCTGCCCATCACCGTGGGCCGTCTGTCCGAGCCTGTGCGGAAATTGGGGTAGGGAAGGTCGCGGGCGAGGGTCGTGCTATACTGGTCGGCGATTACATCGACCCCGTATACGACTGAATTCCGAGGAGTTCCATGACCACCACCGACAAGCCCGTGCGCGTTCGCTTCGCGCCGTCTCCCACCGGCAAGCTGCACATCGGCGGCGCCCGCACTGCCATTTACAACTGGGCCTTCGCCCGCGCCACCGGGGGCACCTTCATCCTGCGCATCGAGGATACCGACCCGGAGCGCTCCACCGAGGAGAACACCCAGATCATCCTGCGGGCCATGGACTGGCTCGGCCTGACCTGGGACGAGGGTCCCGAGGTGGGCGGCCCGTGCGGCCCCTACTTCCAGACCCAGCGCACCGACACCTACGAGGCGGCGCTTGAGAAGCTCATCGAGGCCGGGGCCGCCTACCCCTGCTTCTGCTCGAAGGAGACGCTCGATGCCAAGCGGGCCGAGGCGGAGAAGACCGAGGGCGGCTACGGCGGCTACGACCGCACCTGCCGCGCCATCCCGCGCGAGGAGGCCGCCTCGCGCATCGCCGCCGGCGAGCCCCATGTGTGGCGCCTCGCCGTGCCCGAGAACCACGGGCCCGTGCAGTTCGCCGACGCCGTCTACGGGGACATGAGCTTCCCCATCGACGTCATGGATGACATGATCCTGCGCCGCACCGACGGCACCTTCACCTACAACTTCGCCGTGGTCTGCGACGACGTGAACATGGGTATCACCCACGTCATCCGCGGCGACGACCACCTGTCCAACACCCCGCGCCAGGTGCTCATCTACGAGGCTTTGGGCGCCGAGGTGCCGCTGTTCGCGCACCTCTCCATGATCCTGGGGGCCGACGGCAAGAAGCTGTCCAAGCGCCACGGGGCCACCAACGTGGAGGAGTACCGCGACCGGGGCTACCTGCCCGAGGCGCTCGTGAACTTCCTCGCCCTGCTCGGCTGGTCGCTTGACGGCGAGACCACCATCATCCCTCCGGCGGAGCTCTGCCGCACGTTCTCGCTCGACCGTATCACCAAGAAGCACTCCATCTTCGACGAGAAGAAGCTCGACTGGATGGACGGCGTCTACATCCGCGAGATGGGCGCCGCCGCCTGGCGCGAGGCGGCCAAGCCGTGGCTCGCCCAGACCAATCTGGACGGGTCGAACGTGGCCGACGGCATCACCGAGGTGCCCACGCCCACCAAGGAGGAGGCGGCTGCGGCCGCGGCCGTGACCCGCGTGCCCGGCGAGGGCGTGGACGCCGACACGTGGCAGGCCTGCCTGGCCGACGTGGACGACGACCCCGAGTTCTACGAGGCCATGTACCCGCTCGTGGCCGAGCGCCTGGCGCGCCTGGACGAGATTCCCGCCAAGCTGGCCTTCCTGTTCTGGGGCGACTCGGTGGTGCTCGACGAGAAGAGCGTGCAGAAGGTGCTGCTGAAGGAAGGGGCCCGCGCCGACGAGGCCCTGGCCATCTGCCGCGCCATCCTGACTGACGACGACAACCCCTGGGACGCTGAGGCCTTAGAGGAGCTCTGCCGCGCCGCCGGCGAGGAAGCGGGACTCAAGCCGAAGCTTCTGTTCCAGCCGTTGCGCGTGGCCATCTGCGGCAACATGGTGTCGCCGCCCTTGTTCGAGGCCATGATGCTCATGGATCCCGCCGACGTGGTGGCCCGCATCGATGCGGTGGTCGCCCACGTCTTCAAGTAGAAAGGCCTTCCCATGGACGAGAAGAACCCCGAGATCTCCCCGGCGCCCGAGGCCGAGCCCGAGCCCGTGGCGGCTGCGCCTGAGGCTGCCGCGCCCAACGCTGCGGCACCCGAAGCGGCTCCGACGGTCGCTCCCGAGCCCGTTGTGACGACCCCAGTGGCCGAGCCCGCGGCCGTGATGGAGCCCGAGCC
>CANSQM010000067.1 GCA_947649205.1 uncultured Enterorhabdus sp.
AAGCCGTCCTCGGTGTCGTCGGAGTACTGGGTGGACACGGCGGTGAACTTCATGGTGCCGACATCGGAGCCGTCGCCCGTCTCGGCGCCCACCGGGTTGCCGGCGCTGTCGAGGTGCTGGTAGCGGAAGGTGATCTTCTCGGCCTCGGTCAGGTCGCGTCCGTCGGGGGTATGCAGGGGCAGGGGGAACATGGATGCGCCCTTGCCGTCGTAGTACTTGTCCAGGTTCGCCAGGTAGTCGGCGTCCAGGGTGAAGTCGGCGTAGCGGCGCAGCTTGCCGTCGTTGGTGACCCCGGGCGGCAGCGAGCTGTCGGAGGGTCGGAACAGGGGCAGCGGCGTGACGGGGGTGGGGTTGCCGTCCTTATCGAGATGGTCGGTGTCCAGGTAGGTGAGCTTCACGGTCACCTCGCTGTCCTGCTTCACGATCTTGGGCAGCCACAGGTACAGGTTCCCCTTGTCGAACTCGGCGGGCGCTCCGTAGTCGTAGGGCTCGCCGTCCACGAGCAGCTGCCAGTCGGTGATCTTGTAGGTGTTCTCGCCCACGTCGGATCTGAGGTCCACCTGGATCATCTCGATGGGCTCGCCCGCGCCGTTGTAGGCCTCGGCTCCGTTGCCGCCGAGGAACCGGAAGTCCGCGACGTCGCCACCATTGCCGATGGAGCCGCCGGTAATGGTGATCTTGACGCCGGTCTGACCCATGTCGCAGGTGCCGGCCGAGGGGATGAGCGTGCCGCCGGTGAGGATGATCTGATAGCCGTCGGCCCGGGTGCTGGCGCAGCAACCCTGCCCGAACCCTCCCGAGCACTCGCCGCCCGTGGCCTTCACGTAGCCTCCGTTGATGCGGATGTTGCCGCAGCGCGTGCCAGCGCTCCCGTTGCGTACGCCGCCGCCGATGCCGGCTGCGTGGTAGCCGCCTTGGGTCTCGATATAGCCGCCGTTGATGGTGATCCACTCGTCGATGCTGGTGCCATCGCCAAACGAGCCGCCGCCGATACCGGCCGAGCCGCCGACATCGGTAACGGGCTTCTTTGCGAGAATGCGGCCGCCCTCGATGGTGATGGCGCCGCCCGCCTCGGAATGGCCGCCGCCGATGCAGGCACCGTCAAGGTTGCTGCTCATGGTCGAGGAGACATCGAGGGTTCCCGGGTTGTCGCTGGCAAGGACGCTGAGGGGATCGCCCCGTTTCACCCGGGTCTTTCCGTCATCGAGGGTCGCATCGACGCTCACCTCGCCGTTCTCGGGGACGATGCCGCTGTTGGGCACCGTGTCGTCGATGACGAGCTTGCCTCTCGTGGTGCATCGCAGGCCCGCGGCGCCATTGCGGCTGGCAAACAGGCTGTTGAGCGTCCCGTCGGCAAGCACAAGGTGGAGGGAGGCTCCGGGTTCCACGCTAATGGCACTGGAGGAGGTTGAGATGGAGACGCCGTTGAGCACGATGCGCGCGTCAGTGCCGTCGGGGATGAGGATGCTTGTGGTGCAGGAGGAGCCCATGTTCTTGTTCTGCACGACGAGGTGCTTGGGCGTCAGCACGGTCACCTGGTCGGCGGCGCTATTGTAGGAGAAGTCGCCGGCTTCGGCTGTGTCTCCGTCGATGCCCCAGAAAACCAGGCCGCCGAGCTCGATGGCCGATGAGGGACGCGGCAGGGGGCTGCCGGTGTTGATGTCGTCGAGCGGCACCTGCGCACGGGGTGAATCCGAAGGGGGATTGTCGGCGGTCGGCGCCGCTGGGCTGTCAGCTGTCGCGGCGACGAGGGGGAGCGCTGCTCGCGCGATGGCGTCGGCGACGGAGGTGACATCGGGATGCGCCTGGTCGGCTGTCGCCGAGGGGGTGGAAGGGGAGAGGGCGCCGTCTCCCGACGGATCTGCGGAGTCGGGCGAGTCTTCCGGCGGATCGGCCTCAACTGGGGCGGTCTCGCCGGTCGCGGCAGCGTCGTCTACGACCTCAGAAAACTCGATGGGGGGGGGTCTGTGTGCCCTGGCCCTCCGGCTCGGCCAGCGCGACCGCGGGCGTCATCCCGCAGGCGAGCACGGCCGCCAGGCCGAGGCTCAGAAGCGACCCCCGTCGCTTCTCTCTCATGTCGGATCTCCTTCTCTCGTGGGTAAGAGTCCGCCCGAATATACCCCTTCGCCCCGCTTTCCGCAACCCTGAGCGGTGCGGTCGGGGGTTGGAGAGGCTCGCAACTCGCGCTCCTGCTGGGCTGCGGCAGCATTTGGCATCGTGCGGTTTGCAGGCGAGGAGACGGCCTTAGGCTACGAAGCCGCCATGTCGGCGAGGGTCTTGCTCTCCAGGTAGGCGTTCACGGCGTCTTGGAGGCCGCCCCACACAAGCCGACTCGGGCAGGCGTCGGCGCGCTCGCAGGCGAGTAGGTCGCTGGTGCAGGTCATCAGGTCGAGACCGTCTTCCGAGGCGGCGATGACATCGGCCAGGGTGATCTGCGCGGGCGGTCGCGACAGCTGGTAGCCGCCCTGGTGGCCGCGGGTAACGGCAAGCAGGCCAGCTGCGGTGAGGGGGGCGACCACCTGCTCCAGGTACTTTTTCGAGAGGCCCTGGCGATCTGCCACGTCCTTTAGGGGCGTGCAGCCCGCATCGTAGCGCTCGGCCAGATCGAGCATGACGCGCATGCCGTAGCGAGTTTTCGTTGATATCTTCACAGGGCCACCATTCTCTCCTTGACATTCTCATTTTCCAGTTTATATTAAAACCTAGCAAACTACTAGACTTAGATGGGACGGCTGCGGGGCCCTCGGAGGAGCGAGCGGCGCCGAGGGCCCCATCGCAAAGAGAACGAGGAACCGTGAGCCCCATGAAGCAGATCTACCTCGACCACGCCTCAACCACGCCGGTGCGCCCCGAGGTGGTGGAGGCCATGCTGCCGTACTTCACCGAGCAGTTCGGCAACCCGTCGTCTATCTACCCGCTCGGCCAGGAGGCCGCCGACGCCGTGGCCGCCGCCCGCGAGACCTTGGCCGGCCTTATCGGCGCCGCGCCCCGCGAGGTGTACTTCACCAGCGGCGGCACCGAGTCGGACAACTGGGCCATCAAGGGGTTTGCCCGGGCCAACGCCGCCAAAGGCAAACACCTCATCACGAGCGCCATCGAGCACCATGCGGTGCTGCACGCCTGCGAGGCCCTGGAGAAGGAGGGCTTCGAGGTGACGTATCTGCCCGTGGACGAGCACGGCCTGGTTCGCCCCGCCGATTTCGAGGCGGCCATCCGCCCCGACACTACGTTGGCCTCCATCATGTTCGCCAACAACGAGATCGGTACCATCGAGCCCGTTGCCGCGTTGGCTTCCATCGCCCGCGAGCACGGCGTGGCCTTTCACACCGACGCGGTGCAGGCCTTCGGCCACGAGCCCATCGACGTGAAGGAGATGGGCATCGATATGCTGTCCGCCTCGTCCC
>CANSQM010000068.1 GCA_947649205.1 uncultured Enterorhabdus sp.
GCACCACCATCGCCCACAGGCTGGCCCAGACCGGCGACGCCCTGGCGGCAGCGGCGCTCCTACCAGCGGCCCTCGCCCTGGCCGCCGGGGCGGCCCTGCTCGCCTCCCGCCGCCGCCAGCGCGCGAGCCGGTAGGGGCTTGCCACCACGCCCCGCAGCGCGGCCCCGGATGCAGCAGCGTCCGGGGCCGCTCCCACCTGGAGGGGCGGATGCACGCCGCCCGGTTGCGCGGCCGCGTTGTATAATGGCCCCACAGCAAGGACTCTCGGAAGGGCGCGGCCATGATGTACAACTACCTGAAGCTCGACGACGAGACGCAGATCGCCTATTCCAGCCCGCAGGAGGACGGAACCGTGCGCATCGCCGTGGAGCGCCCCGTCGACGGCGGCTTCGACGCGGCCTCCTGCTCCCTCCCCCTCTGCCAATGGCACGACACGGAGGGGTTCACCCGCGAGGAGCTGAGCTTCCTCACCGACATCGTGCGGAACAACGCGCCGCTCATCTACCGGCTCTCCCGCGAGGCGGGCAAGGCCCATGCCTAAGGTCCTGGAGTTCGGCCCCTACATCCTCTTCTTCTGGGTAGGGGAAAACGGCGAGCCCGTCCACGTACACGTCGCGGTGAAGAGGCCCTCGCAAAACGCCACGAAGATATGGCTCACCGCCGCAGGCGGCTGCCTCGTCGCCCACAATCGATCGAAGATTCCCGCGAAGGATCTCGAGGACATCAAGGAGCTCGTCGTGCTGAACCACGCCTACATCTGCGACAAGTGGCGTCGGGTGTTCGACGGCGACCTGTCGTTCTACTGCTAAAAGGCCCCTCGGATTTTCTCGCAAGCCAGGTGGCTGCGCCTGCTCGCAACCTCGACCGCGCCGCCCAGGGTTGCGGAAAGCGGGCAGAAGGGGTATATTCAGCGGACTCTTACCCATGAGAGAAGGAGAACCACCATGAGAGAGAAGCGACAGGGGTCGCTTCTGCGCCTCGTATTGGCGGCGGTGCTCGCCTGCGGCATGACGCCCGCGGTCGCCCTGGCCGAGCCGGAGGCCCAGATCACGGAGACCCCCCCCCATCGAGTTTTCTGAGGTCGTAGACGACCTCTCCGCTGCCGAGGATCCCGCACCCGGCGACCCAGACGGCATTGCCGCCGGTGGCAGCATCTCCGATCCCCCAGAGCCGACCGTCGTGACACCCTCTGAGGAAGGCGACCACGCACGGGCGACGGCCGATCTCGTCGCGAGAACCGTGGGCGAGGCGTTCCGATGCGCCCAGACGACTCCGGTGTCCGCGAGCCCCCGAACAGCTCAGCCCACCGCTGCCCCGAGCGCAGGCTCCTTCGCCCTTGGCGATTTCACCATCTGGGGCATCGACGGCGACGCGGTGACCGCAGCCGACTTCACCTACAATTCCTCGGCAAAAACCCTCACGGTGAACACTGATGCTCACTTCGCCATCCAAAACACCGATCAGACGAAGATAACCTCCGGCGCCGATGCTGGGCGCATCGCCAATCCTTCTTCCGCGAGCATCGTTGTCCCGGCGGGGCGAAACGCTTTCATGGCAATGGAAGGTCTAGGCATCGAGGGCGATCAGCCCGTCGACATCAAGGCCGGCGGCTCTCTCACCATTATCCTCGGCGACGGAACGAGAAACGAACTGTGCTCCACGAACATCGATCACGCCGCCCTCCACTGCCCCACCGGCGCGAGCCTGATCATCGATGACGCTACGCTCAACCGCACCGCTGACGGGCGGCACATCGTCCCCGAGAACGGGAAGGTTCCCTACGACTGCACGCTCTCGAACGGGAAGGCCGTCTCCCGCAACGACCCCCTCAGCGCCCTGGAGAGCAATCTTCCGGGCGAGCTGTACGCATGGGCGCCGAGCGGGGCCCTTGCGGCAGCCATCGGATCGAACTACCTGGGCACACCTCGAGATATCGCTCATCGCGACCAGGACGAGCCTGCGGGCAATATGACCTTCGATGGGGGCCTCATCGTCGCGAAATCTGGAAGCAACACCAACCCCAATAGCGACGGCGCGGGCATCGGAAGCGGCCGTTGCGGCCCCGGAACGGGCCTGAACGAGTGGATCACCATCAACGGAGGCCGCGTCAGCGCCCAGGGAGCCTGCCATGGCGCTGGCATCGGGTCAGGGGCCTTGGCGCCCTCTGGGAATATTCGCATCAATGGCGGTTTCGTGGAGTCGCTCGGCGGCAACGACGGCAACGGCTTCGGAGGCGGCTGTTCGGCCGGCAACAGCTCGGCCTACCAGCTCATTCTCACCGGAGGAACCCTTCTGCCGACTGGCTCTCGATCGGATCCCATATTCAACGATGTGGGAGCCCCCGGCCTACAGGTGATTGTCACCGGCGGGTCCATGGGCAACCAAAACGGTGTGGCAGACTTCCGATTCGACGGGACGGCCAAGAACGACCGCGGAGAAACCGTCACCATGGTGGAGGTCAATCTCACGTCCGATGTAGGCACGAGCGCCTACCCCATCGCCAAATGGCAGCTGCTTGTTGACGGCGAGCCCTACGATTACGGCGCCCCGGCCGAATTCGACAAGGGACATCTGTATCTGTGGCTGCCAGAAATTGTAAAGCAGAACAGCGAGGTGACCGTCGAGTTCACTTACCTCGACACCGACAAGCTGGACGAGAACGGCAAACCCACCCCCGTCACGCCGCTGCCGCTGTTCCGCCCCGCCGACAGCTCGCTGCCGCCCGGGGTCACCAACGACGGCACACTGCGACGCTACGCTGACTTCGAGTTGGACGCCGACTACCTCGCCGGCCTCAGCAAGTACTACGACGGCAAGGGCGCACCCATGTTCCCCCTGCCGCTGCGCACGCCCGACGGGCACGACCTCACCCAGGCCGACAAGATCACCTTCAAGTACCAGCGCCTCGATCCGTCGGGCAACCCCGTGGGCGCGGAAACCGGCAACGGGGCCGACGTCGGCGCCATGAAGTTCACCGCCGTGTCCACCCAGTACTCCGACGACACCGAGGACGGCTT
>CANSQM010000069.1 GCA_947649205.1 uncultured Enterorhabdus sp.
CCGGCGGAGCAGACGGCGCGGCAGCGGAAGCTCCCACGCTCGCCGCGGCACGGGCGGCGGCAGCGGCTACGGGATTGGGCTGGGCCACCCCGCCGGCCGAGGGCACGGCAGCCGCCGCGGCAAACGCCCCCGCGCCCGAGCCGGCCTTACGCAGCTCGAAGGGAATGTCGCAGCGCGCCTCCTGGCGCAGGGCAGCAGCCAGCTCCTGCTGCACATCGGGCTTCTGCACCGCGCGGAAGGCGAAGTCGTTTTCGGCGGGGAACTCCACAATGAGGGCCCGACCGTCAAAAACGGCCTTGGTGTTCATGAACAGCACGCCATAGGCGGCCTTGGACTTCTTGAGCGAGGCGAGCACGCCGGCCCACAGCCGCTGCAGCGAAGCGGCATTGCCCAGGATGGCCGCCACCTCGGGAGGCACCGCGCCCGAGGCGACCGGGGAAGCAGCCGCGGGAGCCGGGGCCGATGCGGGCGCTGGCGCAGGGGCAGGGGCAGGGGCCGAAACAGAAGGAGCAGGCGCGGCTTGCGGCGCCGGCGCGGAAGCCGAAACAGCCGGCGAAGCCTCGGAGGCAGCCGGCGGCGCGGCGGCGGGCGGCGGGGCCGCAGGAGCGGGACTCGGCGCCGGAGCAGCCGGAGCCTCAGGCGGCGCAGCAGGCGCCGACTGATCGGGCGTTGGCGCAGCGGGTGCCACGGGGGCCGGAGTCGGAGCGGCAATGGGCATCGTCGGCGCAGGCGCACTTGCCGGCACGGTCGGAGCGCCGGCGGACACCGCAGCCACCACGGCCGCACCCGCCAACTGGCGCTCCAATCGCTCGATGCGCTCCGCCAAAGCCTCCAAGGTGGTGTCCGACTCGGGGCGCACCATGCGCGTCAAGGCGATCTCGAAGGTGAGCCGCGGATTTGTGGACGTCTTCAGATCGCTCGCCACATCGCCCAGCACCTCTAAGAGCCGCGCCAGACGGTCGGGACCGAACAGCGGCAGTTCCTCGGCCAGCTCGCGGCGCGTCGACTCGCTCACATCCAGCACCACGTCGGCGCCGGCCACGGCCATCACATACATGTTGCGCACATGCTCGGCCAGATTCCCCACAAACTGCGCCATGTCGGCACCGGTCTCCACGTACTCGGCCACCCACTTAAAGCACGCGGCCGCATCCCGCGCGCCCACGGCCCGCACGATATCGGCCAGATCGGTGGAGTCCACCGCGCCCAGCATGCGCTCGGCCACTTCCATAGTCACCGCGCCGTCGCCGAAGGCGATGAGCTGCTCAAGCGAGGTGAGCGCGTTGCGCATGCCGCCCTCGGCCCGGTGCGCGATGAGCTCGAGCGCCTCCCCCTCGAACTCCACGTCCTCGGCCGTGCAGATAGCGCCGAGGCGCGACACCATGGCCTCGGTGGAGATGCGGCGGAAATCGAAGCGCTGGCAGCGCGAGTGAATGGTCTCGGGCACCTTCTGCGGATCGGTGGTGGCCAGAATGAACACCACATGGCTCGGCGGTTCCTCCAGCGTCTTCAGCAGCGCGTTGAAGGCAGCCGTCGAGAGCATGTGCACCTCGTCGATGATGTACACCTTGTAGCGGCCGCGCGTGGGGGCGAACTGCACACGCCCGATAATCTCCTCGCGCACGTTCTCCACGCCCGTGCGGCTCGCGGCGTCCAGCTCGTAGACATCCGGATGCTCGCCAGCGGCAATCATCTCGCAGTCGTCGCACGTGCCATCGGGCTCGGCAGTGGGGCCGTTTTCGCACAGCAGCGCCTTGGCCAGAAGACGCGCGGTGGTGGTCTTGCCCGTGCCGCGCGGACCGGTGAACAGATAGGCGTGGCTCACCTTGTCCTGGGCGATGGCGTTCTTAATAGTGCGCTCGATGTGCTCCTGCCCGACCACGTCCTCGAAGATTTGCGGTCGGTACTTGCGGTAGAGAGCCTCTGCCATAGCCTATTCCCCGTCTTTCTCCTCAGATGCGGAAGACGCCTGCCGCTCGGCAGCCACCCGCGCGCGGGCCTCGGCCTTCGCCGCGGCTTCGGCACGCAGCACCTTCTCCTCGGTCAGCTCGCGCTCGTACTCGGCCTCGCTCACCCGTTCCTCGGCCTGGGCCACCGGGTCTCCCGCCTTGGCGCGGCGACTGCTCATCGCCGCCTTGATAACGCCCACGAACGCCGGCGCCACCGACACGGCCACAATGCCCAGCACGATCACCTCGAAATGCTCCTGCACCAGCGGAATGCCCCCGAAGAAGTATCCCACCAGCACGAACAGGCTCACCCAGGTGACGCCGCCAATGGCATTGAACAACGTGAACTTCCCGAAGTTCATATGCCCCGTGCCCGCGATGAAGGGCGCGAAGGTGCGGAAGAACGGCATGAAGCGCGTGATGATGATGGTCAGGCCACCGTAGCGCTCGAAGAAGTGGTCGAGCTTGGCCATGCGCTCGGGCGTGAGCGCCTTCACCTTCCCCGAGTCGATGATACGGCTGCCGAACAGGCGCGCGATCCAATAGTTCGAGGTGTTGCCCAAAATGGCCGCGCACCAGAACACGACGAGGGTGGCCCACACGTTCAGGCCGCCGCCGTCGGCGGAGAACACGCCGGCCGCGAACAGAAGCGAATCGCCCGGCAGAAACGGGAAGAACACAAGTCCCGTCTCCACGAACACGATGAGGAACAGCGGCGTGTACACCCACACCGGCCCGAGCGCGATGATCCATCCGGCGATGAACCCGCGCGGATCCTTCAGCAGATTGATGAAGAAGTCGATAATGCCCATGGAGCCTTCGAACCTTTCAAACGGCGCCGGCAACCGCGGCGCGTAATGCCATGAAAAAGTGCCCCGAATAGGTATGGGCGCTCGTCAGCGGTCCCTTATGGCTGCTTCCTCCCGGACCTGACCAGGTTCGGAAC
>CANSQM010000070.1 GCA_947649205.1 uncultured Enterorhabdus sp.
GGGCACGGGCGAGGCGCCCGCGGTGCGTCGGTGGCCGTGGCATGCCGCGACCGCCTCGCCCGTGCCCAGGGCGACCGCGACGCCGCGGCCGTGGCCCTGGAGGCGGCTTGCGCCCGGGCCGAGGCGGCCGAAGAGGCTGCCGCCATCGGAGCCGATCCCGTGACCGCCGTTGAGAACGCCTAGCCGATTGCATCCGAGAGGAGGAACTATGACCCAGTACGGATTCTTTTTCGATATGAACCGCTGCTACGCCTGCCAGGCCTGCAGCATCGCCTGCAAGGACTGGAACGATATTGATCCCGGCGCCGAGAAGTGGATGACCGTCTACGAGTGGGAGTCGGGCACGTTCCCGGCCATCCGTCTTCACTCGCTGGCGTTCTCCTGCGCCCATTGCGAGAACCCCGCCTGCGTGGCGGTGTGCGAGAGCGGCGCCCTGTACAAGGAGGACGAGTTCGGGGCCGTTCTGGTGGACCAGGACAAGTGCACCGGCTGCCGTAAGTGCTACGACGCGTGCCCCTATGGCGCGCCGAAGTTCGCGACCGATGAGCCGACGGCCAAGATGAGCAAGTGCACCATGTGCGTCGACCGCCTGTCCGAGGGCATGCAGCCGGCCTGCACCATGAGCTGCCCTCTGCGCGCCTTCGACTTCGGCCCGCTTGATGCGCTCATCGAGAAGTACGGCGATGTGCGCTACTGCGAGGGCATGCCCGCGCCGGATGCCACCAACCCGGCCTTCATCATCTGGAACCCCCGCGAGAAGACCCCGCTGCTTCCCTACGATGTGGACGAGGCCATCGCGCTCAACCAGCAGCGCGGCGACTTGGGCACCATGTTCGAAAGCGAAGAGGATCTGAAGGTCTTCGACGAGGGCACCATCGGCCGCGACGAGCTGAAGATGAAGCACGGCTCCGTCATCGAGCTCATGCGCGCCACGCGCAACGACATGGCGTAGGAGACACCGACGTCGTTCGTGCGACAAAGCCAACTCGGGCGGCGGCCCGTGCTTGCACCCCGCCGCCCTTTTGCTATCGTCTACGTTTACTTCCGGGTGTGGAGGACCTGCAAGTGAACTTAGGGGAAATCGTTCGTTAATTTGAAAGGGGAAAGAAATGGAGTGGATCGGAGTTATCGGCATCGTCGCCGGTCTCGTCTTCTTCGTCATCGCGGCCATGCGCGGCTGGAACGTGCTCATCACGTCCATCGTCACGGCCATCGTCATCGCGCTCACCAACGGCATGGACATCATGAATACCATGGTGGGCACCGAAACATCCTACGCCACCGGCTTGGCCGGCTTCATCCGCGGCAACTTGATGATCTTCATGGGCGGCGCCATCATGGGCGAGTTCATGGACAAGTCGGGCGCCGCCAAGGCCATCGCCCAGGCCATCATGGCCAAGGTGGGAACGAAGAGCCCGTACTTCGTGCTGCTGGGCATTTCGGCTGTGGGCGCTCTGCTCACCTATGCCGGCATCTCGATGTTCGTGGCCATGTTCGCCCTCATCCCGCTGGCCCGCCCGATGTTCCGCGAGTGCAACATCCCGTGGCACCTGTTCTGCGCCGCGTGGACCCTGGGCGCCTGCTCGTTCACCATGGCCATGATCCCCGGCGTGCCGGCCGTGGCCTGGATCAACGCCGCCAACGGTTGCGGCGTGTCGCTCACCGCCGCCCCCATCATGGGCATCGTGGGCTCCATCATCGCCATTGCGGTGAGCTGCGTCTACATCAAGTTCGCCCTGAAGCGCGCTGAGGCCAAAGGCGAGCACTTCGTGGCCGACGCCGACGATGTGGCCGTGGAAGAGGATAAGAACATCCCGAGCGTGGGTCTGGCCCTGCTGCCGCTCATCATTCTGATCGCCGTCATCATCGGCCTCTCCGCCACCGGCATGAAGAACGTCGTGTACATCGGCATGCTGGCCGGCATCATCGCCTCTATCGCCTGCTTCTTCAAGTACGTGCCCTCCATCCGCGACGCGCTCGGCAAGGGTGCCGTGGCCGGCGTGGGCCCGGCCGTGTTCACCTCTGCTGCGGTGGGCGTGGGCACGGTGGCCGCCGCCTCGGTGGGCTTCACGGTTATCTACGAGGCCATCTTCAACATGCCCGGCGGCACCTACGTGTCCGCCGCCACCATGGCCGCGGCCCTCGGCGGCATCATGGGCTCCGGCTCCGGTGCCGTGGGCATCATCGCCCAGAACTTCCTGGAGCCCTACCTGGCCACCGGCGTGGATCCCGCGGCCCTGGCGAAGATCATCGCCACCTCCGCCACGATCGGCGGCGCGCTGCCCAACTCCGGCGCCATGTTCGGCATGCTCGCTGCCATGGGCCTGAACCACAAGAACTCCTACAAGCACATCGCCGCCATCTCCATCGGTGCCGGCATGTGCGCCCTCGTGGTCATGATCATCATGGCGAACGTGGGCATCTACTAGGCGCAAGGCCCGCTGCGCCCGCCGGGCCCGCGCCGCAAGGCGTCCGGCCCGGCGGCCCGTGCTCCGGGGCGTCCTCCAGGCCCCACCCATTCGGTTACCCCGCGGCCGTGGGAGCGGCTCGCGCGGATAGCAGTACTATTGGCAGGTGCGCTGCGCCCTTTGCGCTTCGCACCCGAGAAGAAGGAGAACCACTATGTGCTTCAGACCAGCAGATGTGGCCTCGGCCGGCCCCGCTCAGTGCCCTGAGTGCGGCAAGACCATCGAAGCGGTCGGCGGTATCGAGCTGAAGGCCTGCCCGTTCTGCGGCTGCGACTTCACGCCGTACCTGAGCGGCGCTAAGGCCGCCCCCGGCGCCCCGGCGGCGCCCGCGGCCCTCAAGG